>DGUV01000084.1 GCA_002395775.1 Prevotellaceae bacterium UBA4301
ATACCGAACATCAGGCAGCGCACGTCGTGAGCGTCGGCAACACCGGCGGCAACGCGTGCCCAGACGGCAATCTGCTTCTGAGCCTGCTCGTCCTTCCAGTAGCCGCAAACGACCTTGCGGGCAACACGCATACGGGTGCAGATGTGACCAAACTCGATGTCGCCGTGAGCACTCTGGTTGAGGTTCATGAAGTCCATGTCAATCTCGCCCCAGGGAATCTCGGCGTTGTACTGTGTGTGGAAGTGGAGGAGGGGCTTCTGCAGCTGCTGCAGACCCTTGATCCACATCTTTGCGGGTGAGAAGGTGTGCATCCAGGTGATAATGCCTACGCACTTCTCGTCGTTGTTGGCAGCGAGCATCACCTGTTCTACTTCCTTCGAGCTGTTGGCCGTGCCCTTATAGACAATCTTCACGGGGATGTTCCCGCTCTTGTTCAGGCCTTCGACCATTTCCTTTGAGTGTGCGTCAACTGCGATGACTGCGTCACCTCCGTAGAGCAACTGTGCGCCAGTTACCCACCAAATCTCTAAATTTTCAAACATAATCAGCCCCCCTCTTACTCCCCCGAGGGGGAGGACCAATACAGGGGTAATGGGTCTATTGTTAGTAATTAAGGTTTAATGTTTTTGTCCTTTTTGACCATAATAGGCATTGGGTCCGTGCTTGCGCATGTAATGCTTCTCGACCAAGAGGGGATTCATCGTGAGGTTGGGATTGACCGAGAAGGCCACGAAGGCCATCTTGGCGCACTGCTCCATCACCTTGGCGTTATAGACAGCATTGTCGGGTGAGGTGCCCCAGGAGAAGGGGCCGTGGTTCTTCACCAGCACGGCGGGCGTGTGGTCGGGGTTGATCTTGCGGATGTTCAGAATCTCATCGACGATGACGTTGCCCGTCTCCAGTTCGTACTGACCCTTCACTTCGGCCTCTGTCATGTCGCGCGTGCAGGGGATATCCTTATAGAAGTAGTCGGCGTGTGTGGTGCCGATGTTGGGGATGTCGCGTCCTGCCTGGGCGAATGCCGTGGCGTAGGTGGAGTGGGTGTGTACAACGCCCTGGATGTTGGGGAAGGCCTTGTAGAGGACGAGGTGCGTGGGGGTGTCCGACGAGGGGTTGAGGTCGCCCTCTACCACCTTGCCTGTCTCCAGGTCAACGACCACCATGTCCTCAGCCTTCATCTCGTCATAGCTGACGCCCGAAGGCTTGATGACAACGAGACCCTTTTCGCGGTCGATGCCCGAAACATTGCCCCAGGTGAAGATGACCAATCCCTGCTTCACCAAGTCAAGGTTGGCCTTGAATACTTTTTGTTTGAGTTCTTCTAACATAATCATTTCATGCTTATGCACAGAGCGCGCAGAGGAGACAGAGCGCACAGAGAAGTATGTGCTTAACCATTTAATCTTCTTTTTACTCCATCTATCAAACGTGGGACGTTGAAGTTGATGAGCAGGCCGAGATTCTTGTTGGTGAGTTTAAGATAGGTCATGAGTTGGTGCTCACAGACGTTGGGCATCCAATTTACTGACTTCAGTTCCAATATAACCTCATCCTCAACGAGAATGTCGATGACGAAAGATTTGTTGGTTACTTTACCTTTATAATATAGAGGTAGGTGGACTTGTCGCTGAACTTTCAGTCCTCTTTGTTCCATTTCTTCCAAGAGACAGACTTCATAGACAGACTCGAGCAAACCCGGCCCCAGAAACTTGTGGACCTCTATCGCTGCACCAATGATGGCTTCTGATATCTTGTTCAGTTGTCCTAATCTTTCCTGTGCAATCATGTCTCTCTGCTTCTCTCAAAGAAACTCTGTCTCTGTGTTCTCAGTCTTCTCTGCGTCCTCTGTGCTTAATTAATTACCAGAAATACCAATAGAAGCAGGCGCAGAGACCGATGACAACCAGTGTGCCGACGATGTCCCAGAAGCCCCAGCTTTCGCGGATGCTCTGCTTGAAGTCGGAGGTGAAGGTGATGGCCTCGACCTGTTCCTTAGAGGGAGCGGGAGTGAAGCAGCTGACGCATACCATCAGGATGATGATGAACACCAGAAGCCAGCACTCGAAGATGAGCCAGTTGGTCTGCCAGAACCAGGTGGTGTTCTCCCAGAAGGCACCTTCCATGACGGCCTTGCCAGAGTCGGTGATGACGTTGGTGAGCAGACGAACCATGCCGATGACGAAGCCACCGATGAGGCCCCATTCACCAGCCTTCGGGGTGATCTTCTTCGAGAAGATACCAAGCGTGAAGACGGCTACCATGGCGGGAGCAATCAGTGACTGGATGTCCTGCAGGTAGGAGTAGAGGTTACCCATGTTCATCATGATGGGCATCCACAGCAGACCGAGGATGACGACAACGACCGTGGCCATGCGACCTACGAAGACGTAGTGAGCCTCCGACATGCCCTTCTTCATGGGCTTGTAGAAGTCCTCGGTGAACAGGGTTGCGCAGCTGTTGAAGAAGGCTGCCAGCGAAGCCACCAGGGCGCATACGAAACCGATGGTCACGATGCCCTTGATGCCGGCGGGCAGGATGTTCTTCACCATCATGGCAAAGGCACCGTCAGTGGATTCGTGGTTGGTGATGTCCATGACGATACCGCTGTCGGGGTTCTGCGACAGGGCGTAGGCAATCATACCGGGGATGAGGAACATGAAGCAGGGGAGAATCTTGAAGAAACCGGCGGCGATGGTACCACGACGTGCGCGGGCAATCACCTTGGCGTTGTCCTCACCGGGCACCTGACCCAGTACACGCTGTACGATGTGCTGGTCGGTACACCAGTACCAGAAACCGATAATTGAGGCACCAAGGAACACCACATAGCCGGGGAACTGCGGATACATGGGGTCGGCGGGGTCGGTGTGGAACATGTGGGTCGTGCCGAAGCCTTCGTGGGCCTGGTTGCAGACGGCCATCATGTTTTGCCATCCTGCCACGATGCTACCATCGCCCAGGGCAGCAAGGCCCAGGAACAGCACCAGGAAGGAACCGATGATGAGGATGGGGGTCTGGATGGTGGAGAGTGTCATCACACCTTTCATGCCGCCAAAGACGGTGAAGACAGCCGTGATGGCAATCAGACCGATGGCACCGTACCAGAAGGGGATGCCCAGCAAGTACTTGAAGAAGATACCGCCCGTGAAGGCCGTTACGGAGACTTTCGTCAGCACATAGGCCACCAGGGTGATGATGCTCAGCCACGAGCCTGTGCGCTGGGTGTAGCGCATCTTCAGGAAATCGGGCATGGTGATGATTTTACCCATCTTGTTGATCATCAACTGATAGAAGGGCACGAAGAGCCAACCCAGGATGAGGATCATCCAGCCTTGCATCTCCCAGTGGGCCATGCCGACGCCGTCCTTGGCACCTGTGCCGGCGAGACCTACGAGGTGCTCCGAGCCGATGTTGGCGGCAAAGATGGCCATACCGATTACATACCAGGGCTCGCCCTTACCGAAGAGGTAGGCGCTTGAGTCCTCGCCCTGCTGGGCTTTCTTGTCTTTCCAGATGGCGTACCATACGGCAGCTACCACTCCGCAGAGGCCGATGGCGAGTACCGCCCAGTCGAGCCAAATGAATTCATGTGAACTCCAGTTCATTTTTTTTGTTGATTTTTGGGTTTATAGATTGTTTAATGTTTCATTCTTCTTATTCTTCCACAGCTTTGTCATGTCCTCCAGCGTCTTGCCCTTGGTCTCAGGAACCAATCGCCATACGAAGCAGGCAGCCAGCAGGCAGATGATGCCGTAAAGGCCATAGGTGAACCAGTGTCCGAAGTCGTCACCTTCTTTGAGGTGCATGTTGAACATGGGTACGAACGAGCTGGAAACGATGAAGTTGAATATCCATTGGAAGGCCACGGCAATGGCGACAGCCCCACCACGGATGGTGTTCGGGAAGATCTCGGCAATGAGAACCCAGGTGATGGGCCCCCACGAGAACATGAAGGAGGCCGAATAGATGAGCAGCGAGGCTGCCGTGAACATCTCCATTCCGGCGTGCCCGAAGGTGGCGGCCACACCGAATGCTCCAAGAGCCATGCCCAGGGAACCATAGATGAGCAGCGGTTTGCGACCCCACTTCTCCACGGTGAAAATGGCCACCAGCGTAAAGAGAATGTTGATGACACCCATGAAGACGGTAATCATCATCGGGTTGTCCATGCCCATGTCGCCGAAGATGCGGGGGGCGTAGTACAGCACGGCATTGATGCCCACTGCCTGTTGGAAGACGCTGAGCATGATGCCTACGAAGATGCACATGGCACCATAGGTCATCAGCTTTTCGGTCTTCACCACCATCGTATCCTTGATGTCCTGCAGAATCTGGGCGGCCTTGCTCGAGCCGTTAATCTTGGTCAGAATGCGAGAGGCCACGTCGTCGCGACCGATGCTTACGAGATAACGCGGAGTCTCAGGCACGAAACAGATGAGCAAGGCAAAGAGTCCTGCAGGCACTGCCTCGCTTCCGAACATGTAACGCCAACCCGTGGTCACCGTCCACTGTGCGGCAGGGTTGATGGCTGCAATGCCCTTGCCCATCTCCTCCACCAGGGGCTGAATGTGGTCGCCGAGGATGAAGAAGTTGACGAAGTACACCACCAACTGACCGAAGATGATGGCAAACTGGTTCCAGCTTACCAACATACCTCTGATATTAGAGGGGGCTACCTCGCCAATGTACATGGGGCAGATGGCTGAAGCCAAACCCACGCCGATGCCGCCAATTACGCGGTAGAGGTTGAACATGATGAGCAGTGAGTAGGTGGGGTTTCCATGTTCAAAGAAAAGGAACTCGGGTTCCATGGAACCGAGCGCTGACACGAAGAACAACAGACCGGCAACTATCAGCGAGCGCTTACGGCCAAGGTTCGTGGCCAGGAAGCCGGAGAGTGCCGAACCGATGATGCAACCAATCAGGGCGCTGGCCGAGGTGAATCCGTGCCAGCCGTCGGTGTAGGAGAAATCCTTGGCTTCCATGAAGAAAGCCTGCAGCCCCTTTTCGGCGCCAGAGATTACCGCCGTGTCATATCCGAAGAGCAATCCGCCCAGCACCGCCACCATGACGATGCTGATCAGATACCCTTTGCTTCCCTTATCTGTGTTATTCATATATGTAAAACGTGTCTTTTCCCTCCCCGAGGGGAGGGGTAGGGGGCTTTACTTTACACTGAATTTATAAGCGCAGTGGCTCTGGTACGTCTTGCCTGGCTTCAGGCTGGCTGAAGGCCATTCGGGATGGTTAGGCGTGTCGGGATATTTCTGGCTCTCCAGGCAGACGCTCACGTGCTTGGGATACTTGAGACCATGCTTGCGCACGATGTCCTTGTCGCGACCCACGCCCTGGAAGTTGCCCGTATAGACTTGAATGCCCGGTTCGTTGGTGAAGACCTCCAGCAGGATGCCTGTTTCGGGGCTGTAAAGGCTGGCGCACACCTGCGTGTCGTCGCCCTTGCCGTCCTTGTAGGTGTTGAGGCAGAAGTTGTGATCCACGCCCGTGGCGTTCTTGATTTGGTCAAACGTGGTGTCGTTCACGACCTCAGCGAGAGCCTTCGGGGTGCGGAAGTCGAAGGGAGTGCCCTCTACGGGCAGGATTTCACCCGTGGGGATGTAGTTCACGTCGGAGGGGGTGAAGTTGTCGGCGTTGACCATCAGCTCCATGTTCGTGCCCACGGCGTCGAATCGGCCGTTGAGGTTGAAGTAGCAGTGGTTCGTCTGGTTGATGACGGTCTCCTTGGTGGTTGTTGCCTCCCAAGTGATGTCCAGTGTGTTGTCGTCCGTCAGCTTGTAGGTGGTCACGGCTGTCACCTCGCCGGGGAATCCGTTGTCGCCGTCGGGGCTTACGATGGTCAGCTTCAGCGTTTGGTCGTCCACCTGCTCGGCGTCGTACACCTGATACTGCCACCCCGTGGGACCGCCGTGCAGACAGTTGTCGCCGTCGTTGGGTACCAGTTCGTAGGTCTCCTCACCAATCGTGAAGGAGTGCTTGCTGATGCGGTTGGCATATCGGCCAATGCTTGCTCCGTAGTCGCTGGGCGAACCCTCGCGGTCGGCATACTGTGCCACATTGTCGTAGCCCAGCACCACGTCGGTCAGTTTGCCGTCGCGGTCGGGCACCATCAGGCTGACTACGCGTCCGCCCAGGTTGGTGATGCACACCTCCATGCCGCTTTTGTTCTTCAGCGTATAGAGGGCAGTCTGCTTGCCGTCGATGGTGGATTCAAACTTGACTGGGTCGAGGCCCGAGGTCGTGAGTTGTGCTTCCTGCTTCTTTTCGCAACTGGCCAGCAACGTGATGGCCGCACAGGCAAGGAAGGCTGATTTCATGATTCTTTTCATGGTCAAATTATTATTAAGTAAGTGATATAAACACAATATCGTAGCAAATTTACTGAAAATCTTTGAAACTACGACATTCTTCTCTCGTTTTTTTTATAATAGTTTGACTATGGGCGCATTTTATGAGAAGGGCTGATGCTTGGTCGTAGTCATCAGCTCATGTATAAGACCCCTTGTAAACGAAAACAGGAGCGCAAAAATGCTTGCGCTCCTGTTTTTAAAATCTTTAGTCAGTCAGGCGATTATGCCAGACGACGTGCGCCATCGCCAATGACTACGTCGATGACGATGCACTTCTTGCCGTACTTCTCGAAGAAACGCTTCTGAACGACTTCCTTGAAGTGGTCGTACATCTCCTCGGCTACGAGGTTGATGGTGCAGCCGCCGAAGCCGCCGCCCATGATGCGAGAACCAGTGACGCCCTCTTCCTTGGCTACGTCGTTGAGGAAGTCGAGTTCCTCGCAGCTTACTTCGTACTCCTTCGAGAGGCCGTAGTGGGTCTCGTACATCTTCTGGCCTACGAGTTCGTAGTCGCCCTTCTCCAGTGCGTCGCAGACGGCCAGCACGCGGTCGATTTCGCCGATGACGTAGTGGGCGCGCTTGTACTCAACTTCGGTGATTTCGTCCTTCACCTCGTCCAGCATCTGCATGTTGGCGTCGCGCAGGGTCTCTACTTGGGGATGGTGCTTCTTGATGATCTCAGCCACGTGCTCGCACTGCAGACGGCGCTCGTTGTAGGGAGAGCCTGCCAGTTCGTGCTTGACGCAGGAGTTGACGAGCATCAGTTTGTAGCCCTTGGGTTCCCAGGGGAAGTAAGCAATTTCGCCAGAGCGGCAGTCCATACGCATGAGGTGACCGGCCTTGCCGAGGCAGGAGATGGCCTGGTCCATGATGCCGCAGTTGCAGCCGATGTACTTGTGCTCGGTGCGCTGACCTACCTTGGCCAGTTCCATGCGGTCGATCTTGTTGTCGCCGAACATGTCGTTGAGGGCAAAGGCAAAGGTGCTCTCCAGGGCGGCAGAGGAACTCATGCCTGCGCCCAGGGGCACGTCACCTGCGAAAGCAGTGTTGAAGCCCTGTACGGGTACGCCCAGAGCCATCATCTCGCGGCATACACCGTAGATGTAGCGAGCCCATGTGGCATTGGGGCCCTTCTCGTCGTCGAGCGAGAATTCCACCTTGTCCTTGAGGTCGATGGAGTAGGCGCGGACGTTGCGTGTGCCGTTAGCCTTGAGTTCTGCTATCATGCCCTGTTCTACTGCGCCGGGGAACACGTATCCGTTGTTGTAGTCGGTGTGTTCGCCGATGAGGTTGATACGGCCTGGAGAGGCGTAAACATTACCGGTGGAGCCATCGAAGTGCTTGATGAAGCGGCTCCGTACATCTTCGATTGTTAATTTCATTTTAGACCCCCTCCCCGCTCCCCCTTTAGGGGGAGAGTAGAATGGTTTGTGGGGAGGTATTCTACTTAGGTGTTATTGTTAAATGTTAGTTTATTCATGAGTGACTGCTCCCCCTCGCTAACAGAGAGGGGGCAGGGGGGTGAGTCCTATTCCACGGGAATATCCGTATTCACATTCTTGCTGCCCCAGAGTGCATAGTAGAGGATGTAGGCGGCGCAGAGCAGGGGTACCCAGTAAGAGGTGAGGTACGAACCTGTCCAGTCGGCTACGAGGCCCTGAATGCCCACCATGATGGCGAAGCCGCAAACCATGGTCATGAAGGCTCCGGAGGCGATGGCAGTGTACTTGCCGAGGCCCTCGGTGGCAAGGTTGAAGATGCCACCCCACATGACGCTGGCGCAAAGACCTACGAGGAGGAAGCAGAAGATGCCTACGGGGATGTCGCCCCAAATGAGGGCCATGTTGGTGTAGTCAATGCCGGGAACGCTGACGCTGACGCTCGTGGGCAGGTAAATGCCCAAGAGGAGCAGGATGACGGCTGTGGCGCTGACGAAAGTAATCATGGCCTTGGTGCTGACCTTACCGCCCACGCTGGCGCCGATGAAACGGCCAATGAGCATGAAGAGGAAGTAGATGGAGGCCAGTGTGCCTACGTAGCCAGCGTCCATGGCCAGGCCAGGAGTGGCTGCATCGGGGGCAGCTGTCAGATATTGCAGGATGTAGCCGGGGATGCCCATTTCGACACCACCGTAGAGGCCGATGGCCAGGATGCCGAGGTTGAAGTGACGGAAGGAGAAGGCCGAGTGGGGGTCTTTCTCGCCGCTCTTAACTTCGACGGCTTGCTGGGGTTCTTCGATCTTGGTGAAGAAGATTACGATGAAGGCAATGACGAAGATGGCCAGGGCAATCATCAGGGCAGGTGTGGCGTCAGAGATCTTTGCCTTTGCTGCATCACCGATGAGGGCACCCATGATGATATAGACGGCCACGGCTGCGGTTGAGTTGAACACACCGCCGGTCTGGATGAGCTGGTTGCCCTTATTGCCACCGCCACCGAGCAGGTTGAGCATGGGGTTGACGACGGTGTTCAGGATGCACATGCAGCAACCCGAGATGAGGGCTCCGCACAGATAGACGGCCATGCCGCCCCAGCCGGAGAGCCACTGTACGATGATGCCTGTGATGCCCACCAAGAGGCCGACGAGGGCTGTGCGCTTGTAGCCCCAGTGCTTAATCATCAGGCCTGCGGGGAAGCCCATGACGAGATAGGCCATGAAGTTGCCGTAGTTGCCAATCATGGCCATGAAGTTGGTGGTTCCGAACTGGTTTTTCACGATGACGCCCATGGGCGAACAGAGATTCGTCACGAAGGCAATCATTGCAAACAGGGCTATCATTACGATGATGGCGCCCCATTGTTTCTTTTGTTCCATAAAAGACCCTCTCCCCGCTCCCCCATAAGGGGGAGAGTAGAATGTTTTTGTGGGGAGGTATTCTACTATTTTGTTATTGTTAAAATTTTATTTTTGACTTGGCAGTAACCACTCCCCTCCCTCCACGGGAGGGGCAGGGGGTGGGTCTTACTTGTCCGTCCCGAACTTATAGACGGTCTTCTGCGTATAGACTTCGCCGGGCTTCAGCACGACAGAGGGGAAGTAGGGACGATTGGGCGAGTCGGGGAAGTGCTGTGCCTCGAAGCAGAGGGCCGAGCGGCGGGGTGCCGTGCAACCGTGCTGCAGGGGATAGCCAGTTGCCCAGTTGTCGCTGTAGAACTGCACGCCGGGTTCGGTGGTCCACACTTCCATGGTGCGTCCGCTGACGGGTTCGGTCATCTCTGCGGCCAGCGAGAGTTCGCCGGGTTCGCGCTTGTTCAGGACGAAGCAGTGGTCATATCCTGCACCGTTCCTGATCTGCTCGTCGTCGGCATCGATGTCCTGCCCAACAGGTTTGGGCGTGCGGAAGTCGAAGGGAGTGCCGTCCACGCGCAGAATCTCGCCAGTGGGGATGGATGTGTCGTCGATGGGAATGTAGAAGTCAGCATTGATGCGCAGCAGGACGTTGGTGGCTTCGGGCGTGGGGTTCTGGATGCCTGAGAGCGAGAAGTAGCCGTGCGAGGTCATGTTCACCACGGTCTTCTTGTTGGTGGCTCCGCGATAGTCGATGACCAGCTCGTCGTCGTCGGTCAGCGTGTAGCGTACGGTCATCTTCACCTCACCGGGGAATCCCTCTTCGTAATAGGCGAAGGTGTAGCGCAGGACGAGTTCGCGCTCGTTTACCTGCTCGGCATCCCAGACGCGTGCGTGAGCTCCTGTGGGGCCTCCGTGGAGCGAGTTGGGGCCGTTGTTGATGGCCAGGGTGTACTCCTTGCCGTTCATCGTGAACCTGCCCTTGCAGATGCGGTTGCCATAGCGGCCGATGAGTGTGGAGAGGAAGGGTTCGGGGCTTTCGACTACGTCCTTGATGTTGTCGTGTCCCTGTATGACATTGCCATAGTTGCCGTTGCGGTCGGGCACCATGATGCTCACGAGCGCACCGCCGTAGTTGGTGATGTCAACCTCCATGCCATTGTTGTTAACTAAGGTGAACAGGTCGGTCTGTTTCCCCTGTACCACTGCCTGAAAATCTTCGCGTTTCAGGCCCGAAATGTGTTGTGGTGTCATCTCTGTTTAGGTTTAAAGTTAGTCGTTGTGCCTACAAACTTACAGAAACTTTTTCATCCGTGCAACCTTTCGGGCGGAAAAGTGTATTTTTTTTTGCGGAAGGGACTTTGATGACTTGATATTGGGGTAAGGGGTGCGTTTCACTCCTTTAGCTCGCTCAGCAGGTCGGCCACTACGAACGACGAGCCGCCCACGAACACAAAATCGTCCTCGTCGGCATCGGAGAGCGCTGCCTGATAGGCTTCGGTGACGGTGGGATAGGCTTTGCCTTGGAGTCCCAGTTTCTTGCCTAACTCAGCCATTTGCGAGGCAGGCAGGGCGCGACGGACGCTGGCTTGTGTGAAGTAGTAGGTGGCCTCCTTGGGCAAAAGGCTGAGCGAGCCGCTTACGTCCTTGTCCGACACCATTCCCACTACGATGCGCAGTTGTGAGAATCCTTTCAGCGAGCGCAGCTGGCGGGCAATGTACTGTAGGCCGCCGGGATTGTGGCCGGTGTCGCAAACTACCGTGGGGCTTTCTTGTAGCTTCTGCCAACGTCCCATGAGTCCCGTAAGCTCGCAGACGTGAGAGAAACCTTCGTGGATAGCCTTGGGCGATAAGGCTTTTAAGGACTCTAAGGAGTTTAAGGTCTTTAGGGCAGATAGGATGGTGGCTGTATTCTTCTCCTGACAAAGGCCGCGAAGTTCGGCTTGGAAGGTGCCGAAGTGGCGAGTTTCGTAGGTGCCATCGTGCCAACTGAGAATCTCGTTCTCCTCGTCGGCAAACGTGATGGGGGCGCCCATCGTCTGGGCTTTCTCTGCGAACACCTGTCGAACCGACTGATTGCCTCCCGTCTCGCCAATGACCACGGGCACTTCCCGTTTGATGATGCCAGCCTTCTCACGGGCAATCTCCTCAAGCGTGGAACCCAAGAACTGGGTGTGTTCGAGACTGATGTTGGTGATGATGGAGAGGATGGGGGTGATGATGTTGGTGCAGTCGAGCCTTCCTCCCAGTCCCACCTCAATGACGGCGATGTCCACCTGTTGCTCTTCGAAGTATTTGAAGGCCAGGGCTGTTGCCAGTTCGAAGAACGAGGGATGGAGGGGCTCGAAGAACGAACGTTCCTCATCGACAAAGCGCACGACGCGCTCTTCGGGAATCATCTCGCCGTTGACGCGGATGCGCTCGCGGAAGTCCACCAGATGGGGACTCGTGTAGAGGCCTACCCGGAGACCGGCACTCTGCAGTATGGCTGCGAGGGTGTGGCTTACGGAACCTTTGCCGTTGGTGCCTCCCACGTGGATGGTCAGGTACGACCGATGGGGATGTCCCAGATGCTCGTCGAGCAGGTGGGTGTTTTCCAGACCTTCCTTGTAGGCTCCTGCTCCGATATGTTGGAACAGGGGGGCTGCCTGGAACAGATAGTCGATGGTTTCCTGATAGGTCATCAGCTAAACATGGACTTGAATTTTTCGAATATCCGGTTTCGGCACGATTCGTTGGGCCGGAAGTTGTCGCTCTTGGCGAATTGCTCCATAGCTTGCTTCTCGTCGCGACTGAGCGTTTCGGGGATGTAAACGCTGATGTGGACAATGAGGTCGCCCACTCCGTAGCCATAGCCTTGGACGGCTGGCAACCCCTTGCCACGAAGGCGCACCACCTTGCCGGGTTGCGTGCCGGGTTCTATCTTGATGCGGGCCTTGCCGTCGAGCGTGGGGATTTCTACCTGTCCGCCCAATGTGGCCGTGGGTACGTCAAGTAGCAGGTTATAGACGAGATTCTGTTCCTCGCGCACGAAATTCTCGTGGGGCTTCACCTCGATGAACACCTGTATGTCGCCAGGCACACCGTTGTGCTTAGCCGCATTGCCCTTCTGGGGGACGGTCACCACCATGCCGTCGGCAACGCCGGCGGGGATTTTCACTTCCACAAGTTCCTCGCCCGTGACGATGCCTTCGCCTCCGCACTTCGAGCACTTGTTCTTGATGGTGTGGCCTTCACCTCCGCAGGTGGGACATGATTGTTGTGTCTGCATGCGGCCGAACATCGAGTTGACGGTTCTCACCGTATAGCCCTTGCCGCCACAGGTGGGGCAGGTCTGTGTCTGTCCGTCCTCCGAGCCGCTTCCGTGGCAGTGGTCGCAGATGACCGACTTCCTTACCTTGAACTTCTTGGTCACGCCCGTGGCCACCTCGTTGAGTGTGAGGCTCACCTTCAGTCGGAGGTCGCTTCCGCGATACACCTGCTGGCCTCCGCGACTGCCGCCGCCTCCGAAACCTCCGAAGTTGAACTCGAAGCCGCCTCCTCCCATGCGTC
Source organism: Prevotellaceae bacterium UBA4301 (assembly GCA_002395775.1). Taxonomy (GTDB): domain Bacteria; phylum Bacteroidota; class Bacteroidia; order Bacteroidales; family Bacteroidaceae; genus Physcousia. The sequence continues at coordinate 12,706 of DGUV01000084.1, forward strand.
CGCCGAAGATGTCGCCAAACATGGAGAAGATGTCGTCCATGTTCATGCCTCCGCCTGAGAATCCGCCTTCCATGCCGTTGAGGCCTTCATGTCCAAATTGGTCGTAGCGGGCACGTTTTTGCTCGTCGTGGAGCACGTCGTATGCCTCAGCAGCCTCCTTGAACTTCTCCTCGGCTTCCTTGTTGCCGGGGTTGCGGTCGGGGTGGTACTTGATGGCCATCTTCTTGTAGGCGGCCTTTATCTCTTGTGGTGTGGCATCTTTCTTGACGCCCAGCACCTCGTAGTAGTCTCTCTTTGCCATGATTCCTTCGTTTTTTAGATGCCAACAACCACTTTGGCGAAGCGCAGGACGGTGTCGTTGAGCATGTAGCCCTTTTCGGTGCAGTCGATGACCTTACCCTTCAGTTCGGGTGAGGGGGCAGGGAACTGGGTAACGGCCTCGTGGAAGTCGGTGTTGAAGTCAGCGCCTTCGGTCTTCATTTGTGTCACGCCCTGGGTCTCCATCACTTTGAGGAACTTCTTGTAGATGAGGTCAACACCCTCCTTCACGGCCTCCACGTCCTCGGCTGTCTGCATGTGGGCGAGTGCTCGCTCCAGGTCGTCGATGACGGGCAGCATGGCCTCCAGCACCTTGCGTCCTCCGTTCAGGATGAGCTCGGCCTTCTCCTTGATGATGCGCTTGCGGAAATTGTCAAATTCGGCCTGTTTGTAGAGGCGTTCCTTCTCCAGTTCGGCTATGCGCGATTGGGCCTCTGCCAGTTTGTCCTCGAGCGAGGGTTCGGCGGAGGGGGTCTCATCGGAGTCCTCTGAATTCTCTGAGGTTTCTAAATTCTCGGAGTTCTCTGAGGTTTCGGTTGGGTTCAGTTCTTCGTCTATTTGCTTTTCTTCTTCTTTAGTCATAATCTTTTTGTTATTTAGTGCTGCTTGGCGCGCAACAAAAAGCTTGCCAAAGGCAGTCCCTTGACATAATGTTTCCGAAATCTTCTTTCCGCAGGCTGTAATTTATGCTTCGCCGTACATCTTTGCCTTGAGTTCGCGGATGGCATCGCTCGAGATGTAGTCGTCGTACTCCATCAGCTTGTCGATGGTGCCCTGGGGCGTGAGTTCTATGATGCGGTTGGCCACGGTCTGGATGAATTCGTGGTCGTGCGAGGCAAAGAGGATGTTGCCCTTGAAGAGTTTCAGGTTGTTGTTGAAGGCCTGGATGCTTTCCAGATCGAGGTGGTTGGTGGGTGTGTCCAGGACGAGGCAGTTGGCATTGCGCAGCTGCATACGGGCTATCATGCAACGCATCTTCTCGCCACCCGAGAGGACGTTGACTTTCTTCAGCACCTCTTCGCCGGAGAAGAGCATGCGGCCCAGGTAGCCCTTCATGAAGACTTCGTTGCCCTCGCCGTACTGCATAAGCCAGTCGACCAGGTTCTTGTCGGACTGGAAGTATTCGGTGTTGTCCAGGGGCAGGTAGGCTTGCGTGATGGTGATGCCCCAGGAGAATGTGCCGGCCTGTGCCTCGCGGTTGCCCATGATGATTTCGAACAGGGCGGTCATGGCACGCGGGTCGTGACTGAGGAAGACCACCTTCTGGCCCTTCTCGATGTTGAACGACACGTTGTCGAAGAGCAGGGTGCCGTCCTCGGCCACTGCCTTCAAGCCCTCCACCTCCAGGATTTGGTTGCCCGGTTCGCGCTCCATTTGGAAGATGATGCCCGGGTATTTGCGGGTGGAAGGACGGATTTCCTCGACGTTCAGCTTCTCCAGCATCTTCTTGCGCGAGGTCGTCTGCTTCGACTTGGCCACGTTGGCCGAGAATCGACGGATGAATTCCTCCAACTCCTTGCGCTTCTCCTCGGCCTTGGCCTTCTGGTTCTGGGCCTGACGCAGGGCCAGCTGGCTCGATTCGTACCAGAACGAATAGTTGCCGGCGAACATGGTGACCTTGCCGAAGTCGATGTCGATGGTGTGGGTGCAGACGGAGTCGAGGAAGTGGCGGTCGTGGCTGACCACGAGCACGGTCTGTTCGAACTCCGAGAGGTACTGTTCGAGCCACTGCACGGTGTCGAGGTCGAGGTCGTTGGTGGGCTCGTCGAGCAGCAGGTTGTCGGGATTGCCAAAGAGGGCTTTGGCCAGCATGACGCGCACCTTCTCCTTACCCGAGAGTTCGCCCATCAGCTGGTGGTGCTTGCTTTCCTTGATGCCCAGGCCTGAGAGGAGTGCGCCGGCGTCGCTCTCGGCCGTGTATCCGCCCATCTCGGCAAACTTGTCCTCCAGCTCGGCCACGCGTATGCCATCCTCGTCGGTGAAGTCGGCTTTGGAGTAGAGAGCCTCGCGCTCGCGCATCACCTCCCACATGGTGGTGTGTCCCATGAGGACGGTGTTGAGCACGGTTTCCTGGTCATACTGGAAGTGGTCCTGCGAGAGGACGGAGAGGCGTTCGCCCGGGCCCAGTTCGATGGTGCCCTTGTTGGGTTCCAGTTCGCCGCTGATGGCTTTCAGAAGGGTGGATTTGCCGGCGCCGTTGGCACCAATGACTCCGTATATGTTGCCCGGAGTGAACTTGATATTAACGTCTTTGTAGAGTACTCGTTTGCCAAACTGAATGGCAAGGTTTGAAACTGTTATCATGTAAAAAATGTAGCCCCACCCCCCAATCCCCTCCCGAGGGAGGGGCGTATAATAGTGTCAGAGGGTTGTGGGCAATTTCTTAATTAAATTAATATTACTATAATGTTTTTATCTCTAATACTTTCCACTCCCCTTCCCTCGCGAGGGGTGAGGGGGTGGGGCCCCTATTTCTTCAGATTTTCACTTACGAACTGGAAGGGGAGGAGACACTTGACCGACTCCAGTACGTGGACGCCTCGCGAGCCGCAGAGCAGTACGCGCATGGGGCTCTTGTAGCGGTTCTCCACCTCGAGCATCACCTGTCGGCAAGCTCCGCACGGAGGGATGGGCTCTTCGTAGAAATGGCCGTTTGCCCACGCCGCTATGGCTATGGCTCGGATGGGTTGGTCGGGATGCATGTGCTGGGCGTGGAAGATGGCCGTGCGCTCGGCACAGAGGCCCAGGGGATAGGAAGCATTCTCTTGGTTGCTGCCGGTGACGATGGTGCCGTCCTGCAGGCGCAGTGCTGCTCCCACCTTGAACCGGGAGTAGGGCGAATAGCTGTTCGTGGTGGCCTGCTTGGCAGCTTCCACCAGTTCACGGTCTTCGGCACGGAGTTCGCTGTCCTGATAGACGCAAACCTCGCTCTTGATTTCGTACTTTTCCATAAGAAAGTGTCTATTTTGTCGGCAAAGATACAATATTAAATTAAAAATTAAAAATTAAAAATTAAAAAATACTATCTTTGCACCCAGAAACAAAATGTTGGGCACATGAAACGTATCATTCTCCTCCTCCTCATTCTTCATTCTTCGTTCTTCATCCTTCATTCGTATGCCCAGCGCCCCAACCAAGCCTACTGGGACTACATCGAGTGCTACCGCTCCATGGCTCAGGACCAGATGCAGCGCCACCGCATCCCGGCCAGCATCACCCTTGCGCAAGGTCTGCTGGAGAGCGCAGCCGGCAGGAGCGAGCTGGCCACGAAGGCCAACAACCACTTCGGCATCAAGGTGGGAGTGGGATGGACAGGGCCTTGGGTGGTGAAGAGCGACGACCGACCGGACGACCGTTTCCGTAAGTACAATTCGGTGGCCGAGAGCTATGAGGACCACTCCCAGTTCCTGCTGAAGCCCCGCTACCAGAGCCTCTTCCAGCTGTCGCCCACCGACTACAAGGGTTGGGCTCGGGGATTGAAGGCCTGCGGCTATGCCACCAGCCCCACCTATGCCCAGCAGCTCATCCAGATTATCGAGAACTACGGTCTCCACCAGTACGACGCCCAGCGCCAGCAGTACTACCAGCACGCCCAGGGACAGGCCTCCGCCTTGCCCACGAGCCGCGAGCTGGCCGAGCAGCAGTTCTATGCCTCCCATCCCGTGTATGCCTGCAACCGGAACTACTACATCGTAGTCCAGCCAGGCGACAACCTGGACGTGGTGGCCCTGATGACGGGCGTGAAGAAGCGCAAACTGCGCAAGTACAACGAGCTGCCCAGCGGCTACACGCTGCAGGCGGGCGACATCCTCTACCTGCAGAAGAAGCGGGGGCGGGCCGACAAATCGTTCAAGCGCATTCCCCATGTGGTGCAGGCAGGGCAGTCGATGTACGACATAGCCCAGCTCTACGGCATGCGCGTGGCCAGTCTCTACAAACTCAATCATCTGCCTCCCGGCTACATGCCCGAACCCGGTCACATGCTGCGCGTTTACTGATTTTTCGCTCGGCACGGATAAATTTTAATTTTTAATTTTTAATTTATTTCCGTATCTTTGACCTGCTTCGCATGTCGAAGATAGGCTGCATCTCGGAAAAACTCAAATAAAAATTTGGTTTTTCGCTCAATTTGCACTATCTTTGCACCGCTTTTCGGAGCAATCGGGGTGTAGCGCAGTTGGTAGCGTTCCTGGTTTGGGACCAGG
>DGUV01000030.1:0-25573 GCA_002395775.1 Prevotellaceae bacterium UBA4301
CATGGGGTGGTTGTCGTTCTTGTACTCCTCGGTGGTCCACCAAACCTTGTCGTGGCTCTGAGCGTCGTCCACGATGTACTTGTCCTTGGGGCTACGGCCGGTGTAGATACCCGTCATCACGTTCACGGCGTTCAGTTCGGTGTTCACACCCTTGTCGTAGCCGGTCAGGCCTGCCTTGGTTTCTTCCTCGAAGAGGAACTCGTACGAAGGATTGTGTGCAATCACGGTCGAACCCGTGATGCCATACTTGGTTAAATCTAAGTTTGCCATGTTTTTTATTTAAAAGTTTAACAGTTTAACAGGTTAATGGGTTAACAGATTAATGTCAAATCCGAAATCCTGCGCAAAGATACAAAATAAAGTTTAAAGTTTAATGTTTAAGGTTTAAATTTTAGCCCCTAACTTTCAATTTTTAATTTAAATTCGTACCTTTGCTCAATCGACATTACATTTTCAACAGACAAACCACCATGAACACCATCAATCTTAGCAAGCAAAACTCCGTCATCAATCAATTCATGGCCGAGATTCGCGACAAAACCTACCAACGCAACCGAGCCCTGTTCCGGCAAAACATCCGTCGCATAGGCGAAGCCATGGCTTACGAGATCTCGCGCACACTCTCCTACAAAGCAAAGACCGTCACCACCCCCCTGGGGACCGCCCAGGTGCCCGTCATCAAGGACGACCTCCTGCTGGCCACCGTACTGCGTGCCGGACTACCTTTCCACGAAGGTTTCCTCCACGTCTTCGACCATGCCGAAAATGCCTTTGTCTCCGCCTTCCGCATGTACACCAACCGCGAGCACACCGAAGTGGGCATCCACACCGAATACATGGCCTCGCCCAGCGTCAAGGGCAAGACCCTCATCATCGTCGATCCCATGCTGGCCACGGGCGGAAGCATGGTGGCCGCCTACGAAGCACTGCTCAAGACGGGTAAGCCCCACCAAGTGCACATCGCCTCGGTCATCGGCACCCCCGAAGGCGTGGACATGCTCGAGAAGAACGTGGCTCCCGACGTCACACTTTGGTGCGCAGCCATCGACCCAGGCATGAACGAACACAAATACATCGTACCGGGATTCGGTGACTGCGGCGACCTCTGCTACGGAGAAAAACTCTGAAGAGCGAGGGGAGATACACGCCCTCAGTTGACGAGGAAAATCTTCTTTCTGCCCCGATAAGTACACGTGACAGTGGCTCGTCCCTCGACGATGTCACTTACATGGGTTTGGACCTCTGGGTCGCTGGCGCGCACCTCAAGGCGTGTGCCCTCGTTTAGGCGGCCATACAACTGATAGCGGTTCGTTTCTGTAAAGCCATTGTCGGGAGTCGAGAAAATCGGGGAGGAACTCATGCGCAAAGGCTGACCATCGGCAAGGATTGTTACCTGAGGGACATGAGGCACCTGTAATTTCTGACCCTGAGGGAGGAAGCCTATTCCATGAAGGTCGAAGAGTTCCTTCGAAGGAGCACCGTCAGGACTCTCTGCTATAAGATAAATAGCATGCTTGCCCTGTAACCCCTCAACCTGAGGCACGGGGAGCATGACGATCTGGGCATGGCGTGCCGCATCGGCTGCAACTTCCATCACTCCCAATTCACGCCCCATCCACTTGGAGTTGACGTATGGCGCATCGAGCATGACCCGAATGCGGAAGGCACCATTACCCGCAGGGGTAAGGTTGAGACAGAGCTGAGTCCCATCCCCCTTTTGTGTTCCTGCAAAAGCAGGCACGCCCTTGTCCGTCTTCGCAAGTCCGCCAAAACCGAAATATTTGAAGCCGACAATGCCCCCATTGCCAATGCCTTTGAGTGTCTGGCTATTATCCCAGTTGTCATAGTTGTCCTGCAACCAACCATTGTCGGACATCCAGCAAGCGATTCCCGCCGAATAATAGGCATAGGGAGGCAAGCCAAAGATGTTGAAACCCTCGCTCGTGACCTCGGCACCTCGGTATTCTGTACCGTCCGAGGCCTTAGCCGTCCATGTCTCTCCCTTGGCATAGGGGTCGTAGGCCGTTATACGCACCTGGCCGCCCTTAGAGACGGGTTTCTTGTCCCATTCAATCCTGACAGGAGCCACCATGGCCTGACGGGCAAAACCATAGCCACGGGGTGGACGATGATAGAAGACATACCACTGGCCGTTGATTTGCTGCAACGACCCATGGGTGTTGTGTGCAGCATTGGTGGTGGTCAGATGGGTACCCTCTTCGTTGGGCACCACACCACGACTATCGACCAGCACACCTCCCGAACGCCAGGGGCCAAGCGGAGAATCGCCATAGGCATAGCGCAAGGCAGAATTGGTGGAGGATAGTCCGTAGTCGGGACCACTGAATCCCGAGAACACCATCACGTATTTGTTGCCCACCTGCCGGATGCTGCTTGCCTCAAAGAAGTTGAATTCACCGGGATTCTGACCCGCATACAAGGCAGGATACTCCATCCCCTCGGGGTCACACAGGCGACCATAGCTGTGACTGGCTGGCAGGAAATAGTCGTGTATCTCGGTTCCGGGACGCACGCTGTACATGGTCTTAGGATCGAGTTCGATGGCCGTGGAATGCTTGAAGCCATAGAACGCATAGGCACGGAATCCCGTATTGTAGTCCGCATCACGACGGTCGGCAACGGGTTCGACAAAGACTGAGGGGTCGAAGTCAATCACACTGCCATTCAGGCATTGACGCCCGTCGGGAGTGAGGTTGACGGGAGTGAAGGGACCATTGGGACGATTGCTACGGCAAACGGTACCTACACGGCGCCAGCCGCGTGAGTGGGGATAAAGATAATACACCTTGCCGCCAGTCTGCGGGTCTCGGACTTCCACGAGGTCAGGGGCAAACATGGTATCCCACTGCCCATCGACATAGTGAGTGAAGAGCGGCCCCTCGTCACGCCACTGGGTCAGATTCTCAACCGGAGCCGACCACATGCGTATGTCGGGACCACAATAGGCCGTTCGCGTCACATCGTGCGATCCAATGATGTATGCCCGGAAATGGCCAGGCCGGTCGGGATCTTCAAACACGCGGGGCTCGCCATCAGGCAAATGTTCCCAAAGGGGAAGATAAGGATTCTGGGCCTGGGTGCTTAAACCCAAGAAAAGAAGAATCAAAAGTGAAAGATGCTTTTTCATTTTCGTTTATTTTTTTATGTTTTTGCTTACTTGACAACCACCTTCCTGACGTCTCCGTCAGACATGCGGAAAACATTCACACCACGTCGGAGTGCCGACTGCCGTATGCCCTGAAGGTTATAAATAACAGGGAGTCCATCGACTGACGAATGTGTTGCGGTGATTCCCGTCTGAGTGGGAACAATGTTCAGTCGGCATTCCAATAGCAAGAACTCATCGAAACCACCAATGGCATCGAGATTCTGGAATGAGATTACATATTTGCCTTCCAATGCAATATCGAACTCCAACGTCTGTTCCCTCGCCTGGGAGACACTACCCGAGCTGTCGCCATTCACATTGGGAGTAGCAGACAATGTTGCCGATGAAGCTACAACCTTGTCATTTGAATCCAATATCTTCACGGCATAGCGCGGTGTCGATTTCCAGGCCGCCATTGCACTGGTGAGCCGATACTTTCCTGCCGACAGATGCAAAGGGTATGCTGTCTGCCGTCCATACTCACAACAGCCATCGCGCCAGTAGAGGGCCTTGCCCTGATAACCCGTGAAACCAGAAAACATGCGCGCTCCCTGACTATAGTTATTGGGGTATTCATGCACGGTTTCCGACTCCTGAACACAGCGCCATCCTGGTGGAATTGTTCCTGAGAGCACTTCATTAAAGTCGAGATTATAGACAATCGTAGTGTCCGAGAAGACGGGCTGAAGGGTAACATTGTCATCGGGCATGACAAAGGTTCCGTCGTCGGTGATGTTGACTTCTCCATGAATGATGTTCCAAGACGTAAGGGCATAGCCCTCCTCCGGAAGTATGCTCAGCGTAACTGTCTCGCCCTCGGCAGCCTCATCCACACTGGCAAGCACTTTTCCGTGCTCAGCCTCGCGAATGTTAACCTCAAACTTTTCCTCCTCCACATCTACCGGCCAATAGATGATTTGGTCGATGTAGATGGGGAGACCTGCAGTATTGGTGACAATAAGTGTGTTATCGCCCGCTTTCAAGGTGACGGCAACGCCCATTTTCTTCCATTCATTGGTTTCTGTCGCCTCCAACTTTACCACATTGCGCTTACCATTAACCAAGATGGTAATGTTGCCACCACGCGTAGGTGCTGTGTAGCGAATCACAATCTCGTAATCACTCGCCTGATTGAAGTTCTGAACATGTCGCAAAGAACCAGTCGTATTGTTGCCCATATCCATAAAACCGTTACCCGCATGACCGCGCACACTGGGATAGGCATTGTAGGGGTCAAGCACACAGCTCTTGATGTTCTTGTAATCCATGTCCTCTGCCTCCACGATGATGGGACCGTGATAAGTCTCCGGTTGCTTTGGTATTTCCAATGCGAGATGGCTCACCACATCGGTACGACGGTCAGTGCCATTGCCCTGGCATGAGATGGAAACGTCAACCGGACCATTATGCTTGATAGTCAATATATAAAGACCCGTTTCTTCGTTCCAAGTCTCCGATGCACTTCCCGTCGCCGCCGCACGCTTCGACATCACATAAGAAGGCCGTTCCTTGGCACCAACCACACTGACCATATCGGTCTGCACGGTAGTTGTGTCGCTACGATAGTTATTCAGATAAAGACTTATGCCTTCCGCCGTCTCATGGATTACGCCACTCGAAAGTTTCCCATAGGTAAGCAGGAGCGAATCGCATGTATTATAAAGCAAGGGGATGCTGGCCGAAGCCGTCTGCTTGCCGTTCAAGTAGGAATAAGGTGTGTAAGTTACTAACTGGTTGCGGAAACGATTGACAAACAGGTCGCCCGTGCTTACTTGTTCATACTGTTTGTCGAACTCGTTCACTTTTTTCTTTTGGGTTGACCATCGGGTCGTATAGGCCGATTTCCTAACCTGAACGGGAATGCTCTTGGCCAAGTCATCGTAAAGTCCGTTGACCATGGGGATGGTACCATAGCGGCCCGTGCTCTTGAAGTAGCAGCAGTTATTCATCCACTGCCCATTACCCATGTTGAATGGGTCTGTCTGCTTGTAAAGTCCGTCATAAAGGTCGCCCCAGGTGGCATACTTGTTTTCGTCATTGCCCGAGGTAACATTATTGACCACCACTATTTTTGTCTTCTCCACAACTTCTTCCCGCGTCGGAATATACAAAGTACCGTCAACAATCTTTTCGAACATATCCAGCCATGCATTCTTGAAGCCAGGGAATACGCCCCAATTACGCCGCGTGTATCCCGTAACGGTCGTGTTAGAGAGATTCTGGAAGTCCTCCGTCCAGATGAGTTCCGGCCCGTCCCAGACAGCACCACCGTTGACACAGGTTTGCTCCAGAACCGTACCGATACCAGCTGCAACGGGGTACTTGCGGCCGTGATTGCTGCCCAGCACATTGTCCAATGCTCCATTCCAACCACAATTGTCATAACGCACACCATAGTTCTTCGCCAAACCGGATATGAAAGGGCCGTAGGTGACACTTTCGTTGTTGTAGAAACATGACGAAGTGGTGTACTTGTAAAGCCACAATATGGCCTCGGGACAGTCCTGGCAGGCCTTAAGCAAATCGGCATTGCGCTTCATCATGCCCAATGGATTGAGCGGATGACTCCAGATGTTGCCACAGAAAGAGATGGTAAGGAAACCGCCATACTCATGAGCCATGCGGACAAGCTGGGCAAAAAGGGCAATGCGACTAGCCTGACTACTCGAACTTCGGTCACCAGCCTCGTCAAATCCCCAAAATTGCTCAGCATAATTCCATCCGAGGAAATTGGAGTACCGCTTGTAGAAATACTCAAACGTCTCAAGGTCGTCGTCCTGGATGTGGGTATGTCCGCCGCTGGCAGGCTGGCAAGTGAACCACAAGCCATGGCTTGGCAGATTGTTGCCCACGACTTATAGGTCCGAATGGCATTCTGCGGCATTTTATACACGTTCTTATCCTTGTCATATTGACAAGAAAGCGAGAGATTCATCACAACAAAAGGCCGCAAGTCCTCAGGGATGAGATTAATTATTTTCTGTGGGTCAGCCTTGTTCCACACATCGACATGGACAAGCCACATGGGGTGCTGAGCGTCGATTGGTCGGCGCTGTTGCGCCGATAAAGTAATGCAATACAGGAGGCAACACAATGTTGCGAGCGTAAGTTTTCCGATACTTTTCATGAGACGGAGATTGGAGATATGTGAATTTTAGTTTAATGCATACACTTGTGTGCCTTTTGCACCGGCCTTCACGAAAATTTCATATTCATAGAGACCGTATTCGAGATAGGAACGAACGAGTGTGCCCTTGTCGAGGCGAACGGCTGTGCGAAGGCGGACGAGGGCGGAACGGTTGCTGCGAATGGTGGCGGAACGCAGTTGCCCGTCGCGCCATGTCATGTCAACAGTATGGCCGCCTCGGGCTCGAAGTCCCTTGACGCTACCTTCTTCCCAAGCCTGCGGCAGGGCTGGCAGCAGGTGGATGGCCCCATCATGACTTTGCAGTAGCATTTCGGCTATGCCGGCAGCAACTCCGAAATTTCCGTCAATCTGGAATGGGGGATGAGCATCGAAGAGGTTGGGAAAGGTTCGCCCATCGGGGTACTGACGCTCCTGCCCCTCGTTGGGCAGCAAGCGCAGCATGTTGCAGATGATTCGGAAAGCGTGGTTGCCATCGAGCATGCGTGCCCAGAAACAGGTTTTCCATCCCAGGCTCCAACCTGTGGCTTGGTCGCCTCGCTGTTGGAGGGTGACACGGGCTGCATTCCACAATTGCGGACTACGGAATGGTGATATCTGAGCCGAAGGGTAGAGACCATAAAGATGGGAAATGTGGCGATGTTGGTCGCGCGGGTCGTCAAGGTCATCGCGCCATTCCTGTAACTGCCCGTATTGACCCACCTCCATGGGAGGCAACTTGGCAATGGCCTGACGAAGTTGATCTTGCAGGGAAGCATCCTCGTGGAGGAGTTCGGCTGCCCGCAGTGCCTGACTGAGTGCATCACGGGCTATCTGGTTGTCCATTGTGCAAGCGGCACAAACGGGAGTGGGCTTGCCACGCCCCCCGTGTTCGGGCGACACACTGGGAACCACAAGCAACTGACCATCCCGTTCCACCATGTAGTCGAGATAGAACTGAGCGGCACCACGCAGTATGGGATAGTAGCGACGCAGGAAGTCGAGGTCGAGGGTAAAGAGATAGTGTTCCCATAAGTGGGTCGAAAGCCAGGCTCCTCCGTTAGGGAACATACCCCAGGGGGCACCATCGACAGGACCGGCTATGCGCCATAGGTCGGTGTTGTGATGGGCCATCCAACCCTGGCAACCGTACATAGTGCGAGCCGTTTCGGCACCGGTCTCACTGAGATCACGCACAAGCGCAAATAGGGGCTCGGCTGCCTCTGTGAGCCCACAGACCTCGGCGGGCCAATAGTTCATCTCAGTGTTGATGTTGATGGTGTACTTTGAATCCCACGCCGGATTGACTTTGTTGTTCCACATGCCTTGCAGATTGGCAGGCTGACCGCCTGGCTGCGACGAACAGATGAGCAGGTAACGTCCATAGTTGAACATGAGGGAGACGAGTCCGAGGTCGGTGCAACCCTGCTCGTTGAAGACGGCCAAACGCTGCGCAGTGGGCATGTGCGAAAGGGTGTCGGGGCCGAGGCGCAAGGAAACACGTTCGTATTGCTCGCGATACTTGCGGACATGGCGTTGCAGGAGTTTTCCTACGTTCTGCTTCATGGCAGCTTGCAGCAGTCGGTGGTTCTTGGAATCTGCATTGCCACTGACATCATGATAGTTGACAAAGTTTGTGGCTGCCGATACGTAGAGCGTGGCCTCGGTGGCCTGACTGACTCTGAGCGAGTCGCCCGTGGCCTGGACTTGCCCATCGGTCTTCACAGCCACGCGACACTGAGCCGTGAGTGCCGGGGCTATGCCTTCGTGTTCCACGCCCTGGATTGTGGCCACAAGGATTCCACTTCCGTCCTTATCCTGCGAAACATGACTCCAGGAAGGAAGCATCGGACAGTCGTGCCGAAGAGTGAACGCCAAAGATCCAGGCCGATCTGCCCTAAAGTGAACTACGAGCACACTGTCGGCAAATGAGGTGAAAGCGGTACGAGTGAAGCGAACGCCGCCATTGACGTAAGTAGTTGTACAGAGGGCTTGCGTGAGGTCCAGACTGCGATTGTATTGACTGGGCGCATGATGATTGAGAACCACCTTCAAGGAACCCAGTGTCAGGTACTTCATGCCATGGGGACCCTTCACGAACTCGCGATTGATGAGGGTCTCGGCATCCTTCTCTCGCCCGTCAAAGATGAGTCTGCGCACTTCTTCGAGATAGGCAAGTGACGTCGTACTGTTGTTTTGATGAGGTCCTCCGCTCCAAAAAGTCTCCTCGTTGAGCTGAATTTCTTCCACATCAGTCCCGCCATAGACCATTGCCCCTAAACGGCTGTTCCCCAAAGGAAGAGCCTCGAGCCAGACCCGTGCTGGTTCGTTGTACCATAGGCACTGATTAGAGGAAGCCTCGGAGGTTGGGGAGGCCATGACCTGTGCAGCATAGGCAGGCATCACAGGCTGAATCGCGGCCATCAAAAGTAAACAAGAAAGCATTCGTTTGAACATACCAGTCTGCTTTAGTCTGAAACACTGGTGCAAAAATAATGATAAATCTCACAAAAGCAAAGCGTGCTCCGTTTCAAATCGTTCCGCAGATGTCTCAACGCATGACAAAAAGACGATAAACTGCCGTGTTGTCCAATTTATAATACTATCTTTGCACAAAACATTTAACTATCTGAGTTCATTATGAAAAACAAATTCTTCCTCACTACTGCCTTGTTGGCAATGGCACTCAATGCCATGGCCATAGACCACCCTGATGCCACGGCTCCCATCACGGGGGAGGGGCGATTCACCTTGATACGGGACGGAGTGCCTACGCCAATCCTATGCGACGCAAACGAGGACAGCGGCGTGCTGAGGGCCATCGAATCACTGCAGAAAGACTTCTCCATGGTATGCGGTACACAGGCCCCAGTCCAAAACGATGCTCCGCCCACAAGGTGCATCATCATCGGTTCGCGAGAGAGCCAGTGGGCACAGAAACTGCTAAGCAAGGGGGCGATGAACGACAGAGAGCTGCGCGGCAAGCGGGAAAAATATGTCATGACTACGCTCAAACAGCCCCTCCCCGGAATAGAGGAGGCACTGGCCATCGTGGGCAGCGATAAGCGGGGCACCATCTACGGAATCTACGAACTGAGCGAACAGATGGGGGTGTCGCCTTGGTGGGATTGGGCCGATGTGCCCGTGAAGAAGCACCAGACGCTGAGCCTGGCCAACGGGACGTACACCGCGGGGGAGCCTACCGTGCGCTATCGGGGCATCTTCCTCAACGACGAGGCGCCCTGCCTCACCAGCTGGGTGCGCAACACTTATGGGACGAACTACGGAGACCACCGTTTCTATGAGCGGGTCTTCGAATTGCTCCTGCGGCTGCGGGCCAACTTCCTCTGGCCTGCTATGTGGGGATGGGCTTTCTATGCCGATGACCCGATGAACTCGGCCTTGGCCAACGAGATGGGCATCGTCGTCGGGACGAGCCACCACGAACCCATGGCCCGCAACCATCAGGAATGGGCAAGACACCGCAGGGAATATGGGGCCTGGAACTACGAGACGAATCAGAAGACAATCGACGATTTCTTCCGCGAAGGGGTGAGGCGAGCCCGCAATACGGAGGACATCATCACCATCGGCATGAGAGGCGACGGAGACACTGCCATGGGCGTGGCCGAGGGTCACGAAGAAGAGCGCCCCGATGAGAGACGGAACATAGAGCTACTGACCAATATCATCCGCAACCAGCGCAACATCATCAAACAGGAGACTGGCCGACCGGCCAAAGAACGGCCGCAGGTGTGGGCCCTCTACAAGGAGGTGCAGCGATACTACGACCTGGGACTGCGCGTGCCTGACGACGTGACCATCCTGCTGTCCGACGACAACTGGGGCGACGTGCGCCACCTGCCCAACGCCGAAGAACGGCGCCGAAGCGGCGGGTGGGGGATGTATTATCATGTCGATTATGTTGGGGCTCCGCGAAATTCAAAATGGCTCAATGTCACTCCCATACAGAATCTCTGGGAACAAATGACGCTGACCTACCAGTATGGGGTGGACCGTCTGTGGGTGCTCAACGTGGGAGACCTGAAACCAATGGAATATCCCATCTCGCTGTTCCTCGCCATGGCATGGAACCCGGGACGCTTCACGGCCCAGAACCTGACCGACCACACCACTGAATGGTGTCGACAGCAGTTTGGAGAGGACTATGCCCAGGAGACGGCTCGAATGCTGAACCTCTATAGCAAATACAACGGGCGCATCACGCCTGAGATGCTTGACGCACGGACCTACGACCTCACAAGCGGCGAATGGCAACAGGTGGTTGCGGACTATCGCTCCCTTGAGGCCGATGCGTTACGGCTGCAACAGCAACTGCCGCAGCAGAGCCTGGATGCCTACGGACAACTCATACTATTCCCGATACAGGCCATGGCTAACTTGTATGAAATGTATTACGCACAGGCCATGAACCAATACTGCCTGGAGCGACGCGACCGCCAAACTAATCTGTGGGCCGAGAGGGTTGCCCAGTGCTTCCAGCGCGACTCGCTGCTCTGCGCACAGTATAATCATTCGCTGTCGGGGGGAAAGTGGAATGGCATGATGACGCAGAAACACATCGGCTACACGGGATGGAACGACGATTTCCCTGCCGACCGCATGCCGCATGTCGGTCGTTTGGCCCATGGCGAGGAGGTGCAGGGGGGATGTGTCTTCGACCTTCCGCGAACGGCCTGCCTCAGCATTGAAGCCGAGCACTATTACAGTGCCACAGCCCCACAAGGCACAAGTTGGACGATTATCCCAGACATGGGCAGAACGTTGAGTGCCATCAGCCTGCAACCTTATTCAGCTCCTGTCCAGGGGGCCACAATCTCCTACTGCATGCAGTTGCCCGAGGGGGTGAATGAGGTGAAGGTGCACGTCGTCACGAAAAGCACCCTTGCGTTCCAGCGCAAAGAGGGCCATCGCTACCAGGTGGGATTTGCCGGTGGCGAGCAGAAAGTGGTGAACTACAATGGTAACATGAACGAAGAGGATGGCAACATCCACACCAATTACTATCCTGTCGTAGCCCGGAGAGTGGTGGAGAAGACGGTCACGCTACCTGTCAGCCGACAGGCTGATGGGCGATGCCTGCTGCAACTGTCACCCCTCGACCCAGCCGTGGTCTTCGAAAAACTGGTCATCGACTGGGGCGGCTACCAGCGCCAGTACCTTTTCGGTCGCGAGGGCAGCTGGAGGAGAGAGGGCATCTGAAGAAAGGGAGGGGCCTGTGCCCCTCCCCTCTCTCTTATTTCACTTCCCAAGTGTCGTTAGTCTCCAGCAGTTCGGCAAAGGTGTGGTAGGGCTTCTTGGCCTTCACTTCCTCAATCTGAGCCTCAACGGCATCGTTGTAAGTGGGAGCTTCCACGTCGCGGATGACGCCAAGGGCAACGGGGAAACCGTCACCATCGCCCATGAGGGCAAGTTTCAGCTGGAGGGTGTTGTCTTGGCAATGGGCATCGTGGACGAGGATGTCGTCCAGGGTGTAGCCATCCTTACCAATTTCCACCTTCTTCAGTCCAAAACCGTCCTGCACGAGTCCGTACTCGCCGTTCTCACCAAAGACAAGGGGCTTACCGTGCTCCACATAGATGGCATTCTTGGCGCGGCCTTCCTTGGAATAGACGCTCTCGTGGGTGCCATCGTTGAAGATGACGCAGTTTTGCAGAATCTCGCAAACGGAAGCTCCCTTGTGGGCATGGGCTGCCTTGAGAATGGCAATGGTGCCTGGGGCATCGGTGGCCACGGCACGGGCAAAGAAGCGGCCGCGGGCACCGAAACAGAGTTCGGCAGGGCGGAAGGGGTCCTCGACTGTGCCATAGGGACTGGACTTTGAGACGAAACCGCGCGGCGAGGTGGGCGAATATTGTCCTTTAGTGAGGCCGTAGATGCGGTTGTTCAGGAGTATCATATTGAGGTCGATGTTGCGGCGATTGGCATGGATGAAATGGTTGCCGCCAATGGCCAGACCGTCGCCGTCGCCACTCACCTGCCAAACGTCCAACTTCGAGTTGGCCACTTTGCAACCCGTGGCAATGGTTGCAGCACGTCCGTGGATGGTGTTCATGCCGTAGGTGGCCATGTAGTGGGGCAGACGACTCGAACAACCGATGCCACTGATGACGGCAATCTGTTCGGGAGCTGTGCCTATCTCGGCAAGTGCCTTATGGAAAGATGCAAGGAAAAAGTGGTCGCCGCATCCCGGGCACCAACGGGGCTGACCTTTTTTATAATCTTGTGCTGTAAACATATTCGTGCTATTTAAGGATATTCTTGAATGCATCAACCAATTCACTTACCACGAACGGCTGCCCCTTGACCTGATTGAACTGCTGGGGAACAAAACCATCGACCTCCATGCGCAGGTAGGCGGCCAACTGCCCCATGTTCTGCTCGGCTACTACCACCTTAGGATACTTCAAGAGCACGTCTGCCGTGTTCTTGGGCAAGGGACGGATGTAACGGAACTGGGCCATGGCCACTTTGTGCCCTTGGGCACGGAGTTCGTCCATGGCGGTGTGGAGGTGGCCATAGGTGGAACCGAAGCCTACGATGAGCAATTCGGCATCATCGCTGTCGCCCAGCACCTCGAGGTCGGGCACGGGGATGCGGTCAATCTTCTCCTGGCGCAGGCGTGTCATCAGGTCGTGGTTCTCGGGATTAGTGCTGATGGCTCCGGTCTTCGAGTCCTTCTCCAGTCCGCCCAGAATGTGGGCAAAACCTTCGCGACCAGGAACGGCCCAATAGCGCACGCCTTCAGCATTGCGCTGGTAGGGAGTCCATTGGCCACGCATCTCCTCGGGCACGTAGGGAGGACGGATGGCGGGATAGTCCTTGAGATTGGGCAGACGGAAGGCTGCCGAACCGTTGGCAACATAGGCATCGGTGAGGAGAACGACGGGGGTCATGTGCTCCAGTGCCATCTTCGAAGCCTCGTAAGCGGCATCGAAGCAGTCGGCAGGACTGAGGGCTGCCAAGACGGGCATGGGACTTTCGCCATTGCGGCCAAAGAGCACCTGAAGGAGGTCGGTCTGCTCCGACTTGGTGGGCAAACCCGTTGCCGGACCGCCGCGCTGCACATCGAGCACAACAAGGGGAAGCTCCATGATGACGGCAAGGTTCATGGCTTCGGACTTCAGGCAAACACCGGGACCAGAGGTTGAGGTCACGGCAAGCGCTCCGGCAAACGAAGCACCCAGCGCCGAAGCGCAACCCGAGATTTCGTCCTCACACTGAACGGTGGTCACGCCCAGCGACTTGTGCTTCGACAATTCGTGGAGCACATCGGTGGCGGGGGTGATGGGATAGGAACCGAGATAAAGCTTGAGGCCAGCCTTCTCAGCAGCAGCAATGAAGCCATAGGCTGTGGCCTTGTTGCCGGTGATATCCATATATCGGCCAGGCACCTTGTGCTTGGTCTCGATGCGATAGACGTTCTGGGCCGAGGAGTGGGTGTTGTGGCCGTAGTCGTAGCCGGCCTGAATGACCTTGATGTTGGCCTCGGCAATGGCGGGCTTCTTGGCAAACTTCTCACGCAAGAAATTGAAAGCCACTTCCAGGTCGCGGCTGAAGAGCCAGCAAACAAGTCCCACGGCAAACATGTTGCGGCACTTGAGCATGGACTTCGCGTCCATTCCGCTTTCTGCCAGGCTGTCCTTGACCATGGTGGTCAGGGGGCAAGCGATGACGCGGTCTGGGTCGATGCCCATTTCCTTTAGAGGGTCGTCGGTCTGAAATTCGGCCTTCTGCAGGTCCTTAGGACCAAAGGCATCGGTGTCGATGATGATGGTGGCCCCTGGCTTGGCATAGCGATACTGGGTCTTCAACGCTGCTGCATTCATGGCCACCAGGACGTCGCACTTGTCGCCTGGGGTGTAAACCTGGCCGGCACCAATGTGAACCTGATAGCCACTGACACCCGTCAGCGAACCTTGCGGGGCGCGGATGTCGGCGGGATAGTCGGGGAAGGTGCTGATACTGTTACCAACGGTTGCTGACACCGTGGAAAAAATGTTTCCGGCCAGCTGCATGCCATCACCGGAATCGCCTGAGAAGCGGACAACCACGCTGTCCAACTCCTTAATCTCCATAGGATTTGTCATACCAGGGGAGAGTTTTTAATTTTTTAATCTTTAGTTTCTAAATTTCCAAAGTACCCCCGCCGGGAATCGAACCCGGATTGACGGTTTAGGAAACCGCAGTTCTATCCATTGAACTACAGGGGCGCAACATTCCGCCTGCAAAGATACAAATAAAAGTTTAAAGGTCTAATGCTTTAATGCCTTATTTTTATTTCACCTCCTCGAAATCGATGTACTCACCTTCGTCGTCGGGGATTGTCTTTGTGGTCTGAGAAGCGGAAGTCGATGAGGGAGCAACATTCTCCCGCTCTTCGACCTTGGGCCAACTGAAACCCAACAGACGAAGCACCGCCCCTACGACCGACATGCCCAGACTCAGGACGATGAATAGCCCTAAGAAGAAAATCATCCCCAAACAACCCAGCATACGCATAACTATATAAATAAGGTAAGAATGTGAACCATTATCGGCCCTGACGCCCATTGGTGGCCAACGAGAGAGCCACATACCAGACAATCATGGCCGCCAAGCTGCTGGCACCCAGACAAAGGCAAAGGGCGCAACCGGCAAGGAAGATGTACTTCACGCTGTTGTTCCGCCAAGAGTAGTCCTTAAACTTAAGGGCAAACAACGGAATTTCTGCAACCAGCAACATGCAGGAAAGCAACATGAAGAGAAAGAGAAAAACGGCATTGAACTTCAACGAAACCAAGAAGGCGTGCTGCCCCACGACAAGCGAAGCCCAGAAAAGGGCATTGGCAGGAGTGGGCAGTCCGATGAACGAACTGGTCTGCCGCTGGTCGAGATTGAACTTGGCCAGGCGCAGGGCCGAGAAGGCGGCCATCAGGAAGGCGGTGTAAGGGATGTAGTGAGACAAGGGCGCAATCACATCGGGATAATGCACCTCATGGAACAAGTAGAACAGAATGGCCGAGGGAGCCACACCAAAGGTGACGACATCGGCCAGCGAGTCAAGTTCCTTGCCAATGGGCGACGAAACGCCCAACAAGCGGGCCACCATACCATCGAAAAAATCGAATATCGCACCGACAATAATCATGACGATTGCCCAACGATAGTTGCCATAGAAGGCTGCCCCCGTTGCCATGCAACCACACATGAGGTTGCAACAAGTGAGGGCGTTAGGAATGTGTTTTCTTATCATTTCAGTTTGGCTATGACGGTTTCGTTGCCCGTTGTTCGCTGTCCCATGCGCACACACACTTCGGTGCCCAAGGGCAGATAGACATCAACGCGCGAACCGAATTTGATGAATCCCATGTGATCGTCAATCTCGTAGTCCATGCCCTCCTCCAGATAGGTGACCACGCGACGAGCCACGGCACCGGCAACCTGGCGCGTGAGCACCTCGTGACCGTCGGGCGTAGCGATGACCACTGTCGAACGTTCGTTCTCGATGCTGGCCTTAGGCAACCAGGCGGCATGGTAGTTGCCGTCGTGGTGGCGCACCAACTTCACACGCCCGTCCACGGGAATCCAGTTGGCATGCACGTTTAATATGCCCATAAAGATGGAAATCATGATTCTACGGTCATGGAAATACTCGTTCTCCTCCACCTCCTCGATGACCACAATGCGCCCGTCGGCCGGAGCTATCACGACGCCCGACGTATTCTCCTCGAATTCGCGGATAGGACAACGGAAGAAGTTGAGCATCAGCAAATAGAGAAGGCCAGAGATGACGGTGACAACAATGAACGGAGCCTTTGTCTCGAAACTATAGTACATAGCGGCACAGAACAAAGCCAACACAAAGGCTGCCGTGACAAGGATGTGAAGCCCTTCGCGATGAATGCGCAACTTACGTAATTTTCTTAGTCTCTTTCCCATTGAACCATAACCAATCAGAGGACAAAGCCCCCCATTTTACAGCCCAAAGTTAATGGTTTTCTCACAAATAATCAAAGTTTTCGTCATAAAAGATTCTTTTTTCTTTCGAAGTTGATAAAATTTAACTTATCGGTTGTTTATTTCAAGAAAGAAATGTACCTTTATCCCAAATTTCACCCAATACACAGAGATTATGCCAGACTTTGTACACCTACATGTACACACCCAATATTCACTGCTCGACGGACAAGCCAGTATCTCCAAACTCCTGGACAAAGCCACCGCCGACGGCATGCGCGGCATGGCCATCACCGACCACGGCAACATGATGGGCGTGAAGGAGTTTGTCAATTCGTGCAACAAACTCAACAAGAAACGCAAGGAAGAAGGGCTTGAACCCTTTAAGCCCATCATTGGGTGCGAAATGTATGTGGCAGCGCGAAACAAGGAATCGAAGGACAAGGAACTGGGCGACAATGTGCGTTACCACCTCATCGTATTAGCCAAAAACCAAGTAGGATACCACAACCTGATAAAACTGGTTTCGCGTTCGTGGGTGGATGGGTTCTACAACAAACCACGCACCGACCATGCCGACCTTGAGCACTTCCACGAAGGGCTCATCGTCTGCTCGGCGTGTCTGGCCGGAGAGGTGCCGCGCAAGATTCATGCAGGCGACATTGACGGCGCCGAGCAAACCATACTTTGGTACAAGAGCATCTTTGGTGAAGACTATTACCTGGAACTGCAGCGCCATGAGGTGAAAGACCCCAACCAGAGGGCCAATCGCGAGACCTACCCCATTCAGCAACAAGTGAACAAGGTCATCATCGAGCTGGCTCGCAAGCACAACATCAAACTTGTCTGCACCAACGACGTCCACTTTGTCGATGAAGACGACGCCGAGGCTCACGACCGCCTCATCTGCCTCTCCACCAGTCGCGACCTCAACGACCCCGCACGCATGCTCTATTCCAAGCAGGAATGGTTCAAGACACGCGATGAAATGGCACAAATCTTTGCCGACGTACCCGAAGCCCTCACCAACACTATCGAGGTGCTCGACAAAGTGGAGACCTACAGCATCGACCACGCTCCCATCATGCCCAACTTCGAAATCCCCGAAGACTTTGCCACAGAAGAAGAATACCACGAGAAATTTACCGACGAGGAACTGTTCAACGAATTTACCCGGGACGAACACGGCAACGTGGTCATGAGCGACGAAGATGCCCAAAAGAAGATAGACCGCATGGGAGGCATTGAGAAACTGTATCGCCTGAAACTCGAAGCCGACTATCTGGCCCATCTCACCTTCATCGGAGCCCGCCGCGTCTATGGCGACCCCATCCCCGACGACGTCATGGAGCGACTGGTGTTCGAACTCCATGTCATGAAGTCGATGGGCTTTCCTGGCTACTTCCTCATCGTGCAGGACTACATCAACGCCGCCCGCCACGAACTTGGCGTCAGCGTGGGCCCCGGCCGTGGTTCGGCAGCAGGCAGCGCCGTAGCATACTGCCTGGGCATCACACAAATCGACCCCATCCAGTACGACCTCCTTTTCGAGCGTTTCCTCAATCCCGACCGCATCTCCTTGCCCGATATCGATGTCGATTTCGATGACGATGGCCGTGGTAAAGTGCTCTCATGGGTCACCCAAAAGTATGGAGAGGAAAAGGTGGCGCACATCATCACCTACAGCACCATGGCCACAAAAATGGTCATCAAGGATGTGGCCCGAGTGGAGAAACTGCCACTCGATGTCAGCAATGGACTGTGCAAACTCATCCCCGACCGCATGCCCGAAGTCAACGGCAAGGCATTGAAGATGAACCTTCCCAACGTCATCAGCATCGTGCCCGAGTTGCAACAGGCCGAAAGCTCCCCCGACCCCATTCTGTCCGACACCATCCGCTATGCCAAGAAACTCGAGGGGAATATTCGCGGCACGGGCGTCCATGCCTGCGGCGTCATCATCTGCCGCGACGATGTCAGCGACTGGGTGCCCATCTCCACTGCCGACGACAAGGAGACGGGCGAGAAACTGCTCTGCACCCAGTACGAAGGCTCGGTCATCGAGGAAACCGGCCTCATCAAGATGGACTTCCTAGGACTGAAGACACTCTCACAAATCAAGGAATGCCAACAAAACATCCGCGACAGCCTGGGCATAGAGGTTGACGTGGACAAGCTGGACATCAACGACCCTGCCACCTATCAGCTGTACTGCGACGGGCGCACCGTGGGCACGTTCCAGTTCGAATCGGCCGGCATGCAGAAGTACCTGCGCGAACTGCAGCCCACCACCTTCGAGGACCTCATCGCCATGAACGCCCTCTACCGGCCCGGGCCCATGGACTACATCCCCGACTTCATCGACCGCAAGCAGGGCCGGAAGCCCGTGGAGTACGACATCCCTTGCATGGAGAAGTATCTCAAGGACACCTACGGCATCACCGTCTATCAGGAGCAAGTCATGCTCCTCTCGCGCCAACTGGCCAACTTCACCCGCGGCGAGAGCGACACCCTGCGCAAGGCCATGGGTAAGAAGTTGAAGGACAAACTGGACCACATGAAGCCGCAGTTTATCAACCAAGGCAAACAGAACGGCCACGACCCCAAGGTGCTCGAGAAAATTTGGGCCGACTGGGAGAAGTTTGCCTCCTATGCCTTCAACAAGAGCCATGCCACCTGCTACTCGTGGGTAGCCTTCCAGACGGCCTACCTCAAGGCCAACTATCCGGCTCAGTTCATGGCTGGCGTCATGAGTCGCTCGAAGGACATCGGCGAGGTCACCAAACTCATGAACGAATGCAAGAGCATGGGCATCGAGACCCTGGGCCCCGACATCAACTTCAGTCGCCACAAGTTCAGCGTTGACCCCAGCGGCAACATCCGTTTCGGCCTCACCCGAATCTCAGGCCTTGGCACCAGTGCCGTCGATGCCATTGTCAAGGAGCGCGACGAAAACGGCCCCTTCCGCGACATCTTCGACTTTGCCAAGCGCGTCCCCATCAGCATGGTCAAGCGCAGCGGCATCGAATGCCTGGCACTGAGCGGAGCCTTTGACGCCTTTTCCAACCAAATCCGTCGCGAACAGTTCTTTGCCACCAACAGCAAGGGCGAAGCCTTCATCGACGTGCTCACCCGCTTCAGCCAACAATATCAGCAGGCCGAGCAGGAAGCCCAGTTCTCTCTCTTTGCCGGCATGGAGGCCGTGGAAGTCTCCCTCCCCGCCATCCCCGAGTGCGAATCCTGGTCGGCTCTTGAACGACTCAACAAGGAAAAGGAGAAAATCGGCATCTACCTCTCCGCCCATCCGCTCGACGAGTATGCCGTAGTGCTGAAGCACACCTGCAACCTCCACATGGAACACATAGCCGACCTCTCTTCCTTTGCCAACCACGACGTACACTTCGGAGGCATTGTCACCGCCGTGCGCAAGGGCATCTCCAAAAACGGGAAGCCTTATGGCATAGTCACCATCGAGGACTTCAGCGGCTCTGGCGAACTGCCCCTCTTCGGCAACGCCTGGGCACAGTGGTCCAACTACATGCAGGTAGGCTATACACTCTACATCAACGGACGCGTACAGCCACGACAGTACCAGCCAGACCGTCTGGAACTCACCATCTCCGGCGTCGATTTCCTGACCAATGTCAAGGAGAAGGCCATCCAGTCGCTCACCATCTCCTTCATGCTCGAGGACCTCACTGAGGAGACCGTCTTCACCCTTGCCGACATGGCTCGCCAGCATCCCGGAAAGACCCGTCTGCACTTCAACATCTATGAGCTGGGCCGCAACGCTCGCCTCCAGACCGTCTCCACCCAGTTCCGCATCACTGTCACCCCCGACCTGCTCGAGTTCATCGACCAGCACCAAGAACTCTCCTACAAAATCAACGAATAAACACGCGAAGCGGAGCAAGAACCCATTAAACGATTAAACTTTTAAACCTTTAAACTTTAAAAAAATGGCACAAAACATCACAAGCGCAAACTTTCAGGAGCTGCTGCAAAGCGGTAAGCCCCTCGTAATCGACTTCTGGGCCACATGGTGCGGTCCCTGCAAGCGCCTCGGTCCCACCATCGAGGAACTGGCTCAGCAGTACGAAGGCCAGGTAAACATTGGTAAGTGCGATGTTGAGGAAGACGAAGACCTTCCCGTACAGTTCCAGGTCAGCAGCATCCCCTGCATCGTCTTTTTCGACCGTCAAGGCCAGATGGTGCAGCGTCTCGTAGGCCTGCAAAGCAAAGCCACCCTCGAACAAGCCATCCAAAAACTACTTTAATACCCTTTACCCATGACCTTCGAAGACGAACTACTGCAGGATGCTGAGGACGACCGCCAGACCGTGGAGTTCATCAAGCGCTACCTGCCACAGGAAGTGAAAGAGAAGTTCACTGACGAACAGCTCTACTACCTGCTCGACGTGCTCGTCGAGTACTACACCGAAAGCGGCATACTCGATGCCGAACCCGACAAAGACGGCTACATCGACATCCCTGTCGAGGCCATCAGCGACCATCTGGCCCAGCAGGCCCGCAAGGACCAGATGGGCGACTTTGAACCCGACGACCTCCGTTGGGTGGTGGAAGGCGAACTCGAGTACGGAGCCTCTCTCGACGACGAAGGCGACGAAGCCTGACCCCGGCTTCACACCCTATCCGCGAGGCGACTCCCACGCACAACAAATGGGAGTCGCCTCGCTGTCAGTTACCAACTGAGTGTACGCGAACCGTCGGGGGTTTCGGCAATATCAACGCGGAGAGCATCTTCGGGAAGCAGCGGTTCCACTAATTCGGGCCACTCGATGAGACAGGGACGGCCAGAATAGAAATAGTCGTTACAACCCATGTCGATGGCCTCGGAAAGGTTGCGCACACGATAGAAGTCGAAATGATAGACAGGCCCGTCCCCACCCTCATATTCGTTGACGATGGCAAAAGTAGGCGAGGTCACCTCATCGGTAACACCTAACTCGTGGCAAAGCGCACGCACAAACGTGGTCTTCCCTGCCCCCATAGGCCCGTAGAGGGCGATGACTCGGTTCCGTCCCACGGCGCCCACAAACTGCTGGGCTGCCTTCTGGATGTCCTCAAGCCCAAATCTCAAAGTCGTCTGCTTATCCATATCTTTTCCTTTTTTTTAACGCTTTCCGCCTGCAAAGGTACGAATAAGCAGGCAGAATGCCAAACGTGGTTGCAATTTTCCGCAACCTTGTATAGCCTCAGCCTTTACCTAACTGGAATAAATATTTTACCCCACCATGTAAACGTTTTACCACAGCCATGTAAACATTTTACCTGACTGGGGTAAGAGTCTGGTAATGGAATCGGTCATTGCAAATAATCCTCTATCAGCCAACCACACTTGTCAACAGTCACCAGAAAGTATCGGCCCGTCATGATGCGGAAGTCGGAGGTGAAGAGGGGGTTGAAGGTGCCGGGCATCAGGTATTCGACATAGCGCTTCATGCGATTGAAGGCATTGAGGGTCTCTTCATCGGGTTGCTCGGGGGAAAGCAGTTCCAGCGTGTACCCTCCCTCAGCCGAACGGGCTTCGCGAGGCTTTTCGTAGAGCAGCACTGAGAACGTATGCTCGTTCTGAATATCGCTATAACCGTCGTTCCCAAAGTCGAGATTCACCATACGGCCAAAGAACCGTGCTCCGGAACGGATGCGGTGATACCAATGCCCATCCAGCACAAAACCGGGGGCCTTAAAGCAAAAGAAATCGAGAGGACGATAGTTGAAGCCTCCGGTTCCCACGCGCGAATGCTTGTCGAAGGTGTCGGCCGATGGCAGGGGCGAGACGATGAATCCCATGTAGTGGCGCGGTTCGCGCAAGAAGACATAGGTGCGTTCCATCAGGGGTAGGGTGTCACCATTCACCCGTTTCAGCAGTTCGGTCTGGGGCTGGCCATTGGAGTCGAGCAATTGCTGCAGGTGGAAACGTTTGCCGCGAGCCCACACCCCGCGCAG
This sequence comes from Prevotellaceae bacterium UBA4301, assembly GCA_002395775.1. Lineage (GTDB taxonomy): Bacteria > Bacteroidota > Bacteroidia > Bacteroidales > Bacteroidaceae > Physcousia. Next base: position 22,224 of record DGUV01000030.1, read on the forward strand.
ATTGCGAACCTTGCAGATTGGATGGTCGCGCAGGGGCGACGTGAGCAGGATGCTACGGTCGTTGAAACCATAGACAATGGAGTCGAAACCTGCATAGGGAGACGAGGTGAAGCGGTGGGCGTGGTACTTGCGGAAGGCTTCCTTCATCTCCTGAACCGAAACGGTGTCGCGGAAATAGCGTTGGAGGATGCCCAAGGAGCCTTTCGACTGATAACGATAGTGATGCCATTGCTCGCTGAACAGGTTGCGGGGAATGACTTTTTCTACCTTCTGTCTCTGTGCCGAAGCACTGAGTACAAAGCAGCCCATGAGTGCTGCTAAGAGGATGCATACGTTTTTCATAATCTTGCGTTTTAAGAATGTTTTTCTGACGGCAAAGGTAGGACGGAAAAACATCTCCGCAAAACGAAACAAGCAGAAATTCACAGTAGAAGGTACACCGAAAATACACCAAAAGCAATCTCCCGGATACGTCTAAAAGTTTGAGGTTAAACAGGTTATATGCGACCTGCAATCTGACTCACTTTCTTCAATGTAGTAAGGAGTGCGGAGGCGCTTTTCTCGCCCGAAAGTTTCAGATTAGCACCTGACTTGGCATTGCCTACGGCCTGAGGAGAGATATCCAGGAGGGTGGCGATACCCCCGGAGGGAATGTCGATGAGGGTGAGCAGGGCCACAAGGCGTTCCTGCTCCGATAGCTTGGAGGAAACAAACTGAGACCAAACATGTGGCATGTGGCGTTTGAAGGCGCTTGTCAGTTGTCCCCATTCTCGTTTTGTAGGTCTTTTGCCATTATACGCCTTACGCGCCATGGCTACGAACAATTGAACGATTTCCTCATCTCGCAATTGTTCTTCCCGCAGGGCTATGTCCCAGTTTCCAATCTGAGTTTCTGCCTTTTGCAATTTGTCGCTGGCCAGTTGCAGTGCCTCATCCTTCTGTCGGGCGCGCTGTCTTACCTTTTTATATATAATGCAGGCCATGAAGAGGGTAAGGATGAGTGCAGCGGCTATAAACAGAAGCAGATGCCACGCCATCCGGGCCTCACTCTCCTTCTGGCTTGCCAGGTGCCGGCTTTGCGTCTGCTCGTATTTCGATTCTGAGAGCTGAGCAGCATGGATGCTCATGCGCGAGCGGATGGCTCTTTTTGCTTTCTCTTGCTGATGAATGCGGGCATATTTCTCGATGGAATCGGCATTTTCCTGTCCTTCGTAGATTGAGAGCAGGGCTTCCGATGCTTCCATGGAATAGTCGGAAGCCAGCAAGCGGCGGAAGTAGTATTCGGCTGAGTCCGCCAGCCCCGTTCCCTTATATAATAGTCCCTTGCTGTAATAGTATAGTTCGTTGCCAGGCTGGATGTTACCATGTTCGTCGAAGAGGCCAGACTCGCGTTCATAGATGTCCAAGAGCCGTCGCACTTGGTTGTAATCCCCATTGCGCGCGTATGTATAAATAGGGATATCATAGACACGGGCCGCCTGTTCATGGTCACCCCTTTGGAGAAAGAGCCGGCGTACTTTGTTGGCTACGTTCATCATAGTTGCCGTGTCGCCCAAGGCGGAGTAGGAACCAACCGTGTGGGCAAGTGCACCGATGCTGAGCAGCGTATCCCCGGTCTTGAGGGCAAGGCGGCTCTGCTCCTGATAGGCATGGAGATGTTCGTAGGATTGGTATTGTTCGCCATATATGGCTCCCATCTCGCCCAAGATGCGTGACAGGGTGACATAGTCGCAATCGGAATCCAGTGTATCTGCCTTCTGAACAGCGGTCTCAAAATGACGGAGGGCTATTGTCTTGTCGCCCATGTCGCGATAGGCACAACCGAGCATGTAGTAGGCCCGAAGGCGTAGGTTGGCAGGGTGCCACCAATGGTCGTAGTAACGGACGAGACTGAGGCCTATGCTGTCAGAGGTGAAGAGAGAGTCGTGCAGGTTCATCTGCTCAGCCTGTTCCAACGTCTGGCGCATGCGGTCGGCCCGCCCACAGGAGACGAGCAGGAGAACACATAAGAGGGACAGTATGTGACGTAGGGCCGTTCTCATAAGGGAATGAAAGTCGTGCCTCGCCTATCTCTTCTTCGGCCTCAGCGTGATGAGGGGGATGAGCATTTCCTCCATGGAGATACCGCCGTGCTGAAAGGTGTTGCGGTAGTAGGAGACGTAGTAGTTGTAGTTGTTAGGATAGGCAAAGAAGCTGTCGCCCAGGGCAAAGATGTAGGCCGTGGAGAGGTTGGGCGCAGGGAGCTTGGCCTTGAGCGGGTCGCGGATTTCAAACACCTCGCGGGGGTTGTAGCTGAGGTTCTTGCCCAGTTTGTAGCGCAGGTTGGTGTTGGTGTTCTTGTCGCCTATGACCTTTATGGGAGTGTCACAGCGGATGGAGCCATGGTCGGTGGTGAGGATGATGGTGTAGTCCGAAGCGGCAAGGGCACGGAAGAGGTCCTTGACGGCCGAATGGCGGAACCACGAGAGGGTGATGCTGCGGTAGGCGGCTTCGTTGTTGGCCAGTTCGCGCACCATACGGCTTTCGGTGCGGGCATGGGAGAGCATGTCGATGAAGTTGAGGACGACCACATTGAGGTCAAACCCTTGCAACGAGGGCAACTGCTGGACAAACTTGTCGGCGGCCTGCGAGTCGTTAATCTTGTGATAGGTGAAGGTGTGACGCAGGCGATAGCGGTCGAGCTGGGTCTTGATGAGGGGGGCCTCGTTGAGGTTCTTTCCTTCCTCGCTATCCTCGTCCACCCACAACTGGGGGAACATCTGGGCTATGAGGTTGGGCATGAGACCCGAAAAGATGGCGTTACGGGCATACTGCGTGGCGGTGGGCAGAATGCTCATGTAGAGGTCTTCCTCTACGTTGAATTGGTCGGCAATCTCTGTCTGCAGGGTGCGCCACTGGTCGAACCGGAAGTTGTCGATGACCAGGAGGAACACCTTCTCGCCGCGCTTGAGGGCGGGAAAGACGCGCGACTTGAAGATGTCGGGACTCATGAGGGGACGGTCCTGATCGTCCTCAATCCAGCGCATGTAGTTGCGACGGATAAATTTCCCATAGGCTTGATTGGCCTCCTGCTTCTGCTGGGCAAGCATTTCGGTCATCTGGCTGTCGGCAGCGGTGAGTTCCTGTTCCCAATATGTGAGGCGACGATAGACTTCCGTCCACTCTTCGAACGTGCTTGCATCCTGAATCTGCATGCTTATGCGGGCAAAGTCCTGCTGATAGCCTGTTTGCGAGACTTCGGTGACAATCTCCTTCTGGTGGATGTTACGCTTCAGTGTCAGCAGTATCTGGTTGGGGTTGACAGGTTTGATGAGATAGTCGGCTATCTTGGAGCCGATGGCCTGGTCCAT
>DGUV01000030.1:25646-117041 GCA_002395775.1 Prevotellaceae bacterium UBA4301
GCTCTTGGTGACCATGACCACGGGCACGGCAGGCAGTATTTCCTTGATGCGGGCCAGGGTCTCCAGTCCGCTGATGCCAGGCATGTTCTCATCGAGCAGGATGAGGTCGTAGGGGTGTTCGGCACAACGTTCAAGGGCATCGAAACCATTAGTCACGGTGTCCACCTCATAGCCTTTCTTCTCCAGAAACAGGACGTGGGCCTTGAGCAACTCTATTTCGTCGTCAACCCACAGGAGAGATCGTCCCCTAAAGCCTCCCCCCTTTCCCCCTCCCAAGGAGGGGGTTTGAGCTGCATTGTCTGTGATAGAGGACCTCCCCCTACCCCCTCCCAAGGAGGGGGCATGAGCTGCATTATCTACATTGTCAAGAATCGAAGCCATATATACTTATATTTTATTTGAATATCAAAAATTTTCTCATCCTTCCCTTAAGGTGGCTCATGCCCCCTCCTTGGGAGGGGGAAGGGGGAGGTTCCAGCCCCTCCTTGGGAGGGGGTAGGGGGAGGTTTAAAATCCGTACGGAAAATCGTCGTAGAATTCCTCCTCCTCTGAGGTCTCCTCCTCGGGAACGACATCATCGGGGTCGCGCACCTCAATCTCGGTGGGCTCGTCAATGATGAGGTCCTCAGGCACTTGCAGGGGAGCAAAGTTCTGGTCGAAGAACTCCTTGTACTCGTCGAAGCTGAAGGCTGTACCCAGATGACTGAGGTTTTCATCGCTGATGAGCAACGACCGTATCCCCTGCAGCAGCCGGGCCATGTGGCGGTCGGCATAGAGTCGCTGAGCATAGGCATGGGCCTCATCATAGCTGAGGAATCCGCGGATACACATCATAGACAGGCCCTGGTCTTCGAGCACCTCAATCTCGAAGTTGCGCACCATATAGCTGGTGAAGTTATAACGCGCCATCTCATAGAGAAGCTGGTCCTCGTCGAGGCTGTTGGTGGGATAGGCCAACACGAAGTTGAAGGTGGAATAGCGTTCGGCACTCAGTGTGTCGGCGGTGGCGGTGGAATCGCCATCCACCCAGTTCGACTTACGTCGCTTCCAGATGTCGGAAGCATTGTACTTGTCGTCACTCAGCAGACGTCCGTCCTGCAATCCCTTCACGATGTACGAGGCCATCTCGCTGATGTCCTCCTTCGAGTGATCCTTGACAACCTGTTTCAGGAGGTCGAGGAACTCGGTACGATGTCCCGTATAGAGGTAGGTCATGGCTCGCAGGAACATGATGCGACCACGATGCTGACCAAGTGAGAAGTCACGGGTGTGCTGGTCATAGTTTTGTGCCACCTCATCGTAGCGGTTGGCCTGATAGGCCTCGTAGGTGGCGGCATAGAGCGAATCCTCGAGATGCTTGCCCTCACGAGCCAAGCGTTCATAGTCGGGATGACTCACACGGATGGCGTTCTCGTCCTCGGGATATTCGGCAATGAGCATTTCACGATAACGCTGCGATTCGGCATCGTTGCCCATGCGCCAATAGAGCAGGAAGAGGTGGTAATAGACATCGGCCTTCGATTCGGTCTCGGGGAAATCCTCGAGCAGGCGCAACAGCAGACGCAGGGCGTAGGGGAAGTTCTGTATGCGCTCCATGACGGCAATGCCGCCTTTGTAGAGCCCCTCCTCCAGCAGTTGGTTGGAGGCTGCCATTTGTTCCTCTGTAAAGGGGATTTGGGCCAGATAGTACTCGCGGTGATGGGGGTCGTTGGCAATCGAGTCGAGGCGACGTTGTTCCTCCTCGTCAATGGCGGCCTCCTCGGCAGCGCGGATGGAGTCGGCAGCTTCATCATCATAGTTGTATTCCTCAAACTCATCGCCCTTGGCCACGGTCTTGTTGCTACGGCGCCAGTTATCCTCGTTCTTACGTTGACCCCACTGACGTTGGAATTCCTGCTTACCGGTCATCACCGTCTGGGGGTTGTAGAAATACCATGCACCCTTGCTTTGCGACGTGGGCACTGCGGCCTGCTGGTTGGTGGCGGGTCGGTTGGTGGCGGCGGCGTTTCCTGTTCCAGAGGGTGCTGTACCATTGGCTGCTGCCTTTTTGGCCTCTTCTTTCTCTTTTTTCTTCAGCGCCTCAATGACACGGTCGATGGCGGCCAGATACTTTTCCTCAGGCATATGGGCCAACAGCTGCAGACTATCCTGCAACTTGATGGCCGACAGGTGGGGCGCAGTCTCGTCCAGAGCCTTCGAGCGCCACTCGGCCTCGGGATAGGCCTCATGTTCTTTGTCCAGGATGCTGATGCACTGCTGGTAGGTGCGCTGGGCATCGATGTAGTTCTCACGCTCCCAGTATATCTCCGACAACTTCAGCAGCAACACAGCCTTGGCTATACCGTTTCGTGTGCTCTCCTCGGCACCTTTCTCATAGGCACCGATGCACTTGAGCGTGTCACCAGCCGAGAGATAGATGTTTCCTATGGCATAATAGACTTGGTCGAGATAATCCTTGTTCTTGTCGCTCTTGGCCATGCGCTGCAGTTTCTTAATCATGGCCTTATATTGCCCTTTCGACATCACCTCTGTCTGCAGAATGCGCGCATTGAAGGCCAACTCATAGGGAGGATTGCTGCGCACCACCTTCGAAAACGACTTGTATGCTTCTCGGTTCTGTCCCAGTTCGCGCTGCAATTGTCCCACAAGGAAGTGGAGGCGCGTGCGCTGCAACTTATGTGGGGTGTGCTTGATGGTCTCCTTAATTTGGGGAATGGCCTGCTCATACTGCCCCGTTTCCACCAGATAAGCTGCATTGGAGGCCACCATCTCGCGCCGTCCCTCTATCGACATACTGTCGCGGCGCATCTTACTTAGCACATCTTCGGCATCGTAGGGCCATTCCAGTGCCACATAGCAGCGGGCCAGCCATGCCTTGGCCACACTATAGACCTCGGGCTGCGTGGCATAGAGCCGGCAAACATAGTTGAAGGTGCTGGCCGCCTCAATGAAGTCGCCCTTCATGAACTGCGACTTACCCATGAGCAACCAGGCATGGCGCAGATAGGGATTAAACTCCTTGCGATTGCGGAATTCCTTCTCTTTTGGCGACATCTTCTTGCCACTACTTGCTGTGGGGCGCTTCTTGATGCTGTGGAGTTTGATCGCCTTCTCACACTTCAGTATAGCGGTCTCGTAGTTGCTCTTGCCCAGGTTGGCTGTCGATTTGTTGGTGCTGATTATCATGGGCAGCGGACGGGTGTAGTCGTCCTGATGGCCCTTCTCCTGAGCCTCTACGGCATCAATGTAGGCCAACTGCCCGTTGTGCATGGTATTGAAACGGGCCGTAAGCGAATGGTAGAGGCGCGTGCTGGGCGTGTTCTTCTTGGTCGAACATGCCCCCATGAGCAACGCCATCGCTGCCCACACCCAAAGCCTTATGACCCGATTGTGTTTCAATGCAATAACTAAATTCTACAATATAAATAACGCACTCGCGCGCGAATTATTGCCTTCGCTCGCCAACAATCATCAACACTTCATCGCGCACCCCGTCGGGCAGTTCCACGCCGCGCAACTGCAGACTGCGCACCCAACCAGCCACTTCATCACTACGCATGGTGTAGAGGATGTCACGGAATTCCTCGGTTTCATCGGAAGAATAGGCATCAGAGCGTCGGCCACGGAAGCGGTCGAGTTCCTCGTCGTTGTAATATTCGATTTGTTTTGAGAGGGCAGCCAGGAGACTCTCTTTCTCGCACACTTCGTGCTGACCGCAGCATTCCATATCGACGGGATTCACCACGGGCTCTTCCTCGGGCATGCGACGGTAGCGCCACCAACCTGCACCTGCAGCAATCAGCCCCAGTACCAACAGGGCCACAACAATGTAAAATACTAATTGCATACGCTAAATCCTGCTTGTTTAAGATGTTCCCAATACGTGGGATACGACTTGCTCACCACCTGCGGACGCAGGATGCGAACGACTCCCGTACGAAGACAAACTGGAGCAAACGACAGGGCCATACGATGGTCGTCATAGGTGGCAATGACGGGACGCTCCACCATCTCCCCCCACACACCGTCCCACTCGAGGCGGTCTGAACCCGAGTCCTTGATGTCGAGCCCTACATTCCTCAGTTCCTGGCACAGGGCAGCAATGCGGTCGGTCTCCTTTATGCGCAGCGTATGCAGTCCACCCAGCGTGAAGGGGATGTCGAGCATGGCACAGGTGACAGCCACGGTCTGCGTCAGGTCGGGCTGGGCCGAGAGGTCGGAACTCATCCAGCATGTGAGACCGCCACCCTTACGAAGGCAAACAACCTCGGTACCGTCACATTCGCGATGATGCGTTGTCACCACACCCAGTTCACTGAAAATCCGACTCACCTGGCTGTCGCCCTGCAGACTGTCAGCATGCAAACCGGGTAACACCACCTCTGCCTCTGGGTCGGGACTCAAGGCCACCATCTCATACCAATAGCTGGCAGCACTCCAGTCGTTCTCTATGTGATAGGGGCGGGTCTGATAGGCCACAGGGAACACTTGCAGGGCATCCTTACTCCCCCACTCCACCTGCGCACCGAACTCACGCATCATGGCAATGGTCATGTCAATGTAGGGCCGACTGGTCACTGCACCCGTAAGTTTCAATGTGAGACCTTGTTTCAGCGTGGGGGCAATCATGAGCAGGGCTGAGATATACTGTGAACTTATGTTCCCAGGAATCACCACCTCGCCCCCCTGCATGTCGGGATTACCCGTGATGCGCAAAGGAGGGAAGCCCTCCTCGCCCAAGTACTCAATGTCTGCACCCAAAGACCTGAGGGCTTCCACCAAAACAGCTATGGGCCTATGGCGCATACGCTCGCTACCCGTAATGACACGCGTGCCCGGTGTAACACTGAGATAAGCGGTGAGGAAGCGCATGGCCGTGCCGGCAGCACCGATGTCTATGATTTCCGGCATTTCCCGAAGCGCATGAATCATGGTTTGCGTATCGTCACAGTCCGACAGGTTCTCAGGCATGGTGGGGGCCTGACTCAGGGCATTGATAAGCAATGCGCGGTTGCTGATGCTCTTGCTGGCAGGCAACTCTATTCGAGCCCTCAAAAGGGGCGTAGAACGGATGTCAAGATAGTCTTTCGGCATAATTTATCTCTTTCAGCGAACAAAATTACAAAAAAGTTTGGTCGTAACAAAAAAAGTTCCTACCTTTGCACTCGCAAATCGCAAGAGCGGGATGTAGCTCAGCCCGGTAGAGTACGCGTCTGGGGGGCGTGTGGTCGCAAGTTCGAATCTTGTCATCCCGACTCAAAAAGAAGAAAGCACCGAATCGAAATTCGGTGCTTTCTTCTTTTCCTATCTCTCTTTTATGAGAATGCAATGGTCAGGCCTGCCATGACGATGCTCACCATGGACATGAGCTTGATGAGGATGTTCAGCGATGGGCCGCTGGTGTCCTTGAAGGGATCGCCCACGGTGTCACCCACGATGGTGGCCTTGTGAGCAAACGAACCCTTGCCGCCAAAGTTTCCTTCTTCCACCATCTTCTTGGCATTGTCCCAAGCTCCGCCGGCATTGGCCATGAACACGGCCAGCGTGAAACCACCAGCCAGCCCGCCGACGAGCAAGCCCAGTACTCCTGCTACACCCAGCACCATGCCCACAACGATGGGGATGGCAATGGCCAGGAGGGAGGGGAATATCATCTCGTGCTGAGCCGCACGCGTGGAAATCTCTACACAACGGCCATAGTCGGGCGTGGCCTTTCCTTCAAGGATGCCTGCAATCTCGCGGAACTGACGACGCACCTCCTCTACCATCTTCTGGGCAGCACGACCCACGGCCTCCATCGTCAAACCACAGAACAAGAAGGCTGCCATGGCTCCGATGAAAGCTCCCACAAGCACGCGGGGATTCATCAGGTTGACCTGGAAGAAATTCATGAAATCGGGAATGGTGGCCTGCGAGGCATCGATGATTTCACCCTTGAGGTTGGTCAGCGTCATGCCGGCACGCTCCATGGCTATCTTCACTTCCTCGATGTAGGAGGCCAACAGGGCCAGAGCCGTGAGGGCTGCCGAACCAATGGCAAAGCCCTTGCCTGTGGCAGCAGTGGTGTTGCCCAGAGCGTCCAGTGCATCGGTGCGATGACGCACTTCCTCGCCCAGTTCACTCATTTCGGCATTTCCTCCCGCATTGTCGGCAATGGGGCCATAGGCGTCGGTGGCCAGCGTGATGCCCAGCGTCGAAAGCATGCCCACAGCAGCGATGCCTATGCCATAGAGTCCCTTCGAGAGGGCCTCGGCCGACATTTCGCTATTAAATCCATTGGCACACAGATAGCTCAGCATGATGGCCACGCCAATGGTGATGACAGGAATGCAGGTACTGATCATACCCGTCCCTATACCCTTGATGATGACAGTGGCCGAACCCGTCAGACCGGCCTCACTGATTTTCTGCGTGGGTTTGTAGGAATGGGAGGTGTAATATTCCGTAGCCTGACCGATAATCACGCCTGCTGCCAAGCCCATGATGACTGAGAATGAGAGACCCAGCCAATTTTCGATTTTCAAGAGATAGAGAATACCAAACGTAGCCACAGCGATGAGCAGCGCCGAGACATTGGTGCCCAGGGCCAGCGAGTGCAGGAGGTCCTTCATGGTGGCCCCTTCCTTGGTGCGCACCAGATAGATGCCAATGATGCTCAGGAACACGCCCACAGCCGCAATGAGCATGGGAGCCACCACAGCCTTCAACTGCATGTCGGGCACCATGGCAAAGGCCGTTGCGCCCAAGGCTGCAGTCGAGAGTATGGAACCGCAGTAGCTCTCATACAGGTCTGCACCCATGCCTGCCACATCGCCCACATTGTCGCCTACGTTATCAGCAATGGTAGCGGGGTTTCGGGGGTCATCTTCAGGTATGTCGGCCTCCACCTTGCCTACAATGTCGGCACCCACGTCAGCAGCTTTCGTGTAGATGCCGCCACCCACACGGGCAAACAGGGCCTGGGTCGATGCACCCATGCCGAAGGTAAGCATCGTGGTGGTGATGGAGATGAGACCACCATGGTCAAACCGATTGAGGACGAGGAACCACAGGGCGATGTCGAGCAAACCCAGACCCACAACGGTCAGACCCATCACCGCTCCACTGCGGAAGGCGATGCGCAAACCGCCATCCAGACTCTTCCGCGCAGCATTGGCCGTACGGGCCGAAGCATAGGTGGCCGTCTTCATACCGAAGAAGCCTGCCAGACCCGAGAAGAAGCCACCTGTGAGGAAGGCAAAGGGCACCCAGACATTCTGGGCATGAAGCCCATAGGCCATGAAGGCAAAGATGATGGCCAACACCACAAAGACAATGGCCACCACCTTGTACTGCTGTTTCAGATAGGCCATGGCACCGCGACGCACATGACCGGCAATCTCACGCATTCGGGGCGTGCCCTCGTCTGCCGTCATCATCGAGCGGAAGAAGTACCACGCCATGCTCAATGCCACCACTGATGCGATGGGCACGAGCCAGAAAAACGAAGGAATGTTCATAGTGTTTTAAGGTATTATTTAGGTTAATTATTACATTCTAAGAGCAAAACTAACCATTTTTTCCCAACAGAGCAAACAATGAGCTCAAAAACTTTCACTCACCCCGACATTATAGTCCTTACGGTCATTAAAGTCCTTAAAGACCTTAAAGATTCCCAACCACGCGAAAGTGCCTGAGCCAGCAATGACTCCAGGTTGTGCGGAAACCGAACCACCCCCGCAGAAGGGGCATCGGATCGCTGTAGTCGATGAGCAACTCATCATCTATAAAATAACGCGTGCGCTCGCGCGTAGCCTCTATGCGGATGCGATACCAATGATTGGCCTTCAGAAGATGGTCGGCATCGGCATACTCCTTCAGCAATGGCGGCTGCGGCTTGCCGTTATAGCGACGAAAGCGGGTGGTGGTGTTCCAGTTACCGCCATAGCCCAGATAGTAGAGTTGCAACGAGGCGGCATTCGAGAACACACCGTTGCGCTCCCTCATGCGGACAAGCGGACTCCCATCAGCCACCTCTGGGTCAGTGGCCAGCCAGAAGCAGTTGAGGTCCGACAGGCGGTCGGTCGAATCTCTCTGCACCACCATGGCCTCATACTCAATCACGCAAGGAACCTGCAAGGGTTCACGATACCAGAGTGTGAGGCCTGCAGGGGTAAAAATCTCGATGGAATCGACAAAAAACAAGAGATGGCTATCACGGCTTTCGGCCTCCACCTCCCACAGTGTTTGTGCCTGTGTGGCGAAGACCGAAAGTATAATCAGGATTGTCAGTAGCTTCCGATGCACTTATCTGCGAGTTGTGTTGGTGCGGTTGCCGCGGGTCTCACCCCGAGTGCTTGTGGTGGGCGTGGCGGTGGTATTGCCGGTGCGGGTGCTTGCCTGCGGCCGGGCTTGCGAACTGGTGTTGGTTTGCGTGCGGCTGGTGGTAGCTTGTCCGCGATGCTCACCCGAACTGGTTGTGCGGTTGTTGATGAGCGGAGCATTCCGGTTGCCGCTGTTGTCGCGATAGCGGGGGTCGGCCGTGCGGTTCGAGCTGTTGCGGTTGCCGTAGTTATTGTAGTCGGGCTTCTGGTTGCGCTCGCGCAGGTTAGTGCCGAAATCGCTTCTGCGGTGGTTGTTGAAGTCGCGCGACCCTACGATGACTCCACTTCCCTTGTAGTGGTCATGTCCCACATAGCGGTTGTTGTAGAATCCCGTGCTGAAGTACGAGCGGCTGTGCCCTCCACGGTAGCTCTTGAAGATGCTGGGTGCATCGTAGTAGAAGAACGAGCGATTGCTGTAGATGGTGTAGATGCGGAAGTTCCACGACGAGCCGCTGGTGTAGATGGGACGATAGAAGTAGTCCTTGGTCATGAAGCGGATGTACTGGCTTGCCGTCATGATGTAGCGCAGGTCTTCGTTACGATAGTCCAGATAGCGATAATAGAGGTTGATGGCATCGTAGTAACCGTAAACCACATCGTCCATGATATTGCGCACGCTGTAGATGAAGTCGTAGTTGATTTCGTAGCAGTCGTCATACTGCATGGGAGTGAAGTCCAACTCATAGGCCATGCGGTCGGTCAGATACCGGGCGTGGTTGCGCACCTTGCTGCGCGACATTGCCATTGTGCTCAAGCTAACCAGAGCGAGCAACATTGTCAGGAACAGAGTCTTTTTCATCTTTCTTGGTTTTTAGTGGGTTCAACTTCGTTTACTACTCTCTGCCTCTATGACACCCGTCGTCCCCGAAGTTTAATGCCCATGATTAATTTTTACAATTTTTAAGAAGCTTCGTTCCGCTTACTTCTTCTTTTTAGCCTTTACCTTCACGGGAGCCACGCCCTCTTGTGTGGGCACCACTCGGCGTATGGTACCGTCGGGATTGAACTCCATGCGGTCGATGCACACCTGCCGGTGGAAGCCGGGACCATTAGGCTTGGGCAACAGATAGTTCTTGTTGATGCGGTGATAGACGATGTACCACTCATCGCGACCGGGAATCTGCAACACACTGTTGTGGGCCGGTCCATAGATTTCCTTCGCGGGGTCCTGGATAAGCACTATCGGGTCCTTGGCCACCTCAATGGGGCCAAGGGGCGAGTCGCTGGTGCCGTAGGCCACATGATAGTTAGGCGAGCCCGTGTCGTCAACACTCCACAGGAAGTAGTACTTACCCTGGCGATAGAAGACATAAGCCCCTTCGCGGAACTGATAGTCCTGCAACGTGCCGCCCCTCGGGGTGAGCACCCGTGTAGTCCCGGGCTTCAGCGACACCATGTCGTCGTTCAGCTCAGCACCTGCCATGTAGCCATTGCCCCAGTAGAGATAGCTCTTGCCCGTCTGAGGGTCGGTAAAGACATCGACATCTATCTGCTGTCCACCTCTCACCCCCTCGGGACGGTCATACACGATGGGATGCCCCAAATCCACGAAAGGTCCCGTAGGCGACTCGCTCACGGCCACGCCTATCGACTTCCTGTCACGCTCACGGTCGTGGCCACTGTAATAGAAGTAATAGCGGTACGAACCATCCTTCTGCCGTTTCTCCTCGATGCAGGGAGCCCAGGCATTGCCCGTGGCCCAAGGCACCTGCGAAGTGCCCAAGTCCAGCATGATGCCCTCGTGGCGCCAGTCGGTCAGGTCTTTGCTCGAGAACACGGTGAAGTAGTATCCCCCCCACCCTGCAGCTCCGTCGGTGGTGGAATAGATGTAGAACCGTCCTGTCTGATGCGAATACATCACCTCGGGGTCGGCATGAAACTCTGGCAGGATAGGGTTCCCGCTACGCTTCTGTTTCTTCTCTGCCTGCAACCCAGTTGCCAGCAACAGCGAAATCACGATTAATAGGGCCTTTTTCATAATATCTCTGATTTTTCCGATTACTCCAATCACTCCGACTGATAGAAATCCAGCATCTCCTCAATCTCCTCCCTTGTAGCAGTCTGGTTGATGTGAATGTCACCCACGTCGGCAAGCAAGGTGAAGTTCACCTGCCCCACCTCCAGGTTCTTTTTGTCATGCGCCATCAGTTCGAGCAAGCGGGGATAGTGCTTGCAAGTGAATGGGAAACGCCCGTAGTGCTCCTTTACAAACTGCCGCGTCTGGTGGAATTTATCGCGTGGGAAACCCATGCGGCACGTACTCAGGTACAATTCGCACACAAGCCCCCATGCCACAGCATAGCCATGCAACACCGTACGGTTCTCCTCCAAGGCCAGTTCCTCGAAAGCGTGGCCCACGGTGTGGCCCAAGTTCAGTGCCTTGCGGATGCCATGTTCGTGAGGGTCTTCCTCCACGATGCGCTCCTTCACTCCCACGCTCTCCGCCACCAAGTCCGTCAGCCGTCCATAATCTATATCCTCAAGGTCAAAGTTCATCAGCTCGGCCCAGTGCTCAGTGGTGCTGATGAGTCCGTGCTTCAGCATCTCGGCATAGCCCGAAAGCAGGTTCTCCCTGTCCAGCGAACGCAGGAAGGCAGTGTCCAGCACCACAGCCACGGCAGGGTTGAACACCCCCACCTCATTCTTCATTCCTCCGAAGTTGATGCCCGTCTTGCCACCCACGGCAGCATCCACCATGGAGAGCAGTGTCGTGGGCACGTTGACATACGCGATGCCGCGCTTGAACGTGGAGGCAGCAAAACCTCCCAGGTCCGTAACCATGCCCCCGCCCAGACATATCATCAACGAGCGGCGCGTAGCCCCGCCCCGTTGCAGGCTGGTCCACACATGGGCCAGCGACTCCAGCGTTTTGTTCTCGTCCGTTGGCGCGATGGTAATCATCTGCGCCTCCGCCATGCAAGGCAGACCACTCACCAGTGGCCAGCACAGTCTCAGGGTGACCGTATCGGTAAGCACAAAAAGGCGGTCATGAGGCACACGCTCCACAACCGCTGAAAGACTATCCTCCAGACACCTGCTCAGTATAACATCTTGTTTTGCCATCTGCGTCAGTTCATATTATTTAGACTCTGAAAGCTGTGTCCCAACTGATTTTCTTAACAAGGAACGGCTCTTTTGATCTCATTCAACAAAAAAGAATAAACATAGCCAGGACTTTGGTAATATAATCCGGATTCCGTATCCTGCAAACGCTCAAATGTCTCCGACGTATATAAGACATCCAACGCCTCATGTGGCGAATAATGGAAATCATCAAGTAGTTTCTCGGCAAGTTCTGCCGTGAGTTCGTCTTTCAATACCTGAATTTGGTCAGTTGTGAGGCGACTTATCATAATGCTTTTACGTTTGAACCATGATATAACTTTATCATCTCAGTTCTCCTCCATTGTTAATGCAAACCTGAGCCACAGCCGTCACGCTGTCGTCAAACGACAACGTATGCAGCACACCATAATGCTCCTCCAGATGGTCGAGGCCCCGAAAGCGCTTTATATATGCATAAGCCTCCCTCGAACGCAAACCAAACCGTTTTGCGAACTCACTAACGAAGGCAACCATATAGCCAATGACATTTCTATCTTCTCTGGACATGCTCAATTATTTTACATCTTAGACTCTGCAAATTTAATGATTTTTGGGAACATTGCAAAAGAACAAGAATCTTTCTGGGAATTAAAATAGGAAGAAACCCTAATCTCGTAATTCATTAAGCATATCCTCCCACGAAAGCAACTTATTCGTTTCGCCATTAAGAAAGTCCTTCACATCCTGCAGAGCACCACGCAATTCGGCAACCAAGTTTCGTGGTACTTCCTGACTGTCCCCCATCACCACAGGAGAGATGCGAAAACTACCTGCTCGCGACTTCAAAATCACATCTTCCCCGTCGCTGGCATACCTCAAGAACTTCGCCTGATTCGCCCTAAATTCACGTCCTGTTACTACTACCATAATCTTTGCATTAATCGTTATCCGATGCAAAGATAAGAAAAAACTACCGAAATGGATGCAAAAATGGTACACCTTTTAAATGCACAATCAAAAAAAAGGAACCACCCATTGGCGGTTCCCCTTACTTATGTTGTGGAGTCTAAGCGATGCTTACCACTCTTTGTCCCAAAGATCCTTGGGACCTTCGGTGGAGACGGTAGCCTCTTCCGTCCACAGGTCGTCGTCGTTGAAGGCCTTTACATCGGCCACGTCGTCAGTGAACGACTCAGTTACCATGAGATTCTCATCCGATGCGATAGCAACTACGCGGATGTGAGGTGCAATATACATTTTCATTGTTGTTTCCTCCTTTCTTATTTAACCAGAATCTTAACCCCGTTCACTACATAGATGCCAGCAGGCACGCTTACGGTCTTGGTCTCACCTGCGCCGAGGTTCAGGTTGTAGTGACTAACGCCGCTGACGCTGTTGATGCGAACCTGATTGTCCGTTGCGCTGGTGATGGTCAGCGTGCCGCGTCCGGCGCGAACGCTCATGTCCATCTGCTTCTCCTGAAGGTCGCGGATGGCATCCTCGAGGGTATTCTCATTTTCGCCGAAGATGACGTTCATGGTCGAGAAACTGTTCACTGCATTACCTTCACCAACCTTATAGTAAGAGCGGAAAGGATAAATCTTCACTGTCGAGATGCTCGATGCCAGTTCGGCAGAGTTTACGAAGCGGTTGCGAGCGAAGTAGAAGACGCCCTTAGTCTTGTCAATAGCCTGACCGGCATAGGTACCTTGGTTGGTCATAGCATAGGTGCCACCTGTATATGTACCACCCTCTGCCACGGTGCCCTGCGAACTTTCACCAGTGAAGAAGTATTTGTAACCGTTGCTGGCTGCAGTTGCACTCGTTGTAGCCTTCACGAGCGTACCCGTCTGGCTAACGACGAACGAAACGCCGTCCGTTGTGCTGTTCTGGCTCTTCTCCAGATTGACGAGATAGGGAGTGTGAGGAGCAGTAAGCGTCACGCTGGCGAGTTCTGAGGGGAAGTAAGCATAAGGCTTCTCGCCCTGCAGTTCGATGGCCTGGCTCTCCTGCATCTTGTGCAGGGTGAAGTAAGTGCCATCCGTGTTGGTGTGCTTGCCTTCCTCAACCTTCAGCTGGAAGGGCATGATGAGCGAAGCATTCTGCACCTTGCCATAGGAGTCCTTCGAAATCTGGCGCTCGTGAATGGCCTTGTTGTCGGTATCCACCTGAATGTCGTAAGGAGCATAGAAGGGAGCCTTGTCGGTCAGCACGATATCCTTACCAGCGCGATAGGCATCGCCTGTTTCCCAACCGCTGGGTTTGTAGGCAAAGTTGTCGAGCGTGGAGGTAGTGTTGGCAGGCAGATAGAACAGGGCATTTGGTGCCAACTTAGCCTTCAGGTCGGCCAAACTGAGGTCGCCACTACTGATAATTGAATACAAGTCACTGCCATCGACGTAGAGAATCTGGTCGAACGAGGTGGGATGATTGTCACCCGATGCTGTAAGGGCAGTCGTGATGGCATCGTCGATTTCCTTCACCGTCAGGTAACCCGTCATCGTAGCCTGCGTGTCGTGGTCCACCGTACCCAGTTTCAGGCCCCACATGGCATCGTGTGCCTCGCTGCCGTCCTTCACGAAGCAGGTCTCGTCATACACCTTAGTCCAATCGAGTTTGGGGTCATAGGTGTGTGTGGTCAGGTTGATGTCCATGCGATAGAAGGCATAGTAGCGATGCTGCCAAGCCGAAGAGGGAGCAATGTTGTAGCGGGTTTCGTCGGCAGTAAACAGGTAATACGTGTCGCTCGTTGCCGTCTGGGCATTCAGCGTACATGCCTCCAGAGCACCAGTCTCCGAACCGCCATCGGGGTCCTCAGAACCGATATACCTTGCAACTGTGAAGGGATACTCCTCAAGGTAACTGAGTTTTCCCTCTTCTACAACAGCATCATTCTTAAGGTTCTCTGCATTGTTGAACTTATAGCGGATGTTACCAGCCTTCTCGGCAATGACCTTGTTCCCATAAGGTGCATCGGGGCTATAGTTGGGGTTGTTGTAAAGGCCATTGTCGCCGTTCTGGTCAACCGTTTCAAAGTAAGGCGATGTCACGAAGCTGTAGCGAGCATAGCCGTCCTTCTGCAAAGCACCCGTGTAATAGGTATTGTCACCATATTGGCTCCACAAATCCTCGAAGGTAAAGGTCAAGTCAGCATTCCGGTACTCATAAGGAATATAGAAATCAAATGCCTTACCAGCGACCCTAAAGTTCTCTGCGGTGAAGGGCTGAGACAGTGACAACTGGTGGGCCGCATCATGGCATCGGATGCTCATCTGGTCGATGTAGGGGTTCAGGGCCTGCATGAAGAGTGAAACATCCACCAGAGCCGTGCAACCTTCGGGGAGACCGGTAATCTCAAACTTAATGGCATCGTTGTTGTAACCGTATGTGGCTTTATCACTCAGGTCAATGGCAGTGCCAGCATCAGCGGAACTGTTTACCGTCTTAGTAGCAACAACAGTTGCACCTGTCTTATCATAGACCTTCAATGTATAAGCTCCAGGCTTATAAGTCGGGAAGGTGACGGTCTGCTGCCCTGCGCCAACCCATGCGGCTGCATTACTATTATTGCCACGCACCACCGTCGGCACTGTATTTGCATTCGTAGTTCCAGTCAGGTACCATCGGTTATAACTACTATTACTATTCCAACCTATATATGTCCTTCCACCTCGAGTATATACAATAAGGTCATAATAGCCAGGATTACTTGAATTGCTGCTGGGAGGATTTGTACTGAAAGACAAAGAACGCGAATAATCATCATCACCTTCACAAGACAAATATCGAATATTGACACCGCTACCCGTGTAAATAGCGCCTGTACTCTCGTCATAGTACCAGCCGAATCTTTCAGTCGTAAAGCGCAGCTGGTCGTTCAGATAGTAAGTAGTGCTACCTGGTGTGTAGGTAATGTAATAATAGTTCCTTACCTCAGAGCCGCCAGGGGTTTCGGCTCCCCATTGGGGTGTAAACTTGGCACCAACAACACGGTAGCCAATAGGATAGGAAAGACCCGTCTGACCATATACCAAAGTGGGAGCCTCGGCATAATAGACTCCATTACCAAAGGCGAAATAATTTGTCCCGCCGATTGTCACGGGGTAGATTTTCTTCGTCGGAGCAACATCCACAGGTGTGCCATCTTGGATGGCATCATCCTGATAGATATAAGTGTTAGCCTGAATATCTTTTACATTAGTATAGGTGTAGGCAAAATAAGTCTTACCACCAGAAGTTTCAGATTTCAGTGAGCCAATATCCATCTTACTGGTAGAAAAAGGCGAGAAAACAAGACTCCTTGCTGGCTCCCTCGATGCAGGCTTAGCTTCAGCTTCAAAAGTACCTTCGGCCGTAAAATAGACGGTAAAAGATTTTATAGTCACTCCGAAGTATGTTTGCCCCTCATGAGCCAGTCTGAAATAAAGATTATTTCCCATGTCATCTGATGTCAAGCTCATGCGCTCTACAACATATTCACGTGTATTGCTGTTATCAGAAGCCTGTCCGCCCATTATGTATGTTGTGGGACTATCTGCGTAATAACCTCGAGCCAGGTAGTTGGTTGTATTGTAGTCAGATGCCGTCTCGTACATTATTTTTGTATAACTACTATTATTCCCATGAGTCGCGCCTAAAATTTCCTTTCCATTAATGTTATTAAGCAGGACCATTTTATAACCTTTGAATCGATAGCCTTTTGGTAAAGAAAGCTCACAATAAAGGTCTGTAGTCTGTCCACCATCAATAACCAGTTGATTATTATAGGCACACATATTGCCCGCAGGAAGTATTTCTCCTTGATGAAGGTCCTTAACGACAAAAGTCAACGGGAGTTGCTCGTGTCGCCATGTAGAATTCCATCCATCGCCGAAGCCAGTCTCTCCGCTATAGGAAAGGCAAGCTATCAAATTACCAGTGGATGGCTCAACCGTCACACTTTGCGCCGACGAGGTCAGCGGCGCGAGCAGGACACTCAGCAGGAGCATCACTGCCATTCGAATTCTTTGTGTATTCATTTTCATAACAATAAGTATTTGTTTATCACTCATTTAATATTTATTCACAAACAGCAATACCCCTTCAGTGAGGGGTAAACTATCATTTAGCGGGGGCAAAGTTAGATATTTCTTATAAATCAACCAAATATTTCTGTAACAAAATGTATTTTTGTTCAAATAACCATCTGAGATTGTGACTTTAACACGAAAAATGATTGTGGGGGTTAAAATATCGGTTGAGACGTCTCATACCAATATCCTAACCCCCACAAAGGGTGAGTCAAAACCCAGAAGTCGCTTATTTGGCCAATATGAGGTTTACAAGCTCCGTGACATCGGCAATGGTGATAAGGCCGTCGCCATTCACGTCAGCAACGGGGGCATTCTCCCCTCCTTGGGAGGTGCGGGAGGAGGCCTTTCCCAAGATGATATTCACAAGCTCTGTGACATCGGCAATGGTGACTTCGCCATCAAGGTTCACGTCGCCCAAGAGGAAATCCTTATCAACTGGACATCCCATCTCGCCAGATGCAACAATTATGTTTAGTTTATCCTCTACAGCACCAGTGCCCGATTGGTAATCTACAATATATGCACTGAATGGCTTACTAACATCCACATCTCTGATGTACTCATAACTGCAACCGTTCAGCATATAGAAATCATGATGGCGATACTCCCTCATCCTTCCAACCATATCATAACGTGAAGCGGACGACACCCCCCTATCATTTACAAGGGTTTCTGCAATCTCACTAATGGGGCGCACCAGAGCATCATGAGCTTCAAACACTATGGTTTTTCCCGAAAGTTGGTAGTCACTCCCCCAATAATCAGAAGCCGCCGTTATGAGATATGGCCGATACGCTTCAATGGCCTGAGCGTGATTGACATAAATGTTGCATTTGCCATCATCCTCTGCAAAATCCATAACCCAAAGACTTTTGCCTGTTTCTTCCGCGCCATGGAACCAGCCAATCTCTTGCCCCTCCAAGGTAATACGCTCTACGCCAAAAGGCAAGCACACTGATCCCCACTGAGGGAGGTCATCGCCGCTATAACTTTCGGACATAAGTCGAGAGTAGGAAATGTCGGTTGCAGTAAATTCAATGGGAGCACCAAAGCTGTAACCATCAAAAAGCACTATCTTCTCTGCCTTGTCGCCAATTACAATATTTTTACCACCCAATGCTGTTGGCACGCTTTCTAAACTCGTCAACGAATATATGCAATTAGGATTAGATGAAGCCTTCAGATGGTTGAGCGCATCTGTATATGTGGCATCCACAAAAATTGTGTTGACGGGGAGCTCCTCGCTATCCAAATCCTCGTCAAGAATGCAATAGTACTGATTGTCGTCTGTATAAACGACAACACCCTTTGCCGGCACATAAGTTATTCCTGTCGGCGACGTTATAACTCCAGTTCCATCGCATTTAACCTGAATTGAATAGGAAGTTCCATAAACAAGATCATTGAAGTCAATAACATATTCTTCCGTTTCGCCCGGTGCAATATCACATGCTACCGAGGAAGTCTCGGCTGTTGTACTATTTTTATATAAAACAACCTGCATGGATTGAGCGTAACGATTACTCAAATCCTTGTTTGTGACATGCAAATGCAGTTTAAGGCTATTGCCGACAACCGTATTCCTTGCATCAAAAGCCGACCACAAGCCATCAGTGTAAGCAGGATTTCTCAACTGAAGAAAATTATCTATATGCTGCGCCGAACCCATGCACCTTTCAACATAGCCATCAACAGAAACATTGTCAGCGGTATAATTACTATACAATACATTTCGGCCATATTTGTCAGAACATATCTTGATGTTTGATGTTGACCCGCTAAAATATTGGAACTTCAAACTATGCTCCTCCCCATCTGCAGGAATAGCCTCCTGAGCACTTGTGAGCAAACTGTTATTTCTGAAAATATATAAGTTTGATGTGGCTTCCTCCGTCCCTAAATTCCGGACCACAGCCGCACCGCTGCTAAACGAAGAAATCCTTAGGTCAACGGAAGGTTTCATTTCAAGACTCTTTTCTTGCAAGGACACCTCGATATAGTGTCTGTCTGAACGACCATCCACAAGCCACTCATCCTTGTCTGATGCCTTACTTATCGCCTTAATGTAATATGTACCATAGGGAAGTTCGGCCCCAAAAGCAAGATTGTCGAAGCAAAACTCCAGCCCAAAGCCATCTTGCGGTTCGTAATTTCCGACATGTTTCGAGGCCAGCATTTCCACCAATTCACCGCTTTCGTTAAACAGGCCCAATCCAAGGTCTATACCAAGCGTCAAATTCATGTAATCAAAGATAGCATTGAAGATTGAAATCCCCCTGAAATCCTCAGCACGATTATCTCTCGCAAAAGACGACAGACCAGAATATGTGATATCAACGACAGACATCCGGAATGGTTCATCAACTACCTCTGTGTTTATATTGGGCTGAATACCTATAACCGCATCAACGTATGCGTTGAAATCATAGCTCGAAGGTCTTAGTGCAGTTAATGCAAAATAGCCGTCAGAAGAACCGCCCCAACCAAAATTGAAATGATAAGTATCCGTCGAAGCATCATATCCGTCAAGAACAAACGCATGTCCGCCCCAACCACCTTGGTATCCACATCCACCATAAAGGACTGGACGTCCCTCAAGCATCTCATTATACATCATTTCATCCCATTCGGCAAATGTAAAATCTGGTCGATGGACATATTCCATGCCTTTGTCCATACCAAAATACTGCGTCATAGCAGGAACCTGATCTGCTCCCCATGCATTTGACCCGCCAGAGGCATAATCCATCTTCAAAGCCGTTCCACAGTATTGCATCAACTTTGCAACAGCCCTTCCACTCTCCGTAACTCGATAAGAAGAATACGTAGATGTCATTAAATCCCAGTCGAAACTGGTAGCCTCCAGAGAGGGCATGACCCGACCCGTCTTGGTTGTTGTATAACCAGGAATATCTGTGGCTGAAATATCATATCCTTTCTTGCCCCAATAATACAGTATTTGAGCCATCGCCGTAGCAACGCAACCCGTAGGACAGCCACTTGGACAATAATAATTATATGGAGTATTTTGATTCCATTTACAAGGCAGCAAAGTCGATATACTAACGCGATTAGAACTTGATTTATAGAGTGTCGAAACACTTGAAGGCAATTTCTGGAGAGAATCAATCTCCTCTGCATAGCCGTCCAACAAGAACAACAGATTGTCAGGAACAGAATCCTCAGAGAGGGTTCCCGTCTCGGAATAGCCAAGGATTTCGCGGGCACGCTCGTCACCGCTGACGATGACGTAACCCTGGCCGTCCTGGGCATTGTAGATGTAATAAGGAAGGGGGCCGGACGTGGTCTGCTTGAGCGACTTTGCCTTCCGGGCCCCCAGATTTTGGATGGTGGTCTCCCCATCGGTGAGGGTCAAGGGGGAGGTTACTACCTGCTTTTTCAGAAACTTTTCGGCGCGCTGGCATGCCTCCTGCTGCGAAACGGCCTGCACAAATGTTGTCGCTGCCACCAGTGTGAGCAGCGCCAGTAAGGAGATTTTTTTCATGTCTTGTTTTGCTCTAAACTTAGTCTTTATGCAAGGCATGAGCCATGCAGAACAACGATAGTCGAGGGCAAATTTAAGTAAAATTTCAGAAAAGCAAACGTTTTGACGAAATATTTTGTAAGGGGGAGGGTTAAATACGGCTCATCGGTTAACGCCTCAGTCCTTTTTGCAAAAGAAAGGCGGTCGCCAACCGCGAGGGTAGCGACCGCCAAGGGTGTATGCCTGAGCACGCAATGGCTCAGGGTCTGGTGTTTACCACTTCTTGTTCCAGATGCCGGTGGTCTTGGAGGGGATGCCGGTGACCTGTTCCAGCGTCACTTCTTCCCCTTCCTCGTCCCAGTCGTCCTCTTCTTCGAAGTTCTTTTTCTTCACATCAGCCCAGTCGTAAGACTGCGGGGTCATGAATTCCTTCTCAGATGCCATGTCGGCTACGCGAATGCTTGGTTCTATGTATTTCTTCATTGTTGTGTCCTCCTGTTTTTCTAAATTAAACATACTGTTGTGCATTTCAGGTTACTTAACAAGGATTTTCACTCCGTTGACTACATAGATGCCAGCGGGCACGCTCACGGTCTTGGTCTCACCGGCCCCGACTGCGAGGTTGTAGTGGCTAACCCCACTGAGGCTTGCAATGCGCACGCGGTTGTCGATGGTGCTGGTGATGGTCAGCGTGCCGCGTCCAGCCTTGACGGCCAGGTCGGCATTCTGCTGACGCAGGTCACGGACGGCATCGGTATTTCCTTCACCCTCACCGAAGATGATGTTCAGCAGGGAGAGTTTGGCACCACCTTCTGCCTGTGTGGCATAGTATGAGCGGAAAGGAGCTACGTTGAGGTTAGCCCTTACCAAGTCCTTCGTATTGAGGAACATGTTCTTGGCGAAGTAGAAGACGTTCTCGGACTTAGGCACCTTCTTGCCAGAGTATGAACCGTAGGCGGTGAAGTTGTAGGTGGTGCCATCGGCAGAACCTGTAGCGCTCTCACCCTGGAAGGTGTACTTGCTGGCATCCATGCCCGTGGTGGCCGAAATGGTACCACCTCTCTGACGTACGACGAACGAAATGGTATCGCCCTCGCCGCCGTTGAGCACCTTCACCAGATAGGGAGTGTTGGCAGTCGTGGTCTTTGCAACCTCCACAGCGGGGAAGAAGACGTAGTCGGCATATTCCTCGGTGTCGTCCTCGGGCTGCGTAGTCAGGCAGTTGGTGGCCTGCATCTTGTGGAGCGAGAAGGCTGGAGCCGTCTCTGCAATGCCATCTTCACCCACATTGGTGTGCTGTCCGTTCTCATCCACCAGGATGTTGAAGGGCAGGATGACGGATGCGCTAGTCACCTTACCATTCTTGGGGTTGGTGATTTGGCGCTTGTACTCGACGTAGTTGGCACCACTCACCTGGATGTCGTAAGGCGAGTAGAAGGGTTGCATGTCGGTGATGACGATGTTGTGGGCAGCACGGAAACCGCCGGACTCCATCATAGCAGCCACATTGTTGTTGGGAGCGCCATGGCCCTTGGGCAGGAAGATGAGACAGTTGGCGGCACCTGTGGCAGCGTAGTCCTCCATGGACTGGTGCTCCTCGGTGGTAATCTGATAGACACCTGCCAGCTGGCTGAAGTCGAGGTAGAGCAGCTGCTCTGAGCTTGCGGGAACGTCGGTGTTGCCCGTGTCGTCCACACCAGCCTTGATGGCGGCATCGATAATCTTGTAAATTTCCTGCGTGCTGGAGTAGCCCGGCTTGTCACCGGCCATGGCCGTGATGACAGCTCCGTAGAAGGCATCCTCCTGACCCGTGCCGTAGAGCGTCTGGTCGTAGATCTTCTTGAACTCGACCTCAGGCTCGTAGGTGGCCGACTGCACGTGGACTATCATCTGATAGTAGGCGTAGGCGCGATGCTGCGTGGCCGTGGTGGGAGCAATGTTGTAGCGGGTCTCGTCGGTGGTGAAGACATAGCGGGTAGCCACCTGGTCGGAAGCCGAAACCGTGAACTTCATGTCGGTGAAGTCGCCACCGGCAGTATTATACTCTTCCAGTGAGAAGGGGAATTCACGGAGCACACCGCCAGAGGCACCCACCTCGTCGGCGTTGTTGAAGCGGAAGCCCTGGGTGCCCACGATGCCCACCTTCAGGCGCTCCTTCAATGCATTGGCAGCCTCAGCCGTATCGTTGTAGAGGCTATTTTGCGATGCACCAAAGGCATTGTAGTGGTCAGACTTCACGAAATTGATGCGCGACGTGTGGCCGGCGGTACCGCCTGCGTAGCTCTCATCGAAGTACTTGCTATGGAGGTTCTCGAAGGTGATAGCCACCTGATGGCCTTCGCAGTCCTTGGGCAGATAGAAGTAGAATTCACCACCGCTCACGCTAAAGTCGCTGGCCGTGAAGTCCTGTTCCATGCGCACCTCGGTCTGCACCTCGTCCTGACAAACCACATCCATGGAGTTGAGATAGGGGTTGAGAGCCTGCAGGGTGAGTGTGGCACGAACCAGGCCAATGCCTTGCACACCGAACTTCACTGCGTCGTTGTTCAGGCCAGTGAGCTTTACAGTTCCGGCACCATCGCTCTTACTTGCATAGACGCTCTTACCCGTCTTGTCATAGACATTGAGGGTGAAGTCGCCGACAGAGCCCGTAGTGTGGGAAATCTCGGTGTAAGTGGCATCTTCACCAGTGTCCTTGCTTATCATACCATAGTTCGTGTATTGGGGATTATACCAAGTTCCTCCCGTCTGAACACGATACCAACGAATATGATAGTCTGGCCAATCTAATTGATAGATGACATTATCACTTGTGATGCCGAAACGCTCGCCGGTTCCAGGCTTCTCTGACTGAGTGGCAGCATAACCGTTGTTAAAGTAGAGATAGTCTCCACCACTTGTCCTGATGTAGCCCTCGCCGTCCATTTCCCAAATCTGTCGGGTAGTGGTGAAGCGACCATTCGAGCCCAGATAATAGGTCTGATTGTTATACACATAGGTAATGTAGAATGTTCTCGATGCTGTTACCTCATTGGCATACTCAAATACTGCCTCAGTAATGCGATAGCCTACGGGAACCTCATGATTATCCGAAACCGTCACGGTGGTGGGGGACTCGATGAAGTAGATTTGCTCCTGCCCCTCTCTGCCAAGCTTGAAGTAGCCACCATCCGAGGATATGGTACCTGACTTGTAATCGACCACCTTGCCAGGAACGTTGTCAAGGTCGGCGCCATCGGTTACGGATTCAGCCTCATAGAGCTTGAAGTTGGCTGCCAAGTCAGATACGTTGGCCGAACTGTAGCTGACGCGCCAATAGGTTTGACCTTGAATTACATAGGGACGATTCTCAATGGTACCGAAATCCACCCTACTGGTTGGGAACGGCACATCGACGGCACTGACGGGAGAAGTGATTTCGCCGGCAGGGGTGACAGGCGAATAGTTCTCCTCGGCTGTGAAGAAGAGTTCTGCGCTCTCAAGCTGAATCAAGGCACGGTTACTTGTCGGCCCCTCCAACTTGAAATAGAGAACATTGCTCATATCGCCCTCGGTCATTTCCGTACGAGAAATGGTCTGCGCAGCACCACCGATGTTGATGCTGGCCTGAGTGGTGTAAGTGGCGAATGAATTGTCTGTCTCACCAAAGGTTGAGGTCTGCTGGCCATTGTAGCCTGTATTGAACTCACCGTCTTGCGCATTCCTGGGCTTCGTGAACGAAATCTCGTAGCCCGTGAAACGGTAACCCTTTGGCAAACTCAGGGTGACATAGCAGACATTGGCACCACTAGCTTGTCCTTTCGCAATCTGCATATAGCTGCCATTGGCAAAGAGGTTGTTGGCAGGGTTGTCCAACTGGCCGTTGGGGGTTAGTGCCGTACCGTCGGAGGTGGTCAAGACCATGCTCAACTGCTCGTGCTGCCATGTAGCAAAGCCACCGAGCCTGAAGAACGTGTCGGTAGTTCCACCATCCTTCACGGCAGCCACCGTGCTTCCGTTATTGGCACGGATGGTCACATTTTGCGCCTGCAGGGATAGCGGCGCCAGCAGGATGCCCAACAGGAACATCACTGCCATTCTGATTCGTTTAGTATTCATTTTCATAAGCGTTAAAATTGGTTACTTATTTCTCTATTCTCACTGCTTTTCCTTGCTTTCCACAATTATATAACGCGCGATGCGCATACATGCGCGCTTTTTAATAATTAAAACATCACGGGACAAATTTATATATATTTTTTAATCTACAAAAGCTTTTTATGAAAAATTTTATCAAATAGACTCAAATCGGTTACAAAAATACAAGAAATTGCACAAAATGACAAGAGAATAAGGGTTAACGTTTAAGGGTTAGAGTTTAAGGGATTAACGCTTAAGGGCCAAGGGGTTAAGGGGGTAAAGTTTAAGGTTTAACGTTTAATGTTTAATGTTTCATATTATATCCTGTAAAGATTCTTTACTTGCTTTCTGGAGAAGGTTTGGGAAGAGGTCGCCAGCAAGCAGCTTGGTTTTTGACGTCAATCTAAGCCAAGTTATTACAATAATTTATATCAGGTTACGGGAACAATCTAATTAGGGGATTTTTCAATCCATGTCCTACAGCCATTTCCTACATGTCAACATTTTTCTTATTCCTTTCATCCGTCACTATTCACCCTCTTCCACTCGGGAAATGAGTTAAATAATGTAAAAAGCACACACGAGCGCACGCGTATCGCTTTTTTTTTGTATCTTTGTCGCCCGAAACCGCGCAAGGCGCGTAAGACTATTAAACGGTTAAACTTTTAAACTTTTATAATGGACAAAATCAGTTACGCTCTGGGTCTGGGCATCGGACAGCAGCTGAAGAGCATGAACATTAAGGGATTTAACATTGGCGACTTCACGAAGAGCATCGCCGAGGTGATTGACGGTCAGCCAACGCTGATGACGGCCCGCGAGGCACAGGAGTTGCTGAACGAATATTTCGCCACGAAGGCTGCCGAGGATGCCAAGGAGGCCATCGAAGAGGGCAAGGTGTTCCTGGAGAACAACGGCAAGCGCGAGGGTGTGGTGACCACAAAGAGCGGTCTGCAGTACGAAGTGCTGACCGAGGGTACGGGCCGCAGCCCGAAGGCCACCGACAAGGTGCGCTGCCACTATGAGGGCCGTCTGCTGAGTGGCGAGGTGTTTGACAGTTCGTACAAGCGCAATGCTCCGGCCGACTTCGGTCTGAACCAGGTGATTCCCGGTTGGACGGAGGGTGTGCAGCTGATGAAGGAGGGTGCCAAGTATCGCTTCTTCATCCCCTACCTGCTGGGCTACGGCGAACAGGGTGCGGGCAGTTCGATTCCACCCTTCGCTACACTCATCTTTGACGTGGAGCTCCTGAAGGTGTTGTGATTTTAAGGGGAGTTATGGATTAAAAGAAATTAATTACAAACCAATAAAACCAATTAAAAAGAAATGAAAAAACTAAGCTTTGTATTTGCAGTCGCTGTGGCTGCAGTGATTGCATCTTGTGGTAACGGCACCCCCAAGGCCGACCTGAAGAGTGACGTTGACACGCTGTCGTATGCCATCGGTATGGCTCAGACTCAGGGTCTGCGCGAGTATCTGACCCACATCGGTGTGGATTCGGCCTACATGGACCAGTTTATCAAGGGCCTGAACGAAGGCGCCAACGCTGGTGACGACAAAAAGCAGACAGCCTACTTTGCCGGCATCCAGATTGGTCAGCAGATCAGTCAGCAGATGATGAAGGGCATCAACTATGAGCTCTTCGGTGAGGATTCGACCCAGACCATCAGCCTGAAGAACTTCATGGCAGGCTTCGTGAGCGCTACGCTGAACGAGGGCGGCCTGATGACGATGGAGGAGGCCCAAGTGACCGCCCGCCAGAAGCAGCAGGAGATAAAGAAAGCCCAGATGGAGAAGAAGTATGGCGAATGGAAGAAGGAGAACGACGACTTCATGGCCAAGATTGCCAAGCAGGAAGGCCTGAACAAGCTGGAGAACGGTGTGTACTACAAGGTCATCACGGAAGGTAAGGGCGAAATTCCTGCCGACACCAGCCGCGTGAAGGTAAACTACGAGGGCAAACTGATCAACGATACCATCTTCGACAGCAGCATCAAGCGTGGCGAGCCCACCACATTCCGCTGCAACCAGGTGATTCCCGGATGGACCAACGCCCTGACTCACATGCCCGTGGGCTCGAAGTGGGAGGTGTATATTCCTCAGGATCAGGCCTACGGCGACCGCGAGGCCGGACAGATTAAGCCTTTCTCTGCACTGGTGTTCACCATCGAGCTGCTGAGTATTGAGAAGAAACTGTAAGATTAATCGGAGTATTCGGAGTAATCGGAATAATCAGAGTAATCAGAGATGAAAAAGACTCTTATCATAGTGCTGGCCGCCATGCTGGGCATGACGGTCAGCGCAGCCCCAAAGAAGAAGGCCAAGAAGGTGGCCAAGCCGGTGGAGAAGGTGGACACCATCTCGGCACGCGACTTCAGCTACCTGATGGGCAAAGCCAACACCATGGGACTGAAGAACTATCTGGTGCAGCGCATGGGCGTGGACACCGCCTACATGGCCGATTTCATGCAGGGCTTTGACAGCGGCAAGCTGACCGAGGCCGACAAGCGCACAAAGGCTCGCCTGGCCGGTATGGAAATCCGCCAGCAGGTGGAGGGACAAATCATTCCGCAGATGTCGCGCCAGATTAGCGACTCGCTGAAGGTGCTGCAGGCCGACCGCTTTGTGGCAGGCTTCCGCGCCGGTATCTCGGGCCAGGGCGACGAACTGCCCATCACGATGGACAGCACGCAAATGGTGGTCAGGAAACAGATGGAATACTACCACAAGCAGGAGATGGAGCGCAAGTATGGCGCCAACCGCAAGGCCGGTGAGGAATTCCTGAAAGAGAACGCCAAGAAAGAGGGCGTGGTGACCACGAAGAGCGGACTGCAATACAAGGTGCTGACGAAGGGCGAAGGCCAGGTGCCCACGGCCACGCAGCGCGTGAAGGTGAACTACGAGGGCCGACTCATTGACGGCACCGTGTTCGACAGTTCGTACAAGCGCAACGAGCCCACCACGTTTGCCTGCAATCAGGTGATTAAGGGCTGGACCGAGGCACTGACGCTGATGCCCGTGGGCTCGAAGTGGGAGCTCTACATCCCCCAAGAACTGGCCTATGGCGAGCGTGAGAGCGGTAAGATTCCTCCCTACTCCACCCTTATCTTCACTGTGGAACTGCTGGGGATAGAGTAAGCGGAATTACAGGAGTAATCCGGAAAAAACTGAATGACCAGAAAGATCAGGATTATAGCCATGCTGCTGAGCTGCCTATGGGCAGTGACGACAAATGGGCAGGTTGATGAATCGCACGTGCGACTCACCAACCTGCCGCATGTCTATATCGACACCTTCACGGGAAACAGTATCACCAGCAAGAACAACTATGTGCTGGCCCGCATGTGGATGGTGGACGAAAGGGACAGCGTGCTATTCTTCGACTCTCTGGAAATCAAAGGCCGAGGAAATTCTACCTGGAACCTGGCCAAGAAACCCTACAAGCTGAAGTTCCACCAGAAAGAGAAACTGCTGGGCAAGGGTTATGCCAAGACCAAGAAATGGACCCTGCTGGCCAACCACGGCGACAAGACGCTGATCCGCAACGCGCTGACCTCGCTGCTGGGCGAGTTTGTGGGACTGGACTTCAACCCCGCTGCCAAGTTCGTCGATCTGACGCTCAACGGCAACTATGTGGGCAACTACCAGATTTCGGATCATGTGGACGTACGACCCCACCGTGTGAACGTGATGGAGCAGGACTATCCGCTGACCGAAACGAGCAACATCACCGGCGGCTACCTGCTGGAGGCCGACGGATTCTATGATTTCACCAACGGGGTGACAGGTTTCTACACCCCAAACAAGAATGCGCCCATCCGCATCCACTACCCCGACGAGGACGAGATTGACAACAGCCAGTACAGGTACATCCGAGACGCGGTGTATGAACTGGAGAACCGGCTGTATGACGACGCTATCTTCAAGGATGGCACACTGGGCTACCGCGCACTCATCGACAGCACATCACTGGCCAACTGGTACATAGCCACCGAGGTGAGCGGTAACCCTGACGGTTTCTTCTCGACTTACTTCTACAAGGATCAGGACGACGACCGATTCTTCTGGGGACCACTGTGGGACTACGACATTGCCTACGGCAACGACAACCGCATCGGCGACACGTCGCGCAAGATGATGAAGGACGTGGGATTCGGCGCATCGGTCATGCGCACCTGGGTCATCCGATTCTGGGAAGACCCATGGTTTGCCCACCTCATCAACCGACGCTATCAGGAGATAGTGGACGCGGGGGTGGAGGCCTACATGCTGGAGAAGATAGACAGTCTGACCACGCTGCTGCAGCGCTCGCAGGCCAAGAACTTTGAACTGTGGGGCATCAACAAACGTGCCCTGCGCGAATGTGTGCTCTATAGCACCTACGACCAGTATGTCAGCGACCTGAGGTCGTATGTGAGCAAGCACATCCCCTACCTGCAGACGGCCTTTGCCAACCTGCTACCCGACGAACCCACGCCACCCACGCCGCCAGGGCCCAAGGTACCCGACTTCGAGGCCGACACGCTGGTATATTATGCCATCAGCAATGCCGGCACAGGGACATTCATCGACCTGAACCCCGAGGACTACACCATCTGCGGCAACGCACGCGACGAGGAGAGCATGAGCCAGCAGTGGAGAGTGCGCCCCTTGGCGAACGGTTACATGCACATCGTGAACCGCATGACGGGACTGGCGCTGAACGACCCCACCCAGGGCAACCCCACAGCCACGACTCTGACGGGAACAAGACTGAACGTAACAGAACCCGACTCAACGGACACCCGACAGCAATGGGACATCGTGGCGCAGAGCGACGACCGATTTAACCTCATCAACCACTTCAGCCAGCACGGGGCCAACCTGAGCGGAGGCGGAAGTGCCAACGGAACACGCATCGTGAGTTACATCAGCAACGAACGCAACAGCACGTCGAACAACCGCATGTGGAGGTTCGGCATTGCCGACGAGGTGGAAGACGCCATCCCAAGCCTGACAAACGACGAACTGGAATACGCACTGGCCTACGACCCCACGGGACAACGGCTGCACTTCGGAGCAAACCACCCCGAGAAACTGACCTTCAAGGTGAACGTCTATGACCAGGGAGGCCGACTGGTGCGCACCTTCCGCGCCGACGACGAGTGCAGCACGGGCAGTCTGCCCCACGGCATATACATCGTGGCGTGGCGGGCCGAGGGGAAACTGCGGAGCGTGAAATTTGCTAAATAAAAACAGAACACAATAAGCATCAGGCATGGAAAAAATTGACAATCTCGACAAGCAGATTTTGGAGATCATCTCAGGTGACGCACGCATCCCGTTCAAGGATGTGGCAGCAGAATGTGGGGTGAGCAGGGCTGCCGTGCATCAGCGCGTGCAGAGGCTCATTGACATGCGCGTAATCATCGGTTCGGGCTACCACGTCAACCCTGGGAGTCTGGGTTACACCACCTGCACGTTCATCGGCATCAAGCTGGAACGCGGGTCGATGTACCGACAGGTGTGTGAGGCTTTCTCCGAAATCCCAGAAATTGTGGAATGCCATTTCACCACAGGCCCCTACACAATGCTCGTGAAGCTGTATGCCCGCGACACGGCCCACCTGATGGACCTGCTGAACAACCACATCCAGGAGGTGCCCGGCGTGGTCTCGACTGAGACGCTGATCTCGCTGGACCAGGGCATCAAGAAGGAAGTGCCGATGAGGGGGTGAAATGGAAAATATGGACAATTCATAATGGATGATTGACAATTGAGATATGTTTGACTGGAAGAAGATATATGATGAGTGGCACGCTACGTTTCCCACTCATGAACGTCGGCCCGTGATAGGAATTACGGGCAATTTTGGCGACAAAGGTTGTGAACTTGCCGAGGGCTATTTCCGCTCCGTGCTGGAGGCCGGCAGCATACCCATGATTATACCCCCCTATGAGGACAAGGAGGCCCTGACGGGCATGCTGGACCACATAGACGGTCTGCTGCTCTCGGGCGGAGGAGACATCAATCCCCTCTACCTCGACGAGAACCCTTCTGCCGAACTGGGAACCATCAACCCACGGCGCGACCTGGCCGAGCTGCTCACGGTGAGGCTGGCCTATGACCGCCAGATTCCCATTCTGGGCATTTGCCGAGGCATACAGGTGCTGACTGCCGCACTCGACGGCGAACTGTATCAGGACCTCAGCCACGCCTTGAAGGACAAGGAAGGGGGATGGCTGATGAAGCACGACCAGGCGCTGCCCCGCGAATATGCCTCGCACCGCGTGGCAGTGGAGGAAGGCACTCTGCTGCGACAGATATTCCATGGTGAAAGCAACCTGTTCGTCAACTCGTTCCACCACCAAGCCGTAGCCAGCCCGGGGAAGAGCCTGCGGGTGAGCGCCACCGCCCCCGACGGCATCATCGAAGCCGTGGAGAGCAGCGAGCACAAGAGCATAGTGGGCGTGCAGTGGCACCCCGAATGTTTCATCCTGCGCGGCGACCGTTCCATGATGCCCCTGTTTGAATGGCTGACGGGCGAGGCACGATCCTATCGCGAAGCCGTGGTGCTGCATCACCACATGCTCACCCTGGACAGCCATTGCGACACACCTATGTTCTTCGGACAGGACATCCACTTTGATCAGCGCGACCCGAAGATACTCGTGGACCTGCACAAGATGACCGAGGGCCACCTCGACGCCACCATCATGGTGGCCTACCTGCCTCAGGGCGAACGCAACGAGGCAGCCTTCCGCCAGGTGACGACAAAGACCAACGAACTGCTGGACGGCATCGAGCAAATCGTGGAGGAGAACAAGGAACACGTGGGACTGGCCCGCACGGCCGACGACCTGTACAAACTGAAATGCGAGGGAAAGAAGGCCATCATGATGGGCATAGAAAACGGCTATGCCATCGGACAGGACCTGAGACTCGTGGAGGAGTTCCGGAAACGCGGAGTGGTCTATATGACGCTCTGCCACAACGGCGACAACGACATCTGTGACTCGGCACGCGGAACCAACGAACACGGCGGACTGAGCGACTTTGGACGCAAGGTGGTGCGTGAGATGAACCGCGTGGGCATGATAGTGGACCTGAGCCATGCGGCCGAGGCCAGCTTCTGGGATGCTCTGGAAGAGAGCCAGGTGCCCATCGTGTGCAGCCACTCGAGTTGTCGCGCCCTGTGTGACCATCCCCGCAACCTCACCGACGAACAGATGCGTGCACTGGCCAAGAAGGGCGGTGTGATGCAGGTGACGCTGTACAACGGATTCCTGCGCACCGACGGCGAGGCCACTATCCTGGATGCCGTACGGCACATCAACCACGCCGTGGAGGTGATGGGCATCGAACATGTAGGCATCGGGACCGACTTTGACGGAGATGGCGGCGTGCCGGGCGTGGCCTCGGCCAGCGAACTCATCAACCTCACACGCCTGCTGCGCACAGTGGGTTACACCCCCCAGCAGCTCCGACTGCTTTGGGGAGAGAATTTCCTGAGAGTGATGAGAGAAGTGCAAGGAGCGACGAAATGACGAAGTAATGACATTATGAAAAGAAGTATATTAACAAGTTTACCAATCCTATTGTTTTTCATGTGTGTGGCAAGTTGTGGCAACAAAACACGACGCGCCGACCGACCCGACACCATCCCCATGCGTCCCTGTCCTGAGTTTGTGGCAGAGAATGCCATGCGCAGCATCGTGGCCCAGTGTGAAATGGGGCCGCGCGTACCTGGCACACCAGCCTGGAAGGCCTGCGGCGACAGCCTTGTGGCCTGGTTCTCGGCCTTGGGACTCAGCGTGAGCGAACAGACGACAACCGTCACCCTCTATGACGGTTCGACCCTTCCCTGCCGAAACATTACGGCAAGCCTCAACCCCGACAATTCCGACCGCATACTGCTGTGTGCCCACTGGGACAGCCGTCCCTGGGCAGACAATGACCCCGACAAGCAGCATCACAAGACACCCGTGCCAGCCGCCAACGACGGAGCCAGCGGCGTGGCAGTCATGCTGGAATTGGCCCGCATACTCAGTCAGGCCGACAGCATCGAGACGGGCATCGACTTCGTGTGCTTCGATGCCGAGGACTGCGGTACTCCGCAATGGTTCGACGGCGACGTTGAGAGCGAAGAGAGCACCTGGTGTCTGGGGTCGAAGCAATGGGCACTGCAGGCACAGGAACAAGGCTATCAGGCACGCTTTGGCATACTATTGGACATGGTGGGCGGACGCGGAAGCACCTTTGCCCGCGAGGGATTCTCCATGCAATATGCCCAACCCGTGGTGGACATGCTCTGGCACATCGCCCAACAGAATGGCTATGGCCACTACTTCCCCCTGCGCGACGGCGGCCACATCACCGACGACCATGTCAACGTGAACGAGATTGCTCGCATACCCTGCCTGGACATTGTACCCTACCACACCGAAGGACCCAGTTCGTTCGGTCCCACATGGCACACCATCAACGACACCCCCGACAACATCGACCCCAACGTGCTTGAGGCCGTGGGGCAGTGTGTGTTGCAACTGATTTACAATGATGCAAAGTAATGTCCTTAAAGTCTTTAATGACCTTAAAGACCCTAAAAAAGAAAATCGCGATGACAATCAACGAAATACAAGACGAAATAATTGAAGAGTTTCAGGAACTGGACGACTGGATGGACCGCTACCAACTGCTCATAGACATGGGCAGCGACCAGCCCGCCCTGCCCGAAAAGTATAAGACCGAGCAAAACCTTATCGACGGTTGCCAGAGCCGCGTGTGGCTGCAAGCCGACCTGGTGGACGGACATGTCCACTTCCAGGCCGAAAGCGATGCACTCATCGTAAAGGGCATCGTCACCCTGCTGCTGCGCGTACTCAACGACCAAACGCCTGCCGACATCCTCAACGCCGACCTCTACTTCATCGAACAGATAGGACTGCGCGAGCACCTCTCCCCCACCCGCAGCAACGGACTGCTGGCCATGCTCAAGCAGATGAAGCTCTACGCGCTGGCATTCTCCACTAAGGCATGAACATCGGCAACGTCCATTTCGATAGCCCATGTCCCGTCTTCCTGGCTCCCATGGAGGACGTGACCGACATTGGCTTCCGCCTGCTGTGCAAGCAGATGGGGGCCGACTTGGTGTATAGTGAATTCGTATCGAGCGATGCCCTGGTGCGCGGCGTGAACCGCACCATTGAGAAAATGGAGGTATGCGAGGAGGAGCGCCCCGTGGCCATACAAATCTACGGACGATTTGTAGAGGCTATGCGCGATGCGGCTCAGATTGTGGTTGAACAGGCCCGACCCGACATCCTCGACATCAACTTTGGCTGCCCCGTCAAGCGCGTAGCCGGTAAAGGAGCCGGGGCCGGCATGCTACAGAACATCCCTCTCATGCTGGAGATGACTCGCGCCGTGGTCGATGCCGTACCCAACACGCCCGTCACCGTGAAAACCCGTCTGGGATGGGACCAAGACCATCGCATCATCGTGGAACTGGCCGAACAGCTGCAGGACTGCGGCATCAAGGCCCTGACCATACACGGGCGCACGCGTTCACAGATGTACACTGGCGAAGCCGACTGGACACTCATTGGCGAGGTGAAGCGCAACCCGCGCATGCACATCCCCATCATCGGCAATGGGGACATCACATCGCCCGAACGGGCCCGCGAATGTTTTGAGCAGTACGGTGTCGATGCCATCATGGTGGGCCGAGCCACCTTTGGACGGCCGTGGATATTCAGGGAGATACGCAACCATCTCGACGGGAAAGACGAGACTCTCACCCAGGACTGGAAACTCGACGTGCTTAAACAGCAGGTGTTCACCAGTGTTGATCGCCTGGGTGAGTATCGGGGCATACTGCACAGCCGTCGGCATCTGGCGGCCTCTCCCCTTTTCAAGGGCATCCCCAACTTCCGTGAGACGCGCATCCGCATGCTCCGTGCCGAAACGGTGGAGGAATTGTTTGGGATTATATTTAAATAAAATATACATTACATATTAAATGAGTAACAATTCTATTAAATCACAAGAGGATGGCACGCGGCTCATTCTCCCTCCTTCGGAGGGGGTAGGGGGAGGTTATGAAATCATGGCCCCCGTGGGCTCGCCCGAATCGTTAGCTGCTGCCCTGCGAGCCGGAGCAGATAGCATCTACTTCGGCATAGAACGCCTGAACATGCGAGCCCACTCGGCATCGACATTCACCATCGATGACCTGCACCGCATAGCCCGTGAGTGCAAGGCATTTGGCGTGAAGAGCTACCTCACCGTGAATACCATCATATATAACGACGACATTGCACTCATGCATCAGATTGTCGATGCAGCCTGCGAAGCGGGTATCTCGGCCGTCATCGCCTCGGATGTGGCTGTCATGACCTATTGTCGCCAAGTGGGCATGGAGGTACACCTCAGCACCCAACTCAACATCTCAAACACCGAGGCACTGCGCTTCTATGCACAGTTTGCCGATGTCGTCGTACTTGCCCGCGAACTGCACATGGAGCAGGTGGCACAAATCTATCGCGACATTGAGGAACAACACATCACTGGGCCATCGGGCCAACTGGTGCGTATCGAAATGTTCTGCCACGGAGCGCTCTGTATGGCCGTCAGCGGAAAGTGCTACCTCAGTCTCGACAACATGGGACGGTCAGCCAACCGTGGGGAATGCATGCAGTTGTGTCGGCGGTCCTACACCGTGCGCGACAATGAGACGGGCACCGAACTGGAGGTTGACAACAAGTATGTCATGAGTCCAAAAGACTTAAAAACCATCGATTTCATCGACAAAATGATGCGCTCCGGTGTCCGTGTGTTCAAGATTGAAGGCCGAGCTCGCGGAGCCGACTATGTAGATACCGTCGTACGCTGCTACAAGGAGGCCATACATGCCGTTTTGAATGGAACCTTTGCTGACGAAGCCCTTCACCAGGACTGGAACCAGCGCCTAGCCCGCGTCTTCAACCGCGGATTTTGGGATGGTTACTACCAAGGTCAGTTGCTGGGAGAATGGACCAAGAAGCCAGGTTCCAGCGCCACCGAAAAGAAAACCTATTGCGCCAAGGGCATCCGATACTATAGCAAGTTGCATGTCGCTGAATTTAAGATTGAAGCATGCGAACTGCATGTGGGCGACCGCATACTGGTGACCGGCCCAACGACGGGAGCCCTCTATGCCACCGTAGAGGAGATGCGATTCGACCTCCGTCCCGTGGAGACAGCAAAAAAGGGATGGCACATAAGCATCCCTTTATCTACGAAGATACGCCCCAGCGACAAGCTTTTCATTGTCACTGAGGCGCAAGAGAAATAATCAACTAATCTGACTGCCGGGCTTCACCTCGCGCTCTACGGTGGTGACAGAGACATTGCCATCGTAGTTGGTGGCGCTGAGTATCATGCCCTCTGAAACAAGTCCGTTCTTGAACTCACGGGGAGCAAGGTTGGCCACAAAGAGCACCTGCTTGCCGATGAGTTGTTCGGGTTCGTACCACTGACTGATGCCACTGACGATGGTGCGGTCCTGCAAACCGTCAGCAATGCGGAACTTCAGCAACTTCTTCATCTTGTGCACTCGCTCGCACTCCAATACCGTTCCGACGCGGATGTCGAGTTTCTGGAAATCGTCGAACCCGATGGTCTCCTTGATGGGCTCAGCCTGGTAGTTGGCCATCTCGTTCTGCTTGATGGTATCGGCAAGTTTCTGCTTCTGGAAGGCAATGACATCGTCCTCAATCTTGCTGAACAGCAGGGAGGGCTTAGCCAATTGCTTGCCAGTAGGCAGGAGGTCGGTACGACCCAACCAATCCCACTGAAACTCGTCCATGCAAATCATGTCGCGCAGACGCTTGCTGCTGAAGGGCAGGAAGGGTTCGAAGGCAATGGCCAGATTGGCCGTGAGCTGAAGGCTGATGTAGATGATGGTCTTCACGCGTTCGGGGTCGGTCTTGATAACCTTCCAAGGTTCGCAGTCGGCGATGTACTTATTGCCGATGCGCGCCAGATTCATGGCTTCCTTCTGGGCATCGCGGAACTTGAAATTCTCAAGCAAGTACTCCAAACGGTCCTTTACGCCCTGAAACTCCTGAAGTGTCTCACGGTCGTAGTCAGCGAGTTCGCCACATTCAGGCACACGACCTCCATAATACTTTTGTGTAAGCTGCAAGGCGCGGTTGACGAAGTTGCCATAAACAGCCACCAGTTCGTTGTTGCAGCGGGCCTGGAAGTCGTCCCAAGTGAAGTCGTTGTCCTTGGTCTCGGGGGCGTTGGCAGTCAGGACATAACGAAGTTCGTCCTGTCGGTTGGGCAGCTCGTCGAGATATTCATTGAGCCAAACGGCATAGTTCTTTGAAGTCGAAATCTTGTTTCCCTCCAGATTCAGGAATTCGTTGGAGGGCACATTGTCGGGCAGGATGTAGTCGCCGTGAGCTTTGAGCATGGCCGGGAAGACGATGCAGTGGAACACGATATTGTCCTTGCCGATGAAGTGGATGAGACGCGTTTCGGGGTCCTTCCACCAGGTCTCCCATGAACCAAGTTCGGGATGCTGGTCACACAGTTCCTTGGTGTTGGAGATGTAACCGATGGGAGCATCGAACCACACATAAAGCACCTTGCCCTCTGCCCCTTCGACGGGAACAGGGATACCCCAGTCGAGGTCGCGAGTGACAGCACGGGGATGCAGACCACCATCGAGCCACGACTTGCACTGTCCATAGACATTCGGACGCCATTCCTTGTGTTCCTCCAGAATCCACTTCTCCAGCCAGGGCTGGTCCTTGTCCAAGGGCAGATACCAATGCTTGGTCTCACGCTTGACGAGCGGATTTCCCGTCTCAGCATTGTAGGGGTTGATGAGTTCCTCGGGCGAGAGGGTTGCGCCACAGTGCTCACACTGGTCGCCATAGGCTTCGGGTGCATGGCAACGGGGGCATTCGCCACGGATGTTGCGGTCGGTCAGGAAATGGCCGGTTTGTTCGTCATAGAACTGCTCGCTCACCTGCTCCACGAACTTGCCTTCGTCATAGAGCTTGCGGAAAAAGTCGCTTGCCAGCTTGTGATGCGTAGGACTGGTGGTGCGGCTGTAGATGTCGAACGAAATGCCGAAGCGCTCGAACGAATCCTTGATGAGCGAATGGTAGCGGTCAACTACCTGCTGGACCGTGATGCCCTCCTTGCGGGCACGAATGGTGACGGGCACGCCGTGCTCGTCACTGCCACCGATGAAGATGGCCGGACGCCCCTTGAGACGAAGGTAGCGCACATAGATGTCGGCA
The DNA here is from genome assembly GCA_002395775.1 of Prevotellaceae bacterium UBA4301. GTDB lineage: Bacteria > Bacteroidota > Bacteroidia > Bacteroidales > Bacteroidaceae > Physcousia. The sequence goes on from DGUV01000030.1 coordinate 63,007, forward strand.
GGAACATAGACACCTGCCAGATGGCCAATGTGGACAGGACCGTTGGCATACGGAAGGGCAGCCGTGACGGTCGTCCGCTTGAAGCTTTTATTCATTATTTAAGATTATAAAGTTTTCTGGCTGCAAAGGTAGCAAAAATATTTTACATGGCAAAGGCATTGAAGCCACCATCGACAACAGCCACCGTGCCCGTAACGAAAGAAGAGGCCTCACTGATGAGATACTGGATGGTGCCGCACAATTCCTCGGGGCGTCCGAAACGCTTAAACGGGGTCTGACGGATGACATCCTCTCCACGCTCGGTGAGCGAACCGTCGGGACGAGTCAGAAGGTCCTTGTTCTGTGTGGTCAGGAAGAAACCGGGGGCAATGGCGTTGACACGAATCTTGGAGGTAAACTTTGTGGCTACCTCATTGGCCAGGAAGGCGGTGAAGTTGGAGATACCCGCCTTGGCTGCTGCATAGCCCATGACACGCGTCATGGGACGGAAGGCCGCCATGGACGAGAAGTTGACAATCACGCCCTCGCCTTGTTCCACCATAGGTTTCAGGAACACCTGCGTAGGAATGACAGTGCCCGTAAGATTGAGGTTGAGCACCTGCTGGAAGTCCTCGACACGGACACCGAAGAAGTTGCCTGTGGGCGGAATGGTGGCACCCGGCATGTTGCCTCCTGCCGCATTGAGCAAGGCATCGACACGACCATAGCGACTGAGCACATCGGCACAGTTCTGCTCCACTAACGGTTGGTTCATGACATCGGACACCAGGAACATGGCATCGCCTCCCTGCTGACGGATGTCCTGAACGATGGAATCGCCAAGCTGTTGGTTGCGACCAAGGATGACCACATGGGCACCCTGCTCGGCAAGGTGAGCTGCTATGCAACGGCCCAGCACACCCGTGCCACCCGTGATAACAACAACCTTTTCCTTCACTGAAAACAAGTCTTTCATAGCTTTTATTGTTGTTTTATAGATTGACTAGGATATCCTAGGATTCCCTAGGGACTGCCTAGGCTTTCATTTCCTCTATCTCTCTCCTGACTACGGCCATCACGCCGTCCATCTGGCCCAAGGCCAACATGCGACCATGGAACGAATAGCCAGCGTTGTAGCCCATCTTCTCATCACCGAGCATCAGGGGGGCATGGTCAACGCGCATGGGCAGTGCCGGGTTCACCCGTTCGAAGGTGCGGACAAGCGAAATGAGGTCGGCCCGCCCTGCCAGATGACTGGCCTCGTGGAAATCGCCATTGGGCAGGACATCGCACGACCGCAAGTGGACAAACCAAGTCCTGTCGGCATACTTGCGAGCCAGGGCCGGCACATCGTTGTGTGCCCCTGCACTCAGGCTGCCGGCACAGAAGGTGAGTCCATTATGAGGGTCGGGCACCATGTCGAGGAAAGCCTTGATGTCCTCGTCGCAAGTCACGATGCGCGGCAAGCCAAGGATTTGAAGAGGGGGGTCGTCGGGATGCACACACATCTTGATGTCCCACTCGTTGCAGACGGGCATGATGGCCTCCAGGAAGTATTTCATGTTGGCACGCAGGCGACGGGCATCAATGCCATCGTACAGAGCCAGCAGGCGACGGAACTTTTCCACCGGTTGCTGGTCCTGCTCCGTGATGTTGCCATTCACAAAACCTTGTGTCTTGACGATGATATTGTCCACCAGCCGGCGCTCGCCAGCCTCGTCCATTGTGCACGCTATCTGCTGCATGCGGTTCAGCGTCTGTTCATCATAATCCTTCTCTGCCCCTTTGCGCTTCAGGATATGGATATCGAAATAGGCAAACTCGGCACGATTGAAGTATAGGCTCGAAGTGCCGTCGCCATTGGGATATTCGAGTGTTGTACGCGCCCAGTCGAGCACAGGCATGAAGTTGTAGCAAACGGTCTTGACTCCCGCCCTACCCAGATTGGCAAGGCTCTCGATATAGTTCTCGATGAGATGGTCGCGGTCGGGCCCTCCATACTTGATGCTCTCGCTCACAGGCAAGCTCTCTACCACGCTCCATCGCAGACCGCTTCTCTCGATGAAATCGCGCATTTTAACAACTTCCTCCAGGCTCCACACTTCTCCATTGGGAATGTGGTGGAGAGCAGTAACAATGCCTTCGACACCTATCTGGCGAAGCATCGAAAGCGTAATCTTATCGTTGGGACCAAACCAACGCCATGTCTTTTCCATAGTACGGATTAGGAATTAGAAATCTGATTAATCGTGAGATGGGGATAGGGGAACGAAATGCCCTGACGGTTGAACTCGGCATAGATGCGCTCCTGCGTCTGGAAGAACACGTCCCAGTAGTCGGTGGCGGCCACCCACAGGCGCACGGTGAGGTCCACGCTGCTATCGGCCAACTTCGACAGTGCCACTAAGGGGGCAGGGTCCTGCAGGATGCGCTCGTCCTTGGCAAAGAGGGAAAGGAGCACCTCACGAGCCTGATCAACGTCCTGCCCGTATTCCAGACTCACAGTGAGGTCCACGCGTCGGCGCTCCTGCTGACTGTAGTTGATAATGTTCCCGCTGGAGAGAGAGCCATTGGGCAGATAGATGACCTTGTTATCGACGGTGCGCAGGACGGTGTGGAATATCTGTATGCCATCGACTACGCCCGACAGCCCTTGGGCCTCGATGAAATCGCCAACTTTGAAGGGTTTCAGCAGCAGGATGATGAGTCCGCCTGCAAAGTTCTGCAGATTGCCGCTCAGGGCCATGCCAGCAGCCACGCCCACCGATGCCAGCAATGCAGCAAACGAGGTGGTGTTGATGCCCAAGGCACTGACCACGGCCACGATGAGCAACACCGTGAGCAGGATGTTGACGAAACTCTGGAGGAAACTTTTGACCGTAGGGTCGAGATTGCGGCGGTTCAGGGCCTTTGTCAGGAGTTTATTAAGAAGGGAAACCACGAACCGGCCCACTACATAAATGATTACCGCCACCAATATACTCTTGCCTGCCTCAACGCAAAAAGTGATGGCCTGCTGAATGAAAACTTCAAGATTTGTCATGCCTTGTCTCAATCTTATGCTAAATTTGTTGCAAAGGTACAACATAAATTAAAGATTAAAAATTAAAAATTAAAAATTATTCGTAAATTTGTCCGTGACTAATACCTTAAAACAAGAATAAGCATGTATCTACTTGGTTACGACATTGGTAGCAGTTCAGTCAAAGCTGCCTTGGTAGAGACCCAGACCGGGCGCATTGCCGCATCGGCCTTCTACCCCAAAACCGAGATGCCCATCAGCGCCCCCAAGCCAGGATGGGCCGAACAGGACCCCGACATGTGGTGGGAGAACCTGCGCCTGGCCACAGCCGACATCATGAAGCAGACTGGCGCACAGCCTGAGGACGTGGAGGCCATTGGCATCAGTTACCAGATGCACGGTCTGGTCATTGTCGGCAAGGACGGCCGTCCCCTGCGTCCTGCCATCATCTGGTGCGACAGCCGTGCCGTGCCCTATGGCGAACAGGCACTGAAGGACCTTGGCAGCGACTACTGTCTCGGCCATCTGCTCAACTCCCCCGGCAACTTCACCGCCTCAAAGTTGGCATGGGTCAAGGAGAACGAACCCGAGATCTTTGCCCAAGTGTTCCGTTTCATGCTCCCTGGCGACTACATCGCTATGCGACTCACTGGTGAGATGCGCACCACACTGAGCGGTCTGTCCGAAGGCATGCTCTGGGACTTCAAGGAGAACAGCATTGCCAACGAACTCATTAATTATTATGGTATCGACCCCACCACCCCCTGCGACCTGGTGAACACCTTCGGGCACCAAGGCTTTGTCCGCGACGATGTGGCACGCGAACTGGGACTGAAGCCCGGGACACCTGTCACATACCGAGGTGGCGACCAGCCCAACAACGCCCTGTCGCTGGGCGTGATGAATCCTGGCGAGGTGGCTGCCACGGCCGGAACGAGCGGTGTGGTCTATGGCATTCTGGACAAGATAAACTACGACCCCAAGAGCCGTGTCAACACCTTTGCCCACGTCAATCACTATCCCGAAGACCCACGTCTGGGCGTTCTGCTCTGCATCAACGGCACAGGCTGCCTCAACAGCTGGATGCACCGCAACGTCAGCACCGCCCTGTCGTACAACGAGATGAACGAACTGGCCATGACGGCTCCCATCGGTGCCGAAGGACTGTGCGTCCTGCCTTTCGGCAACGGCAGCGAGCGCGTGCTGGAGAACCGTGCCCCGGGCTGCAGCATCCATGGGTTGAACTTCAACGTCCACACCCAGGCCCACTTGCTCCGCGCCAGCCAGGAAGGCATTGCCTTTGCCTTTGCCTATGGCATGGAGGTGATGAGTGAGATGGGCATGGACGTCACAAAGATACGTGCCGGACAGGCCAACCTCTTCCTCAGTCCGCTGTTCCGTCAGGCACTGGCCGACGTCACCGGAGCCACCATCGAGCTCTGCGACACCGACGGAGCCGCAGGTGCAGCCCGCGGTGCAGGCATAGGCGCCGGCATCTACCGCGATGCCAACGAAGCCCTCAGCACCCTGCGCATCGTGGACACCATCGCCCCCCGCGACACAGAAGCCTATCGCCAAGCCTACCAACATTGGAAGAAGCAATTACTAACCCATAACCATTAAACATTAAACTTTAACCGTTAAACTTTTAACCTTTTAACCTGTTAACCTGTTAACCCTTTAAACCATTATAATCATGAAAGAGTATTTCGCAAACATCGGAAAGATTCCCTTCGAGGGAGCAGAGAGTAAGAACCCCATGGCCTTCCACTACTACGAGCCCGAGCGCGTGGTGATGGGCAAGAAGATGAAGGACTGGCTGCGCTTCGCCATGGCCTGGTGGCACACACTGTGCGCCGAGGGCGGCGACCAGTTTGGCCCTGGCACGAAGACCTTCCCCTGGAACGACTCTGCCAACCCCGTAGAAGCTGCCAAGCACAAGGTAGATGCCGGCTTCGAGTTCATGCAGAAGATGGGCATCCCCTACTACTGCTTCCACGACGTTGACCTCTGCCAGGAGGCCGATACTGTAGAAGAGTACGAGAAGAACCTAAAGGAAGTGGTTGCCTACCTGAAGCAGAAGCAGCAGGAGACAGGCATCAAACTGCTCTGGGGCACAGCCAACGTCTTCGGTCACAAGCGCTACATGAACGGTGCCTCCACCAACCCCGACTTCGACGTTGTGGCCCGCGCCATCGTGCAGATTAAAAACGCCATCGACGCCACCATCGAACTGGGCGGCGAGAACTACGTCTTCTGGGGCGGCCGCGAAGGCTACATGAGCCTCCTGAACACCGACATGCGTCGCGAGAAGGAACACATGGCCACCATGCTCCGCATGGCTCGCGACTATGCCCGCGCCCGTGGATTCAAGGGCACCTTCCTCATCGAACCCAAGCCCATGGAGCCCACCAAGCACCAGTACGACGTCGACGCCGAGACCGTCATCGGTTTCCTCCGTGCCCACGGTCTGGACAAGGACTTCAAGGTGAACATCGAGGTCAACCACGCCACCCTGGCCGGCCACACCTTCGAGCACGAACTGGCCTGCGCCGTTGATGCCGGCATGCTCGGCAGCATCGATGCCAACCGCGGCGACTACCAGAACGGCTGGGACACCGACCAGTTCCCCATCGACCACTTCGAACTCACCCAGGCCATGATGCAAATCATCCGCAACGGCGGTTTCCACACCGGCGGTACCAACTTCGATGCCAAGACTCGTCGCAACAGCACCGACCTGGAGGACATCTTCATCGCACACATCAGTGGTATGGACGCTATGGCGAAGGCATTGCTCTCAGCTGCTGAACTGATAGAGAAGAGCCCCATCTGCGCTATGGTTAAGGAGCGTTACGCAAGCTTCGACCAGGGCGAAGGCAAGCGCTTCGAGGAAGGCAAGATGACCTTCGAGGAGGCTTACGAATACGGTAAGAAGGTAGGCGAGCCCAAGCAGACCAGCGGCAAGCAGGAGCTCTACGAGGCCATCGTGGCCATGTACTAAACCTGCGTAGCCATAAAAAAGGTGGATGGACAGCAATGATTGAATAATCAATTTCCAATCATCGAGAAATCACTTACCAATCATCGCGAATTTACTTACCAATGATGGGCTGATGATTGGTAAGTAAATTTACGATGATTGGGAACCCTATCAAAGAAGCGCCCGCAACCCATCGGCTGCGGGCGCCCAATTTCAAGAAGAAAGGCTTCAATACGCTGCCTTTAGTTCTGCCTAACAAATGTTTCCGCATAAGTGGAGCCATCATACAGATGGTCATCATCAGAATAATGGATATACAGTTTATCTTCTGACACTGTTATCACTTCTATGTACCAATTACCTTCCCAGGTTCCGTTATCCGAATTCACACCGATGCACTCAAGCATGTTGGTATATTTGTCGAAACGCTCAATGACACATTTTTCATAAGCCCGTCCATCTTCTCCTCGATAATAGAGATTATTGTCCGTTATCTCCATATAGAGATAGTCTCCTTCTTCACCCTGCAACAGCTTCCAATAGCCTTTTATTTGGGCAAAAACCTCGTTCGTGCTGCGGCTGTCGTACTTCGAATCATCATAATCAGCATCTGGCTTCATCGATATGTCACTCCCAGACTTCATTTTTTTGACTCCATTTTGCCCCAATAATGAATAAATTTTTATGTTTTGGGGCAAAAATATGTCGAACAATGGAGTATTCTCAATAATTGTTTGTACCTTTGCCAGCAAATAAAAGATCATCAATATGGAACAGAAGCTTATTGCGAGAGACCGAGAGTGCTCTATGCTACGGGACTGCATGGAGTCAGACCGTTCGGAATTTGTTATCGTTTATGGAAGAAGGCGCGTGGGAAAGACCTTCCTCATAGATCAGTACTTCAAGATGAATTATGATTTCAGCTTCGTGGGCTCACATCGTTCCACGCAAAGGGTTCAACTGCGCAATTTTGGAAAAGCAATGAAGCAGTATGCAGGGTTGAAGACTGTACCAAAGTATGCCGACTGGTTTGATGCCTTTGATGCGCTGGAGGAACATCTTGGTAATTTTCCAGCTAACAGAAAAAAAGTAGTGTTTTTCGATGAAATGCCCTGGATAGACACACAAAAGTCAGACTTTGTTGAAGCCTTGGAGAACTTCTGGAACGGGTGGGCAAACCGTCGGAACGATATTGTTTTTGTGGGGTCTGGTTCGGCAACCTCATGGATGGTTGACAAACTGATTGAAAACCAAGGTGGGCTTCATGCTCGCATCACTGCAAACATCTATCTACGTCCCTTCAACCTTAAAGAGACGGAAGAATACCTACGCTCTCATCACTGCAAATGGGATCGATACCAGATAGCGCAGTGTTACATGCTCTTTGGCGGGGTCCCTTTCTACCTAAGTCTTCTGAAGACGAATCAGAGTCTTGTCCAAAATGTTGACCGACTATGCTTTGCTCCGAATGCCCCACTTCGAATAGAGTTTGAGGAACTATATACGGCACTTTTCAAACATGCCGACCAATATATCTCTGTGGTAAAAACTCTCAGTCAACATAAAGAAGGCATGACTCGGAACGATTTGATGAAAGCTCTGAAAATAGAAGGTCGCAATCTCACGGCAGTACTTCGTAATCTGGAGCGATGCGACTTCATCGCCAAAATGGCTCGTTTCCCAAACAAGTCAACTGATGCCATTTACAGGCTGGTTGACTTTTACACCTTATTTTATTATAAGTTCCTTTCCGAAGACCTGTCGGGCGATGAACAGTGGTGGAGCCATAATTTCCAGTCGCACAGTGTAGAAGCCTGGATGGGCAGGGCATTCGAACTGCTTTGCCTCTGCCACGTAGGGCAGATAAAGCGGGCGCTTGGCATCTCAGGAATGGCAACCAGCGTTTCCTCCTGGCGGCAATTGGCTGACAAGGCCAATCAAGACCCGGCCAAGAGGGAAGGCGCACAGATTGACCTTATCATCGACCGTGCAGACCGCATAGTGCATCTCTGTGAGATGAAGTTCAGTGTCGGTCCATACGAATTAAAGGATGCATACGAAAAGAAGCTACGCCAGCGGATGACAATCTTCCGTGAGGTCACGAAATGTACAAAAGCACTAGTGAATACGTTTGTTACGACATTCGGTGTGGCTGACGGAATGCACAAAAGCATTGTAAACAATGAAGTGACATTAGATGAACTTTTTAATTGATTTGGAGAGGTTCTTCGTTGGGAAAAGTGGATGAGCCTGCTGGGTACATTCTTAATGGAGCATTATTTCTTTTTCGGCGACATATTTTTGAGAACATGAACTATATGTCAGTAGAAACATCAAACATTTTACTGACATGAGAAAGATTATTAGATTTAAACTTGTGGCCCTGCTGACAACAATGTCATTGACAACTCGGGCGCAGGAGATGGATACGTTGAAGGTACAAAGTGATTCTGTGGTATGGAACGAGTCGCTAAAAGAGGTGAGCGTGGTGGCTTCGAGCATTCGCACGGAGGGTGACAGGACCACGGCATTTATTACGAAGGAAATGCGACGTGGGGCACAGAACACGGCACAGATGCTGGGAAATATCCGAGGTCTGACTTGGAATGCGGTGGACAACAGCGTGGAGTATAACGGAAAGCGAAACATCATTGTGCTGGTGGATAGTCTGGAGAAAGGTTACAGCTACGTGATGAACCTACATCATGTAAGGTTTGAGAAAGTTGAAATCATTGATCAACCGAAAGGGAAATACGAGGGATATGATGCACTCATCAATCTGGTGACAAAGAAAAACTATGAAGGCTATGAGGGCTATCTGCGTGCCAGTACAAGACTAATGCCTGCCGGACCGAATGCAGGCAAGTTCCTTTGGTTTGTCAATAGTGGTGCTTTCACTTACACGAGAAACAAATGGAATTTTGTTGCCAACGTGACGAGAATGTCTGATAACAAGAATGTACTTCAGGAGTGGTATGAACGCACTTACCCCATGCAAGAGCTGACGGAGCGAGTACTGCACAATGACGAGACGAACGAGAAACTGTTAGACAATGTGGACTATCAAGTGAATCTTTCAGTGGACTATCAGCTCAATAAGAACCACTCCTTGTCGTGGGCTTACGTATATGACTACAACCGGGACGAGAACCAGCTAAACTATCTGTTGGAGCAGCGACACATGAATATTGGTACTATTGATACATTGGACGTGCATAGCATCAACAATACCTATAACCACAACCATAGCACTGCCCTGTTCTATCGGGGACGGTCAGGAGCATGGAGTTATGAAGCAGACATCAACTATGTGTATAATCGAAACACGCCCGATAATACCTTTCAGCGTGGCTCGACCTTTACTCTGCTCAACCACTATAACGACCACATGCACTATACCCGCTTCCGATCTGGAGCAAGGCGCAGTTGGTATGACAACCGTCTGCAACTACAATTTGGCTATCACAACACATGGAAAGATTACGAACGCAAGGACTTCGATAGTCAGCAACAACTTAACAATAACGGATTTCTTCGCAACAATGGATGGTTTAACCTCTGGGGGCGGCTCGACAGCATTGGACACAACATGGCATCTGTTGGCGGCAGGATAGAACAGGTACATGTATGGAGTAACGGCATCGGAGATAACCAGTTGGTGTGGTCAATCAGCGCAATGTATTGGCACAAACTGACAGAGAAGAACTGGATTCGCTTTAACTACGACTACGGCATCGGTCATCCCAACCAAAACCAGACATCGGCCTACGGTTTCTTCACCGACTCGCTTACATGGAGCGGTGGCAATCCGTTTTTGCGCCCCAGCGTCAGCCATCAGTGGAAGGTATGGTTCGATGCCTGGTGGTGCTTCAATGCTCAGGCAGGTGTGACCTACGCGCCCAACACCATTACTGCCATCAGCGAACTGCGGCACGGAAGTCTGCCCAGTGGTGTGGATGGTGACTACGTTGCCAGCACATACGTCAACTCGCGTTACCTCTCGCCGTGGGTCAGTGTGTCGTTCACCAAGCGTTTCGCCAAGGACTTCGTCTATAAAGCTGACGCGCTGGCTGCCATGCCCAGTGCCAAGTATGGGGATTTCAGCCAGCATGGCCATGAGTTACGCTTTAAGACCTCGCTGCAATACTACAACCGCAAGTATCACCTGACAGCCTTTATGGCCTACGAGATGAACCACAATAAGATGGTTACTCCACAGACTTATTCAATCAACGACAAAGATGATTTGCTCTATATCTCCATCGACAAGACTTTTTTCCACGACCGTCTCAGTCTCAGTTTCTTGGCGATTTCTCCTCTCAAGTGGGGCGATGGCATCAGCAAGACTACCGTCGTGTCGCCGGCCATCCAGAGCACCAACTATTTCAATTCGTGGGAGAGCAACAACCGTGGTGCCCTTCAATTCACCCTCGTTTATCGCTTCATGGGCGGCAAGTCGGTGAGAGAATATAAAAGGGAAATGTCGGACGAAAGATAAAAAAGTATGCTCGGTGCGACATATTTCTTACTTTTGTGACTATATGTAGGTAGAACGCCCTGACAATGAAGACCGACGACGCAACAATCATAGCGCAAATACTGGCTGGCGAGACCAAAGAGTTCCGCCACCTGATGCGCCGTCATGGAGGCACATTGCTTGCCTTCATTGAGAGTGTCATAGGCAGTCGTGAAGAAGCAGAGGACATAGTGCAAGAAACTTTTATCAATGCATTCCGTTCACTCCGTCAGTATGATGATAGCAAGGCATCGTTTGCTACCTGGCTCCACCGCATAGCATACCATGAGGCTATTCGACGAATGAAGCAACGACGGCTTCCCACGCTTTCATGGGACGAAGACGAAAGGCTGTTGAAATATGCCGAAGAGGCTGATACAGACGATTGGCTGGCTGACATTACAGAAGAGCAGATGCAGAGACTTGACAAAGCCATCGACCTGTTGCCAGAGTACGACCAGATGCTCCTACGGCTCTACTACGAAGACGATATGCCTCTGAAAGAGATAGCCTACATACTCGACAGCGAGGCCAGCATACTGGCAAGCCGACTGCGACGAATCAGAAACAGACTGAGAAAAGAATTACAAAAGAACAGATGAAAACATCAAATTACATAAAACCCAAAGACGATGCACTCCGTCAGCTCATGCACCGAAGGAAGGAACGCCGCCCTATGATTGAACTCCCCAAGGAGGTAGAGGACCGGGTGATGGAGCGGATTTCTACAATGGAGAAGGTCTCTGCCCCAAGGGTCAAAGCAGTGCAGTTATGGATTCTTCGTGCTATGAGTGCAGCCGCCGCTATTGCATGTATCTTCTTTCTTGTGGAAACGATGATTCCAGAAGAGAAGGAAGAACCATCGAATGTTGTAGCAAAAGTAGAAGTCCCCAAGCCTGTGGAGCCAGAAGCAGAACCAGAAAAAGAACAGCCTAAAATAGCAGAGGTGAATCTGCGTCCCACTCAAAGAAAGAAACCAACGCCCAAGACTAAGACAAATGTCGTTGCAAGCGTAGAGGGTGTTCCCCTTGCAGAGGCCGAAGCCGATGTGTGTATTGACTGCGAAATGGCCGCTATGGATTGTGAATTGACAGCCATGATTAACGAATTTGAAAATCAATAAGACGCTATATGAAGCACTTTGTTTTATATCTATTACTGCTCTGCCCAATGGGCTTGTGTGCACAATCTGCCACCGAGCAGGCCATTGACAGCATTATGAACTATCTGGCCTTGAATTGCCTTGACGGTTCTTTTGTTATTGAGAGCAATGGGCGCAACCATGCAACACGTGGCGAAATCGCTATCGACAACGGACCAATGGCGGCTACGAGAAAGCTCATCAATGGCATCCGACCCTATATAGATCAGCTGCCCCACCTGCGGAAAATGACCGATGAAAGGGCAGGTGAGGTGTTCGAAGGTCGCATTGCCATGCGGTTACAGCCAGAACCTGGCGACACATCGGCCTACTTCCTAATGACCTATAACCGCTCTAAACTGACATTCAAGTACGGCGTGAATAGTCCTGGCAGTATCAGCCTGACCAAGAGTTCTGCAAAAGGGCTGGGCGTAGGCTTTAGCCCAAAGGGGCTGTCAGCAGAGGAGGCTGCTTCTGTCACACAGATTTACGAAAAGTTCACTCATCGCAAAGATGCTCGCGTAGTTGATACCGTGTTCGTGTATGATGGCGAAAAAGACTATGAGTGGTGGCTTGGAGCCACAGGTGAGCGCAGCCGCACCAAAGCCCAAATTGTATTGCTGCCGTCGCCGACATACCATGACATGCAGGAATGGCTGAACGTGGTGAACCGATACGGCAAGCATCCCGATGTGACCCTGTTCCAGAGTAACCGCGTGATTCGTGGTGATGTCTATCTGGCGAGCAGCACCTGCACGTTCATCGTAGGCGGAGCTTTCCACCTATACTTGGCAGGTCTTTATCACGGGCATTTTTGCCTTGTCCGCGTGATAGCACGCTCCGACCAGCCTGGTGAGGTTGTGCCTGGTTTCACAAGACTTATTGACCATCTGACAGGGGCAGAAAGAACCATTCATAACGCAACAGGCCATCCCACCAAACTCGTCCAACTGATGGAGAAAGAAATTTCGAACTTACAGTCACAGGCTGGTGCGGAGGTTATCGACACACTCTTCCTCAGCAACGACCACGAAGGGCATATTTGGTGGACGGGCATAGACAGTCGCTGTCCCACCCGAGCCAGTCTTGTTCGCGCGCCATCATCAGAGAAAGATTTTGCCTCACTTCACCAACGCATTCGCAAGTCCATCGATAATATTGTGAACTATCAAGCATGGACAGACGATGACACCGACGAAGACAGACGGATTATCCTCCTTTGGACTGACGGCTACGGGCAACTTCACGCCTATATCATCTACTATATGATAGCCACTCACCATCTCATCATTGAACGGGCTGATGGTGAGGAGCCAGGCAGCATCTGCATCCCTCACTACAAGCAGAAGTGGTTTGAGTAGTCTAATAATTAGCCCATAACGAGCGAGATTAACAAAGTATTTTTTTGTTCAAGTCTTATTGGCATCAAAGCCCCACTGCGTCGTGACGATGTGGTGGGGCTGCTCAGTTATAGGAGGGTGTGCTTGGCGTTTATGTCATTGGATCCAGTGGAAATACACATAGAATGCTATCTCTATTGCAATTGTTATGATTGACAGTAGGGACAGAGAACCGACAACGTAGAACAGTTTTGTGGAAATCCATACGCCTTCGTTGTTCTTCACGATGTCTGTGAGTCGTTGGCTCTGCTTCTGCCAACTTTCTTTCTGCTGCTTGTGATGGTCGTCAAGTGTCTGTTTCTCCTGTCCCAGCCATTGGGTATGACTGTCATGGAGCTGTTTCAGGCTCTCGTCATCGAGTCTTGTTTTGATTGGTGTCTGCTGCGCCTTGACGAGTGTCATGTAAAGTGGAAGATAGGTGATATCATACTCTACTTTATTGTCGGATTGTAGCATATGTTGACAACCCTCGCATCCTTCAGCCAGAAGAAGGCATCGTCCCAATCACGATATTTCGCACCAGGTTTCAGGGCTGACTTTTATGTCATTCGAACAGGCTGTCGTCGAGGGGCATAACCTTGAGGCTGCGCAGGTGGGTGACGCCGCCCGAGGGAGCGGAGTCGTGGTGGAAGAGCCACCAGCGGCCTTCGTAACGGACAATGCCGTGATGGGTGGTCCATCCGACTACGGGTTGCAAGAGCTCGCACTGGAAGCGGAAAGGACCGTAAGGATTGTCACCAACGGCCATGCAAAGCAAGTGGCTGTCGCCTGTGGAATAAGTAAAGTAGTAGCGACCATTGGCCTTGTGCATCCACGAAGCCTCGAAGAAGCGATGGGGGTCTGAGGCCTTGAGAGGACAACCGTCGGCATCGACGATAACCACTGGACGTGGTGCTTCAGCAAACTGCAGCACGTCGTCACTCATGCGGGCTACAAACGAGGTCAGTGCAGGGGCATCGGCAGATGCATAGAGCATGGTGCGCTTGTCGGGTGCATGACCAATCTCGACATAGCCTTCAGGAGCAGGTTCTGTGTCGGGCTGTGCAATGGGAACAAAGGGGGCTGCCAAGGGCACATGCCACTGGAGCTGACCACCCCAAAGTCCGCCATAGTAGCAATAGATCTGTCCATCGTCGTCCTTAAAGACACAGGGGTCGATGCTCAGGGCACCACGAATGGGATGCGGCTGTGGCACGAATGGACCTTCGGGTCGCTCAGCAATGGCAACACCCAAGTGGAACTCTCCATTGTAGTCCTTGGCAGAGAACACGAGATAATAGCGTCCATCCTTCTCTACGACATCGCTGTCCCACATCTGTTTCTCAACCCAGGGCACTTGGTCCTGATCGAGCATCACACCGTGGTCAACGACTTCTGCCGTCATAGGATCGCCAGAGAGGGAAAGCACGTGGTAATCGCGCATTTGGAAGTGTCCGCCATCATCGTCGAAGGCATCACCTGTGTCGCGATCGTGGCTGGGATAGATGTAAAGTCGGTTGTTGAATACATGCACGGCAGGGTCGGCCATGTAGTCGGAGGGAAAAAGGTAGCGAGTCATGGTTCTTAACGCATTTCTATTTCTTTATTGATACGGTCGATGGTGGCATCGTCGAGTTCGTACTTCGATATGATGAACATGGCCACGAGGAGCAGCATGGCTGGGATGACGCAGACGAGCCAGCGAATGCCCTCCTGGGCTTCGGGGGTCTGCAGCTGGAGGTCGTTCATGAAGTAGGCTCCTGCGGCATTGCCCACCGACATCATGGCAAAGGCCGTGACGAAGAACAGGGCGATGACGCGGAGGGGACGGTTGCGGAGGAACTCGGTGAGCAGGTCGCTGATGCGCACATTCTTGGTCTCCTCCTCGCTCATGACCACGCGCTCACGCGTCTGCGTGAAACAGAAGATGAGCAGCACAAGGCCCGTCAGGGCAAAAATGAGCATGGCCAGAAACCAGGCGTGAGAGTCCTTGGGCAGGGTGTTGGCCTGCTCGGAGGCCACATAGTGGGTGTGGGCCAGCACCAGTCCGGGAATCACTCCGCCCAGGGCCATGCCGGCCTTGAAGAAGATGCCCGTGAGGGCGTTGACAATGCCGGCAATGCGCCGACCGGTGGTGTACTCGCCATAGGAGATGACCTCGGGGATGAGCGCCCACATGTAGCCCGTGGCCACGATGACGCCCGTGGACTTGATGAACTGGGCGACATAGACCATGGTCATGTGGTCCTTCACGGTCCCCATCTTGCTGATGACGTAGAGCATGGCCATGCCCACGATGGCAACGGAGAGGAAGATGTAGAACATGTTCTTCTTGCCTACCCTGCGCTTGATGGCAGGCACCAGAGGCATGAAGATGAACGAAGGCAGGGAACCCAGACCCATGAAAAGGGCCATCTCGAGGGGCAACTTCTGTGCGGCCAGCACGGCCACCAGGATTGGAACTCCGGCCGAAACGGCAAGTCCGCCCACGTTGGCCATGAACATGCGGGTGGAGGTGAGGATGGTGATCTCGTCGGTGTCGCGCGTCAGCGACGAATTGAGTGCGCCATAGGGCACATTGATGAGGGTGTAGAGCATGGACATGCCCACGTAGGTGACATAGGCATAGAGGAGCGAGGGGGAGAAGCCATCCCAGAAACAGAGTATGGCCAGACCCGTGAGCGGGATGCCACCCAGGACGAGGTAGGAACGATACTTGCCCCAGCGCGGATTGTGCTTATCGACAAAGGTCCCGACCAGAGGGTCCCACAGGACATCGACGATGCGCACCACCAGGAACATGGTGGCAGCGGCACCGGGGTCGAGCCCGTAGATGTCGGTGTAGAAGAACAGCAAATACATGCAGATGGTCTGATAGATCAGGTTCTGCGCCAAGTCGCCCGACCCGAAGCCGATGCGCTGTAGCCACGAGAGGCGATAGAAGCCTGCCGAAGATTCCTCCTTGCTCATGAATAGAAGTCTTTTTTATTTGGTTTTGTGCTACAAATATACAGTATTTTATTGATTCGATACCCATCGCAAAAGCGCATAATTTGCATCATGAAACATTTCTGCAACATTTTTGAAACAACACCGAAACCACGTTTAAGGGAAAACCTGTTACTTTGTAACGAAAAAACTGAAGAACCATGAGAAGCAATCTGAAATTTCGCATCCTGAGCCTGCTTACCACACTGCTGCTGGCAGGCGAGACAACACTGGCAACCGTGACGCTGCCACGCATGTTCAGCGACGGCATGGTGCTGCAGCGCCAACAGCCCATTGCCGTATGGGGCTGGGCCACACCAGGACAGGCCGTAAAGGTCAGTCTGGAACCTGTGGGCAAGGGCCGGAAATACTCCGTCACCGCACAGGCCGACGAACAGGGCCGCTGGAGGGCGAGCCTGCCCCCCATGGCGGCAGCCGGACCACTGACCTTGCGAGCCGACAGCCTCACGATACGCGACGTGTGGGTGGGCGACGTGTGGCTGCTGAGCGGCCAGTCGAACATTGACATCGACGTTGAGCGCGTGCATCCCCAATACCCCGAGGAGATTGACCGGGACTCGTCCTCACAAATCCGGCTGTTCAAGATTGAGAATCAGGCCGTGCTTGAGGGGCCGGTGAGGGACGTGCACAGCAGGGGCTGGCAGACGCTGTCAAAGCGCAACGCCTGGAAATTCTCGGCCTTAGGCTACTTCCTGGGCAAACTGATGGCTAAGGAGACGGGCGTCGCACAGGGCGTCATACAAAGCAGCTGGGGAGGAACCCCCATAGAATCGTGGATGCCGAGGGACTCGGTTGCCCTCCTTTCGCCACAAATGGCCATGGAAGCACGATACTACGCCGATGCCCAGCTCCGCACAAAAGTGAACGAGGCCAATGCTCAGGCCTCACAACGATGGAACCGTCTGCTTGACGAAGCCGACCCCGGCATGACAGGACACTGGATGAACCCCGACATGGACGACAGCGGATGGCAGCAAGTGAATCAGTACCACCTGTCCACACCCTACCCCTTCAACGGGACTTATTGGATGAGACAACACATCCAGGTGGATGCCAACCATGCCGGCAAGCCCGCCCTGCTGCTGTTGGGCACCCTGGTGGATGCCGACTTCACCTATGTCAACGGTCAACAAGTGGGACACACTGCCTACCAGTATCCGCCTCGCAGATACGAGGTGCCTGCCGGACTGCTGCACGAAGGCGACAACGTGATTGCCGTGCGGTTTGTCAATCGCGGAATGGCGCCCCAGTTCATCAGCGAAAAGCCCTATCGGCTGGAATGGAGCGACGGCAGTGAGCAAAGCCTCAGCACCGAATGGCTGGCCCACGAGGGGCAGCAAATGCCCCGCCTGCCCCAGATGCAGTCGGCCTTCCACAACATGGCCGGCGCCGCCTTCAATGGTATGCTCGCCCCGCTCGCGCCCTACACACTGGCGGGCGTGGTATGGTATCAAGGTGAATCCAACACGGGCCAGCCCGTCATCTACGAACAACAGTTGCACACACTCATGAACACCTGGCGCCACTGCTTCGCAAGTCAGCAACTGCCCTTCGTCATCGTGCAACTGGCCAATTTCATGCGCCCGTCGGCCCAGCCCCAGAACAGCAACTGGGCCAGACTGCGCGAAAGCCAACGCCGCGCGGCCCTGACCGACCCTCGCGCCGAACTGGCTGTGGCCATCGACCTTGGGGAAGCCAATGACATACACCCACTGCGCAAACGCGAACTCGCCCAGCGGGTGGCCCTTGCCTTCCAGCGACTGGTCTTCGGCAAGAAGTGTGACCTGTCGCCACAGCCCCTTACGGCCTGGCGCAATCAGGATGGCAGCACAACGGTCACATTCGACCAGCCCGTCACCGCCACACAGGGATTCGAAACGGCCGATGCCGACGGGAAGTTCCGGACGGCAGAAGCACAGGCCCACGGAACGCAAGTCCGGCTCACGCCTGGCGGACGGCAAGTGCGCTATGCCTGGAAGGACAATCCCACCGGGGCCGACTGCAAAGCCATCAGGACGAACCTGCCCGCCACTCCCTTCCAGATGGAAGAACAACCCCTTAGCAAGAAATAACAAAAAACGCACATAGCTATGAAAAAAATCTTCTTCATCCTCTATGCCTGCCTACTGAGCGCAACGGCATGGGCCCAGTTCGGAACCATCAGCAGTCTGCACGTCGATGGGAACCAACTGAAAGACGAGCACGGAAACACGGTCGTCCTGCATGGTTTCATGGACACCCCCAGCCCCTACTTCAATGAATACCGATGGGGAAATGCCTGCAACGACAACACCGTGGCGAACTGCAAGACCTACTTCAACCGAATCTTCACGGCTGTCACCGACACCACTCAAGGAGCGTATTGCAACCTGTTCCGCCTGCACCTCGATTGCTGCTGGACAAACGACAACAGCTACAACTATGCTCCCGCCGCAGCGCAACCCGAAGGCACAGGAGGCGAGGCCGACATCAGACACTTCAACCCCACACGCCTGAAGAAATACCTGTCTTCGCTTTACTACCCTATCGCCCAGAGTGCCATGAAACATGGCATGTATGTCATCATGCGCCCTCCCGGCGTGTGCCCTGGCAACTTGAAAGTGGGTGACTATTATCAGCAATACCTCATGGAGGTCTGGGACATTGTGAGCCAGAACACCTCTGTGAAGAAGGCAGCCGGATGGCTCAGCCTGGAACTGGCCAACGAACCCGTCAACCTGACCGATGCCAACGGGCAAAACAGCGACAAGGCCCTGCACGACTATTTCCAACCCATCGTCGATAAGATTCGCGCCAACGGCTTCACCGGCATCATCTGGATACCGGGAACAGGATGGCAAAGCAACTATCGCAGCTATGCCAAATATCCCATCACCGGCTACAACATCGGCTATGCCGTACACGACTACACCGGATGGTATGGTTGCAGCGACAGCCATTATGACCACGACGACCTGATTCGCCAGTTCCACGAGGCAGTCCCCGTGGTGGACACCAACCCCATTGTCATCACCGAAATAGACTGGAGTCCCGAAGACCCCAGCAAGGAGGGCCACTACAACGAGCATGGCGAATGGGTTCAACCCAACATGGGCACATGGTCAACAGGTAGCACATCGAAGTGGGGCTTGGCCTACAAGAACCTGCACGACCACTTCGGCAACATTTCAATGACACTCTCTGGCTCACATTGTTACTTCGACTGGAAAACCTATGCCGAATCGAACTACAAGACGGTGGTTCCGGCCTATGGCGGCGAACCCGAGGCCTGTGCCAAAGCTTGCTTCGACTGGTATGCCGAATGGGCAAAAGAGAAACAGCCCCGCCCCGACTACAGCAAGAAATGGACGGCCGACAACGGCAACGGATATTACGTAAACCCCATCGTCAATGCCGACTTCCCTGATTGTGATGTCATCCGAGTGGACGACACCTACTATATGCTGAGCACAACCATGTTCCACATGCCCGGCGCCACACTCCTGAAATCAAAAGACCTGGTGAACTGGGAGTATTGTTCCAACCCCCTGAAACAAATTCTCGACAACGACGACTACAACCTGAAGAATGGTAAGAACCACTACTCACAGGGCATGTGGGCAGGAAGCCTGAACTACCACAATGGGAAATTCTACATCTACTTCCCCTGCTCCACCTGGTCGCACGACTCCCAAAGCATACTGCTCACTGCAACAAATCCCGAAGGCGAATGGCAAGACACCCGACTAAATAAGGCTTATCACGATCCAGGATGGCTCTTCGATGATGGACCTAACGGAGACGGTGGCCTCTATGTTGCTTGCGGAATCGGAGACATTTATGTGGCCAAACTCAATCCTACCACCTATCAGGAAATCTCAAGCACCAAGGTAATCTCGGTAGGTAACGGTTGCGAGGGAAGCCACATGTACCACATCGGCGACTACTACTACATCTATGCCACATACGGCGGAACAGAGGGTTCACAGACCATCTTCCGTTCCAAGAGTCCCTTGGGCCCTTATGAAGAACATGACGGACGAATCTTCGAAGGGCAGAAGATTCACCAAGGCGGATTAGTAGAGACTCAGACGGGTGAATGGTGGACCATACTCTTCCGCGATGCCGGGGCCATCGGCCGCATTCCCTATCTCGAACCTGTCGCCTGGAACGACGGATGGCCCACGCTGGGAAAGAACGGGCGCGACGTTACCGAGAAAGGCTCGACTTACATGAAACCCAATGTCGGCCAAAGCTGGCCCATAACATATCTGCCCACTAACGAAACCTTCACCAGCACGCGCTTCGGCAAGCAGTGGCAATGGAATCACAATCCCGACGAATCGGCATGGAGCCTGAGCCGCGGATGGCTTCGCCTGTCCACCACAGGACTGGCCGACGACCTGTGGCAGGCTCGCAATTCACTCACACAGCGCATCCCTGGTTACACCAAGGCCAATCTGTCCACAGCCAACCAAAGTCAGTATGACACCTACGGGACAGTGAAGATGGCCATCGGCGGCATGGCCGACGGCGACGTGGCCGGACTGGCCGTCTTCCAGGACCCCTATGCCCTGATTGGCGTGAAGATGGAGAATGGGGAACGCCGCCTCTACTCGGCACGCTGCGAATACACCGAACACGACTGGACGACCAACCAGGATGTCACCTACCAGACAGAAGAACTGATGGGAGATGTCGTGGAGTCCGACACCATCTACCTGCGCACAGTGCTGAACTTTGCAACGAACAAATGCCGCTTCTACTATAGTTACGACAACAAGACGTGGACAATGTTTGGAGAGCAACTCGCCATGCGCTATACGCTGAAGGTGTTTGTCGGACAGCGGTTCTACCTCTTTAACTATGCGACACGGCAGAACGGCGGGTATGTTGACATTGACTGGTTCTCCACCGAGCCGGAGTTCACAGAAGAGAAATTCTTCGCCCCAGGCACCCTGGAGACGCTCGACCCCGAAGACCTGATGATGGAAAGCCTGAAGCCCTCGGAAGCAAACGTCACGCTGGCCGTTGACGAGAGCAAGGAGGTGAAAATCTACGCCATCGGAAAGTCGGGCTACCAACGCGACGTCACAGCCTTGGCAACAGCCAAGAGCAGCAAGCCGGCAGCTGTGTCGTATGCCGACGGAGTAATCACAGGCAAAGCCATTGGAAAGGCCTATATCAATGTCTCATACACCGATGACTACGGCACCTCACGAGCAACACGCATCAATGTCACCGTGACAAAAGCCGATGGCGTGGAGCAGACAAAAGCAGGCGAGGCAAAGCCCATAGCTATCGAATACTACAGCATGGACGGACGCCGCATTTCGCATCCCGTCCAAGGCTGCTACATCACTCGCATTCTGATGAGTGACGGAAGCTGCCAAACAAAAAAGATGCTCCGAAAGGTTGCCGCAAAGAAATAAAATGCCTACTTTTGTGAAAAAGAACGGCAAAGAACACAAAAAAACATGAAAAGGACACTGACACTTTTGCTAATCCTGCTGTTGCACACTGGCATTGATGCACAAACCAATCAGTTCTATGGTGCCGACAGGCTGAACTCGTCGCTCATCACATGTCTGGCACAAGATGCCGACGGACTGCTGTGGGTGGGTACGGAACAAGGGCTGAGCTGTTTTGACGGCTATCGATTTGTTCCACAGAAATTAGAAGGCGGCGACACGGAACGGGCAAAGCGAAATGTGTGTTCACTCATGACTGACGAAAACGGACGCTTATGGGCTGGGACTGCCGCCGGATTGCAACGACGCGACACACGAACGGGAAGATGGACAACCATCGCCTTTCCAGAAGAAACGAAACCGCGAGTGAGTTCACTCCTGCTTTCCGATGACGGTCGTCTGTTTGTGGGCACGGCCGGATATGGTCTCTATGCAGTGGGTATCGACGACACCATTGCCGTCCGGCTGAATGGCTATGCGCCCCGGGATGATGACGACTATTTCTCCCTCCTGTGGAAAGCTGAAGACGGCAGCATCTGGAAGTGCGGAGCCAACAACCGCGTGCACCGCAGACTTCCTAACGGGAAGATTATATCAAAACAGACAGAAGGACATCCCGAAGCCTTCTACGCCCATGGAAAGGATGTAATGACGGTGCATCAACCTTTCACTTGTGCCATTACTGATGGGCAAGGCAACACCTACCTGGGCACTCGCGGAAGCGGACTCTACTGGATACCGCGCAATGCCACGGCACCCATAAAAAAAGAATTAGACGCCGACGGCACTATCAACATGAATCGCGCACGTATAGAAGCCCTGCTCATCGACCGCGCAGGAAACCTGTGGGTGGGATGCTACGGGCGGGGGCTGCTCATGGTGCCCCTGCACAACGGTGGCACATTCCACCACTGGAGTTTTGCCCATCAGGGCATGGCTACGGGTTCATACGTCTCATCGGTGGCCGAAGGGGATAACGGCGCGACATGGTGTGTGGTTCAAGGCGACGGAGTGTATGGATTCGACAAGACAGGACGCGTAGTGGCCCGTCCGCAATGCCCCACCGATGTGGAAAGCCTCTATCGCGACCCTCAAGGCCAATACTTCCTTGGCACAGCCGATGCCGTTTACGCCTACAGCCCATACACAGGACAATGGAAACGGCTGATGTCAACAGGAGGATATCGCGTCAACACGATGGCGGACATAGGCAAGAACCAACTTGCCGTTTCTGCCTTTGGCTCCGGTCTCTTCGTCATTGACAAGGAGGACGGGCACGTGATTGCCCACGAAACCATGCACGACACCGACACCTTGAAGCGAGGACGATTGTGCAACGACTGGATTCATGCCATGAGCACCGACTCGAGGGGACTTCTGTGGCTGGGCACCTCATCTGGAGTGTGCTGCTACGAGAGTTCCACACGTTCCTTTGCCAGCAAAGGATGGCGCATCATGGACGACGGAAAGGAATGCACTACGATGTGCTACCTGGCAAACGGGAAAATGCTCTTGGGAAATAAGTTCCCGACCACAGCCACAACATGCTACATCACCGAAGGGACCTCGGGTGACCTTTGGGTGAGCACAACGAGCGGCCTGTACCATTGTGCACAGGGAGAAGAAACGCTGGGAGAGCCTCTGGTGGTGGGCGAATTCGTGCAAGGGGCAGGACTGCACAGCAGCGACGGACGCATCATCCTGGGCATGGCCGACGGAATGCTTGTCTTTCACCCCGACAGTCTGCAACGTAACAATCGGGCACCGGCAAAGGTACGCCTGACCGCCTTCCGACTGGGAGGCGAGGCCGCATCGCCCCTCACACGGTCAGGAGGAAAACCTATCATGGAACAGCCTGTGACGGAATGTCACACCTTCAGTCTGGCATACTTTGAAAATAACTTCCAGATGGAATTCTCTTTGTTGGACTTCTCCAATGTGGCCGGCACCAGTTTCGAATACCGGATGCTGGGTGACCAGCAGTGGCAACGCACCGACGAAGGCAAGAATGCCATTTCCTTCAACCACCTGGCTCCTGGCACCCATCGGCTGCAGGTGCGTGGCGTGGTTGCAGGCATGCGTACAGAGATTGAAGAATACGTTCTGGAAGTTCGCGACCCATGGTGGACCAGCACAACGGCCTACGTCATCTACTCCCTGCTGTTCCTGATGGCAGCAGGACTGGCTGCATGGGCCTATCAGCGCCACGTCCAGCACCAGATGAACGAAGAGAAACTGCGATTCCTCATCAGTGCCATACACAATGAGGAATCACCGCTGACAGTGGATGAAATGCGCAAGGCCGTCAACGCATTCGTGCAAAGCCGGAAACGGCAACGCAGTCTGTATGGCGATACCGCCGCCGTTGCCGACCGGCTGGAGACCCCCGATGTCCGTGGCAATGACGAAGCCCTGATGGACCGCATCATACAAAGCATCAACCGCCACCTTTCTGACTCGGAATTCAGCACCACACAATTGTGTACGGAAGCTGGCATCAGCCGTGCCCAACTGCACAGGAAGATGAAGGAACTGACAGGACTGCCTGCCAGCGAGTTCATCCGAGGCATACGTCTGGAACAGGCTGCCCGGCTGCTGAATGAGCAGAAACTGAACATCACACAGGTGGCCTACACAGTGGGATTCTCAACTGCTGCACATTTTTCAACCGTCTTCAAAAAGCACTTCGGTGTCTCCCCAAGCGAGTTTGTAGAACAAAAGAAACAAAAATAAAAAAGAATGTGACATTCCTGAAAGCTTATTAATAAATGAAAGTATAATTTTGCCTTGGATTAACCTTACAAACTCTAATTACTAACTAAATTTCAAACCAAAATGAAGGCAAAATTATTTTCTCTGCTTGCCATGGTTTTAATGACCATCGGAGTGCAGGCACAGTGGCCGGCCCCAGTTGCTCCAGAATCTCCGATACATGGAGTGGACTACGTGGCCGATGGCACCACCGCCTACTACATCTACAATGTAGGTTGTGGCCAGTTTGTAACTGGTGCGAACAGCTGGAGTACCCAGATTTCACTGGGAACGAACAGTGAACCCTATCTGGAGGTAGTGGTTGAAGCATTGCCGGAGGAAGACGAAGAAGCGTATCCCGGTGCCGTGAAAGTGAGACTGAACCCTGCAAAGGGCGACCAGACAGTGAACGGTGCAAATGGCGAACGCAAGTTCAACGGAACATATTTGTTCCGCGACAGCAACGAGAGCGGCTTCATCGACCACAATGCGCAACCCACCTGGTACTGGAACTTCGAAAAGACAGAAAGCGGCAACTACCACTGGCATTCTGCCTATGGCATGGGCTTTTACCCCGAAGAAGAGTACGCAGCCGGCAAGGGTGCTGGCAACCCTGTCGTCTTTAACGCCAGTGTCGAGGATGCCAACATCGAGTGGGCATTCGTCCTCGTTGATGGGCTGGACAAGGAGGCCATCGCCACCTTTGCCGAAGCCATGACGCTCTATGAGGCCAAGCTGGACCTCTACAACACACTGCTTGAGGCTAAGGAAGAGGGTGTGGACACCGATGCTGCCGGTGCTGTTTACAACAATGCCGATGCCACACCAGAAGAACTCAAGGCCGCAGCGAGCAAGCTGAAGTCTGCCATCAAGGAGGCTCAGTTTGGCGACAAGTGGGCTGATGCCGACGAAGACAATCCTCTGGACGTCACCGACGACGTGATGATCAACCCCAGCTTCGACTTTGACAACGGCATGGAAGGCTGGACCGTCAAGGGAACCACTCCTGGTACTTTCGCATGGGACAATCAGGGTCGTACCACCGCTGGCCCGATGATGGGTTACGAAGGCGACTGGGGTAAGGACTGTGAATGCTTTCATGCCGTATTCGACATCAGTCAGTACATCGACTTCCTGCCCGCCGGTGTCTATAAGTTCACCTGCCAGGGCTTCTATCGTCCCGACGACGAGGATGTTCCCGCAGAGCTTTATGCCATCATGCCCGACGGAACAGAGCAGATTGCAAAGATTGCTCACATCGAAGACTACGCCACCACGGAGAAACTTTATTATAACGACTCATGGCCTGCCGACGGCAACCGCAACGGCAAATGGGTGCCCAATGGTGTGAGCGGTGCAGCCTATCACTTCCACCACATTACTGGTGAAAACGAAGAATATGACTACACCAGCGTCCTGAACATCATCGTTGACGAACCCATTGCCGGCATCACCATCGGTGTGCGCACAAAGAGCAAGGGCACATGGGTTATCTTCGACAACTTCCGTCTGACCTACTACGGCAAGGTTGACCCCAACAAACTGGAGTTGCAAGATCTCGTGAAGAAGAACGACGTGGCCTATGGCAGCATTCTTGATGATCTGAAGGCTAATGCACAAATCAAGGCCGACTACGAGAGCGCCATGGACGCTGCCCGCGACGCAGATGACAACTATGCTGAAATCCTGAACAACCTGAAAGCTGCCACCGAAGCCCTGACGGCTTCCATAGCTGACTACACAGAACTGGCAGCTGTCTATGAGGAGACCCGCGAACTGGCCGACAAACTGGAGGCAGAACATCCTGACTGGGAAGAGCTGGTTAACAACACGAGCGAACTGGCCGATGACATCCAAGAAAAGTTCGAAGACCTGTTGGCAGACCATGCTTATCTGGAAGCCGTACGCGACAGTGCAAGAAACTCCATCGTCAATGCCATTGCCGACGGCTCCATCGAGATTAAGGAAGGCGACGACCTGACCATCCTGCTCAGAAATGCCGATTTCCAGAAGTATGACAACGACGCACACACCGTTCCTGGCTGGGAAGGTAAGGTGAAGGAACTCTCCAAGCAGTGGGGCGACATCGAAAACTATGGCGACTACGGAGCAGGACACATCGAGCAGACCATCAAGAACATGCCCGTGGGTGCCTATGACATCACCGTTCAGGGTTTCGTTCGCGGCAACTATAATAAGGTAACGCTGTTTGCCGGTGACTCCAAGACTTGCTTTAAGCAGATTTGGGAAGAGTATGCTACCGAGCCCAGTTTCGGCACGGAAGAAGACTGTGTCAACACTGGATGGCCCTACGACTCCAGAGGTGAATTGGAAGACGGGACTGTCATTTTCCGCCCCAACTCGATGGAAGGCGCTGCCAAGACATTTGCCAAGATTAACCCCATCACGGGCGAACCCTTCTACACCAACCACTGCCGCATCGTGCTCACCAAGGCTGGAGACCTGACAATCGGTGTCGATGTAAAGGAAGCCGTGGATGAAGAAATCTGGGCCATCTGGGATAACTTCCGCATCGCCTATGCCGGCAGCTCCATCGACCTATTTGCCGATGAAATCCATAATCGTCAGGAGGCAGTTCGCAAGGCCCTGAATGACGAGCAAGCCTTCGTGACGAATCAGGCCACCGTGCTTGCCGACGCTGCCATCAATGCAGGCGACGAAGCATTGGCAGGAAGCAGCATCGACGATGTTGTTGCCGCCATGGCACAACTTGAGGAAGCAGAAGCCTACATCAAGGCAGGTGCCGGTCTGGCACAACAACTTGCAGATGTTGCCGAATTCTATGGCGGCATGCTCGACCTCGTGGATTCCAGCGACGATGCATATCGTGAATTGGTGACTAAAGCCTATGCGCCACAACCCGAGGAATACGAGAGCAACGAAGCCCTGCAAGAAGCCATCGATGCCATCAAGAACGGATGGAGCGGCTATGTAATGTACGACATAAAGAACACTGCAAGTGCCGACAACCCCGAAGATGTCACACTCATCATCTACAATCCCGACTACACCGACCCCATCACCATGGAAGACTCGGCTGAAGGCTGGACCATTGAAAGAGATGGCGGTTCGCACAACGCAAGCGGCGGCGAGCTCGAGTGCTATGACAACAACACATTCGTTGTCAGCCAGACGCTGCGCGGCTTGGAGCCTGGCTTCTACACACTGGGTCTCAGCGCATTCTACCGTGCCGGATTCCCTGGTGACTACACCGACTCACTGGCCAACGTACACAATGCCGAACTCTTTGCTCTGACCCAGGTTGCTGAATACACCCAGCCCGTGATGAATGCTGTCGAAGGCGGACAACCCATCATGGAAGGTGTTGGCGGCGAGAGCCACGTTGTGATTGAGAGCAGCGGCATAGACCTCTACATCCCCAATGACATGGCTGCTGCCAAGCAATACCTCGACCTGGGATACTACCTCAACGAAAAGACCTTTGAAGTTGGCGAAGACGGCATTGCCACCGTGGGCATCCGCAAGAATGAGCACATCAACGGTGACTGGACCATCTTCACAGCCTGGACGCTCTACTACCTGGGCAAGACTGCTCCCGATGCCATTGAGGACATCGAAGTCAGCAATGAGACTCGCCAGAGCGAGGAGAGCAATAGCTGGTATGACCTTGCAGGTCGCCGTGTGCTGAAACCCACAAAGGGCATATACATCAAGACTGGCCGAAAAGTTGTTGTGAAATAAACTTGAAGGATTTGTTTCTAGTTATTTTTAGTTAGTTGGTTTGTCGCCGGGAGATTACCTATGAAAGGGCTCCCGGCGACATTTTTTACCAACAAGTCTCCCACCCCCTTATCCGCTCAATCTCTGCGTTCACTGACTGGCCAATTAATCAAATAGACCTTCTCGGTGGCACGAGTGAGGGCCGTGTAGAGCCACTGGAAATAGTCGGGCGAGAGGATGTCCTGCGTGACATACTGAAGGGCGTTGTAATAGGGGACTTGAAAGTCCGTAGCAGCGCACTCCGCAGGTCCCGACCACCTGCACTTCGACGCAGAAGGTTATCGCGAACTTGGTCGCCGCTACGGTCAGGAGATGCTTCGCTTGCTCGGAGTAAAATAATTAGGCAGAAACATTTGGATATTCAAGTATTTTATACTATCTTTGCACTATAGAACAGACCCGGAAAGGGAATAATATTGCAAAATATTGCACGGCGTGAGATTAATGTTTCACGTCGTGCAATATTCGTTTCTCGTCGTGCGACAATCAGTTCACGTCGGCGTTCAGTCTATCCTCCTTAGGCGTTCGGCTCTTTCCTCCTAAGAGCCGAGGCTTACCCTCCTAATGCCTGGGACTTATCCTCCTAGGTGTCTCCCCCGCAACGCCTAAGAGTCTCCCTCGTAACGCCCATTAACTCCGTAGGAGATCTTGAATGAATTTTACTATTAAACTATTATTTCTTCCCCCTTTGCTTGTTTATCAGAAATAATTCGTATATTTGATATTTTGTATCGAACTTACTTCCGCTCGAGAAACACGAGAACAGTCCTTATTAGGCCTGCTTTGTCTTGATATAGACATGACAGAGAACAAGTTTTCCATCTATGTCCACTCCTCGACAAAAAATTTTGATTTTATTTGTGTTTCTCCTCACTTAATCGTAACTTTGCCTGCGAGATAACAATAAATAACCTGCCAATGAAATAAAAAACAAAAGAAACTAACATAGGATGAAGCGTCCGCTTTAGTTCTTGTTCTTCGAAAATCGGCAAATTAGAGAAGAGCACACAAGAGTAAAAGTACGGATGCTCACGCCGCGGGCGTGGGCTTTTACTCGTAGATGTGTGCATAGGTGTTTGCCGATACCTCGAAGAACGTAGACGAAGTAAGTAGTCCACGTTTTCTTTTTGTGCACAAACGAGTGCGGAATGTTTTATATTCTTAAAGATTACATTTAATGATGACCATAGTTGGGCTGTCCCTCTTCTTTATTATTTTAATTATTGCTCTTAGCCCATCAGAAAAAAGGAAAAGAGGAAATACCCCGTCGGATTTCTTAATGAGAAGAGATAATATTGACAGGGAGCGTCCTTTTGTATCGGATGCACTTAAGATGTTAAAGACTGAAGAAGATGATTGTAGAAAGACTTTCTTACGAGGTTTAACCGATTATTATAAGACAGACAAGAAAGAAACACTACTTGACACGGATTTGGATGAATCACAAATGGAGTCCTATAATCAACTATTAGAGACCTTCGACCTATTAAAGCAGTGTGATAAGATATGGCTTATTAGTTCTAAAGACGTTAATTTGACTACAAAGTCTTCTGCAACTTATTTTGTTAATCGCCAGCAGGCATCATTCACGTCCAGCCAATTTAATCATGTTCGAATAGCGGATGCTGAATACATACCAGAGATTCGGGATACAAACTTTTCTTATTACATTTATCCCAGGTTTATTATTAAGGCAAAGAACGGAATAGATTTTGAAATTGTTCCGATAGACAAAGTCAGTTGCTCGTGTTTGCCACAAAGGTTTGTAGAAGATGAGTATGACTTTATGTTGCCAAAAGAAGGGAAGGTGGTTGATTACACATACCGATACGTTAACAAGAATGGGACACCAGACAGACGATACAGTGACAACAAGAAAGTGCCAGTATTTCTGTATGGAGAACTGGCGATTGAGCCTTTCGGCCTAAAATATCATGTCAGCAATTATGAGATTGCTCAGAAGTTTGAACATGTCTTCAGGAATTTTCAAGGAAATAAGAATGTAGAGACTGACAAGCCTAACCCCGAAGTCTTCGATACTATTCTTCCAGATTATTACCATCTTTGCAAGGAGATGGCAAAAACAATATACACATATATAAAAGAACTGGAGGAAGATAATGGTTTTATGACATTTACAAAGGGCATAGGAGGATTGAATTCTCTGGATGAAGTCGGTTCCTTTACTATCAATCCCCGCCTTTGTATATTGTTCCTTTATGATTTGATAAAATGCTACAAGAATCTGGGACATGAATTGACTACTTTCTCCAAAGAGCAACTATGTCCGGCTTTCGTCACGGGGTTGCTCATGGGACATGATGTTGTCTCACAAGATTTGCTTCAAGACTATATAAAAAAGGTCTTACCCCATATACTGTCGACTTTGAGTACCATTGACGATATAAAGGACAATGAAATGGCGGACTCTTATGCTTTTTATTTACCACGAATATTCGAAGCATATGACAAAGAGAGAATCAATGAATATATGGTGTTGCTTTACCGTTATTCTTCCTTGATTGCCAAGGCCGATGGTACAATCTCTGAGTTGGAAACCAGATGGCTTGAGGGATTAATGAGAAAGAAACATATTGAATCAGAAAATGATAAAACGGATATTGTTCCTGTTCCCCAACAGCAGACGAAGATGATACCTAATAAAAATAATCATGCAATTGAAGAACTTAACAGCATGATTGGATTACGTGAGGTGAAGAATGAAATCGGGAAACTCACAAATTATATTAAGATTCAGAAAGTTCGTAAAGAACAAGGATTGAAGACTTCCTCTTTATCTTATCACTGCATCTTTACCGGCAATCCCGGAACAGGGAAGACAACTGTGGCAAGAATCGTAGCAGAAGTCTATCGGGAACTTGGTATCCTTTCAAAAGGTCATTTGGTGGAGACTGACCGCTCTGGTTTAGTTGCTGAATATGTTGGACAGACCGCTGTGAAGACAAATAAGATTATTGACACGGCTCTTGACGGTGTCCTATTTATCGACGAAGCATATTCGCTTGCACAAGGAGGAGGAAGAGATTATGGAATGGAAGCCATTTCTACATTGCTGAAAAGGATGGAGGACGACAGAACTCGCTTGGTCGTCATCTTAGCCGGCTATGGGAATGAAATGCAGAATTTCATTAATGCAAACCCTGGTCTACAGTCAAGATTTAATCGTTACATCCATTTCGAGGACTATTCTGCCAACGAACTATTTTCCATATTTGAATTAAATGCTAAGAAACTGGATTATATCATTTCACCTGAAGCAGAGAAGGCACTCAGGTGTATAATAGAGAATGCAGTCATTAACAAAGACAAAAACTTTGGCAATGCACGTTTTATCCGCAATCTATTTGAAGAAACCATAGAAAACCAGTCTGTCCGACTCGCACAAAAAGGAACTTTATCAAAAGAGATTCTACAATTGATAACCGAAGAGGATATTAGGAAATGATTACACGAGTGAAAAATCAAGTATTCTCCATCATTCATGGGGATAAGAAATGGGCCGTTACATATAAGTATCTAATGCTCATCGCCATTGTTGCAAGTATCATCCCCCTGATGTTTCTCACTGATGACAAACCTATATGGCACAGTGTAGAGATTGTCACTACAGCATTATTTATTCTCGACTATTTGCTTAGATGGTGGACAGCAGATATGGTAAAGCCATATAGGAGGCATGGGCTTATAACTTATCCTTTTACCCCAATGGCTATTATCGATTTACTGTCAATCTTACCCACGTTTAATATCATCACTCCTGCCTTCAAGGTTGCAAGAATAACAAGGCTGCTACGCATCGTTAGAGTTGCGAAAGTCTTTCGCTATTCAAATAAGTTGTCAGCATTTATGCGTGTGCTCTCAAAAGAAAGAGATGTGCTGGTCGCTGTTCTATTGATAGCACTCTTCTATATATTTGTCACAGCACTTATAATGTTCAATGTAGAGCCACGAATCAATCCATTGACAGGAGAAGTTACATTTGAATCATTCTTCGACGCACTATATTGGGCAACCGTTACGCTTACCACTGTCGGATATGGAGACCTTTGTCCCGTTACTGACATAGGCCGGTTCATCAGTATGCTCTCATCTCTTTTTGGCGTCGCTATCATAGCCCTTCCCTCTGGTGTAATAACAGCAAGCTATTTAGAGGAACTACGTAAAAAATGGAAATAATATGGAACAATTAAAAGATGCGGTTATTAAGTTGGTCGAAGTAAATAATTACTCTCCGGCCATGAAAGATGCACTTAGCCTTATTATAAAAGGGCAAGTTAGTTATTTAGATATGAAAAACTGTCTTCTAAAGCATGCAGTCACTATAGAGGACCTAAAATCAGAGTCACTATCAGTGGTGATTGACTATGCCAGAATGTGCCTTGAAGATGATATCCTCACAGAAGAAGAGATACATAATATCACTCTCTTAAAGATGTTTCTGCGTATCCAAGAAGGTGAATTCTACGAGCATCGAAAAGAAGAAGTATCTGCAATTCTATCCAAACAACTTAAGAGAATGTATCAAGACAATGTGATAGATAAAGATGAAGCCCTAATGAAAACTGATTTACAAGGACTTTTCAACCTAAGTTTCGACCAGTTTCTGGGAATTGTCAACAACATCGCATTGGAGGCATTAGATAGGGGAGCGAATATTAAAGACCTTGACACCTTCATGTAGTATATTCCATCTTCACTTTTCTGACTTCCCCTCCAACTGCTGGGGAGGCCAATTGACGAGGTAAACCTTCTCCGTTGCGCGGGTAAGGGCGGTGTAGAGCCACCGGAAATAGTCGGGCGAAAGCATGTCCTGCGTGACATAGCCCTGGTCGATGAAGACATGTTGCCACTGCCCGCCCTGGGCCTTGTGGCAGGTGACGGCATAGGAGAACTTGACCTGAAGGGCGTTGTAATAGGGGTCTTCCTTGATTTTCTTCATGAGGTCGCGACGGTTGGTCAGCTCAGGATAGTCGGCACAGACGGCATCGAAGAGTTGGCGTTGCTGTTCCTGCGTGAGGGCTGGTGCCTCGCTCTGGAGGGTATCGAGGAGGATGGTGGCCTGGAGTTCCATGTCGTCGAAATCAGGGAAACGGAGGAGGGCATCGGCAAAGCGGAATCCATAGAGCGAGCGCACGTTGCGGAGGCGTCGGACCTCGCAGATGTCGCCGTTGGCAATGAAATCCGTAGCAGCGCGCTCCGCCGGTTCCGTGCCTGCGTGCTGGGCAGACGTCTCCGGGGCATCCGACTCGTCGGTGAGCCAGTAATAGTTGTTCCGGACCACAATGAGCTGGTCGCCCGAGACGAGTTCGTCCTCATACATCAGTATGCGCCCGCGAATGCCATTGTTGAAGATGTTGGCACGGCGGTTGCTGCGCGTGACCACAATGGTCTGGTCGATGCCGCAGCGACCGTAGCTCTCCTCAAGGGTTTCCACCAGGTCCTGGCCCTCAACCACGCAGACATCGGGGAAGGCAGAAACACTCAGACGAGGAAAAACATCCATTTCATCGGAAGAAATGAGATGGCGGAGCATGGTGGCATTCCACAGTATGCCCGACTCGAGGGACTGGCGCAGGACCTGACTGAGCTGGGTCTGTCGGACGAGGAAGCCATAGGCGGATAGCGCATCGGGACTGAGCGCAGGACTGAGTTCCTCACCGACTGGAGGCAACTGGGCCGAATCGCCCACGAGCATAAGCCGACAACCCTCACCGGCATAGACGTAGTGGATGAGGTCGTCGAGCAAACGGCCGGTGCCGAACACGCTTCCAGCAAAGCCCTCGTTGGCTATCATGGAGGCCTCATCGACGATGAAGAGCGTGTGGCGATGGTTGTTGACATTGGACTGGAAGTTAATCATCTCGGCCGAAAATTCACGCTGGCGATAGATTTTCTTGTGAATGGTGTAGGCCGGATGCCCGGCATGGAGAGAAAAGACCTTGGCCGCACGCCCTGTCGGGGCCAACAAGACGACGGGGCGGTGCAACTCGTCGAGCGCACGCACCAGAGCCCCCACGAGTGTGGTCTTGCCAGTGCCCGCATAACCACGGAGGAGGCATATCTCGTCGCGATTCGTGGAAAGCAGGAAGTCGCACCAGAGAGAGACGGCCTCAGCCTGCTCCTCAGTGGGTTCGAAAGGGAATTTGTGGAGGATAAAGTCGTATAAATTCGATTTTATTGGGTCTTTTACCATAAAAAGTATGATATTTTTGGGTTATTCCATTTATTCTTGTTATTTTTGCATGACGAAATTACAAATAAAATTCTAAATAACAATCATGAAAAAGCTAATTAATGTAGTTTTGGGCATCTGCGCACTGGCAATGTTGTTTATTTGCTACCGCAGTATTGCTGACCAGCAAAACTTCGAGGCCGAAGTGAAGCAGCGTGAAGTTGACGTGAAAACACGTCTGATTGAAATCCGTAAGGCTCAGGAGGCCTACAAGGAGCAGTACAAGGAGTATTGCGGCAACTGGGACTCGCTCATCACCTTCATTAAGGAAGGCAAACTGCCTACCGTCATCAAGCAGGGCGTGCTGACCGAGGAGCAGATGGAGAAGGGCCTGACCGAAGCCAAGGCTGCAGCCATCGTAAACCGTGGCAACCAGGCCGAGATTGCTGCAAACGGACTGCAGGAGTTCCGTCGCGACACTACATGGGTTTCGCTTATCGACTCGCTTTATCCCGCAGGCTATGTAGCCGATGACATCCGCTACATCCCCCACTCTGAGGCTGCCGGCGGCGAGAAGAAGGAGTTTGACCTCCTGGCCGTTTGGATTAAGACCAAGTCTGACGCCATCATCCCCGTGATGGAGTGTGGCGCAGAGGTGGAAAGCTACATCTGCGGCGAGAGCAAACTGTGGAGCCGCGAAGCTGCCAACCGTCGCGAAGTGGCTGAGGGCATGGGCAACTACCCCGGACTGAAGATTGGCGACGCCGGCCTGAACTGGAACAACAATGCCGGTAACTGGGAATAAGCACTTCACTTCCCCAGTAACCACCCCGCACCTGCGGAGCTGGCCGGAGCAAGAATTATCCATCCGGATTTTTTCGGATGGATTTTCTTTCTCTACGCCCCAGCGAAGCCGCGAGGTCATGGCAGAGAAGGGGGAAACGCTGGCCAAGGCACTGGAGAAGGCATTCAACGAGCAGGCTCTGCTGCGCCCCGACTATGACGAGGTCAATGTCTATGCCGACTACCCCTCGACGCGCATCCCACTGGATGAGTTCCGAAGCGAGGAGGCCCAGGCGCTCTATCGCCTGACTTTCGGGCCCGACAGCCTCACGGGCATGAACATGCACTATGAGATGCTGCCCGCACTGGAGATTATCGAGGTGTTTGCCATCAATGCCGAAATTGAGGAAATCATCCTCAAGTATTATCCTCATGCAACCATCCATTGCTATTTCGGACAGCTGATGAACCGGATGCTGGCCTTTGACAAACGCCAAGGCGACGACCTGGCCCGGCTGTATGCCCACTCCAACGGGCGCCAGCTCCTTGTCTTCAGCTACGACAACGGCCGACTGCGATTTGCCAACTCGTTTGAGGCCAAGAACCTGAGCAACCAGATCTACTTCCTCCTCTATGCATGGAAGCAGCTTGGCCTGCGCCAACGCAAGGACATCTGTGTGCTCATCGGCAAAGACAAGATGCTTGAAGCAGAACTGAAGAGGTACCTAAGTAACGTAGAATGCGTGTAATCACTGGAAAATATAAGGGTCGCCACTTCGACGTGCCGCGCACGTTCAAGGCACGACCGACAACGGACTTTGCCAAAGAAAGCCTGTTTAATGTGCTCACAGGCTATCTGGACTTGGATGGGGCACGCGCACTCGACCTGTTTGCAGGTACTGGGAGCATCACGCTGGAACTGCTCTCGCGAGGTTGTTCGCGTGTGGTTTCGGTGGAGAAAGACCCACTGCACTACCGCTTCATCACAAGTTTTCTGGAGAAACTGGGCGACCAGGCTGCCCTGCCCGTCCGCGGCGACGTCTTTAAGTTCCTGACCACCCTGCACGAGCAGTTTGACTTCATCTTTGCCGACCCACCTTACACCCTGCCCAACATTGCTGACTTGCCCGACCTGGTGCTTGACCGCGACCTGCTGTTGCCCGACGGGCTGTTTGTGCTGGAACACGGAAAGGCCAACAACTTTGAGCAGCATCCCCGATTTGTGGATCATCGGTCATACGGGAGCGTGAACTTCTCCTTCTTCCAATAGGATAATAAGCAAAAAAGAATCCCTTCCTCCAGGACAGAGGAAGGGATTCTTTCTTTTTCTCTCTCTTTTTATTAGAACGGACGACCGCCGCCACCGCGACCGCCTCGGCCACCGCCGCCACGACCACCGCCAAAACCTCCGAAGCCACCAGGGCCCATCATGCCGCGAGCCTCCTTGTCGCCCACGAGGTTGAGCGTATAGACAAGGTGCACCATGACATAAGAGTTGATGGCATTGGTCCATGAGTCGCTGCGCATGGTGGCAGTAATGGCGCGACTGATGTTGGAACGCTCCTTCAGGATATCATACCACTGAAGGCTGACGGACAGGTCATGGCCCTTGAGCCACTTGCGCAAGTTCTGGCTCAGCTGGGCATTCCAGATGAGTTCATTGGTGTTCATCGACTCGTCATTGTATCCGCGACGACTCTGCTGCTCAATGTCAGTCGAGAAAGAGAGCCCGAAGGGGAAGGTGATGTTCATGCTTCCGCCATAGTTGAAGGTCCAGCTGTCGATGTTGGCATTGGTCTGCAATTGGTTGCGAGCGTGCTGATAAGAGAATCCGCTGTTCAGTCCGATGTCGAAGGTGCCATCGGTCAGGAAGTCATCGCGATAGTTCAGACGCAGATTGTCGTAGATGTTGGTGCTCTTGGTTGTAGCTTTTTGCAGGGGCACCTGGCTGAACACCTTGTCGAGGTCAACCTGCAAGGGATTGTCGTCGCGATAGATGTCGCCCCAGGTACTGCCGTCGCTGTTGCTGCTCTGGTAACCGACATGGTTTGAGTAGTTCAGGTTAAAGTAGTTCATCAGGTTCAGTTTCTTCTCTTTGTCAAGAGCTGTGTTGAACATGATGAAGGCTCCCGTGTTCCAGTTGCCATTGATGTTCATGGGGCGAGTGTAACGGGCACCAGACTGTGTGTCATAGATGGTAGCCGTAGAGATGCTGTTCTTCGTGTTGTTGTAACTGAGGTTCATGGCCCACCCACGCTGTTTATCGACGTTGTAGCCATTGTAGAAAGCGAAGAAGTTGTTGTTCCACGATGAGCGCAGGCCGGCATTACCCGTCGAGATGTTCAGCGGGTCGCTGGAATCGACAACCTCGAGCAGGTTGGTCATCGAAGGCTGCGACATGCGGGCATTGTAGCGCAGGCGTAGCTGGCTTGTGTTCGAGATTTTCCAGCGCATGTCAACGCGCGGAGCCCAGTTGAAGGTGTGACGAACGACGGTGGTGTCGAGCCAGTTCTTCAGATAGTCCATGTGGGTGGTTTGGGGCTGGAAGTTGATGCCTGCATTCAACCGCATCTCCTGTCCGTTCTCAAACTTGCGGTTGTAGCGAGCCATCACGCTTGCCTCGTGGTTATACTCGCGATAGGTGGCATACTGCGAGTTCTCGATGTTGCGCAGATAGTTCAGGGTGTCCAGCCCTGGGATGTAACCCAGATAGAGCTGCTCGGCCGTGTAGAAGCCAGCATACTCGGGCTTGGTGAGCAGGGAATCGATGCTGTACATCGAGCGGTCGCTGTCGGAATAGCGATACTGGAAACGATAGCTTGCCTGCAGGTTGAGGTTCTTGGTAATGGGCTCTGTGTAAGAGAAGCGTCCTTGCACGTCATGTGACTTTGAAGGCGACACATTGAACTGATTGGTAAAGTTGTCGCGCTTCTGCTGATAGTAATTGATGACAGAGCGGCTCCACGACTTATTGTCGGAATTGGAGTAACTACCTCTGGCATCGAATGTCAGATTGCGCCCGGGCTTGGCCAGACGACGGTTGACTTGCAAGTTGGCGTTGAAACTGGTGGAATGGCTCTCGCCCATGGTTCCGCGCATGTTGTCGTTGACGGCAATGCTGTCGCGAATCATGCGATTCTCCTCCATATTGTACTCTGCCAGGGGGTCAGAGAAGGAGTTGTAGGGGTCCTGATTGAAAGTGACGCTGGCACTGCTCCCATGATTGCTGGACCAGGAATGCGAGAAATTGGGCCGGAACATGAGGTTGGTCATCGAGTCTGGTTGCCACTCGATTCGGAAATTAGCGTTTACATTCTGACTCTTGTTGATGGACTGGGAGCGGGAATTGGAGAAGGTGCTCGTCTTCTCGTCAAGGAACATTTCGCTGTTGGTCCTTGTCTGCATGTCGGTGTGGGTGTGATTGTAACGCGCGTTACCGCCCACCTCCAGGTATCCGGCATCGCTTTCATTTTTCCCATTCTCCCAAGCGAAATTGGCACCATACATGTCGCTCGTGGTGATTCCACCACCACCTCCGCGCCAACCGCCATAGCCCATATCGCCGACATTATTGCGACTGCCGATGATGGAGTAGTTGGAATGGTCGGTAAAGCGACTGACATTCACCCTTGCCGTATAGCGGTCCTCTGTGCCATACCCGAGGTCGGCATTGATGAGCCATCCGTCCCTCATGCCTTTCTTCACAGTGAGGTCGAGCACGGTTTCCTCCTCGCCATCGTCGATGCCGGTGATGCGACTGTAGTCGCTCTTCTTGTCATACGACTTAATCTTTTCTACCATCTTTGTGGGAAGGTTCTTCATGGCCATCTTTGTGTCATTGTCAAAGAATTCCTTACCGCCCACCATAATCTTGCTCACGGTCTTGCCATTAATCTTGATGGTGCCGTCGTCACTGACCTCTGCGCCCGGGAGTTTCTTCACCAGTGCCTCCAGGGTGGAGCCTTCGGGCACACGGAACGCCCCTGCATTAAAGACGAAGGTGTCCTCCTTCATCTCCACCTGAGCCAGTTTGGCATTGACCTGAGCCTCTTTCATGACCTTGGCGTCCTCGGCCAACGTGATGGTGCCCAGGTCGTGGGACTTATTCTTCTTGTCGAGCACTACGTTCTGATACTGGGTTATGTAGCCCATGAAAGAGATGCGCACCAGATAGGTTCCGTACTTTGAAACGGGCATATTGACGCGGCCGTTCACGTCGCTCACTACACCCGTAACCTGTGTGCTGTCCTTGGGATTGAGCAACACTACTGCTGCTCCTGGCAGGGGTTCGTTCAATCCTCCATCCATGATGGTTCCCGTAATCGTTGCTTTCTGGGCCATTGCGAAGTTTGAGCACAGCACAAGCAACATCAATCCAATGAGTCTATTCATCATCATCTTATTATAGTTTCTGAGAAAGTATTTCCCTATATGTGGAAATCTCGATTATTATGACCACGAGAGTCCACATTGGTTTAATCAGTAGGCAGAAATTGAAGTTTTTTTTATACCTTTGCCGCATGAAACAATATCAAACCCTCATTTTGGCCACCTTCTGGGCGCTCATGCCCGTGGCCCTCCATGCCTCGGAACAGGATGACGAGGCTTTCCTCGACACCACTTACAAGTCACTTCAGGACGCAGTGCTTCCTCGCCTCAAATGGAAAAGGAGCGACATTGCCTCCGTACCCAAGTTTGGGGGCTATGTCATCGGCTCCTACAAGTTCAGCAATCAGGCCGGCCAGCATGGGGGCGAAGGCTTCGATGTCCGCCTGGTCCGTGTCTATGTCGATGGAACCATCATGAATGATTTCAAGTATCGTCTGCAGGTGGAACTGAACGGGACGCCTCACATCAAGGATGCCTTCGTGAGCTGGAGCCATTGGAAGGAGCTGGAGGTGAAGGTGGGTGAGTTCAAGCGTTGCTTCACCTACGAGAATCCCTACAATCCCTGGGACGTGGGCATGGGCGACTACAGCCAGCTGACAAAGAAACTTTCGGGCTTTGGCGACCGCGTAGGCGAAACCTCAATGGGTGGACGCGACTTAGGATTACAGGTTCAGGGCGACCTCTTCAAGAGCCGACGCGACGGTCATCGCCAACTCCATTATGCCATAGCCGTATCCAACGGACAGGGCATCAACCGCAAGGATGCCAACAAGCGCAAGGACGTGATGGGAAGCCTCCAATGGCTACCGCTGAAAGACCTAAGTCTTGGCGTCTTCGGCTGGAGAGGCTCATGGACAAGCCCCGAAGGGATTAGCGTCGAACGTAACCGAGTCAGCGTGGGCGTGAAATACGAGGGAACGGAAAACCACTGGAGCGCCCGTGCCGAATATGCCCACTCCCGCGGCCACAAGGCCAGCGACTTTGTTGCAGCCACAGAGGAGCTTCCCGCCTACTGGAAAGGCGGCAGCAAGGCCGATGCCTGGTATGCAACCGTGGGCATCCCCGTTTGGCGCTGGATAAAGTGCTACGTCAAGTATGATGCCTATCGCGACTATGCCACAAAACAATCGATGCACACCATCTGCAGCCTAAGTGCCAACCTGCAACCGCACAAGAACCTGATGCTTCAGCTTCAGTATAACTACCACAAAGACAATGCTGCAGCCGACCGACATTACCATCAACTTTGGGCACAAACCTATTTCCGATTCTAAACTCACGCCCTCGCGCGCGTATATAATATATAAGGTAAGGCAACAAGGAAAAACATAAGGGGCACTCTCCTCATCCGGAGAATGCCCCTTACGTATTATCACTTACGAATCAGGAGGCTCAAGCCTTCACTTCCTCTTCATTGATTTTGCGACCCATCACCAGATAAGCGATGGGGGCAGCCACGAACATAGAGGTGAATGTACCGCAGACAACACCCAGAATCATGGCGAATGAGAACGAGATGATGCTGTCGGCGCCCTTGAAGAACAAGCCAATCACGAAGATGACGGCCAGTACGATGAAGGTGCTGACGGAGGTGTTGACGGTACGGTTCAGCGTAGAGTTCAACGACTGGTTGAACAGAAGCTGACGGTCGCGCTTGGGATAGAGTCCGATGTTCTCACGGATACGGTCGAAGACTACCACCTTATCGTTGATGGAGTAACCGATAGCCGTCAGGATGGCGCCGATGAAGGTCTGGTCGATTTCCAGAGAGAAGGGAACCAGGCCCCACAGCATGGCGTAAGCACCCAGGATGACAATGATATCGACAACCAGAGCCGAGATGGCACCAATTGAGAAGGCCCAATTGCGGAAGCGCAGCAGAATGTAGAGGAAGATGGCCACGAAGGACAGACCAACGGCAATCATGGCACCATTGGTGATGTCTTCAGCCACAGAGGGACCTACCTTCTGGCTTGAGATGATGGAACCACCCTCACGAACGTCGCGGTTGATGAAGGTCTCACGCTCCAGGTCGCTTGCCAACAGGCCGGCATTCTTCAGCGTATTGAAGAGTTTCTCCTCAATCTCGCTGTCAACTTCCAGTCCATCCTCTTCAATACGATAGTTGGTAGA
This sequence comes from Prevotellaceae bacterium UBA4301, assembly GCA_002395775.1. Taxonomy (GTDB): domain Bacteria; phylum Bacteroidota; class Bacteroidia; order Bacteroidales; family Bacteroidaceae; genus Physcousia. Next base: position 104,497 of record DGUV01000030.1, read on the forward strand.
GATACGGATTGTCTGGCCGTCAGTACCAATGGCAATGGCGCTGGTGTTGCTCTCGGGGAAGGCTTCGTTAAGCAAGCTACGAACCTGCTCGGGCTGAACTTGCTTGTCGAAGACAACGATGAAGTTGCGACCACCCGTGAAGTCGATACTCTTGCTGAAGCCACGACCAAAGACGAAGGCCAGGCTGATCAGCACCAGTGCACCAAAGATGGCGAAACTCTTCTTCCAGTTGCTCATGAACTTGAAGGTGGGGTTCTTGAATGACATGCGGTTGCCCAGCGAGGTCCTGAACGTAAGGTCGAGCCACTTCTCGCGATTATGCATCTCAGTGTAAACGACACGAGTCAAGAACACTGCCGTGAAGAAGCTTACGCAGATACCGATGAACAGGGTTGTGGCAAAGCCGCGGATTGGTCCGGTTCCGAAATAGTAAAGGATGACAGCGGTAATAATACTGGTCAGGTTCGAGTCGAAGATGGCGCTGAAGGCGTTGCTATAACCTGCAGCCAATGCTTCACGAACGCGCTTGCCTGCCTTCATCTCTTCCTTCGTGCGCTCGTAGATGAGCACATTGGCGTCAACGGCCATACCCAGCGTCAGCACCATACCGGCAATACCGCTCATGGTCAGTGCAGCCTGGAACGAAGTCAGGATACCAACGGTGAAGAACAAGTTGAGCAGCAGGGCGCAGTTGGCCACCATGCCAGGGATGAAGCCGTACATGGCAATCATGTAGAACATCAGGATGACAAAGGCCAGCACACAACTGTAGATACCCATGCGGATGGATTCGGCACCCAGCGTGGGACCAACGATTTCCTCGCTCACGATGTGGGCAGGAGCGGGCATCTTACCCGACTGCAGCACGTTGGCCAAGTCCTTAGTTTCCTCGGTGGTGAAGCTACCAGTGATTTCCGAGCTTCCGCCAGTGATTTCGTTCTGCACGGTGGGAGCACTATAGACATTGTCGTCCAGCACGATGGCAATGCAGCGCTTCACATTCAGCTTGGTCAGCTGTGCCCAACGGCGAGAACCGTCGATGTTCATCTTCATGTTCACACAAGGACGACCAAACTGGTCAAAGGCATCAGAGGCATCGGTGATGACATCGCCCTCCAGGGGTGCACGTCCGTCGCGCTCAGTAACGCGGATGGCATAGAGATAATAGAGGTCGGCACCATCGCCATCGTTGATGCCCTTCACGCCCCATTTCAGACGCAGGTCGCCAGGCAGGGCAGCCTTAGCCTCGGGAGTTTCAAAGAGGGCAGAGATGGCCTCCAGGTTACGCTTGTGGGCAATACCCACCACACAACCCATGCCAGGCTGCACTTGCAGGCGAGCCAGCAGGGGATGCTCCTTCAAAGCCTTTTCCATGTCGGCGGCACTGGTAGCCTCAGCAGCCTTGTCGCCTGAGATGGCAGCTGCCAGGTTGCCCTTGGCTTCAGCCTTAGCCGTGTCAGCCACGGTCTCAGCGACCTCAGCCTCAGCCACAGCAGCGGTATCGGTCTTTTCCTCGCCACCTACGTTGGCAGCAGCCAGACGGCTGTCAAGGTCGTAGAGCGTCTGATAGACCTCCTCGGCATTATATGTTTCCCAGAATTCCAGGTTGGCGCTACCCTGCAGGAGCTTACGCACGCGCTCGGGCTCCTTCACACCAGGCATTTCCACCATGATGCGACCCTCCTGGCCCTCCAGAGCCTGGATGTTGGGCTGTACTACGCCAAAGCGGTCGATACGAGTACGGAGCACATTGTAAGAGTTCTGGATGGCAGCCTTCACCTCTTCGCGGAGCACCTTCTCCACCTGAGCGTCGGTGCTGGTGGTGCTAACCTTGTCACGCAGCTGCTGGGTGGCAAAGATTTCGCGGAGATAGCCTTCGGGAGCCAGTTTCTTGTACTCACTGATGAAGAGAGAGATGAAGTCCCCCTGTCCCTTGCTGGCTGCCTTCTGGGCGGTCTCCACAGCCTGTGCGAAATTAGTATTGGTGAGTTCCTTGTGGTCAGACAGAGCCTTCACTACGTCGGCTACGCTTACCTCCAGAATCACGTTCATGCCGCCCTTCAGGTCAAGTCCAAGTCCGAGACCCATCTCACGGCATTGTTTCAATGTCCAGACATTCATGTACACTTTCTTGTTCTGCACAGAGTCCAGATAGTTCTGTCCTGCTTCTTCGCCACTCAGGGCAGCAATCTTTTCTGCCTTGTTCTCATGATAGCTGGCTACCCAGCTGAAGCTCATGTAGAAGAGGCAAATGAGTGCAAGCAAGACTGCAATCACTTTTACAAATCCTTTGTTTTGCATTGTTAGAATTAATTTAATTATTTTACATTATTTATTTTTCGCACATTCGGGCGCATACGCGCAAAGAGCGCACAAAATTACATAATTAAATTAGAAAATAAAAATTAAAGATTAAAAATTATATCTTCCGACACTATTTTTGCCGTTTTCTGAGCTTAGCGACAAGGGGGAAGTGGTCGGAAGCCGTCATCTGCTGGTCATATCGTGCCGAGGAACACTCCCAGTCACGGGAATGGAAAATGTGGTCGATGCGCACGGGGAATTTCAGTTCACGGTAAGAAAATCCCGCTCCAAAGCCGCGCGAGCGGAAAGCATTGTCGAAACGTTTATCCATTCGTTGATAGACATACGAAATGGGGGTATCATTGAAGTCGCCACAGAGGATGACAGAGCGTGAGGGAGGCAGGGCATCGAGGAATTTCTCCAGTTCCCGTGTTTGCAATCCACGATAGCGTGAGGCCGATGCCAACTTGCCCGTCAGGAACTTCATCTCCTCCTTCATCACATTTCGGTCACGGGATTGCAGAGCATCGCCATATTCATCCTTCTCATCCACCGAAAAGTGATAGCATTCGAGATGCGCATTGAGCAGGGTCACTGTGTCGCCATCCATGAGGATGTCGGCTGCAATGACGTTGTTGTTGCCAGTGCTTTCGGCCTCAATGACCGTGTGCGACAGGATGGGGAATTGTGTCAGCAACACCTTCGACCCCACCGTCAGTTCGTGATATCCAGCCGCTGAGGAGTGTTGTTTGATCACCTTCTGGAACACACCCCCTGGCCTGCTTTCCTGCAGGCACATGATGTCAGCGCCATACTGCACAAGCTGCTCTACGGCAAGGTCAAGGGAGTCGGTGGGCAGATTCTGGAAATAACCGGTATTCCAGGAAATGACGGTCAGGTCGTCTTCCTGCTCATCACTGCTCATATTCAGGGGAAAGTAGTCAAGAATGTAAGACCCACACAGCGCCATACCCACCAGGGGTAGGAGGACCATTCGGGGCTTGTAGATGAGCCAGAGCACGAGGAATCCCACATTCAGGAAAAAGAAAACGGGGAACAGCAGCCCCATCACCGAGATGCGAGGATGAACGGCAGGATTGACCCATGTGGATAGGCAACAGGCCCACAGCAGACATAACGTGACCAGATTGGCCCCCGTAAAGAGGTCGGTCAGCAAGCGCATGGCCCATGCCCAAGGCGATTTACTCCTTTTCTCGGCCATCACCTGCCACTGGCATCAAAAAGTTTGCGCTTCTCCTCCTCCGTCAGGCTTCCGTAGCCACGACGTTTCACTTTGTCCAGTATGCGGTCTATCTCTGCCTGATAAGCCTGTTGACGCGCATTATAGTCCATTTCATCAGAGAATTTCGAGTTCCTTTGGTAATGGAACGTCGGTCGCTTGGATCGTCTCAGCTTGTCCCACCAGTCCTGCACTTTTCTCTGCAGTCCGCCCGGGTGGCGCCAGTGCAGCAACAGCAGCAGACCGAACAGCATGCCACCCAGGTGAGCCATGTGAGCCACATTGTCGTTACTGCGAAGCATGGCCGACATAAGTTCGATGACTGCATAGCCCACCACAAAGTATTTGGCCTTGATGGGAAACGGGAAGGGAATGATGAACAACCGCTCCTCAGGGAAAGTCATGCCGAAAGCCAGCAGGATGCCGTATATGGCTCCCGAGGCACCCACGGTATTCCACATGTTCAGTGCATCGGCCAATTGCTCCGGCGACACTTTTGGGAGGTCGGGCATAAGGGTCAGATAGTGGACGTACTGCACCAACTCCTGCAACAAGCCCGCGCCGATGCCGCACACCAGATAGTAGGTGAGGAAGCGTCGCTGTCCCATCACCTGCTCCACGATGCGGCCAAACATCCACAAGGCAAACATGTTGAAGAAGAGATGCTCGAGATTGCCGTGCATGAACAGATAGGTGAAGAACTGATAGAGCTGGAAATCGGACGCCATGAAGTAGTGGAGACCAAACATGCCATTCAGGTCTATTCCGTAGCGCAGCAGCACAAAGCTGGCCGCGAACATGAGGATGTTTATGATAAGAAGGTTCTTCGTTACGGGAGGCATATTCATATATGTATATATTTTATCTATTGCGCCACAAAAGTACGCAAATTCCGCTTAAAAACAGCATAAAAAGAGGGTAATGATAAGAATTTTAACGAAAAACATGATTTTTCTTCAATTTTTCTTTGCGGATAATTGAACTTTCCCTAAATTTGCCCTAACGAGAATTGAAAAAGACACTTTTTTATTAACTTATTAATTTACAACTATGAACAAGACTGAGTTAATCGCAAAGGTTGCCGAAATCGCAGGCCTGAGCAAAGTTGACGCAAAGAAGGCTGTTGACGCAGCAGTTGAAGCAGTTAAGGACGCCCTGAAGGCAGGCGAAAAGGTGCAGGTTCCCGGCATCCTCACCCTGAGCGTAGAAAAGCGCGAAGCTCGCAAGGGCATCAACCCCGCCACAAAGCAGGCCATCACCATCCCCGCTAAGAAGGTGGTTAAGGTTAAGGCTGGCAAGGAGCTCATCGACGTTGTCAAGTAATCTGCCAACAACCTTTCAGACACAAAAAAGAAAAAAGGGGAAGCCACATGCGTGGTCTTCCCTTTTTTTGCTCCACACAACTCAGTCCGACATCCCCCACTCCTCCCCGAAATGAAAATGAACATCTGGGCCCTTCTGCGCAACCTCGCCCCCTACGTCCGCCCCTATCGCTGGCTCGTCCTCATCACCATAGTGCTCACCTTCGCCGGCTCGCTCATGGCACAGGTCAATGCCATCGTCCTCGACCGCACCGTAGATGCCATCAACGGCCTCATTCAGGCCCCCTCGTTCACGTGGGGCCAAGCCGCACGCATCCTCACCATCGTCAGCGCCATCCTGCTTGGCAAGGAAGTGCTGGCAGCCCTGGTCACCTTCTTCCAGCGCTATTATGGCGAGAAGATGCGCATCCTGGTCAGCCGCGACCTCTCCGTGCAGGTCGTCCGTCGCATCCTGTCGTTCCGCATGGCATACTTCAACACCGCCGACAACGAAACTGGCCGCCTGCAGTCGCGCATCGACCGCGGCGTCATGAGCCTCTCCAACACGGTCAACAACTTCTTCATCGAGATTCTCCCCCTCTTCACCAGCGCCGTGCTCGCCCTCGGCCTCATGTTCGCTGCCAACTTCTACGTCGGCCTCGTGGCCCTCGCTATTGTCCCCATCTACTTTTGGGTCACCAACCTGCAAGCCCAGCGTATGAAAGGCGGGCGCCGCCACATCTTCGAAAACCACCAACGCGTGTCGCAAGGCATACTAGGCATACTGGAGAGCATGAGCGTCATCAAGTCGTTCAACCGAGAGGAGATTGAAGCCCGCCGGCAAGAAGCCCTCCAACAGGACATGACCGACCAGCAAATGGCCACCCGCCGCCAAAGCTACCTCTTCAACGGACTGAAAACCTTCCTCGAGCAGATAGGCACCGTGCTCATCATCATCCTCACGGCCTACCTCGTCCTCATCGACTACCCCGGCATGAGCATCGGAAAAATCATGTACCACGTCATGCTCTTCTCCAACGTCAGCGCCCCCATCCGCCAGCTCCACCGCATCTACGACGACATGAACGACGCCCTCATCTACGCTGAAGGATTCTTCGGCATCCTCCACGCAAAGGACGAAGTAGAACCCACGGGGTCCCTGCGCCCCCAGACGGTGCGCGGAGAACTGGAGATGAAGGACGTTGATTTCACCTATCCCAACGGCACCAAAGCCCTCCACAACGTCTCCCTGCGCATACAGCCCGGACGAATCACCGCCCTCGTGGGCCTCTCCGGAGCAGGCAAGAGTACCATCGTCAATCTCCTCGACAAGTTCTACCAGCCGCAATCGGGCACCGTCACACTCGACGGCATCCCCCTTACCGACTGGGACACCCGCTGGCTGCGCGAAAACATCGGGCTCGTGCTTCAGCGCAACCACATTTTCAACGGTTCCATCGAAGAAAACATCCGCTACGGCAACCCTTCAGCCACCCACGAAGAAGTGGTGGAGGCGGCCAAGAAAGCCTACATCTACGACCAGATTATGCAACTGCCACAGGGATTCCGCACATCGGCCCTCGAACTCTCCGGCGGACAGCAACAGCGTGTGGCCATTGCCCGCATGTTCATCAAGAATCCCCCCATCATCTTCCTCGACGAGCCCACAGCCTCGCTCGACGCCATCGCCACTGAGCAAATCAAAAACAGCATCGACGCCATCAAACAAGGTCGCACCGTCATCATCATCTCCCACAACATCGGGCAGATCATTGACGCCGACTACATCTACGTCCTCCAGCAGGGACGCGTAGTGCAGAACGGCACTCCTCAGGAAGTCTATCAGCAAGGCGGAGCCTACAAGGACATCTTCGACGCCTCGGCCCGCAGCATGAATGCCGACAAGATTGCAGCCACGCTCAGCTAAGCGGCCATGCCATTCGGAACAAATTCCAACAGACGCTTGCGGAAAACAGAATAATCCCTTACCTTTGCAACAAGACGAATAGATTGAAAATGAGAGAATACAAATTAAAGATGGCCCTCAGCGCATTGTTCATCGCCATCACATTATGGGCCGATGCAGGCGAGGTGGAGTCGCAACTCAAAAAGTTCGAGGCGGCAAACGACCGGACACAGGTGGCAATGGCCAATCAAGTAATGGACAAGTTCCATGAGGCAGAAATCACCGATAGAACCGTGCATTTTGGCACCGACACCCCACTGGACACCATGCGCATGCAGGTGTGGTACTGGGCAGCCGAATACTTCTATGCCAAGCAGGAATACCAGCAGAGTGTAAACTACGGCGAGAGGGCACTGCCCCTCACGCATGGCACCGACTGGGAAGCCAACTGCCTGAGCATCCTCTCTCTGGCCCACTTCCGCCTGTCCGAATACGACCAGGCAGCCCACTATGCCAAACTGTGCTACAAACTGGACGAGCAGACGGGCGACCCCGACATCATGTCCTCGTCGCTCAACACCCTGGCCGGCATCTACGTCGGTGCCAACCGACCCAAGGAAGCCGAACAATACATCCTCCGTGCCATCGAACTGGCCCAGAAGGTTGACAACCCCGCCCGCATGGCCGTCTTGCAAGGTATGGCATCCGAGGTCTATCACCAGATGGGCGATGACAAACAAGCTCTGACACATGCTCATATAGCCTGCGAAATAGAAGAAAGCCGTGGCGACAGCTACAAACTGGCAGTCCGTCGCACGCAGCTGGCGTCCGTACTCATCGGCCTACACCAATATGCCGAGGCCGAACAAGTGCTTGGCGAAGCCATTCCCGTATTCCGGCAGGTAGGCGACCGTCATTCCTTAGGCATTGCGCTCAACAAACTGGGCATGTCACTTCTTTGTCAGGAGCGACAGACAGAAGCCATCCCTCACTACCGCGAAGCAGAATCCATCTTTGCAGGAATGGGAGACTTAGGGAATGAGATGCACGCTCAACGCGGACTCTATGAGTCCTATTGGACACTCAACCCCGACAGTGCCAAGGTGGCTCTCGACCGATTCGACCTTCTGAAGGATTCGCTCTACTCCAATGCTACAGCCGAAAGCCTGGCTCGCTACAATGCAGAATTTGGTTCCGACTGGCTTCACAAAGAGAACGAGCAGTTGCGCTCACGCACACGAAAGTATGTTTTAATAGGTATGCTCCTGACCCTGCTTCTTGTTGGCACCACCTGGTGGTGGATGCATAGGCGCATGCACCTGCGCGAGTCAGCCTTGCAGGCCATAATCAGAAATTTGCAAAGCGAAGGAGCCAAGGAGAGCCTGGTGAAGGAAAGCCCTGACGGAGAGTTACCCGAGAGCGGCCACGACTTCCTAAGTCGCCTGGTGTCCCTCGTCCGTCGCAACATGATGCAGCCGGAATATTCCGTCGAGTCGTTGGCCTCATCAATGTGTATCACTCGCGGACAGCTAAATCGCCGTGTGAAGGCTTTGACAGGCATCACCACCCAACAGTATGTAATGCGCATTCGCATGGAACAGGCCCGTCTGCTGCTTTCCTCCCGTCCCGACAAACCCGTTTCAGAGATTGCCTACGAATGTGGCTTTTCCGACCCCACCTCTTTCTCGCGAGCCTTTCGCCACACATTCGGGATTTCTCCCTCCCAGTTTCGCCACAAATAGTCGAATTTTAGGGGTTTGCATCATTCAGTCAAGCCCATGCACGATTTTGCATGGTCCTTATTCCATCTTTTGTCTTAACTTTGCAGTCAGGGATGCATTGGTGAGATCTTAATCCCTAACTTGCAAGCTATGAACCTAAATAATGATACTGCTATGATGAAGAAACTGACACTTATTCTGCTCGCTCTCGTGGCACTGACTTCGCCCGCACGGGCTATTTTGTATGAAATCAAAGGTCCCGTTTCCGGTTTAAACTATGGTGGCACCTACACGCTCAACGGCGTGGAGTATAAAATCTATGCCGATTGCTATGTCGTCGACATGAATAATGGCTATCCCGCATCCGTCAGTGTCATGAAATTCGTAGCCTTTGTGAGGTCCCTCTCTGGCGTCACCACCGAGGAGTGCGTCATCCCCGCATCGTTCGAGAATAAGAACATCGCATTCACCGTTGGGCGGATTGACATCAATGGTATATGTGATTACAAGTATGTCTGGACCACCGACCCCAATTTCGTAGAACCTGATGCGGGCGGCATACCTGCACGCCAAGTGTCTCCCACCGTCGAGGTATGGGGGTTTTCCAGCCAGTTTGGAAATAGTTATGGCTACGAGACCAATTCCAACATCAAGACCCTCCGTTTCGAGGGCGACATACGCAAAGGGGCATACGCTGTCTACACCTATGACAACGAAAGAACCGTTGCGTACATACAGGAATCCCCATCAACAAGGTATGATTATTTCTACAAAAAGATGTCGCTCGTCGAGGGACAATACGATTTCACCGAAGATCTCAAGCCCGACCTGCCCAATCTGGAGAAGTTCTACATTCGGAACCTTCCGGGCTATAAAGCACCCAACTTCAGCAAGTTCACCAATCTGACGGATGTCTATTTCACATCCACCACACCCTACCAGGCCGACTCCACCATGATTTACGGAGTAGAAAACGCCACCGCCCACCTCACCAACACAGCCTTTGCCGCCTACTTGCCCGGCAACCCCAATAGCTACTTTTCCAACTTCAAGCAGGTGCTGCCCGAGTCGTTCAACATAAACCTTACCGTGGAAAACGGAGCCTTGGCTAGAATCGCCGGCCAGGACTACAACGCAGGGGAATACAACCTAACCATGGACGTTGTGGACAACTCGCCCTCGTTCCTGACGTTCGATGCCATCGGTGCACGCAGTTGGGTGAACGGAAAGGAGGTGACAGCCGACATGGAATATGCAGGCACACCCTTCGGCGACATGGAGGGCTACGAATACACCTTCCCCGTCGTGTACTCCAACATGTATGTGCGCTGCACGGCAGACGAGAAGATTATCCAGTTTGCCGACCCGGTTGTGGAAGCCCTCTGCGTAGCCGAGTGGGACATGAACGCAGACGGCAAGCTATCGACGTGGGAGGCCAGCAACCTCACCTCCCTTGGCGAGGTGTTCAAGGGCAACACGGAGATACAAAGCTTCGACGAACTGCAATATTTCACCAGCCTGACATCTGTCGGCAACAATGCCTTCGACGGCTGCACGGGACTTAAGCACGTCACACTATCCGAAAACATAAAGGCCCTCGGGCAGTACGCATTTCGAAGCTGTGCCCTAACGGAGATAGACCTGCCCGACGGGCTTACGTCATTCGCCTCGTACACATTTGCAGGATGCAAGAATCTGGAGACTATCGACATCCCCTCCGGAGTGACGATACTTCCCATGCAGTGTTTCGTCGAGTGCACAGGCCTCAAGCATATCTATATCCCAAAGGCTTGTGTCAGGCTAAGCCAATTCCCCCTTGGTGGCTGCACGGGGCTATCCTCCATTGTGGTAGAGGAAGGCAACCCCATGTTGAGTTCGCCCAAAGGCTGTAATGCCCTCGTACTTAATGATACGCTACTTATGGTTGGATGCAAGAACTCCTCTATCCCCGAGGGCATCAAGGCCATTTACAACTATGCATTCTTTGACATGGCCGAACTTACCAGCATCGAATTGCCCTCTACACTGACGGCCATATCCCAACGCGCTTTCCAGAACTGCACGGGGCTTACCTCCGTGGTGTCACACATTCGGGAGCCTTTTACCCTTGGCACCGGTGCCTTCGGCAACATCTCCCCCTCCTGCGTCCTCACCGTTCCCGCTGGCACGCGCCAGGTCTACATCGATAAGGGCTGGACGGAGACCATCTTCAAAGGTGGCATTGTGGAGGAGACAGATATGGCAGACATCATCCAGTTTACCGACTCCGTGGCCGAGGCCATCTGCCTGACCCATTGGGACGCAAACCACGATGGTTACCTGACTCGTGCAGAAGCGGCCCTTGTCACCACATTGTGTGACAGCACAGGTACTTCTTACTTCCATCTCAACAAACAACTGAAAGCCTTCCCCGAGTTGCAGTATTTCACTGGGCTAACGGCAATTGAGAAAAGTGCTTTTTCCGGTAGCAATAGCCTGACCGACATTGTCATTCCGCCCACAGTGACTCGCATAGCTGACAATGCATTCCTCAATTGCGATTTGCGTTCCATTGTGTTGCCCCAAGGCCTTGTCACGATAGAAAATTACGGATTCTATGGCAACAAGAACCTTACCGAAGTCATTCTGCCAGAGGGATTGGACACACTGAAGTCTCTCGTTTTCTCCGACACTGGCCTCAAGCACATCTATCTGCCTGCCTCCCTCCGCTCGTTCTATGCCGACGCCCTTACGAACACCCCCGACCTTGTCAGCATCACCGTGGACCCAGGCAACGAGAAATATGACTCGCGTGAAAACAGCCAGTGTGTGCTTAGGAAATCCGATGGCTACCTCATCGCAGGTTGCAAGAACTCCGTCATCCCACGCAGCACAAAGTACATCGTAAATTCTGCCTTCCGAGGAAGGGGATTGACTTCGGTGGAGATTCCCGACAGCGTCACCGGCATAGGGAGTTGGGCTTTCCTCTCAAACCAAGACTTGGAGCGCATGGTTATGCGAAGTAAAACTCCATTTGCGTTTCCACCAACGATGTTTGGTCCTAACGAGTCTGGTTATCCCACCAACTGCACCCTCCATGTTCCCCATGGCACGCGCCAAGCCTACATCGACAAGGGCTGGACGGAGACCATCTTCAAAGGCGGCATCGTGGAGTTGGAGGATGAAACCAACTACGACGTGAACGGCGACGGGCAGGTTTCCATTGCCGACGTGACAAAGTTGGTGAACAAGATTCTGGGAAAGGAATAGGACGTTTGTCAGAAAATTCCACTTCCTGTCCCACGAGGCAGAACATGGTTGTTTGGTCTTTATGGGCCAAACCTAATCCTGTCGTCAAAGCCCTGGGTAGTGGGTCGCTGTAAATGAAAGGATTTTTCGAGGACAATTTTGTTGTTCGCTCGTTTTTTCGTACCTTTGCGGGCATCGTAGTGTAAAACTGCATAAAAGATTTGACTTTTTTCTTACATAAGGTATGGAGATAACGAAACGCATAGCACTGGCCGTAGCGGCCGCAATCAAAGAAATGTGGGGGCAGGAAGTGGCCCCGGAAAGCATTCAGCTGCAAGAGACAAGACCGGAATTTGAGGGAAACGTGACGCTCGTGGTGTTCCCCTTCCTCAGGATGAGCCGCAAGCGCCCCGAGGAGACGGCGCAGCTGCTGGGCGAATGCCTGATGCATGAGGTGCCCGACGTGGTGGCACGCTTCAACGTGGTGAAGGGTTTCCTGAACCTGGTCGTCGCACCGGCGCAGTGGATTGGACTGCTGGAGGAGATTAACGGCCAGGAGCGCTTCGGTTTCACTCCGGTGACAGAGGCGAGCCCGCTGGTGATGATTGAATACTCGAGCCCCAATACGAACAAACCGCTGCACCTGGGGCACGTGCGCAACAACTTGCTCGGCTGGGCTTTGGCACAGGTGATGGAGGCCAATGGCAACCGCGTCGTTAAGACCAACATCGTGAACGACCGCGGCATACACATCTGCAAGTCGATGCTGGCTTGGCTCAAGTGGGGCAACGGCGAGACACCCGAGTCCTCGGGCAAGAAAGGCGACCACCTCATCGGCGACTACT
>DGUV01000059.1:0-442 GCA_002395775.1 Prevotellaceae bacterium UBA4301
CATTGTATCGTTTCAACAATGCTTGGTCATTGGCAAGCACCTTCTCCACGAACTCGTCGTTGATTCTAACTACATCCGTTTTTCCTTTTTCATTCGCATCTTTATCAAGGTAATAGCATCGATAGCTATTAAACTTGTCCATATTGAACCAAATGACATCTGCAGCAACCCCTGCTGGCACAGCCACAGGCAATGGAGAAGCGATGAAAACCACATCACCTGCAACACTTGCCAATAAAGCTCCACCATTGATCCAATGTGCCACCACACACAGTTTGTTGCCTTGGTAACGATAAGCCTGTGCATAGTTCGTTACATCGAGAACAATGTCATTACAGCGCAGGTTTCGACAGTTGACATAGAGATGACCCATATATTCCACAACCAGCACTTCTTTCTTAAGAATTTCGTCAGCCTCCTTGTCACCAGTTTTGAACTTAAA
>DGUV01000059.1:625-17033 GCA_002395775.1 Prevotellaceae bacterium UBA4301
GGCAAACAACCCAATAAAATAATAACTAGCTTTTTCATATTCAATTTCTTTTTTTTTAATTTGTTTTTAATGTTTTTATTATCTCTCTTTCCTGTCTAAGGAATGTCTTTTGTTCCTTTCGACGCTGCAAAGTTATGGCGGTTTTCTGGCGTGTCATCATTTTATTTCATTTTTCTTCTCTTTTCGTTGCGGCAACCACCTGTATTTGCGACAAACAGGGGAAAGTCCTTTGATATTTGTCGCAAAGGACAAAAAACTAAGTACAAAGAACAAAGAACAAAGGGACGAAAGGAGTTGTTTTTGCGTAAAAACGGGGTTTCTGCGCAAGTAGTTTGCTGACGAGCAGGCAAAAAAGTAGCATTTTTTAGAATGATTGTTTATCTTTGCGATAAAAATTAATATTATGATAACCATGAAACAGAAACACTTTATCCAAGTATGGATGCTTGTCGTCTTGCTATTCCCTCAAATGGCGGAGGCGGCTTCGTACATGAAAAATGCAGCCAGTTATAAGGCAATGCTATCTGGCAAGAACACTATCGATTTGTCACTACCTACGTTCGACTACTACAGGATAGGAGCGAATGTCTATCAGTCGGAGCGTAGCCGAATAAAAGCCGTCCTCAACAAAGACACGGTGGAAATCTTTGCCTGGAAGAGTTTAGGTAACAACTGGAACAACAAGTCGGCTGCCATGTGCTGGAAAGGCGAGAACTTCACTATTCTCTGCGAGCAGTATGGCATAGGCTACAGCAACCAGGTGGTGCTGCCCTCGCAGAACAACTGGTTGGAGTTCATGCTTGGACCCGACATTGACGACAGCTATCACAAGACGATGAAAGTGCGCTGGAAGGTGCCATACGAATGGCAGGGCAAGACAATAGAGCTGCTGGCACATGTGGTGTGGCGAGAAGGTGATACAAAAGACGAGGGATACGGAAAACCCATGGACTTCTCGCTCGGCAAGTTCTCCATTGCTGATCCACCACCTGTCAGTGTCATGCTGATGACGCCAATGTTGGCTTTCGACAAGGAGCATATTGGCAAGACCATGATTCCCTATGCCATTCAGGCAAGCAAGGTGAACAGTATGAAAGTAACATACACCAACCGCGTCACGAACCGTAAGGAGGAAATGGCGGTGGATAAGCCTTCGACGTCTGGTTATATCTACCTGCCTGCCGACCTGCCCATGAGCAACGTGAAGGCAGTGTGCAACGTAACAGACCAAGAAGGAAACAAGGTGGACGTCACCAGCGACGTGGTGGAAGTGGCACTGTTGCACCAGCCCAAGAACTTCACGGCGCAACTGACAGACAATGCCCAAGTGCATCTGAGTTGGACGATAGACTACCCCCTCTACAGCGACATCATAGACAATGACTTCTGGGAGATACAGCGTAACCTCAACGGCAGCACCAACGACGAAGACAGCCAGTGGATGACCATCGGGCAGGTGGCTTTCGAACAGGACACTCTCTTTACCTACACCGACGAGGACTTCCTCAACAACTACCGTGGCACGGCCGCATCCTACCGCGTCCGACGTATGGGAACTACCGTCTGGGGATGGGGAGAGAACACAGGGCGACAGCTGTTAGTGATGAGCGAACAGCCCTACCTGCGAGAAATAAACGATGTCAGCGTGCAGAAGGCTTCCGACTGGGATGTGGACGGACAGCACTCTGTAGAACTGCAATGGGAATGGAAAAAAGGGTTGCTAAAGGCCAAGATTGGCGATGCCCTCGCCATGAACGGCGAAGTTTATCAGACAATTGCTGAAGCTGATCAGAAAGGAGGCGGCGTCTGGGGCGTGCTGGTGACCGATGATAACGACAAAGTCCTGGCTTGGAATAAAGAATGGATAAGCAATTTGGATACGTACCGTTTTTCACTGAAGACCATCTTCTCCAACGACCCTGTGCCTCCTGGTTTCAAACGAGTGTTGCCAACCTTCGACAATTGGAACAGAATCATCAAAGCCAACAAATGTTCTGGCTTATTAGAAATCCCAACAGGAAGAGAAATCAACCTCACGAATCTATGGGACATGTTAGAGAGGCCGAGGGCAGACAACAATTGGTTTATGGGGCGGGTTGTGTGGCAAAAACTTTATGCCTTATCGTCTGCAGAAGGCGGCGGTGAATATCTCCTCGAAAGTTCCAATAGCAATGATTTGTATTTTCTTCATGAAATGTGGCCTAACGCATCAGATATCGCAACTCGTGACTTGTTAGAAAGCTCCAAATACCTTTTATATTGGGATCCGCGTGCAAAATTTCTGCTCTATATCGACATGAAGAACGAGGCTGGACAAGTAGTGGCCACAGAGTGCCGCGACATCTCAGCCGATACGGCTCTCGTCAATAAAGGCAAATATACACTGGAGCTAACGCGCAAGTGTGTGGATTATGATTTCCGCCTGGTCATGAAGCGTGGCTCTTCACCCCTTCGCTTCCGGATGAACGATGCCGACAGCATAGTTTATGTGGTAAAGAAACTGGAAAAGGGCGATGCAGCCATCTATAAGTTCATGAACACGGACAGCATCACGAACCTTGCTGCCAAGCAGCAGCAGAGCACCGTGGAGCTGACATGGCAGAACACGGGTGGCGACAGCGACTTCTACCGTGTGCTACGCCGTGAACATGGCAGTGGCGACAGCGAGCCGTGGGACACGCTTGCCACAAACCTCACGCAATTCTACTACATCGATAAGAAACCTCGTCCGCAGCATGTCTATGACTACCGTGTGGAGAGTGTCTATCAGTGCGAAGGCATCAAGGTGAACGGACAAACGGTCACCGGGCAATGCGCACCAACAGGCATGGTGCGTGGCTACGTGCGTCTGGCAGATGGCACGGGATTGGGAGGTCTTAGCGTGACAGCCGAACCTATGGGTAACATCACGGGAGCAGAAGTGAAGACTGCCGTCACGGATTCCACAGGCTATTTCGAGATTGGAGGACTCGTCTATCAGCTTTCAGGCAGCTACCGCATCAGTGTTGCCTCGATGGGCGATGCGGGCAGTTTCGAGCCACAAACAGTCAGCTTCGACGATGACGTGAACCTGAGGAGCAATTTCATCTTCACCATCAACACCTATTATATATATAGTGGCAATGTCTATTACGAAGGTTCCAGCATCCCTGTACCAGGCGTACAGTTCCAACGCGACGGAGTGCTAATGGTAGATGGCAACCAGCGTCCCATCACCACCGACAACAATGGAGCCTTTTCTCTCAGCATACCGAAAGGCACCCACCGCGTGCAGGCAGTGAAGGACGGTCATGTGATGAAAAACGATGGCTATCTGCAGAACCCCGACTCGCAGTCAGGCGACCAGCGCGACTGTAACTGGACGGCAGATGTCAGCACGGTGCGCTTGTGGGACCAGACAAAGGTGGTTCTGCATGGGCGTGTCGTCGGTGGCAACAACCAAGGACAACTGCCGCTGGGACAGTCGCTGTCGCGCAACAACCTCGGCGACAGCATCAAGATTGTGATGCAGCTGGAAGGTGACAACAGTTCGTGGATTGTCCGCGACCAGCACGACGAGACCATCAAGGAGCGCGATGCTACATTCCTGCACGGGCGTCAGGATACAACACTCATGCACAGCACCCGTCGTTCCATCACCATCCGTCCCGACAACAAGACAGGCGAGTACGAGGCATTGGTCTATCCCGTCAAGTACAAGGTTATAGAGATTTCAGCTACAGGCTACAGCACCCTCTTCCAGCAGGGAGAAGTGGCTCAGACGCTCGACCTCACGTCCGTTGCTCATGAAGATACAGCTACCTTCAACCGTGTTTACCATGCCGTACCATCGCTCGACATCAGGCAGTTCAACCCCGACCAACTGAGCTACTTCGGCATACGACGCTACACAGCCCAAGACAACATAGGCAACAAGGCAACCGTTGAGCTATGGAATGAGCAGAAAGGCTATGCGCTCGGTCACCCCGTGTTCATGGCAGGCTCACCCTACGGTTTCATGCTGACCGCTTGTGAACGCTATTACTACAACAACGACCAAAGCCGAAGTGCAGATATCGTCAACCTGAAAGGTGGCGAGGTGACATTCAACAATGGACTTGTCAGCACATCCAAAGTTGACAAGGTGACGCTCGACGAAGAGGGAGGAGGCAGTTATATCTTCACGCCAGAGAATCTCACTCTGTTGCTCACCGATGAGGATGCACTTCGCAGCATGAGTGTGACGCTATTTTATGATGGTACCTATTACGACGTCACCACCCTGAAGGCGTATGTCATGGCAGCCACCGCCAAGAGCGAAGGGCGACGCATCGTGGCAGCAGGACGTCCACACCTGCTGGACATTCTGCGTGACCCGCCAGGCGCAGAGAGCCATTCCTATCTGGAGGCAGGCGCAGAGATGAGCTATTCCTATACCGCCAACGTGGATTGTGAGGTGGGATCCAATATCAACCTGCAAACAGCTACCGGGGCGGACTTCTATAAGGGTGCGGTGTTCATTCCCGCTGCGGGCGGAGCTGGCACAGAGATCGGTAGCATCAACTCGGTGGAGAAGGCAGACTTTCTCAATATCTCTCTTGTGTGTAGCTTTGGCTGGGGTTGGACCTTCAACTATAAGATCAGCACCTCAGAGATGATAGAGACATCGTCCGATCCGAAGTGGGTGGGTCCGAAAGCGGACGTCTTTATTGGCATGACAGACAACCTGATACTGCAGGATGCTGTTGCCGTGCGAGTTGTACCATCTGCGATGTACCAGCGGCTCACACCTCGACAGGCAGGCACCAGCGGCAACATCGACGTGCAGACAGGCACCATGAAAGTGCTGGCACGCGGAGTAGATGCTGCAGGCGACTCCATCTATCTTATCCGCGACGAAGTGCTGGGCGTCTCCACAAAGGTACGGTCCTCCTTTGCCTACACACAGCATCACATAGAGAATGAGCTACTGCCCAACCTGATCCGTGTGCGTAATTCCCTGATGCTGCCCAAGGGAACCGATCCTGCCTATGCAAAGTCGCTGGCAAACAAGCAGGGGTTCCCTGCCTATATCAGTCTGGTGGATGATGATGACGACAACTTCTGTCTCACCGACGGCAAAGGCAAAAAGACCTACACACAGTATGACCCCGCAGGCAACGATGTCGTACAGCGCGACAGCATTGCAGCGCTTAACAGCGAGGCTTTACATTGGCTTGGCTTCCTCTCTATGAACGAGGAGGAGAAAGTGAAAGCCAGCAAGCTGGCAAAGAACTATGCCTTCGACGGCTCGTCAACCGTTGACTACAGCGAAGAGTTCTCAGCGGACTTCGGTAAGACATGCTATCTGCACTACCCCCTCTTCGGTTCAGATATAGGCGGTTTTAGGGACTGGATAGCCCATAGCCTGTGGAATCTGTTAAAGAAATCCTCTGCCGGCAGCAACAATCAGGACCAAGATGTCAAAAACCCCGCCCTTATCGAAGATGTAAAGGTAGAATTTGACGCGGAAGGTTCTAAGTTTGCGGTAGAATACACACCTGTCACAACCTTTAACATCGCTGACGAGAACGGCAAGGGCGAGTCCTGGAGCAAGAAAATAGGTTTCACTCTTGATGCTGCTGAAAATACGTACCTCAATGTCGATGTGCTGAAGACAACCAGCAGCTACCTGAATCTCGACACGACACAGACGGTGTTCAACCGCATAACAGTGGACGTGCTTAATGAAATCAGAAAAGGCATATTTAAATACAATCCGATGACGTATGTCGAGATGTTTTCCACCCCTATCTACTCAGGCTTAGTGTTCCGCACACGCGGCGGTGCCACCCACAAGCCTTACGAGGACGAGCGCGTCACGAAATACTACAACCCGGGAACTGTGCTGGACGCAAAGACAATGGAAATCGACAAGCTCCGCATCTGGGCCGACCAAGCGTCGGTCAGCAATGTTCCTTTCGACCAGCCTGCACGCTTCACGATTCACTTGAGCAACGACACCGACCTGCCTGCTTTGGCGGGTAAATACTTCTCGCTCTGCCTGAGCGACCCCGACAATGCAAAGGGAGCCAAGGTGATGGTCGATGGCGTAGGACTCACAGGAACCGGCAACACCATCTATCTGCCACCTGGCGAGGTGATTACAAAGGTCATTGAGATCTATCCAGCAGCCGAATTCGACTATGAGGACATCATCATCAGCCTTTATGATGAGGAAGACATCGAACGCGACACACCGCTTTCTCTCTCCGCCCACTTCGTACCTTCGGCTGGAACAGTAAAAGTGACCACTCCTGGCGACAAATGGGTGGTGAACACCGAGAGTCCATACGATTACAAGCAGCAAAAATACTACCTTCCTGTACGTATCGAAGGTTTCGACGTGAACTACCGAGGCTTCGACCATATCGAGTTGCAGTACAAGCTCTCCACACAAGGCGACAAGGACTGGGTGAACGTGTGCTCGTTCTTCAACGACAAAAATCTGATGGAACAGGCATCCGGTGTGGTGGACAGCATACCTGCCGACGGAACCATTCAAACGCGCTTCTTCGGCGAGACCGACCCTATCGAGCAGAACTATGACCTTCGTGCCGTGGTGTATTGCCGCCATGCAGGTGGCTACCTTACAGCATCCTCTCCTGTCCTCACGGGTGTGAAAGACACGCGGCGTCCTGTGCCTTTCGGTACACCTTCTCCAGTCAATGGCATACTGGGCATCGGCGACGACATCTGCATCCGTTTCAGCGAGGACATCGCTGGCAACTATCTCAGCAAGATTAACAACTTCGAAGTCTTGGGCACTCCGCGTAGCGGCGACATCAGCACCAGCACCTGCCTCTCTTTCGATGGTACCAGTGCAGCCCTGTCCGCAGCCACACTGAACCTCACGGGCAAGAGCTTCACGGTCGATGTGATGCTGAACCCAGCCCATGACCAGCAGGCAATGACCGTATTCTCCCATGGCGGCGATGAGCAGGGTCTGAAACTGGGCATCACCGCCGACCGCCACATGATTGCTTTGGTGGGCGGTAAGCAGGTAAGTTCCACCAAGTCCATATCCTTCAATGGTCTCCGTCAGATAGCCTACACCTTGGAACAAGGCAGCGATTCCATGACCATACGCTTCTATGATGGCAACAGCCTCATTGGTGTGCAGAAGGTGGATGGCGTTTATCGTGGCAACAGCGAACTGCGTCTGGGCTTCGACTACGATGCTACGGAAAACAAACAGCCTGGCGAACTCAACTGGTACAAAGGCGACATGCTGGAGTTCCGCTTCTGGAACCGCGCACTTTCTTCGGCAGAGCTGGCGGAATATGGTCAGAAGACCCTCACCGGCTATGAGCATGGCCTGCTCTGCTACTACGCAATGAATGAGGGTGAGGGCATGTACAGCTACGACCACGCTGGCAGCGGCATCGACCTGGCTCTCATCAGCACAAACTGGAAGCGTCCTCAAGGCATATCCATGCGACTCGATGGCACGAACGGCATCCGTCTGCAACCCGACCGCTTTGTGCGCACCGATGCCCAGGACTACACGCTCATGTTCTGGTTCAACACCTCCGACCAGGAGGCTACCCTCTTTGCCAACGGAGAGGCACAGACAGAAGCCGATGCCCGCAACCACATCAATGTGGGTATCAAGGGCGGACGCCTCTTCGTACGCTCAGGAGGTCGTGAGTTCCCAACCGACGCCTTCTGTAGCGACGGCAACTGGCACCATTTCTCCATGACCGTCTCCCGTACGCGCAATGTGGGTAATATCTATATGGACAAAAAACTCATCGAGAGTTTCAGTGTGGACAGCTTGGGCGGCATCATGGGCAATAACCTCGCCTTGGGAGCCACCTACACCGATGCCTCCACCTGCACTCGCATGATGAAGGGACATATCGACGAGGTAGCCATGTTCAGTAGCGTGCTGCCAGTGAATATGCTCCAGAACTATGTCAACAAAGCACCCGCAGGAACAGAGACGGCACTGCTGGCTTATCTGGACTTTGGACGTAGCGAACTGCAGGACGACAACACGCAGCGTCTCATGCCTACCGGCATCAGCCTCAAGCGTTATAAGGATGCACGAGGAAATGTAGTTGCACGGCGTGACACGCTTGTCGCCCAAAGTGTCATCGAAGCCCATGCAGCCCGCGATGTGTATGCACCAATGACCAGCACCAGCAAACTGGACAACGTGAACTTCAGCTATGTGGCAAACGACAATCAGCTATTGGTGAACCTCGATGTACCGAACTTCCAGATTGAGAAGAGCAATGTCTATGTCACCGTCAAGGAAGTGCCCGACCTCAATGGCAACTACATGGCGAGTCCACTGACAATGGACTTCTATGTCTATCGCAACCCGCTCCGCTGGAATCTCAAGCACATGGACCTGCAAACAGCTTATGGAGATGGCTATTCCTTCGAAGCCACTATCCGCAACCTGAGCGGACAGGCACAGAACTTCCAATTGCACGACCTGCCTTACTGGCTTAGCGCCTCGCAGACACAAGGCCGCATCGAAGCGTTGGACGAACAAACCATCACCTTCAGTATCTCGCCTTACACCAACATCGGCACATACAACGAACTTATCTCCATGTTGGGAGACGACGATATGACCGAACCGCTATATCTCAATGTGAAGGTAACAGGAGAGCAGCCTGCATGGGCAGTGAGCGAAAACCTGAAGGCAGGGAACCTGATGATGCACATCGTGGCACGAGCATATATTGATGGTGTAGTGGC
The DNA here is from genome assembly GCA_002395775.1 of Prevotellaceae bacterium UBA4301. Taxonomy (GTDB): domain Bacteria; phylum Bacteroidota; class Bacteroidia; order Bacteroidales; family Bacteroidaceae; genus Physcousia. Next base: position 9,359 of record DGUV01000059.1, read on the forward strand.
AGATGATGTCAACGACATCTTGGCAGTGTTTGGTCCGAATCAGGAAGTAATGGGAGTGGCACACATCGATGCCGACCAGACAGCCAACGCCAACGAGGTGCTGACCTTCCTCACCATCTATGCAAAACCAAACACAACCCCAGAGTTGGAGTTCCGTCTCTACGATGCATCCTCAGGGCAGATTTACAAACTGCAACCGCGCGATGGACAGCCAATCAGCTTCATGCCTAATGCCTTCGTGGGCAGCAGCACAGCACCTCTACAGTTAGAGAACAACGACAGCGACGTAGAGACACTGCAACTGCGCAAAGGTTGGAATTGGGTATCGCTCAATGTGTTGCCAGAAGGCACCATCACCCTTGGCGACCTGCTCTACGGAGCATCCAACTGGGAACCAGGCGATGCCATCGAATTCGTCACCGACCAGTTCGCCGCCTCCTTCTTCTGTCGCCAAACGAAAGCCACAGAACGAGGCTACAAGTGGGATGGTGAGCGCAAAGTCGTGAATATCGACCCAACACGTATGTTCCGCATCTATGCAAACAGCAAGAAAGTGGCATACATCGGAGGTCGTACCGTCGATAAGGAAATCCTCGTCCATCATGGCTGGAACCGCATCGCCTACCTCGCCCAGCTGAACCTCCCTATCGCACAGGCGATGTCCGTCTATAATGCCGAAGCAAGCGAAGGCGATGTGCTGAAGTCGCAGGATGACTTTGCCATTCTCAGTCGCGATGCCTCAGGAAACCTCGTGTGGAAGGGAACACTACGCTATCTCGAAGCAGGCAAAGGCTATATGCTCAAGCGAACAGCCGAGACCGATGCCACCTTCTTCTACCCTTGCTACTACACCGAGTCCCGTTACTCAGGTGCCAAGACAGCTCCACGTCGCACAACACTCCTTGAAAACAATAGTGCCACATCGATGAACATCGTCGCGAGTGTCAGTGGAGTGGAGATACAGGACAACGACCAGTTGGTAGTCTTCAATGGCGCCAATCGCATAGCAGTGGCAGAGGCAGACGAGGATGGCTTGTTCTACCTCAACGTATCACAACCCGACGACCAGTCCCATCGTCTGACCTTCTGTCTGGAACGCGACGGACAAGTGGTAAGCATCACGGGCAGTGACTACCACTACACCGCAGATGCCGTGTTAGGAAATCCACAACTGCCAACCGACATCAGTTTCGCACCAGTCACCTACGACTACACCGACGGTTACTGGTACACGCTCGATGGTTTACGCCTGTCACGCAAGCCACAGCGTCCAGGTCTTTATATACACAACGGAAAGGCAAGATATTACAGATAATTTTTAGAACACACCATAACCAAAAGCAAGAGATATGAAACAAATCATCAAGATAGGACAGTGGCTCTGCCTCCTCCTTCCCCTCGTCATGCTGTCCTGCTCGGACTCAGACGACAAAGATTCCCCTTCGCCCTCACAGCAGACGATAGCATCCGGCAACGATGCACGTCCCGACTGGCAGGCTCCGCAATACACCTTCGAGCAGACCATGAGTGTATCGTTACTCATGCAGCGTGAGCTGGAGCCATACGTCACATCGCAAGACCTCCTCTGCGCCACCATCGGCGACGAGGTGCGCGGCCTCACGTCACCCACCCTGGAGGGAGACCTCATCTTCTTTCCTCTCACCGTGGCAGCCAACGGTAAAGGCGAAAGCATCAAGCTCTCATATTATTGTGATCGGCTCCATCGCATCTTCACCATCCCGTGGACGACCTTCGACGCATCTTTGGATCCTATGGGAGAAGGAGACATCTACCGGCCACAATTCGTGACCATCAACTAAGACATGCCGATTGTCGCTGTTGCAATGCGGCAAAGGCATGAAAAGCGGGTAACGCAGATAGTGAATTACCACAAGTTCTGCGTTACCCGCTATTATCATTTTCTGATTCACCTCATTTCCGAATCACCCTTACTGCTTATCCAATAGTTCTTTTGCCTCTCTTATTTTGAATAGGGGGATTTAGCTAAAAAAATCATAAAATGCATGTCCGTTTTCAAACGTGTGGATGGTAGTACCCCAGACGCTTGTATATTTCATAAAATCGTCTTACCTTTGCGCCCACGTTGATGACAAGGATGAAGAAAAGCCTTACCACAACCCCAGGATCCAAAAGCCCCCACCCAACCTCCCCGAGGGGAGGAGAAGGTTGAAACTTGAAAACGGTGCTTGCGCCTTGAAAAGAGTAACATTCAAATAGATAAAAAAATGAAACGAGAAAGTATTAAGACATGGTTGCTGATAGCCATCCTGACCATTTGCGGAACGGTCAGTTTTGCCTCATGCTCTTCAAACGATGACAATCCGGCGAAGCAAACTCAAATAACGACGATTGCTGATAAGGTGTGGGCTTTCAGTCTGACCCATCCAGAGGGATTCACGCTTGACATCCGTACCATGACGGAGCCGACGGAAGGAATTGCCGTCAGTTATGCTGCCACCCAGAACAGCCACAGTCGTGACCAACTCGACAAGGTGGTGAGCCATGCCTTGCAGCACGAGGGATACGTGGGCGGATGGTATAACAGCGAGAATGAACTCTACTATTTCGACAGTACAAAGCTCTTCCCCGAGAACAATCTGAAAGGTGCCCTCCGTTTCGGAAAGGAGAACAACCAGCATACTGTCTTCATCCTGTCAACCAGTACGGATGTTCCTTTAGATGGCAAAATAGCAGAGATTGCTGAACGTGGGACGATTATCTTTGGCACGACAGGCGACTATCGACCTCTTTCTTTCCGAGAGGAAGATGGTACTTATTGGGGCTTCGGCATCGAAGTAGCCAAGCAGATTGCAAGCAGACTGGGGGTGGAAATCACATTCGCGCCTACTTCATGGCCAAGTTTGACAAGCGACGTATTGGCAAAACCTCAGTTGTTCGACCTCGCTATTGGCGGCATCACCATCACGGATGCTCGACGCGAGACGATGCTGATGAGCGACGGTTATTTGGCAAATGGCAAGACCATCCTCTGCCGTGCTTCGGAGGCTGACCGCTATCAATCATTGGCTGACATCGACCAGCCCGAAGTCCGTGTGATGGTCAACCCTGGTGGACTGAACGAGAAGTTTGCCAACGAGAACCTGACTCATGCCAACATCATCGTTCACCAGAAGAATGAGGAAATACCAACGCTCATAGCTGAGGGAGAAGCAGACGTGATGATAACGGAAATCACTGAGGCTCCTTATTATGTGAAGACTGACTCCCGACTGGCTGCCCCTCTATTGAACAAACCTTTTACTCACGGTGAGATTGGTGTCCTCATGCAGAAGGGACAGGAGGATCTGTTGCAGTACGTGAACGCTGTCATCCGAAAGATGAAGTCCGACGGTTCCCTCCGCCGACTGCATGAGAAGTACGGATTGATGTATGGCTACTAAGAAAAGCCTCACCCCCAACCCCTCTCCGAAGGGCGAGGGGAGTAGAATGAAGAGTGAAAGCCCATGTTATTTTTATCATTACTCAAGTTTCGCAAGTGATTATTTTAACCACAGATGTATCAGATGAACACTGATTTTTCATAAAAAAAACAATGATTAATCTGATTAAAAATAAATCAGAAAAATCATTTAATCAAGCACGACAGTGCGATGTTTCATTAAAATAATCTGTAAAATCTGAGTAATCTGTGGTGAAAGAAAAAACTTGCGAAAGTTGAATTTTTTAGTGTAAAATAGACTATTTCAAAAAAAAGTAGTAATTTTGCACTCAGCTAAGAATCAGCACATTTAATCGAGTAACTTTTATAAACTACATAGATATGTATATCAAAAGACTTACCCTTTGCCTTTTCGCAGCTTTCTCGTTGCAAATGAATGCTCAGTACCTGGAGCACATGTATGATTATTTGGAAAACACCTCCGTTTTTGAAGAAAATCAAGAGGAGGGACACGCCTATTATCTGGCGAGTCAGCATCTTTCCCTCAATGGGAATTGGCGCTTTTTCTTTGCCAACACTCCTGAAGAGGTGCCGCAGAACTTCTTTGCGACGAACTTCAAGGATGGGAAGTGGTCCACTATCCATGTGCCAAGCAACTGGGAGATGGAGGGTTACGGCGACCCACTCTTCCGCAATGTGGCTGCTCCTTTCAAGGCGAATCCTCCTTTTGTGCCCAGAGAATACAACCCAACGGGTGCCTATCGAAAAACCTTCACTTTGCCATCTGCTTGGAAGGGACAACATGTGTTCTTGCGCATGGAGAAAACCCAAAGTGCATCGTTCGTCTGGCTCAACGGGCAGCAGGTGGGTTACAACGAGGGTGGACAGGAACCTGCGGAATATGATGTAACTCCTTATTTGCATCCAGGCAAAAACACACTTGCCGTGTGCGTGATGAAGTATTGCGACGGCTACTACTTGGAGGGACAGGACTACTGGCGACTGGCGGGCATCTTTGATGATGTGACACTCTATGCCACACCGAAAACCCGACTGTTCGACTGGTTCGTGACCACTGACCTCGACGACCAATACCGCGATGCCACCTTGCGGTTGAAAGTCGATGTGAAAAAATATGAGGACACGCGTGCTGCATACGCTGTCCGTGCCACTCTCTCCGACTCCAAAGGCAACAAGGTGAAGGAGATGCTTTCCGACCGCTTCACGATGGATGGAAAGGGGAAGAAGTCGATTGATTTCTCATCGCTCATCTCCAACCCCGACAAGTGGACCGCTGAAACTCCTGTGCTTTATCAACTGAAACTCGAACTGCTCAACGAGGCGGGCACTGTCATGCAGCAAATCACCAGCAAGATGGGATTCAAGGAAACGGAAATCCGCCATCAGGTGTTCTACCTCAACGGACAACCCATCAAGGTGAATGCCACCAACACCCACATGCAGCACCCTGAGTTGGGACATGTGATGAACGAAGCCACCATCCGCAAGGACATGGAGATACTGAAGCAGCATAACTTCAATGCCGTTCGCACATCCCACTATCCTCCTGTCAACAAGTATCTGGAGCTTGCCGATGAATACGGTCTCTACATCATCGACGAGACGGGCGACGAGGCGCATGCCACTGAATACATCTCCAACGACAATAAGTTCCTCGCCATGTATCAGGAACGCGTCCGCCAGATGGTGCTGCGCGACCGCAACCACCCTTGTGTCCTCTTCTGGAGTGCAGGCAACGAGAGTGGCGAAGGACCGCTCATCACGGAAGTAGTCAAGGAAGGAAAGAAGTACGACCCAACCCGCTATTTCATGTATGGTGGCAATGCCTACGCCCATCCTGGTGAGGATATTATCGGACCGCGCTACCCTACTCCATACGAACTGGAGATGAACACGGCGATGGTGCCTGAATCAGAAGACCCTCGTCCGTCGTTCATGGACGAATACCTCTCCGTGGCAGGCAATGCCGGAGGCGGATTGGATGAATACTGGGATGTCATTCGCCGTCATCCACGTGTGATGGGCGGTGCCATCTGGGATTTTGTCAACCCAGGACTCACAGAGCATATTCGTCCGTTGACCGACAGTTCTCCGTTCCACACCCCTGCCCACCTCATGGGTAATGCCAAAGTTGAGAAGGGTGTGCTCCACCTCAGCGGACACGACGAGTGGGTGGAAGTCTATCGGAGCAACAACGTGGAACTCTCAGGCAAGGCACTCACCATCAGCTTCGATGTGAAGCCAGGCAAGTTGAGTGGATGGTATGAAGGTGCTCCATACGTGACGAAGGGTAACACGCAGTTCGGAGTGGTTCAGAAAGGTGCTCAACAGCTGCAGTTCTACCTCCACTCGGGCGTGAAACACACGCTCAACGTCGATTTGCCAGCCAACTGGATAGGCAGCTGGCATCATGTCACTGCATCCTGGGACGGCAAGGAAATGAAACTCTACATTGACGGGCAGTTGAAAGGCACTGAAAGCACCGTCGCATCCAGGGAAGTTTCCAACGGTCCTCGCCGTGGCAACGGAGGAGGAGAACGTGGTGTACTGAGCAATTTCCCTTATCCTATCAACATCGGCAGATTTGCAGGCAATCACGCCCAAAACCCTCAGACCATCTACACCGCCGATGCCGAGATGGACAACGTGGCAATCTACAACCGTTGCCTTGCCGACGGAGAGGGGCGTGCCGAGGACGCAGTGCTCTACCTCCGCTTCGACGGCAATGGTGACGAAGGCACTTTCTACACCATTGGCGGCAACATGCGCACATACGGCAGCATCTGGCCTGATCGTCGTGTGCAACCCGAAATGAAACAAATGAAATGGACCACCCAACCTGTCAGCATTCGTTTGCTGAATGCTGAGACAGGCGAGGCGGAAGTCACCAATCGCCTCTTCTTCACCTCCCTCTCGCAATATGCCTCCCACTGGGTGCTAACTGCCGACGGCGATGTGATTGAAGAGGGCGACATCCAGTTCACCACCCTTCCTCAGCAGAAACAGATTGTTCGGATTCCTTACCACAAACCAACCCTTGTGGCAGGAAAAGAATATCGTGTCACCATCACTTCTACCCTGAAGAACGACGAGCTCTGGGCAAAGGCAGGACACGAAGTGGCATGGGATCAACTCGAGCTCACATCTTGGAACCTCCCAGCCAAAGTTCCACATCTCAGTTCCTCAAATATTAACGCACAGGAGGACGAGAAGGAAATCAAGATTAGCGGCAAGGGCTTCTGCTATGTCATCAGCAAGGAAACGGGCAACCTCGAGCAGATGGAAGTCAACGGCAAGCCTGTACTCAAGTCACCGCTCACCTTCAACCTCTGGCGTGCACCTCTCGCCAATGAGTTCGATTCATGGGATGCTTTCCGCGTCAACGGAGGCTATGCAGAAGGCTATGGCAACATGGTTTCAACCCTCTTCTATTCCAAGGGCGTGAACCAGCTGCGCATCCGTCCATCGCAAGTGGAACTGACCCGCAACGAGCACGAAACGGTAGTCACCGTCCATCAACTTGTGCAAGTCGGTGCATCATCCTTCGGAGCACTCGACCTCTACATCCAGGGCGTGCAGTTAGCAGGATTCTCTATGGACTACACCTATCATTTCTACGACGACGGAACGCTTCGCATCCATCACCATCTCAGTCCACAAGGCAAACTCCCCGAAATCCTTCCACGCATCGGCTTCACCACCTCTGTGTCGAACGCCTTCGACCACATCACATGGTATGGTCGCGGACCTGAGGAAAACTACCCAGACCGCAAGACCGGCTATCAGGTAGGCATCTGGAACAAGACCGTTGCCGACATGTACGAACCTTATCTGCTGCCTCAGGACCATGCCCTCCGCACCGACAACCGCTACGTACAACTCTCTGACAAGGATGGCAACAAGGTGAAAATATCCATGAACGAGCATTTCAATTTCAATGCTTATCCGTTCACTACTGACAACCTCACCAAGAGCCAGTTCACCTATCAGTTGCAACCACAGGCCGACCGCTACACCCTCAACCTCGACTACAACACCACGGGCGTAGGTTGCACCTGCGTCTATGTGCTCGACGAATATAGGGTGAAGCCAGCCTCCTACGATAGAGAAATAACCATTTCATTTTAAATGAAGAATGAAGAATAAAGAATGAAGAATGTAAATTACACTATAAATGAGAGTAAAATACATTCTTCATTTTTCATTTATTTGGTCGCCTCCGGCTCGAAATGA
>DGUV01000059.1:17087-26517 GCA_002395775.1 Prevotellaceae bacterium UBA4301
TCGAAATGAAGTTTAAAATTGAAACGTAAAATTTTTTTAAATTCTAAATGATAATTCTAAATACAATTTCAAGCGAAGCGCCCCAAATCCCTTTAAATCCTTGATTCGCTCTTCATTTCACTCCCCTCGCCCTTCGGAGAGGGGTCGGGGGTGAGGCTTTTTCACTTACTTGGTCGCCTCCGGCTCGAAATGTAGTTTAAAATTGAAACATAAAATTTTATTTAAAATTCTAAACGATAATTCTAAATACAATTTCAAGCAAAGCACCCCAAATCCCTTTTAATCCTTTTAAATCCTTGATTTACTCTTCATTCTTCATTTCGGCAACGCCTTCCACAAATTCGGCAGAAATCTGAAGTAGAGCAGATGGCGCCAAGTCACAAGGTCATGTGCTCCCCCACCACCCACATAGTAGTCGTGCTTCACACCTAACTTCTCCAACTGCTCGTGCAGACGTTCGTGTCGCGCCATGAAACCAGTTTCGTAGGTGCCACCACCGATGAAGAGGTAGTCGATGCGGTCATTCACGTCGGGTTCGTTCACTACAGGAGTTTCCGACAATTCGATGGCGGCAGAGAGAATACCCAACGAACCAAACACATCCAAATTTCGCAAACCTACATACTGAGTCATACGTCCCCCCATCGACAGTCCGCTCAACGCCCTTGCGTGCTTGTCCTTGATAACGCTGTAATGCGACTCCACAAATGGGATGACGCACTCCTTTAGTTCGCGCTCCACCAAAGGGAACGCTAGTTCTGTGTGCTGAGGATGGCTGCGTGTCACCATCTGGTCGTTAGGGAAGCACACTATCATTTCACGAGCCTTTCCTTCCGCAATCGCATTGTCGAGAATGAAATTCGCCCGTCCGTGCATCACCCATGTTTCGGTCAGGTCACCCGAACCGCCCATCAGGTACAGCACAGGATACTTTTTCATTGGGTTGTAGTTGGCAGGTGTATAGACCATCATGTCGCGCAAACCATGCGTCACCTCCGAATAATAGTAATGCGTGGTAATGCTTCCATGAGGCACGTCAGGCTTCGGGTCATACCATGCAGGCTCGTCCCCATGCACGAAGAGCATACTGAAAGAAGGCATGGCGGCATGGCCTGTGAATTCATTGTTGGCATCGATATTCTGCACCCCATCGATGATGATGTAATAAAGATAGATTTCGGGGCGCAACGGACCCAGTTCCAAGGTCCACACACCATCGTCGCCCTTGCTGAAATCCACCCGTTTGCGTGCTTCCTGTCCCACAAACATGGAGCCAGTCAGTTGCACGCTCTTCGCTTGTGGGGCTTTCACTCGGAACACGACCGTGTGGTCGTCACTCACCTCTGGCGAGAGTACCTGCGTGCTAAAAGGAAGAATGTTGTCGGTGTTGCGCTGTGGGTCAAACTGGATATTGACCCGAGATTGTTGCCCAAAGGCAGGCACCGCTGCCAACAGGAGCAATGCCATGAGTAAATGCTTTTTCATAAGGATAGTTTTTCTAAATAATTAAGTATAGTTTACTTACGTTTTCGAGATGTTTTGCTCGTCATCGAAGGAGTGTTTAGAGCATGCGTTGGCAAATATACACAAAAAGTCTCAATTGATAAGCATGTTGAATAAAAAATGTCTTTGTATAGAAATCTGGAAATAATTTGTTCTAAATGTTATTAAGGGGTCATTTTTATTTCGTTAAAGGGGTCAAATGCACTCAAATATAATGGAATATTTTTGTTTATTTGATGTGTCTTTCATCTTTTTTTGCTTAAGAGTCGAAAAGAATCCACAAATTATAATGGGAAGAAGTGTATTTTCATCCCTAACCATATTAATCAAGGTGCTCATCTTTGACAACATGAAAAACAAACCCACTGTTTCTCTAGCAAAGGACAGTGGGTCATTTGTTCAGGGGGCATTATATTTTCGCTATAGGGGGTCAAATATGTTCGGCTTTCGAGGCTGTTTTTGATATGATACAGACTTCCGTAGTTCTTAGTTTTCAACTCCAAAGGACCACTTCATCATCGATATATATCTATCTTAGAAACAGAAATTTCAGGAATAGTTTTTGGATTAAAAAATGTAACTTCACCAACAAAAAAAACAAAGCGACCCACAACCATTGTGAGCCGCCCCTTTAATGATGTATGAATAAGATCAACATTGTACTTTGCGAGCTTGTAGGAATTCGTGCTTTGATTCAATCATACAAGCGAAGTGGATTGCTAAAAATCCTGATATTGCGATTACTATTGTTGCCATAATATGTGAAGTTTTAAATTTTTAATAATCTGTTTTTGTTTGAAAATGGTGAAGTTCCAGGGCTTATGATCTCACTTGTACCATTTGGAGCTGTGGGACACATCCTGATGGAATCATCAAATTTGACATTTCCATATTCTTCAACCACTTTGCGATGAAATTCTTAATTGTATTCATATTCTTTTTTTGTTTATATTCTGTTTTGTTTGACGCTGCAAAGTTATGGCGAGAATTGGAAGTAGTCAATAAATAATCGTGTTTTTCATTTCGTTTGTTGCGACAACACCCCTTGTTTGCGACAAACCTCACAAACACCACCTGAATCTGTCGCAATAGTCATCTTTTTATGGCTCAAATCAACGTGTTTATGGTGCCATAAAATAAAGACTGGATTTAAACGTTATATGTCTGTAGGAGGTATTTAAAATCTCCTTATATGTGCTGTATGAAGAGATGAATGCATAATATTTTCGGGTATTTGGAAATGAATAGTATGAGACCTGTGTTTGCCGCCAGATTCTTTCAGCCCCCCCCCTCACGACGGACACCCTTGCTCTTTGCTATGTGATTCCCGCTATTTGGAATTCGTCATCAATACCGTTTATCGTCACTACGTCCTCAACTACATCGAAGAGAATGATATTGTTCTTCTCCCCCTCGATAATAGTATGACCGCCCCCATGAAAGAGAGCCTCCCTGTCATCGCGACAAGGGGGCTCTCACCTATTTTATTCCCAAACTCAACTTTCGCAAGCTCCGTTTCGTTCGGTTTTACGGTTTTACGGTTATGCGGTTTTATGGTAACTAAGCCGCACAACCGTTCAGCGAAGCGACCGAATGACCGCATAACCGCTCAAGTTGAGCACTTGCGAAACTTGTATATCTATCTTCTGTAATACTTCATCACCATGCTGCCCTGCTTGACGATGTAGAAGCCGCTCTGCAATGCCGTCACATCGTGCCCCACAGGATAGCCTAAAAGGCTGTAGATGGACGAGGGGGAGGAGATGTAGCGAGACAGTGGCTTGATGCTCGTCTGCCCATTCTCCACACGGAAGGTGTAGTCGCCACAGCCCACCACGAGGGTGACAAGCGAATCGCCCTGCTGGATGCACTCCACGCCAGCGGTCGCTGTGGACACGGGGGCATCGCCTTCTTTCAACTGCCCTGCCGAAAGAGGGAGCACGAGGGTTGCCGACGTGTTGGCAGGAATGACAAAGTGGTACTGAGTGCCCTCGTCGGTGCGTGTATATTCGGAAAGAATCTCTCCGTAGAGGCTCTTCGTGCGAGTGTGCATCCGTGTGAGGTCGGCAGGCATCCACGGCTGAATGGTGAAGTGGTGGAAGCCTGTGCCTTCCGCACCTTCCTGCATCTGTATGCCGCCCAACTGCGAGAAGAACCATTCCTCAATGTGGTTCATCATGCAGTGGTTCTGCGAGTATTCCATGTTCCAGAGTTCGGGTGTGGTGGTGCAGCCCTGCGTGACCCAGTAGCCGTAAGAGGGGTAGTCGGTCTGATTCGCCATCTGATACACCACGTCGTTGTAGCCATACTTCGCCAGCGACATGAGCACAGGCTTCAGAGCGATTTCGCCCGTCTTGATTTTGTAGTTTGCACTGCGGACACTCTCAGCCAGTTTGGCTGCCACCGCCGCCTCGTTCTCTGCATCGACCAGCCCATAGTAGAGCGGCATCCCGTAGTCGCCTTGATTGCCATAGTCGTACACGCCTGTCGTGGGGTTGTAGAAACGCTTGTTGAAGGCGGTCTTCACCCTCGCTGCCGTCTGGGCAAAGGCATCCGCATCCTCTTCGTGTCCCAACTCTGCCGCCATTTCGCTCATGGCACGGAGGAGGAAGTAGTAGGAGGTGGTGATGGTGAACTCGGCAGGAATCTGATGTGCCAAGCCCGACGAACCTTGCCCCCAGTCGGAGAGGGCACTGTAGGAAGCCCCTGGCATGATGTAGTCCTTCGTCATGCCTGTGTAGTAGTTGATGAGCCGCTTCATCCCGTCATAGTATTGGGTCATGAGCCGCTTGTCGCCATACATCTTCCAGTTTCTGTAGGGGACGAAGATGGCAGACCCGCCCCAGTTGGGGTCGTCGTCCCAGTCGCCATGATAGTGCGGCACGGTGGAGGGCACCTTTCCCGTCGCATACTGGGCATCGAAGCAGTCCTGCACCGTCTTGCTCCAGAATGCCGTCATGTCATAATTGTAGCCAATCGAGTAGTACAATTCGTTGGGCACATCCAGCCACCCCAGTTTCTCGCGGTGGGGGCAGTCGGTGAAGGCATTGTAGATTTGCGACTGGATGCCGTCGCGACAGATGGTGTGGATGTCGTTGAGGAGCGTGTTGCTCGTCACGAACTCGCCTGTCTGCTCCACCTCCGCACGCATCCGCATGGCGGTGAACTGCTCGGGCTGGGGAGCCTCGGTGAGTCCCAGCACTTGCAGATAGCGAGTGCCGTGATACATGAACTCGGGGCCCCACTGCTCTTCTGCATCGCCGCCCCTGAACGTGTAGGTGTCGTAGATGTCGTAGGGGTAGGAGTTGAATGCCTCCTGCTTGATGATGCCACGCTGCGTCAGTTGATGCCCCGTCCGGAGCGTGATGACCTGCCCTCTTTCCCCTCGGAGGGAGAAGCGGAACGTGCCGGCGAAGTTCTTGCCGAAGTCAACGAGGTATGCCTGCTGACCGCCCACGGTGACAGGCGTGACACTCACCGCCTTCCACTCTTCCACCACACGCACGGGCTCGTAGGAGCGTGACTTCAACACGCCCACCGCCCCACTCGACTGTCCGCACTTGAACTGCGGCTGCTCCACCACGGCGACAGCTTTCCAACCGCCGAAATCGTACTCGGGGCTGTCGATGCCAGGGAGTTCCTGCGTGGCATCATAGTCCTCGCCACCCCACCAGTTGGAGCCAGTGGTGGGCGAAGAATGCGTCAGCCAGGAGCCATCCGTCAGCACCTTCTCCGTCGTTCCGTCGGCATATTCAATAGCGAGTTCCGCCCTCAGGCACACATCGCCCTGATTGCTGATTTCCTTGCAGTAACGTTCTCCCAAGCCGCCGCCTGCTCCCACCTTCGCCACATTGAAGATGCCGCCAGCCACCTGAGCGATGAGCGTGTTGCGGCCTTGCCTCAGCAGCGAGGTCACATCGTAGGTGCTGTACTGCACCGTCTTCACGAACTCCGATTCGCCAGGTTCGAGCCTGTTCGCCGTGACGGGGGTTCCGTTCATCTTCATGGTGAACACCCCGAGTGCTGTGGCATAGAGCCGAGCACGCTTCACCTCCTTCGAGAGAGCGAAGCAGATGCCGTAGTAAGGCACGGCTGCGGAGGCTGTCGCATAAGCAGGAGCCGCCATGTCGGTGGCTTCGTACTGCACGGTGTAGTTCTCTTTGTCCACCGACGACTGCACCGTGAACGAAGCGGGGAAGTTGGCAGCCTTACCCGCTCCATCTTTCGAGCAGAGGTCTTGGCGAGGATAAAGCACCATCCTATCGACCGTCTGCTCCGAACCCAAGTCGATGTCGAGATAGACGTGGCGGTTAGCACTGTTGGCGGAATGCGTGGTGAAGCCATAGTGGGAAGTGGTCAGGCTCCCATCGTTGATGTACTTGATGCTCCAATAGTTTGCTACCTCATAAGTGTCGCTGGCGGTGAAAGCAGCATTCCGTGCGATGTTCACCCCACTGCTGTAGATTTCCACCTCTGCCAACTGCACATAGTAGAGATTGGGCTCCGTGCTGACAGGAATGCCCAGTTTGGTCACGTCGATTTTCAGATAACGTCCTCGGAAGGGAGCATCAAAAGTGATGACGTGCCATGCCTTGATGGTTTCAGCCTCCTTGCCAATCCATTGGGCAGTCCATTCCGAGGCATCCATCAGGGCAGTCTCGAAGGTGGAAGTCGCCTCCCCCGTCTCGCCCTTCGTGCCCACAATCCTCACCGTCCACCAGTAGGCAGCACGAGACTGGAGGGGCGTTCCCTCATAGCGGATGCTGCTCTGTGCGGCAGATGGCACCACACCCGACTGCCACACCACATCGCCCCTCGCATCGGCAACCGTGATTTCATACGACTGCTGCCGAAAGCCTCGCTCGTCGCTCTGTGTCTGCCAACTGAACGTGGGCACTTCGTCAATGCCCAACGGCTCCACCAGTCCCGACACTTTCAAAGCCGTCACTCGCACGGAGGCATGGCACCACAGGCACATCAGCCCCATCAGGATATTCAACAGAAAAAATCGTTTCATCTCAGTTCAGGTTTCGTTCATCCACCTATCTTTTCAGATACTTCATCACCTTGCTGCCCTGCTTCACGATGTACACGCCCTTTTCGGGCACGGCATGGAGCCGCACACCCTGCAAGGAGTAAATCTCCACAGGAGCATCCTCATCAAACGAAGTCGTCACATTTTCGATGGCATCAGGCTCATCCCCACTGCCATAGCGAAGCAGTTTCACGCCGCTGGCACGCAAGTTGTTCGTCACCACATTGGAGAAGTCTGCCTGCCAGCCCATATACATCTTCGTATCCTCTTCGAGGGTGAAGAAGATGCCACGGAAAGAGCCGTCGGCAGAAGCGAGTTTCACCTTCTCGTATGCGATGGATTGAGTGGAAATCTCGCTGGTGTTCACCAACTTGTCGGAGGCAAAGATGTAGAGGTCTTCATTTGCCTCGTCGGAAGGATAGGAAGCACCAAAGTAGTAGCGACCAGCCTTCAGGTCTGCCAACTGATAGAGACGCACATTGCTGATGTCATAGCCATGCTCAGGGTAGGCGTTGTTGTTCCACCACACCTCCAGATGCAAGCAGTCGTAGCCCTTGATGCCGTCGATGCCCGCCTGATTGTCAAAGCCGAAGTTCTCCACCGTCCAGTAGAGCGGAGCACCAAAGCGTTCGCCATTGTCAGTCTCAGGAGTGCGGGCGAAGTTGTCTGCCTCTTTCAGCACCTCTACGGTGATGTCCTCATAGCCTGTCGCAACAGGAGCACCACCCACATTCTTGCCATTGGCGAGGAAGTCGTTGTAGGCGTCGTTCAAAGCGTTATAGGCTTCATTTATCTCTTCCAGGTCTGCCGACTCCTCCACTTTCTTAGCCTCATCCACGACAGCCATCAACTTTTCCAAAGCCTCAGGAGCATAGAAACCCGTATTTTCATTCACTTTCACGCCCTTCAAGGCATCTTCCACACCTGCAATGCTCTCCTGCAAGGTTGCATACGACATCGTGCCATAATAGAGCAGTTTCACGCCGCTGGCACGCAAGTTGTTCGTCACCACATTGGAGAAGTCTGCCTGCCAGCCCATATACACCTTCGTATCCTCTTCGAGGGTGAAGAAGATGCCACGGAAAGAGCCGTCGGCAGAAGCGAGTTTCACCTTCTCGTATGCGATGGATTGAGTGGAAATCTCGCTAGTGTTCACCAACTTGTCGGAGGCAAAGATGTAGAGGTCTTCATTTGCCTCGTCGGAAGGATAGGAAGCACCAAAGTAGTAGCGACCAGCCTTCAGGTCTGCCAACTGATAGAGACGCACATTGCTGATGTCATAGCCATGCTCAGAGTAGGCGTTGTTGTTCCACCACACCTCCAGATGCAAGCAGTCGTAGCCCTTGATGCCGTCGATGCCCGCCTGATTATCAAAGCCGAAGTTCTCCACCGTCCAGTAGAGCGGAGCACCAAAGCGTTCGCCATTGTCGGTCTCAGGAGTGCGGGCGAAGTTGTCTGCCTCGCTGAACACTTCGATGGTCAAGTCTTCGCTTCCAGCCGTGATGGGAGCACCACCCACATTTTTGCTATTCTTCACGAAGTCCTCCTACAAGCTGCTCACCTCGAAGTAAGCCTTGGTTGCCTCCTCGCCAGTCAAGCCCTCAGCCTTTTCGAGCCATTCGTCGCAGAGGGCACGCATCTTCAGCCACGAAGCCTTGTTGTAGAAGCCCGTGTTGTCGCTCACCTTCGTCTCCATGTCCATCAGTTGACCGTCCATGTCGAGCAAGAGATTCTCCAACGCATACTCGTTGGCATCAGCCAGTCGGTAGAGAGCCACCTTTTCGGCACGGAACTCCTGCTCGCCTGCACCATTCTGTAAGTCTGCCTGGAAACCGATATAGACCTCCTGCTCCTCGTCCAGTTTGAACCACAAGCCACACAACTGCCTGTCCTCCGATGCCTCGGAGATGGGGTAGTAAGCAATGGATTTCTGCGGAAGGTCTGCCGTGCCATACAGAGCGTCAGCCACAAACATATAGGCGTTCACGCTCAGGTTATAATGTGTGTTATATCCTGCTCCGAAATAGTAAGAACCTGCGGGGAGGGTCACTTTCCTGTAGATGCGGGCATCAGTCAGGTCGCCCTCGTCGTTGTTCTGGCGGTCGTCCCAAAGCCCCAGATAGAGAGCCTCCTTGCCCGAATACTTATCCAGACCCGCCTTCACGCCGTCGTTGTTGCTCTGAAGGATGTTGAAGTTCTCCACCGTCCAGTACATCGGGTCGCCAAAACGCTTGTCGCCGCCACCCTGACGCGTGAAGTTCTCAGCCTCGACCAGATAGTCGATGGTCACGTCACGTTCATACTCACCCTCGAACTTGCCGCCCTTGTTGGTGCCGTTCGCCAAGAAGTCGTTATACGCATCCAGCAACGCCCGTTCGGCAGCCTCAATCTCGGCATCTGTAGCGTCCTTGCCCACCTTCTTCGCCTCATATACAGCCTCTTGAATCGTGGGCAGATAGAGCGTGCTCAGTTTGCCCGTGTTGAGATAACTTGCCTCGGCTCTCATCGTGGCGATGTAAGCCTCCATCGACGTGATGGCATCCTGCAAAGCCTCGTATGCCGACTGCTCCACGTCCTCCACCTCGATGGCAAACACAGGGGCGATGGCGTTGGTACGGGTGGATGGCACCATCACCGTCAACCCCTCAATGCCCTGCGAGAACTCGATGTTGCCGTCATAGCCCAGCAGTTTGACGCTCTTCACCTTGCCGCTGTAGTATTCACTGGATCTGGAGAAACTCTTGAAGGAGAAGCGACCTGCTGCCGGCCAGGCAAGGATGGTGGCATAAATCTTGCCGTCCTTCTGCACATAACGCACATCCTTCGCCGAGTAGTTAGCCCCCTCGTTGAATCCCTGTGCCGAGAGCGGATTGGCTGCTTCAGCGAGTGGAC
>DGUV01000036.1 GCA_002395775.1 Prevotellaceae bacterium UBA4301
AGGGGAACAGCTATGCCGACCCTTCTGGCTACTACGAAGTGATTATTGCCTGCAATGACTATCTTGCCAAGATGCTTGAATACAAGAAGAATGTGGATGTGGACCAAAACATTGCCAACGACCTCATCAGTTCAGCGGCACGAATCAAGATGTGGACCTATAAGACCATTGGAGAAATCTATGGAAAAGCCGTATGGTTCGACGACCCTATCACCGAAGTGAAAGACCTCAAAGATACCAAAATCTTCCAACTCCTCACCATGGAGCAAATCGTGGACAAGTGTATAGGTATCATGGATGCAGGCTATCAGAATGTTCCTCTCAACCGCACCATCAACTGGATTGAATGGCTCGACCCATCCAATGTCACCAGCATTGCCAGTTCATCCTACCGCAAATGGAACTACATGGTACCTCCATTCGAAGGCATCTATGCCGAGCTCTGTCTGTGGAAAGGTGCCTACCTCGATGCCGCAGGAGCTGAATCGAAAGAATACTACAAAAGAGCTGCCGACCGACTGCTGTCAGCGCTCAGCACCCAAATCGAATGTGGTTCCGACCCAGGTTCCAACGTCTATTGGCTGCCATCCGCTGCCACGCCAGGCCACTACTCCCCTATTTGGAACTACGCACAGCCTTATCCTTACGAAAGTATTTCCGCTCTGATTTACGACTACACCAACAACCAGACCAACACGTTGCTCAAGCACTTCTCCAACGAGTATCCAAACAAATACTGGCTACGTCCATCCGCAGCAGGAGAGGCTCGTTTCCTCGATGCATCCTTCAATCCAGGAACATCCACCAACGACACTCGCTACAAGACCAATTTCGGAACCAGCAGCGGAGTGCGCTACATCGCAAAATTCCGCCCTGTTGGTAGCAGCGTACGCACCAATGCCTATCAGGACGATGTCCACATCTTCATTTATCGAGCTATGCAATACCATATCATGCTCGCCGAGGCACTCAACCACCTCAACCGCTTCGAGGCAATGAACCGAGTGTTCAACATCGGATTCTCAGGTTACACGATGGATGCCACCCTGCCCGAGTGGGAAGGATTCTCCATCGACTGGACCTCCTCCGCATCGTGGGGCACACGCCGCTACCCAGGCATGGGCATTCGTGGATGCTTCAGCCTCAATGCAGCACCTGTGAAGACCAACATCGTGGAACTCGGACAACAAGGCACATGGCGCTACAACGACATGAGCATCCTCAACGAATATCTGCTTGAGTTTGCATGTGAAGGAAAGACCTATCCAGCCATGAACCGCTTTGCCGTTCGCTACAACGACCTATCCATCATTGCCGACCGCATTTGTCCTAAGTACGTCAATACAGGCAAAGATGCAGAAATCCGTTCCCGCATCCTCGCTGGTGGCAACTGGGTACCATACGATTTATAATATGTTCTTAGGAAAGAAATTAGAATAATTATCATAATTATATCAGAAATAAGAAACTGTTCAACGAATAATATTAAAGAGTGTCACTTCGTGACAGAAATCTAACAAATCTGCCCAAATCTAACAAATATCAATAACAAATTTATAAGATTTGAAAGATTTGTAAAGATTTGTAGGATTTCTCGCCGTAGGCGACTCAAAAAGATAATTCGCCGTATTGATACATAAATAAAAAATATAATCATCAATTTCTGAAATAATTCTTGGTTGCTTTGCCCAAGCGTCTAAGGACGGTAATCTTCTAATTATTCTAATTTCTTTCCTTAAAAACTCTTGAAACGGCGCTTTGCGCCCTGAAACTTGAAACTTGAAACTTTTAAAACTTATAAAATGAAAAGAATTACTCTATCTTTCGTTGCATTGGCACTGACCATTCTCACCGCCAATGCGCAATTCAAGAAGTCCTGGGATTTCACCAAAGGACTCAGTGATGAAACCATCGCCAACCTCAATGCAGACGCATCGCATTGGGCTTCAAACGGACAAGATGCCGACGGCAACACCAACAACTGGAAGAACGTAGGCAAGCCTGCCACCGATTCCTACCTCACCGCCAACGGCACCGTCATCCCAGAGCTCGAAGGACTCTACTTCGACATTGGCAGCAACAAGGACAACTCCATCCACATCGCTACCACCAAACTCCGTCTCACCCGTAAGGGAACAAAAATCACCTTCCCTAAGCTTGCCAACGGACAAAAAATCACCTTCGTCGGACGCTCAGCCAACAGCACAGCAACCAACCGTGGTATCGCACCTGTCCAGGACTACATCAAGTTCGTGGAAGGAGAGCAGACCGATGGACAGAGCATCTTCATTGGTAACCAAGTGGAAGGCTCACTCGGAACCTACACCTTCGTCTATCAGGTCGTGACCGAAAGCACCGACTCCGTCGATGTGCAGTTCCAGCTCACCCCTGATGCAGGTATCGACTTCACCCTCTTCCAAATCGACGAAGGCGATGCACCCGAAGTGGAAGAAGCAAAGAATGTGGCATACATCTATTCAGGCGAAGACCCATCCATCGACGACTATGCCTACATCTACGTGTCCAGTCTCGACGGAGTCACACCAACCATCATCAAGGGTTCCGACGAAATCACGCTCGATTCCCTCCAGGCATACGACCTCGTCGTGGTATCGCCAACCGTTCAGCCTACCGATGCCATCGTGCCAGTGCTCAAATCAGCCATCGCCTACGAGCCAATGCTCAATCTCAACGCATCCCTCTACCCTGCTTGGGGACTCGGTACAGCAGTTGAAAGTGCAACAGGCATAGCCACCGTAAGCAATGCCGAACTGCCTCTCTTCGAGAATATCGACCTCTCCGAAGGATTCGAGATGCTGCAAGGAGCCAACATCACCGGTGTCACCCTCGGCGACTACTTCGCAAACGACGACATCATCGCCACAGCTGACGACATCGTAGCCATCCACATGCACACCCCTGCACGCAATGCCTACCTCCTCCTTCCTTATTCAGTCAGCGACCTCCTCATGGCTAATCAGGACAACCTCGCACAAATCCTCACCAATGCCATTCCGTTCCTTGCTGAAACCAAGAAGGAAGTCACCCAACTCGGAGGTCCAAGCATCCATCAGGAGAACGAAAACGGAAAGACCACCGTCAGCATCAGCTCATCCAACAAGACCGCCGTCATCTACTACACCATCGACGGCACAGAGCCAACCACCAGCAGCACCGTCTATTCAGAGCCATTCACCCTCACCCAGGCAGCAACGCTCAAGGCATTTGCAACCGCCGACGGCTATCTGCCAAGTGCAGTAGTGACAGCTGAAATCGCCATCTTCTCCCAAGCAGAAGAGCCAGGCATCGAAGTGGCACAGAATGGAGCAGAGACAACCGTGACGCTCACCTCTCCTGAAGGCACAAGCATCTACTACAACTTCGTAGGAAATGCCAATGCAGCCACCAGCACCGCATACACAGAGCCTATCGTCCTCACCGAACCAACCTACATCTATGCGTTCACCACAGGCGAGAACCTCCTCAATTCCGAACTCGCCTCCCGCTATGTAGCCATCGCTACCCTCAACGCACAGACCATCCGTCTCGACACCCTGGCACACTTCGACGCCAGCGTAGAGCCTTGGTTCGTGGATGGCACAGAACATGCAGATTCGCTCGGCAATGGCAAGAACTCCGCATACTACTTCTGGGGCAAGAACGCATGGAAATACTACAGCGAGGAAATCGACCACG
>DGUV01000063.1 GCA_002395775.1 Prevotellaceae bacterium UBA4301
GGCATGTTCCTGACCACCGAGTGCGTCATATGCGAAGCCAAGGAAGACAAGCCCGAAATGCCCATGGGCAACCCCGGCATGGGCGGCATGGGCGGCATGATGTAAGCGCCGGGAAAGAGATAACGAAGTCCCCGATGACCTTTTGCGGTTGTCGGGGCTTTTTTGTGTGTTTTTCTTGGCATTTTGCATGTTTATTCGTACCTTTGAGCCCAAATTAGCGCCATGAAGGACAAAATGTTATGGACACAGACAGCGGCATACGGCCTCATATTCTTCGGAGTGTGGGCCGGACTCACCTTTATTCCGCCCAAAGGGGAATACATGTGGGAACCGTGGCCCACGACCATCGGGCTGATTGTGAACTTCTGCACGACCGTCCTCTTCACCCTGTTTGTCTTCCTCACGGCCCGTCTGGCGCGCACCGACCAGACCTTTCCCGGCATCCTGGCCACGGCCCTGTTCATCATCCTCTTCTGTCCGGGCGAGGATGTCTTCTTCGACCGCGACGAGGCGGCTCTGATGGAACTTTCCTCCCAGTGCATCGTGCCCTTCTTCATCTCGCAATACAACCGCGTCAGCCAGAAGAACTTCCACCGGTGGTATCTGCTGATGCTCCTGATGGGCGTGTTCTGTAGCTACACCCACAACGGCATCACCATCCCCCTGTGCTGCGCCTTCGTGTGGCTGGCCTTCCAGCGCCACGAGCGCTTCTTCCGTCAGGCATGCTGGCCCATGGTCATCGGCGTCATCATCGGCACGGGACTGAGCATCTGGCGCAAGTGGGACGAGAGCCTGAACATGGCCACCGACCTGGACGCCATCAGCTCGGTGACCAGCATTGCGCTCCGTACCCTGTGGGACACAAAGGTGTTTGTCATCTCCCTCATCATGACGGGCTACCTGCTCTCCTATCGCCGGGGGCGCAAGGACATTCTCTACATCTTCCGCCGACATTATGTCATGACACTTTGTT
This sequence comes from Prevotellaceae bacterium UBA4301, assembly GCA_002395775.1. Lineage (GTDB taxonomy): Bacteria > Bacteroidota > Bacteroidia > Bacteroidales > Bacteroidaceae > Physcousia. The sequence goes on from DGUV01000063.1 coordinate 974, forward strand.
GCATGTTCTCCCTCATCACCCTGCCCTTTGCCCCGCTGGGCGTCGAGAACGCCGTCACTGGGGTGTGCTTCTTCAGCATGTTCTGGGTGCTTTTCCTGAGTCAGTATTTGGTAACAAAATATCTAAAACGCAAAATATAATTTAATCATGGAATTCGAGAAGATTGTCGGGCTCATCGATGCCCCTTTCACTCCTTTCAAGGAGAATGGTGATGTAAATCTTGACCCCATCCCTGCCTACGCCCGGATGCTGGCCAAGAACGGTTTGAAGGGTGTGTTCATCAACGGTTCCTCGGGCGAGGGCTACATGCTCACCAGCGACGAGCGCATGCAGTTGGCCGAGGCTTGGATGCAGGCTGCACCCGAGGGATTCAAGGTGATTGTGCATGTGGGCAGTTGCTGTGTGCGCGAGAGCCGCCGCCTGGCCGAACATGCTCAGGCCATCGGAGCCTGGGGCATCGGGGCTATGGCTCCCCCATTCCCCAAGGTGGGCCGCATTGAGGAACTGGCAAAGTACTGCGAGGAGATTGCCTGCGGAGCCCCCAACCTGCCCTTCTATTTCTATCACATCCCTGCCTTCAACGGCGCCTTCCTCCCCATGGTGGAACTCCTGAAGGCCGTGGATGGCCGCATCCCCAACTTTGCCGGCATCAAGTACACCTTCGAGAGCATCTATGAGTACAACCAGTGCCGACTCTATGGCGGCGGCAAGTTCGACATGCTCCACGGTCAGGACGAGACCATCCTGCCCTCGCTGGCTATGGGCGGCGCGCGCGGCGGCATCGGCGGCACCACCAACTACAACGGACGCTGCCTCACGGGCATCATCGAAGCCTGGAACAACGGCGACCTGGAGAAGGCCCGCCAACTGCAGAACTACGCCCAGGAGGTCATCAACGTCATCTGCCACTTCCGCGGCAACATCGTGGGCGGCAAGCGCATCATGAAGCTCATGGGACTGGACCTCGGCCCCAACCGCACTCCCTTCCAGAACATCACTCCCGAGGAAGAGGCTCGTCTGAAGGCCGAACTCGACGCCATCGACTTCTGGAACCATTGTAATCTATTATAGAGATTAGAGATTAGAGATTAGGGATTAGAGATTAGGGACCTCACCCCTGTCCTCTCCCAAGGAGAGGGAAAAAATAAAAGATTAAACGGACTCCCAAAAGGGAGTAGAAACGCGAAATATTAGCAATTTGAATGAACAAGACTGACAGATCATACTTCTCCCCCTCGGGGGAGGTTCGGATGAGGGGCAGGATTTGGTTTCTCCTTTTCCTGTTTCTGCCTCTAACCTTGCTTGCCCAGAATCGTCTTTCCCTCGAGGCACTGCCCTCCCACCACGTCACCGGCGGACAAGGGGTTTCGGCCCCCTTCTGCGGCATGGTCGAGGGGACGCTCACCGTTGCCGGCGGATGCAACTTCCCCGGCCCGCCTTACGCGCCAGCCGGCGAGAAGGTGTACTACAGCGACATCTGGTATCTGGGCAAGGGCGCATGGTACAAGCACCGCTTCCGCCTGCCCTCGGCCGCGGCCTATGGCGCCAGCGTCCAGGTGCCCGAGCGCGGACTGGTTTGTCTGGGCGGCACCGACGGCAAGCACAGCCTCACCCATGTCTTCCACATCGGCAAGAAGCAGGTTTCCGCCTGGCCCTCCCTGCCCGTGGGCATCGACAACGGAGCCGCCGCCTATGCCAACGGAGCCATCTTCCTGGTGGGCGGCCAGACCGACGGACAGCCCCAGATGGGTGTCTATCAGCTCAGCATCGACGAGAAGCGTTGGCAGCAGATTGCCACCCTCCCCGGACAGCCTCGCCTGCAACCTTCCGCCGTGGTGCAGACCAACGGACTTGACCATTCGCTCTACGTCTTCGGCGGCTACGACCCCGCAACGGGCAAGGTGGCCGACGAGGCCCTCGAACTGAACCTGAAGACCATGGAGTGGAAGTCCCACCCCGGCAGTCGGGCCACCGTGGGCATGACCGCCACCCCCTCGGGCTACAGCCATGTGCTCTTCTTCGGCGGTGTCAACAAGGACATCTTCGAGAAGGCTCTGCTCGCCAGCAGCGACTCCCTCTTCCGCAACCAGAATCCCGACTTCGGGACCAACTATCTCTCCCACCCCGCTCCCTGGTATAAGTTCAACCCCGACATCCTGGTCTATCACACCATCACCGACTCCTGGTACACCATCCCCGGCAACTCCTTGCTGGCCCGTGCCGGTGCCGGTCTGGTCAGCAGCCCCGACGGCCTCATCCTCATCGACGGCGAGAGCAAGCCCGGCATCCGCGGTTCCGAGGTCATGAAGATACAGTTCCGCCACAGCGTCAGCTTCGGATGGCTCAACTGGCTGGTGCTTGTCCTCTATCTTGCAGCCATGCTCGGACTGGGCGTCTTCTTCATGCGCCGGGAGGGCGGAAGCGACGACTTCTTCCGCGGCGGCGGTCGCGTGCCCTGGTGGGCAGCGGGTATCAGCATCTATGCCACCATGCTCTCCGCCATCACCTACATGGCCATCCCCGCCAAGGCCTACGCCACCAACTGGACCTACTATCCCATGCTCGTCATGATATTGGTGGTAAGTTGGCCCGTGGTCAAGTACTATCTGCCCTACTTCCGCAACCTCAACATCACGTCGGCCTACGAGTATCTGGAGATTCGCTTCAATGCACTGACGCGCCTGCTGGCCTCCGGACTGTTCATCGTCTTCATGATAGCCCGCATGGCCCTTGTCCTCTACCTGCCCTCGCTGGCGCTTACCGCCGTGACGGGCATCGACATCCGCACGTGCATCATCCTCATGGGCATCGTCACCATCATCTACTGCACCATGGGCGGTGTGGAAGCCGTCATCTGGGGCGACGTCATCCAGGGCATCATCCTCGTGGGCGGAGCCTTCCTGGCCGCCGCCTGGCTGTGGGGACACACCGAAGGCGGCGTCTCCGGTGCCCTCCAACTGGCCGTGGACAACGACAAGCTGCGCCTCTTCGAGTGGACTTGGGACTATCGGCGCGTCTCCTTCTGGGTAGCCATCCTGGGAGGCGGACTTGCCAACAACCTCATTTCCTACACCTCCGACCAGACCGTCATCCAGCGCTATCTCACCACCAAGGACGTCAGCAGTGCCAGCCGCAGCATCTGGATGAACGGCTTGATGAGCGTTTTCATCTCCGTCATCTTCTATGTCATCGGCACGGGCCTCTACACCTTCTATAAGACCCACCCCGCCGAACTCGACTTCACGATGAGCAAGGGCGACACCATCTTCCCCTTCTTCATGATGAGTCAGATGCCACAAGGCATTGCCGGACTGCTGATTGCGGCCATCTTTGCCGCCACCATGTCCACCATCTCGTCGAACATCAATTCGGTATCTACGGCCTTCAGCATCGACTTCTGGAAGCGTTTCCGTCCTCACGTCCTGGACAAGGAGATGTTGCGCGTGGCCCGTTGGACCTGTGTCGTCAGTGGTCTCATCGGCGTAGGCATAGCCTTGCTCATGGCCACCTGGGACATCATCTCCCTGCTCGACTACTTCAACACCATCCTCGGTCTCCTCTCATCTGGTCTTGGCGGACTCTTCTTCATGGGACGTTTTCTGCCACGCATCAATGGTCGCTCCGCCCTCTTGGGCTTCATCGTGGGCGAGGCCGTTGTCATCTGGATGGCCTTCAACACCGACACGTCGTTCATGCTCTTCGGCTTCATCGGCATGGTAGTCAGCATCCTCACCGGTTGGCTCCTCTCGCTGGGCAGCAAGACACGATAGACTGTCCACACAAAAACGACGGGCTGTGTCCACAAACACAGCCCGTCGTTTTTTCATTACTTCCTCACTTCTTTCCTTCCTCACTTTCTATAATTCTCTCCAGCGTCTGCCACACCTGGAAGAGGCCGCGGGGCACATGGAAGCAGCCCTTCCACTTGCCGCCCTTCAGGGTCAGCAGCACCTCGCCCTGGCGGTTCAGGTAACCAAACCATTCGGGATATTCCTCGTCGCGGAAGTGACTCCACGTGTAGTCGTGCACACGCTTAAACCACTTCAGACACTCCTCCGAGCCCGTCAGCTCGTAGCCCTTGATCATGGTGATGAGCGTCTCGATGTGCACCCACCAGAGCTTCTGATCCCATTCCAATTGCTGAAGAGGACGACCCAGACGATCCATGAAATAGAAGATGCCGTCGTACTGCTTGTCCCATCCGTACTCCACCTCGCGCAGGGCGATGTGCACTGCCTTGTCGATGAGGTCCCTCCGGCCCAGTCGTCGTCCCAGGTCCATGATGAACCACATGGCCTCGATGGCATGTCCGGGGTTCTGCAGTCGGCCTTCGTGACAGTCCACCAGTTCGCCGTCCTTGCTGACGTTCTCCACAATCATGTCCAGTTCCGGCCGGTAGAACACGTCAAGCACCTCGTGCAGACAGATGTCGATGGTCTCCTGCAGGAAGGCAGGTTCCAGCAGGTCCTCAATCTCCAATGCCACGTTGCACAGAATCATGGGCAGGGCGAAGTCCTTCAGCGCCCGGGCTCCCGGGGCAGCCTTGCTCCAGCGTCCCTTCGGGTTGTTGCGCTTCTCCAGCACGATGTCGAACGTCCGTTTCGCAATGTCGGCATATTCGGCATTGCCCGTAGCCTTGTAGAGCTGTCCGAAGGCGATGACGGCAAACGTATAGCTGAAAATGTTGTAAGGCTCCACCAGCGGCTGTCCCTCGCGCGTCAGCGAGAAGTACCAGTTGAGGTTGCCGTCGTGACCATACTTCTTCAGGAACTCGGCCCCCTCTATGGCAGCCTCGAGCCACGCCTTGCGCACCTCTTCGCTCACCTCCCCGCGCGGCACCTTATTATATAGGGTGGCCAACATCCACACCTCACGTCCCTGGAGCCAGATAAACTTATCCGTGTCATACACCTCTCCGTCACGTTCGATGCAGGTGAAGTATCCCCCACACTCGTGGTCGATGCTCTTCGTCATCCAGAAGGGCATCACTCTGTCCAACAACTCACTCTTGTACTGCGCAGCCAGCGCCCGAAAGTCTATATCCATAAGATGATGTTTAAAACAAACTTCTTGCAACAAAGTTACAGCCTTTTTTCCAATCACACAAGTTTGTGTTGCACAAAATCAAAAATAAATTTGGCTTCTCACGCTCTTTCCACTACCTTTGCACCATGATTCTCATCGACGACAGCATACAGGACTACTCGCCCAGCCAGATAGCTCAGTGGATGGACGAGCTGCCCGAGTGGCGCCGCCGCCAGGCCCTTGCCTTCCGTCACGATTCGGGTCAGCGCCAGTCGCTGCTGGCCTATCGTCTCCTGTGCCAGGGTCTGCGCGAGGCCTACGGCATCATGGAGCAACCCACCTTCGTCTATAACGAACACGGCAAACCATACATCAAAATTAAAAATGAAAAATTAAAAATTAAAAATGTGGAGGCCCTTTCTCTCCCCCCCACGGAGGGAGCCGGAGAGGGGCTTCACTTCTCGCTATCTCATTGCAAGGAAGGAGTTTGCTGTGCCATCTCGGACAGACCTGTGGGCATCGACATCGAGTCGGCCACGCGTCACATTCCCGAGAGCCTCATCGACTACACCATGGACCCCTCCGAGCAGTCCCTCATCCGCGGGAGTGCCGACCCCAGCCGCACCTTCCTTCGCTTGTGGACCCAGAAGGAGGCCGTCTTCAAGCGCATGGGCACGGGTCTGCGCGACGACATTCGCGACATCCTCTCTCTCCAGCCCTATGCCATCGAGATGCGCGAAAACGAGCGCTACATCCTCAGCGTAGCGTGGTGAGACCCCAAAATGCTATACCGCAAAATAGGTATCAAGAAATGCCTTTGGAGCAAGAACAGGAATCCCGTCTTTGGGGAAATGACGCTTCTTATCTCTCGTAACAATCACGTTACATCCTGCTTCCAAAGCCGCCTCATATTGCAACATATCCTCAAAATCAGGCATTCCAGAGTTCAATGCAGTCATCACATGTGAGTCATTCATCGTCGCTGCCATGACATACTTCTTCAGAAATAGGAGACCCTCTATCGCCTTGGGATAGCCGACATTTTTGCGAGCAGAATAAACACAATTTGCAAACGTTAAGGGAGATGCATACATCTGAATCTCCCCCCTAATTCCCAAATCAAAGACATTGAGAGATGGCAAAAGAAAATTCTCCCGTCCCTCAATGATATCAAGCAGGATATTTGTATCAAGAAAGACCTTCATCATCTGTCAAGTCTCTCCCTCAAATACTCTGAACGCGCAGCATCACCATTGATGTCATCAGGCTGAGACTGCGAAGGCTTCGCAAACCCTACCATGCGCTGAAGATCAGCCGAAAGTTCATCCATTTTCTTCATTCTGTATTTCTGTTTCTTGGCTGGAACAAACTTTCTGATGAGTGACGTCACCCACTCATCCACCGTCAGATTACGTGCTTGAGCATAGTCTAACGCTTTATTATAAACTGACGCATTAATACTTATTGTAGCCATGATCCTGCGTTTATCATCGCTGCAAATATACAAAGATATTCCCGACCCTCCAAATCTTTCCACAAAAATCAGTTGGCTGACCAAGGGAAAGATTGTTATACAAAAGAGGGGGACTGATTATTGTCCAATCGGGGTTTTCATGGTTTTCTTTGGCGGAGGCTATGGGCACGAAGTGCGGCAGGGGGGTGGCGGCTACGGCGCGTGAACTGGTTCACGAAGGCGCAGACGACGACCACGGCCATTCGCTTCCCAAGCGAAAAAGTCTCCGCCAAAAGGTTTTTCAGGTTTTTGTTATACAGAAAGCGCCCGCAACCTCATCAGGCCGCGGACACTCTCATTATTCAAACAGGGCGAAGCCCGATTAACCGTTAACCGTTAAACATTAACCCTTATTATTCCTTACCCAGGATTTTGTTAACGAGCGTCGTCACGTCGGCAATACTGATTGATCCGTCGCGGTTCACGTCGAAGCGCTCGGTTTCATCAGCTTCAACGATTTCCTTGAAGTAGGTTTCCAGCCAACCAGCATCGATGTAAGCCTGTTTTTTGCCTGCGGGAACTACCAGTGTACACTGCTTGGGATAGTCGATGGTTTCAGTTCCGAATTGCTCCGGCTGGACTGTTACGGGAGTTTTCCATTTCAACTCTAAGCGCTGCAGATACTCAGTGGAATGACCATACGTCTGGTTAGTGCACATAAACGCCTGACGGCCGATTGCATTTACACTCTCAGGAACCACCAGTGAGGGGATGCCCCTATAGCGGAAAGCGTAATCACCGATGGCTGTGATGGTTTCTGGGATAATGGTCGTTCGGCAGCCCTCCTTGAGAGTGTTTGAAGCGGTCTCTATGATGGCACTACAGTTGTTGCGCGAGTCATAAACCGTGTTGTTCTGGTCAACGACGATGGAGGTCAAGTCCTTGCACTTTGCAAAAAGGATTTTTCCGAGTGATGTTACTCCTGCAGGGATGTAGATTCCACGCAATCCGCTTTCATTGAATGCGAAGTTGCCAATGGTGGTCAGGCTTTGTGGCAGAGTGATTGATATTAGTTTCTCACAATTGTTAAAAGCATATTGCCCTATCGATGTGATACCTTCATGCAGAGAAACATTCTTAAGCAACTTGCAGCCAGAAAATGCCGATTGTCCAATGCTGGTTATCGTGGTTGGTAGCGTCACGCTTGCCAGTTTGGTACATAGATAGAACACATTGTCCTCCAAAGTCGTCAGTCCTATGAAGTACTGCAACTCGTTGAACGAAGTAATGTTTGCATTGTTCTTGAATACCTCGCCTAGGGATTTCACAGCAGCCGCCTCTGCTTCACTCAGTTCACCATCGCTGTTGGTGTCCCAGTTGGCGAGGCAGATGGTTTTCACTGCTGAATCGGCAAAGCCGATGAGACCGGCAGGCATAACCGTAAGATTCTTCCATCCAGTAGCACTACGATATTTCCCAACGGCCTCGCGCGGCACGGTCACGACAAGGTTGTCTGGGCAGTCTATAATTGATGTTTGTGTTGCTGTCGGAACGTTATAGCCCTTACATTCGATGGAGACAAGTTGCGAGCAACGAACGAAAGAGGTTTGAGCCAGACTCGTTACGGATGCAGGTATCGTGACCTTCTTTATAGGAATATTATTAAATGCAAGTCTAGCAATAGCTTGAACACCCTCGGGAATATGGGAATACTGACAGCCTGACACCAACGTGTTGGTTGCAGTCTCTATGATGGCATTGCAACCTTCGCGCGAGTCATACTTCGTGTTTTCCTTGTCCACTGCTAAATATTCGAGGCTAGTGCAACCAGAAAAGACGCTAGGTCCGATGGATGTCACTGTCTTCGGAATTATGACACTAGTCAGAGCGCTGCAAGACGAGAATGCCCCAACGCCTATCGTCTCCAGTCCGTTGGGAAGCGCATTGGACTTTAAGGCATAACAGTTCATGAATGCACTGCCGCCAATCTCAGTCAGGTTTAGTGGGAAATTGATGGTTTCTAACAATGTGCAATTATAAAATGCCTTTTCCTGAATGGTGGCGATGCTTTCGGGGAGCGTGACGGATGCCAGGTTCGTACAACCGTTGAAAGCATTTTGCGGTATTACGGTCAGGCCTGTGAAGTATTGCAACTCGTTAAATGATGTTATGTTCGTATTTCCCTTAAACACGTCACCCAGACTGGTTACGGCTGCAGCCTCGGGTATCGACAATTCGCCATCACCATTGGCGTCCCAACCCGCATTCACACAGATGGTCTTCACGTTACTGTCGGCAAAGTCAATGATTTCCAGTTCCTCGCCCTCAATGTAGGGCAACACTGCCTTGAAGTCGCTCCACACACTGACATTGTTGTGCAGTAGGTCGCACTCCGCCTGTGTCTTCCCTTTCAGGTGAACGGTAATAACGTTTGTTGCCAGCCAGAAATAATCACTGTAATTACCCGAAAACGTGGGAGTCGTACCTTTGAAATAAATGTGTTCCGGTATGGGACCAAACATCCCATTGATGGTTTCCATTAGGGTAGATACATTACTGCCTCCCAAGGGGGCTTGCTTCAAATATTGAAAAGAGAAAACCACTGACCCTTCGAAAGTAATACTCTTAATAGTACCAGCACCACTAATCCGCATGGTTTTCACATAATATGAATGCCCACCATTCCCGACGGAAACAGGCACAACGATTCTCGTTTTCGAGCCTACCCCCGTCAACACTGCAAACGGTTCATAACCATACAAATCATATTGCCAGCTTGTGCTGCCATTGTCCCAAGTGTTTTTAATAGCATACAAGTCGTATGTGAGTCCATTGATTTCGAACGACCCTTCTTTCTGATAGCCAAACCAGCTAGCCCAGGCACTCTGTGCACTCATCATGATGAGGCCGAGCATCAATAAAAGTCTTTTCATCTGTTTCATATTTTCAATGGTTATTGGTTAATATTTTTAATCTATCTGGTGCAAATTTAATCAATTTTTCACAATAACAAGTATTTTTATGTTATTTTTTCGCTATCTCTTTGAATATCTCTTCTTTACGAATGAATCCTTGTTCGCCTCGCTTCGTATACTTGTTTGTGGTCCTTCGAATACTTGTTCGTGCGGTGAACTTTCACTATACAAAGATAGTAATAATTTGTGAGATAGCCAATTTTTGGGTCCTTGTGGGGGCTTCCGAGCGAAAGATTTTTGAAAAGAGGCGCGCAATACACTGATAATCAATTGTTTAAATATTCATATTGATATTAGTGTTGATTCCATTTTTTGATACAGTATACAGTTATACAGTATACAGTTTATTTGGCGGAGCATAATGAGGGGGGTAAATTTATAATCATTGGCCAATCATCACAGAATCAGCGGCCAATCATCGGAAAATCACTTACCAATGTTCGAAAAATCACTTACCAATGTTCGACGATTTACTTACCAATGATGAGCTGATGATTGGTAAGTAAATTTACGATGATTGGGAACCCTTTGCGACATAGTCTCCGATGGAAACGATAAAAGATTACCATGACATTGCGAATTATGAATTTTATTAAGTATCTTTGCCGTGTGTTTCACATTTCAATCCTATGAAAAACCTACTAACGGCATTACTGCTCACGTGGCTGTTGCCTGCGGCAGCACAGAACCCCATCATCCGCAATCAGTTTACAGCCGACCCTACGGCAAGAGTCTTCAACGGGAAGGTCTATCTCTACCCCTCCCATGACATCCATGCCCCGGAAGGGCAACGTCAGGATTGGTTCTGCATGGCCGACTATCATGTCTTCTCCTCCGACAACCTCACCGACTGGACCGACCACGGCGTCATCATCTCGCAGGAGACAGTGCCCTGGGGCAATCCCGCGGGCTACTCCATGTGGGCTCCCGACTGCGTTTACAAGCATGGGACCTACTACTTCTACTTCCCCAATGCTCCAAAGAGCGGACGAGGCTTTGCCGTCGGCGTGGCCACTGCCAAACAGCCCGAAGGGCCATTCACGTGTGAACCCGAACCCATCAAGGGCGTATCGGGCATCGACCCCTGCGTGCTTATCGACGACGACGGACAAGCCTACATCTACTGGTCGGGCATGGGCATTCGCGGCGCAAGACTGAAGGACAACATGAAGGAAATCATGGACGAAGACTTCACTGAGATGCAGATGCGAAGGCCTAATAATCCTAATGCCAATAACGCCAACGTCCCCAATGGTCCCATCCGCGTTGCCGGTAAGACTATGGAAGGTTTGCCCGAGGGCTTCAAGGAAGGTCCATACGCCTTCAAGCGTGAAGGCCATTACTACCTCACCTTCCCCTGGGTGCGTAAGGAAAATGGTACGGAGACGCTGGCCTATGCTATGTCGGACAATCCTCTTGGTCCTTGGGACTTCAAGGGCATCATCATGGCTGAGCATAGCAACGGTTGCTGGACCAACCACCACAGCATTGTGGAATACAAAGGCGAGTGGTTGCTGTTCTATCATCGCAACTACTATTCCCCATCAATGGACAAGCGTCGTTCGGCCTGCATCGAGAAGGTGCAGTTCAATGCCGACGGCACCATTCAGGAGGTGTTCCCCACCCTGCGCGGCGTAGGAATCAATCAGGCTTCCGAGCAGATTCAGATAGACCGTTACAGCGAGGCAGGTAATGGCGTCACTGCCGAATATCTGGATACGGCCAATTGCTTCCGTGGCTGGTTCGTCAACCTTCCGGCCAAAGGCAGTTGGGTGAGATACGACGGTGTGGATTTCAGTGCTACCTCCAATGCCTATCTCGTCGTTCGCGCCAAAGCCAACACCAACACCTCTTTTTGCATTCGCGAGGGTAAGCCCACAGGAAAGGTTTTGGCCAAGGTGCCCCTCACGGTCGCTGGCGAGAACGGTCCTTTCCGTCGTAATCTGATAGGCCAATGGCTCACCCTGACCGCACCGCTTGAGTATGTGCCCAAAGGCGTAACCGACCTCTTCATCACCTGTGAGGGCGAGGCTGCCGGCATCGACTGGGTGCAGTTCAAGAACCGTCCGGAATACTTCACGTCCGTCACCACACCGACAGCAAAGCCCGATGAGGACGGTTTCATACGCCGATGGATGCTGCTCGAGCCCATCGACAAGCCGAATCGTTCCAACACGGTCTTCACGGACACTTACCTGCGCGAACATTTCCATCAGACTTACTTCAAGGACCAGTTCACCATCGTGCCCAAGGACGGGCAGAAAGTGAAGGCAGGCAAGCAGGCGCTCAAGTGGCACGCCGTCGATAGCAAGAACTACAATGTCAAACTCTTCCGCTTTGCTGACATGCTCGACAAGGCCCTCTATGGTGTGCTCTTCTGGGCCGTCACCGTCATCGACTGCCCTGAGGACATTCCCAATGTTCGTCTGTCCGTCGGTTCCAACTCAGCCTCCATGTGGTGGCTCAATGGCGAGGAAGTCCTCCTGCTTTCGGGAGACCGCCGCATGGTGCGCGACGATGCCATGTCGCCCCGACTCACCCTAAAGAAGGGGCGCAACGTCCTGCGCGGAGCCGTCATCAACGGTCCTGGCATGAGCGACTTCTGCGTCCGTTTCCTCGACGAGAAAGGTCAGCCCGTTACAAACTATACCATCAATCTCAACAAATAAACGCCATCATCATGAAAACCATACACGTCTCGGCCACGATTCTTTCGTTCATTCTACTTTCCTTCAGCAGCCGCGTGGAGGCTCAAGTCGGACAGCCCTACATCCACGACCCCTCGACCCTGGCCCAGTGCGACGGCAAGTACTACACCTTCGGCACAGGAGGTGGAGACCTTATCTCTGAGGACGGCTGGAGCTGGCATAGTGGAGCTGAACGCCCAGGTGGCGGAGCTGCACCTGATGTACTGAAGATTGGCGACCGCTACCTTGTCATCTACGGAGCAACCGGAGGCGGACTGGGTGGTGGCCACAATGGTCGCATACTCACGATGTGGAACAAGACACTCGATCCCAAGTCACCCGACTTCAAGTTTACCGAAGCCATCGAGGTATGTTCTTCTGATGGTATGGAGGACAACGATGCCATCGACCCGGGTCTCTTGCTCGACCCCACCACGGGACGCCTTTGGGTAAGCTATGGCACCTACTTCGGCACCATTCGCCTCATCGAACTTGACCCCGCGACAGGCGAGCGCGTCAAGGGCAATAAGGAACAAGACATAGCCATCGACTGCGAGGCCAGCGACCTTATCTATCGCGACGGCTGGTACTATCTGCTGGGCACTCACGGCACCTGCTGCGATGGCGTGAACTCCACTTATAATATTGTGGTAGGTCGTGCACGCAGTGTCACGGGCCCCTATGTCGATAATGTCGGACGCGAGATGCTGCAAGGCGGTGGCAAGATGGTCATAGCTGCTGGCGACCGCGTTTGTGGTCCGGGTCACTTTGGCCGAACGATTATTGACGAAGGTGTTGAGGTGATGTCGTGCCACTATGAAGCCGACTTCGACCAAGGCGGACGCAGTGTGCTCGGCCTGCGTCCCCTGCTGTGGCGCAAGGGTTGGCCTGTGGCTGGCGACCGATTCCGTGGAGGCACGTTTGAGATAGAATCGGAGCGCCGTGGCTATGCACTTGAACTTGCCGTCGATTTCGTTCGCATGACCCAAGAGCGTCAAAGCTGGTTCAACCGCGAACAAATGCAGCAACCTGTCACCCCCGTGCCTAACCAAACCTTGCAGGACGTCATCGGCACATGGCCCCAAGGCGATATCCCTGCCCGCATTGGCGACTACATGTTCCGTCCCCATCAGCGTTGGACCATTGCCCCCGTCCCTGAGGCTGGCGGTTACCTTGGTGGCCCTTACTTCAAGATTACCATCGAGGGCACCGACCGCGCACTTGCTGCCACGTCAGCACTTGAGGTCACCACGGTGCCCACCTTCACGGGTGCAGACGAACAATTGTGGCGCATCGAACAACTTATTGATGGCACCTTCCGCATCATGCCCAAGACCATCCCCGGACAAGAGGGACTGAACACGCGCTATGTGCTTTATTCGGCAGGAGACAGTACGCCCACCCTTGCCCCTTACGACTTCTCGTCCGACAATTCGAAGTGGAACTTTAGGAATCATTAATACCCTTAAGGAACAGGCCGGCATCAGAAGCGTCCACCGCCACCGAAGCCTCCGCCTGGGCCTCCGCCACGCGGACCGTCGCCACCACCGCGCTGACCGCGACCTCCCTCGCCCCGGCCTTCGGGACGCGGGCCGTCACCCATGCCCTCGGGACGCTCCATGCGCTGCTGACGCATCTGGCGACCACCGAAGCGGCCAAAGCGCCAGTTGACGGAGAAGAGGACGTAGGAGTTGACGGACTCGTTGCGCGAGTCGGTGCGCGAGATGGTGGAGATGGCGCGGCTGATGTTGTCGCGCTGCTGCAGGATGTCCAGTGCGCGCACGCTCAGGGTGAGGTTACGCTGCTTCAGCAGACGCTGGCTGAGCGAGGCGTTCCAGATGAGCTGGTTGGTGTTCATGGCATGGTCAGCATAGCCTCGGCGGCTCTGCTCGCTGATGTCGGAGGAGAGGGACATGCCCCAGGGGAACTGCAGGGTGAAGGAAGCACCGTAAGAGAAGTTGTAGGTGTCGAGGTTCGAGGCCGAGGCATTGGTGGAGCGGGAGTGGTTGTAGCCGAAGCGTCCGCTGATGCCTGCGTCGAGGTTGTAGTTGGTCTCCCAGTCGCGGCGGTAGGAGATGCGTGCGCTCTGCGAGGCATTGACGCCGCGCGTGCGGTTCTTCAGGGTGAGCTGCGTCTCACGCTGATAGACGTAGGAGACGGCGTTGGTCATGGACGTGTTGGTGTTCATGTTGAAGCGCCAGTACTTTTCGGGGCCCAGGGCCGTGTTGAAGTTGAAGGAGGCCGACCCGTTCCAGTTGCCGTTGATGTTGACGGGCTTGGAGATGCGTCCGCCACTGACGGCGTCGTACTCGGTGCGGTTGGCGGTGCTGTTCTGCGTGGTGCGGAACGAGAGGTTGAGGGCCGAGGTGCGCTGCTTGTCGGTGACCGAACGGCGGTAGGAGCCCGACATGTTGTGGGTGAACGAGGGCTTCAGCTCGGGGTTGCCAAGGCGTATGTTCAGGGGGTCGGCATTGGAGAGGGTGTCGGGGATGAGGTCGGTGATGGAGGGTTGGCCGGTGTTGCCGTTGTAGCGGAACTCCAGTTGCTCCTGACGCGAGAACATGTAGCGGAAATTGATGTTGGGCGAGGCGTTGAAGACGGCGCGACGCACGTCGTAGTGGCGCTGGCCCTTGGTGTAATCGACCTCGTTGACCTGAGGCTGGAGGTTGGCGCCTATGGTCAGCCTATAGAGGGTGCGGTTGAGTCGCAGTTGCAGTCGCAGGTTGTGGTTCTGGTAGGTGTTGGTGGTGTAGTTACACTGGTCGATGTCGGGTGCGGCAATGTGTTCCCAGAGCCGATAGTTTTCGGCATTGATGTCGAAGAAGGCATAGGGGTTGTAGATGTTGCCATCTTCGTCGCGCATCCAGTCGAAGACGCTGGCCACCGTGCGGTCGCGGTCGGTGAAGCGGCGGTTGTACTGGTAGGACATCTGCAGATACATCTGTCGCCCGATGGGTTCGGTGTAGGAGAGCTGGGTGGAGATGTTGCGATTCTTCGAGGGGGCGTCGTTGTACTGTATCTTGTGATAGATGGAATCGTCGCCCGTCTGGGCCAGAATCTGATAGTAATCGACGTGGCTGAACGACTGGCTCTCGCTGGTGGAATGGCCGTAGCCGGCGTCGAGGTTGAGGGTGACGTTGCGCCCGGGCTTCGAGAGGCGGCGGTTGACCTGCACAGAGCCGCTGAGGTTGAAGTTGTCGGACTCGGAGCGATTGCGGTTAAGCCGATGGTTGACGCCTATGATGGGGGCCAGCTGGGCGTAGTCGCGGAGGGGATTGTCGGAGAGCTGGTAGGGGTCGTCGAGGAAGGCGGCACTCTCGCTGGCCGAATGGCTACCCGAACTGCTCCACGAGACGTTGGGGCGCAGGAGGATGTTGGTCATGGAGTCGGGGCGCCACTCGAGGCGGTAGTTGAAGGAGACGTTGCGGTTGCGATTGGAATTCTTGTTCCACGAGTTGCTGTAGGCCGCGTTGGGGTTCTCGAAGTTCTGGGAGTTTTGCCACGTCTGGTTGCCGCCCTGCGAGAAGTTGCCGTTGACCGAGCCGTTGAGCTCGAGCAGGGGGTCGCGGCGGCTGCGGACACCCTGCTGGTCGCCCTTAATCTGGAGGTTCATGGTGGCACCGCCCGACTGTTGGTCGGTGAGTCCGTTGCCTTGGGTGTTGTTGGCATTGCCGATGATGGAGAACTTCTGGTCGCCCACGAAGCGGTTGACCATGAGGCGGCCGCTGTAGCGGTCGTGGGTACCGTAGGCCCCGTCGATGTTGCCAAACCATCCGCGCTTGCGGTTCTTCTTGATGGTGAGGTCCAGCACGGTGCGCTCCTGACCGTCGTCAACGCCGGTGATGCGCGCATAGTCGCTCTGGCGGTCATAGGCCTTCACCTTGTCCACGATGTCGGCCGGAAGGTTCTTGAGGATGAGGTCGCGGTTATTTCCAAAAAACTCCTTGCCGTCCACCAGAAACTGCTGCACCGTCTTGCCGTTCCAGGTGTAGGAACCGTCGTCGTTGACCACGATGCCGGGGAGCTTCTTGATGAGTTCCTCCACCAGGGCACCCTCTTGCAGCTTGAAGGCATCGGCGTTGTACATGATGGTGTCGTCCACCACCACCATCTCGGCCAGCTTGCCCTCCACAACGGCCTCGGCCATGACCTTGGCGTCCTCACGCATCAGGATGTCCTTGACACGGAAGTTGCCCGAACGCTTGGGCAGGGCGACGGAGAAGCGCTGGTCCTTGAAACCGATGAAGGAGACGTGGAGAA
This sequence comes from Prevotellaceae bacterium UBA4301, assembly GCA_002395775.1. GTDB lineage: Bacteria > Bacteroidota > Bacteroidia > Bacteroidales > Bacteroidaceae > Physcousia. The sequence goes on from DGUV01000063.1 coordinate 17,374, forward strand.
TGTAGTTGCCCGCAGGGATGTTGGGCAGGACAAAGAGTCCGTTCTTCTGCACCACCACGCCGGTCACCTGGGTGCTGTCGGGCTTGAGCAGGCGCACCTGTGCCCCTTCGAGGGGGTCGAGGCTCTGGTTCTCATACACCATGCCGCGGATGTTGAGCCGCGGTTCGGCCTGCTGCACCGTTTGGGCACGGAGCGAACTGAGGATTGACAACTGGGTAGTGGCAACGAGGAGGAAAAAGGATATAAAAATGCGTCTCATGTCCATACTGACACGAAAAAGAACGCTCGGTTTAAAAATATTCGTCCTTTTGTTACAATCATGCGGAAAATTTCATAACTTTGCAAGCGAGAGTGCTCACATGTATCTCAGACTAAGACTAATAGTTTATGAGAAAAATTAGCCGGGTCGGCATAGTGGTGATGGCAGCCTTGCTGGTTGCAGCCATGCCCTGCGCATCTTCGCCCTCAGCTTCGTACCCTTCTGCTACATCTATGTACTCATGATTGTGTATAAACTGCTCCGTCAGCACCACATGGCCCTTTTCATCTCCCTGGCCCTGTCGCTCACGGTCATCCCGGTGCTCTGGATTGTGGCCCACAAGGCGCCCTCACTGCTCTGGTACAGCTACCTCATCGAGGCCATCGCCATCCTCCTGCTCCACCGGCTCACGCACGCCAGTCTGCGTTTCGACCCGCCCAATGCATCTCCGTCCTGATGCGCTCCTATTTATTATATAGGAACCTGCCCTCGCTGGTCAAGCCGTTGGCCTCGACTTTGATTCGAGTCTTTTGACTGTTATTGAAGAGGGTGACATGGACCTCGCCGTTCTTGTCGAGCTTCAGGTCGGGATTCCAGTAGAGCGTGCGGCGATAGTCCTTCTGTCCTTCCTTGGGCGGGTTGTGCTTGTAGTCGGGATGGTAGAAGTCCTCCTGATAGGCAAAGCCATGAAGGATGTAACGGCGGTCGCGATAGGTGACGCGGCGCTCCCAATTGGGATAATGTGTCAGTCTTACTGCCACACTGGGTTGATTGTCCTGACTATATCTTTCATTACCTTCTTCACGGGGTGAATAATCAGTATAAAGATACATCTTGTCGATGTATTCCAGACGGCTGTATCGGCGTTGCTCCGAGAAATCGAAGAAAGGAAGGCTCGTTACCCCATAGCCTGCCACCATAGTGCTGTCCCAATAAATGGTTGTCCCATACCTGCGTTCCATGTTCATGTCACCAATATAGTTGCTTATGACGCTGAGAGCTATTTCTCCCGTGTTGCCATAGCCCTTGGAACTGAGGCTTGCACTTAGAGTTTCAAGTTGATCAAAACCGGGCGGTTCTTTTAGGGCATATAGGTCAGTTAGCAATCCTGCATCCATGGCTAAATTCCCTGCCTCATAGGCGTCAACCACATAGACGGGTTTTGAGAGATCGATACGCCGCAATCCATTGCGCCGGCTACGGATAGTAACCTCGTTTAACAGGTGTGTCTTGTCCGTTGCCAGCCGATAGACATTGTTCGTGTCTCGGGGGAGGGCAATATTGTTTTGGTAGTAAGTATAGGGTTTCACCCAACGGGGATGCGGGAATTGCAACTGAACATAAAATTCTGCATCTTCACGCACGCGTTCGTAATCGTCATCCTCCATCTGTATCCAGCTGCGATTGCGGAACTTCTTAAGCCACAGCTTTCGTAATTTTTTATCCCACAAAGTGGTATCCTTGGCCGTAACGAAAAGCACACAATCTCCATAAAAGTTGGGAAGATTGAGTTTGAATGTCCCCTGCTCCGTTGTTTGATCGAATATCATTGCGCTCTGACTATTTTTCGGAGCATCGGGTTTGATGATTTCAGCATGCACACGAACCTCCCTCTTCAAGCTTCCTTGATTAATGAATTTGTCCCTGATGAATTGGAAATTAGCCTCAGGGCTGCGAGTTATTCCACTGGGGAATTCCATCATGTTTAGCCGCTCGATGTAGGTGTTTGGCTCTATCATTTCGTATGGGATGGAGATGTCATACTTGTTCACCGTACCTGTCACCATTTGACTTTGTTCGGCAGGATGAGTGATTTCCCATGCTCCGGGCAGTGCCATTTCTCTCCATGCAAACCGCCTCCATCCCTGTGTCATCATCAGCAGGTCGAGCCCGCGGCGGTGCTCCTCGTCGTCCCGTTCGAAGAACCATTCGGGCTGGGGGACGAAACCTTTTATCTCTGAAGCCAAGAGCATCTCCGTCATGATGTTGCCAGAGTCGAACGTATTGTCCTGACGCACGGCGTCGCGGACGGCAAGACTCACCCCCGGCCCCTCCCTGTTAAGGAGGGGAGTATTTACATTTTCCTTTTGACATTTGACATCGAGCGTAATGAACTCGTAGGGCTGGTATTCGTCTTTCAGTCCTGATATGCTGATGGTCGGCTGCGTCAGTTCCGGCTTGGTGACGAAGAACAGGCGGTCGGCCCACACACGACCCTCCTCATCGAAGATAGTAACCTGATTGATTCCTCCTTTTAACTCCTCATTTTTAATCTTTAATTTTTCATTTTTAATTTGAGCGAAGCGGGATGTTACTCCTTCGTGCATAATCGTCATGCCCAGTGGGCGGTTGAGGTTCGTGTGGATATCGAACACCCATTGGTCGCCTTGCTGGCTGACCTGCAGACTCACGCCCTCTTTCTCAATGTCCTTTATCTTCTGACGGGCCGTCTTTCCGTCCGATGAGGTAAACACCACCTCATACGATTTCCCATCCTCCGGTGTGAAGGTGAACGTCCCCCGTCCTCGGTTCTCCGTCTTGGCAACGACAAGTCCCTCTCCTGGGGAGAGGGTTAGGGTGAGGCTCCCTTCCTTATACTCCCCATCCTCCAGCGCCGCCTCAAAGGCCACGCGGCAGGGCATACCGGCCACCAGGTTGCCGCCTTCAGGGAAAAGGGATAGCAGCAACTTCGGTGGTTCAGGGTCGCTCTTGAAATATCGCCGCAAGGGGCGAAGCGTCATGTCGCGGTTATATTCCCCTTCCTGCTTGGGTTTGTCATAGACCGGAAACACGCGAGAGTACAGTTTCTCGTAGTCGCGGAAGAAGTCCTTTGCCATGGCCTTGTTGTAGAACCAGAGTTCCGAGTTCTTGGTGTGCGGGTGCTCCGTCTGCCCCCAGTTGAGCTGCCAGCGCGTGTAGGCCCGCAGTTCGAAGTATCCTGAATACAGTGTGTCGGGCAGGGCAAAGAAACCGCTGCCCCGCCCGTCGCGCATCTCCACTAACTTACGTTCTACAAGGAAACCGTCGTGGTTCCACAGTTCGGCATACAGCACACGGCTGATCCTGCTCGGCCGTCCGCTGTTCGTCCGTCGCGTGAATGCTGAGAACCAAATGGTGTCACCCAGGAAGTAGCAAGTATTGTCCATCTGCACGAATACCTTCTCCTGCGGTATGCGTTCCCCAAAGAGCCTTGCCCGTTCGGCAAATTTTTCCAATGGAGGGAGGTTGTCACGCAGAGATTGTATGGAGTCCTTCCGTGCCCTATCCTCGTTGGCGATTCCTTCGGCTATACGTTGTTCCTCCTCCGTGCGCTTGATGACTTCGTTGTCTGCCCAGAAGGTGCTGTCATAACCGGCCCGGTCTATGGTGGAGAGCATATTGTCATCGTCGTGCATCAGACGCCCTTTGGGCCTGTGCGTCCCAGACTTCCCCATGCTAAACATCATGGCGCGCGTATGGAAGTCCTGACAGTCTGTGCGCATGGTCAGGTTAGCCACCTCGGGGAAGCCGTTCTCGTGGCTGTAGTCGATGTGGACATTCAGCGTGAGCGGTATGTTGATGCTACTTCTAAACTCGTTAGACTTTATGAAAGATAACTGCATGTTCTCCGCCTGTCCGTCGAAGGCAAGCAGACTCAGGTCGGACTTGTCGACGTAAAGCGTACCTGTCAGTATTCTCGTAGAGGCAGGAACTCCTTCTGCGGGTGAAAGGTCTATCTTATAGATATCCCTCCCGTCACTGTTCATTTCCTCTACCCTGATGGAATAGGTCTTCTGATATTCCTTGATGCTCCTATGCGCTGACAACGGTGTCGTCAGGTCGCTCCAGAACACATTCTTCATAATCATGGGAGCCAGTTCCAGCACATGGTGCAGGTTCATGTTTCCGATGTTCGACGTCTCCCATAGTTCTTGTGACCGTGCCCCGTGACGACCGGAAATGAATCGTATGTTGCGAAGGTTCACAGCTGAACGCGCATCAATGAAGGCCTCCACGATGTCCTGTTTCTGCGACAGAATCATGGTTTGGCGAAAGAAGAACTGAGCACGCTCCTTCTTGCTATCACCATAAACCTTTGCCGCTTTCTTTGAGATTTGTGTCAGCAACAATTCCTTCCCCTGTACGGTGACCTCTGCGAGTCGTCTTTCCGTGGTGTGCATCTCTATCTGCTTCGGCATCTGGTCGGCACGAAAGCGCACCGTTTCATACCCGATGAAAGTCAGGCGCACACTATCTGTCGGCAGGGTAGAAATGCAGAACTCTCCGTCGAAGTTCGTCAGCGTAGTATTTTCGTTTGAAACGCGAACGCCGACGCAGGGGAGCGGTTCCCCTGTATCGGCATCCATTACCTTGGCACAGTAAGTACTTTCCTGCGCTCTCACGAAAACTGTGAGAATAAGAAGCAAAAGGAAAAAACTGATGCGTTTCATGGTTCAATATTGCCTATTTACGATATTCTTCGGCAAATTTAAGAAAAATGAATTTATGCTCCAAATTTCCGGGTGCCTTCATTCCTTTCGCTTAGCATCAAAGTGATAAGTGAAGGAGATATTGAGAAAGTGATGCATCTGCTCATGCCAAGAATAGATGTTCTGGTAGGCCGTCTGCTGGGCATAGAAGGTGTCAATCTGGTTCAGGATGTCGTTCGCCTCCAGTTTCAAGCGAGCCTTGTTATTCAGGAATTTCCACGTAATGGAGGCATTCCATATCAGATAATTATCGTTCATACTACTGATGAGGTAGCCATGTCGGATGTATTCCGTGAGGCTCGAGGCAATGGTCAGGGTTTTCCATTCCAGTGTGATGTTGGCTCCCACGCGCTCGTTCCATAGCGTTGTGTTCTGTTGTGGCGATTTGGAGAAGCGCAACTGGTTCATGGTGATAATGGTGAATATGGAGCATTTCAGCCATTGGTGGTCGTAGCTCAGCGTAAGGTTCTCGGAGGGCGAAAAACTGCGCCGGCGATTGAGTTGCAGAGTCTCCGTCTCACTTGTGCGTGTGAGGTAACCGAACACTTGTCCATACGGAATGGTCAGGTTGCTTTTCAGGCGGAACTCGTTGCCCAAACCTTGGTCAAGTCCCATGCTGACGCTTGCCTGTCTGCCACCCCGCACTATCTCGGGATGTGTGACATAAACGCTTGTCAGCGGATTGTAAGTCTGCACAAATTGCACGGCGCGGTCGCTGTTCTGGAAGTTCAGTCCGATGTTCAGCATACGTTGCCGCTTGCTGTTCGTAGCGTTGTAACTGAGCGCGAGAGTGTTGGTGTGCATGTTGCGCAGATTGGGATTGCCTTCGCGGATATATAGTGGGTCGCTGTCGTCACGATAGTGGAGGGTTTCGATAAGATTCGGTTGTGAAGTGCGTAGGCCATAGTTCAATTCCAGCGACGACATCTTTGTGATTTTCCATTTTGCCTTCAATTCAGGTCGCAGGAACATGGCGTGGCGGGTGGCCGTGGTGTCGAGGTTGCCACGAGTGTAATCCTCATGCTCGCGGACGGCTTCCCATGACAACTTTGGTAATAGTTGGACAGTGTTGAGGTTGATGGTAGAACCGACTTCCATGGTGTGCCTGTCGCTTGTGTAACGGTCGTCATAGCTGTTGGACTCGTTTCGCATGCTGTTTTCGAAGAAGTCCTCGGTGTCATGCCGATGTGTGTCATGGAAACGATAGTTGACATTGAGCAACACATTCTCATGCACCCACTTGCTGGCACTCGCCGTCAGTCTTACCAACATGCGCTTTGTGGGAGTGTGTGTCGATTGTTGCAGTGTCGATGTAACCCCGTCTCCGACAAAATGTTCGATAAGTCTTTCGGTCTGCCTGTCCCGAAGGCTCTCGCTATAGTTCACGGCACCCGTCAAACTCAGTGAACCCTTCTTGATGTAGTGCGTCCAAGTGGCATTGGCTCCGACGGCCGAGGAGTGTCCTTCGGAAGCTGATTTCGTGCGATTACGCAACAGCATACCAGGTAGCGAGAGCGAATCGAAGGCTGTCACGAGGGGTTGTTGCCACGACTCGTAAGGGTCGTTGTCGAATTGTGCCGAACGGTTGTCACTTCGGCTACGGAGGCGTTTGTGGTCGAATGTGGCATTGAAGCGAATCGTGTTCTTGACATTGAAGGCATTCTGGAACGTGACTTCTGCATTGGGATTAATCGCATGGTTACGCAGATAACTGGAGGTGGTTGTATAATTGTAGTCCTCGCCGGGAAAGAAGTTCTCCGTATCCCTACGATTGCGACTCCAGCGGTCGTCGTGTGCCACTCCACCACTTACCGACCAGTTACGTCTCAGTGTCTGTCCTGCCTCCTTTCGGTTCCAGTTGTGTTGATAGCCCGCTGCTCCATATTGTTCCCGTCCGAAATCCTTTGAGAAATTTGATGAAGACATTCTCATCGTTCGACGATTCTGCTTGTTCAGGTCGTTGACTGCTGCAGTTATCATCAGGGGATTGTTCTCCGAGAGCCTGCTCACTTTTACGTCGGCATCATAGTGTTTGGGAGTCTGGTAAGCACCATACACATCGCCATAGAATTTGTCGAGGAAACTCTTCTTAATCTTCAGGTCGAGCACCATATCCTCACTTCCATCGTCCCGGCCCGTTCGTTCGCTAAACTCCGAAGCCTTGTTATACGCCTTGATGGTCTCCACCGCCTCGGCAGGCAAATTATTGTAGAAGTCCGCACCTCCTGGGAGTCTCTCTCCGTTCATGACCACGCGGATGGGCTTGCCATTAAAAGTAAGGCCGTTCCCGCCCATCTCCACACCAGGCAGTTGTGCAATAAGTTCCTCCAGTCGCGCCCCTTTCTCCAGATGGAATGCCTCGGGATGGAACACAATGGTGTCGCCACTCATGGTGAAGCGTCGCATCCGTCCTTTCACCTCCAGCGCCTTCATCAACACCTCCGACAACTTGAGCCGGACGTCACCCAAGTCCACCGTGTCGCGGTCGCGGTCCGATACGGCGATATAGTTCACCTCCTTCGGGTAGTAGCCAATCAGCTTTGCCGTAATCTTGCCGGAGGTGTTGGAGTAGAACAGGAAGCGACCTAGCGAATCGGTAGGCAGATGACTGCTGTAATTAATATTTGTGCCGTTGCGGCTGTAAGCTCCAGTGCAAAGTAAGTCAACACCCTGCAACGCCTCCCGCGTCTCTGCATCAACGACGCGACCGCGTATGATTTCAGCCTTCAGGGAAGATGTCGCTACGAGACTGAAGCAGAGCATAAGGAAGTAAAGCCGATGCATATTGTGTGACGTTTATAGTGCCATCACTATTTGTTCCAACGAAAGGTTGGGGTCGGTAACGCCAAAGCCCTCCTTCTTCAACTTCTGTTTGCGGTGCTGAATGGCTGAGACCGAAATGAAATAGATATTCGATAGTGCATGGTTCGAAAGCTTTAGGCGAGTGAGCATGCAAAGTCGGATGTTTTCTTCCGAGAACTGCGGATATCTCTCACGCAAGCGACTGACGAAGCCGTTATCCACGGCATCTAACGTGGCCTCTATCTCGCGCCAGTTACGGGCATCGATGACGTTCCGACGATTGCCATCCTTGATTTTCTGCAGTTTCTCCAGCAGTTCACTCTTGTCCATGATGTGTCCGCGTAACATGGTAATCATCGTGTCCTTCTGTTGCAGTCGTTCGGTCAGCAGTTCGGCTTCCCGCAGGTGTTCTGCACGCTCCATCTTATGGCGTTGCTGCATTTTGAACCTCCAAATCCAAAAGAGCAGCAACACTACTGCTACGACTAACGACAACAAGGCAATGATGGTCGTCAGCAGACGCGACTGTAGCATCGTGGCTTTGCGGACATAGCCTGGAGCCAGATAATTACGACTTTCGACTTCGAATGTGCGGGCTGCATCTGTCATGTACTTGGAGAAAAGTGTCTTAAGGAAGTCAGTGTGTGCGGAAGTCTCTTGCTCCTCTGCCCTTGCTTTCCTCTGCTGGAAATCTTCAAAATTGGCAATGCAGGTTGATGACCCCAGCGGAATCAGGGCTGAAGAAGGCTCTGCCTGCCAAAAGAAACCAAGGGTCGGAGCCTTCTCCACACTGTCGATAAGTTGGAAAACGACATCGTAGGGAGGCCTCTCTTGCTGCGCATGCAGCAACGAAGCAGCGTGCAGTATAGTGCTGAAGCATTGAGGGTCGATGCACATAAACTGGCCAATCCTCAAGTAATAAAACCCGTAGTCGTTGAGAAGTGTCAACAGATGTTGGGGATTGTCGCGACAATGGTCGAAACTATGTATGGCTTGAGAAATCGCCCAAAACCCTTCGCTATATTTACTATTCCCGTGATGGTTTGAACCAATGACATGCTTTGCCCAGCGATGATAGGCACGATAGGCAATTCCCCAGTCCTCCGAGGCTTCAGCAGCATGGATGGCAAGATGAATCAACTGGTCGAACTGCAACAAAGAGTCGGTATCGTTGTACTGACTACTAAGGGCATAGCAAGTTCGTCCGAAAAGACGCACTGCCTCCCTGTTCTCCGATGTCCCGCCAAGGCTTTTCTTATTATAATAATCATAGGCCCGAGAGAGGCTGCCGTCATGTAGTTGGAAAACATTTCCTAATATTGGACCGCGATTGCAGTTAATCATATTCGTGACAGGGCGATGAAACTCCCACGACTTGTCAGTGACCTGAAGGCAAACAGCCGTGTCGCTGAAATCGCGCAGGTGATGCTCTCCCCGAATCAGAGCCTGCGTCAGTGCCATAAGGGCGCGGGTCTCTTCATCGAAGGAAGCAGTGTCAGCCCGAGCCAGCAGGGTGGCAGCTCTGCCTGGATCTGAGAGAGCCACGGCCTCAGCCATTTCTGTCAGGCGAGAAGAACGATTGTCGCAAGCCGTCCACAACGTGCCGACTGAAACAGCTGCGATAAGGAGGATGAGAAAATTGGAAACTGCATTTCTTTTCATGGTTGGCTTTCTCTCTACATATTCTATGCTGCAAAGTTACGGCATTTCGACAATCACCGCAAGGGAAAGGGGTGGAAATCTTTTTCCATCCTCTTATTTGCTGGTAAACAATAACTTATTACCATATTTTCCATAACTTTTCCACCCCTTACAAGGTGGAAAACAGGAATACCTAAGCTTCCCCGAGAAGCAAATCCCCATCAGTTTGCGCTCAACCAAGAACCCATTGTGCAAGTATTGTCCATCTGCACGAACACCTTCTCCTGCGGTATGCGCTCCCCAAAGAGCCGAACCCGTTCGGCCAGGCGCGTCAAGCCTGAATCCGCAGGTTCTTGCCCCATTCCCACGAATGAAAACAGGCTCAGCAGAAGGAAGATACTTGTGCTTTTCATCGATTAGTGATTTCTGGTTCGCGAACAAATTTACGGATTATTTACGTTAATTTCAAGTTCTGCGCCCAGTTTTACCTCAAAACCGTTCTGAATGGTGGCACCCCGAGGGGAGCAGAATGAAGTTTTACCTTTCTATTGCTCATTTATTTAGTTACAGATTCGTACTACATTGTTTTCTTGTTGCAAAGTTCGGAACAAAATATAAAGCCTCCAAATTTTTTGGAGACTTAAAAGTGAAAAAAAGTGAAAGCTGTGTGAGATATCCTAAATATGCCGATGAAATGGGAAGTGATGTTTTCCGAGCGGGAGTATTTTCAATCGAGGAACGAAGATTAAAGATACGATTAAGTGAGCGAAAACACAAATTTTGGAGCAGCGAACGTAGAGCATGCTTACATAAGCTATACTGAGTCGTGACGAAAGAAAGCCGAAGGTCAAATTTTATTCCTTATAGGAGCAAAGCCCCTCACATGCAAGAGCAAAGGCGGCATCTCTCAGGAGCATAAGCAAATCCTTGACAGAGAACGAATGTTCGCCGCCTTGGAACGATTGTTCCCCGCCAATGAACATTCGTTCTTCGGCGGGGAACATACATTACTTCAATATATAGTCTTTCCAGGCTTGGGTGTCAGAACTCGCAGTTCTTGGGAGTGCGAGGGAAGGGAATGACGTCACGGATGTTCTGCATGCCTGTGACGAAGAGGATAAGGCGCTCAAAGCCCAGACCGAAACCCGCATGAGGGCAGGAACCCCAGCGGCGGGTGTCGAGATACCACTCGAGTTTCTCGGTGCCCATGCCGCGACGGTTGATCTCGGCCATCAGCTTGTCGTAGCTTTCCTCACGGACAGAACCGCCGATGATTTCACCAATCTGGGGGAAGAGCACGTCGGTGCCCTGCATGGTGCGGCCGTCGTCGTTCATCTTCATGTAGAAGGCCTTGATTTCCTTCGGGTAGTCGGTCATGATGACGGGCTTCTTGAAGTGTTCCTCCACCAGATAGCGCTCGTGCTCGGAGGCAAGGTCGTCGCCCCACTGGCAGGGAAACTCGAACTTGTGACCGTTGCGGATGGCTTCCTGCAGAATCTCGATGCCCTCGGTGTAGGGCAGACGGACAAACGACTCCTTCAGCACGCCTTCGAGGCGCTCGAGGAGGGTCTTATCGACCATCTTGTTGAGGAACTCCAGGTCGTCGCGACAGTTGTCCAAGGCCCAGCGCACGCAGTACTTGATGAAGTCTTCCTCAAGGTCCATCAGGTCTTCCTTGTCGTAGAAGGCCATCTCGGGCTCAATCATCCAGAACTCGGCCAGGTGGCGCGGGGTGTTGGAGTTCTCTGCGCGGAA
>DGUV01000035.1:0-1094 GCA_002395775.1 Prevotellaceae bacterium UBA4301
GGGACTGGCCCGACTGATGGACGGATGGAAACTGCTGCAGCGCCTGCAGGACGGACAGAAGACAAAGGGGCAGCCGCAGGTGGAGATGAAGTACGTGGATGAACTGCGCACGAAGTGTTACGATGCCATGAACGACGACCTCAACTCGCCCATGGTCATCTCCGCCCTCTTCGATGCCTGCCGCGTCATCAACACCGTCAACGACCATAAGGCCTCGATTACCACCGAGGTGGCACAGGCTATGGCCGAGGTGTTCCGTACCTTCACCTTCGACATCCTGGGACTGACCGCCGACAGCGGTACCAGCAACAAAGCCCGTGAGGAAGCCTTCGGTCACGTCGTCGATATGCTCCTCGAGCAACGTCGTCAGGCCAAGGCCGAGAAGAACTGGGCCCTGAGCGACAAGATTCGCAACGACCTCACCGACCTCGGCTTCGAGGTTAAGGACACCGCCGACGGTTTCTCCTGGTCACTGAACGTATAGTTTCGTGGCTTAAAGGTATATACAGTCATCGCCCCATGCAATAGTAATGCGTGGGGCGATGATAGTATAATGCAGTTGGGGTTGCTTGCTCAGCCTCTTGCCAACAGTTCGGCAGGCAAGGTGGGCATGGCTCCGTTCTGGGTGCAGACGAAAGCGCTGACCTCGACGGCCAGTTTGTGGGCCTCGGCGACGGGCTTGCCATTGAGGATGGCTGCCACGAAGGAACCCGTGAACGAGTCACCGGCACCTACGGTATCAGCAACCCTCACCTTCGGCGTCTCTTGGAACGACACCTGACCCGGCGTGAACACATACGAACCGTTGGTTCCGCAGGTCAGCACCAGCATGTCGAGGTTGTACTTGCCCAGGATGAGCCAGCACTTGTTCTCAATGTCCAAACCGGGATAGCCGAACATGCGACCGATGAGCACCAGTTCCTCGTCGTTGATCTTCAGCACGTTGCAGCGACGGATGCTCTCCTGGATAATCTCCTTCGTATAGAACTGCTGGCGCAGGTTGATGTCGAAAATCTTCAGACAGTCAGCCGGCGTGGCATCGAGGAAGCGTTGGATGGTTTCGCGACTCACCACGTTGCGCTGTGCCAACGAAC
>DGUV01000035.1:1279-27067 GCA_002395775.1 Prevotellaceae bacterium UBA4301
CCCGTGGGGTAGGGCACGCGGGGCATCAGGTCGTTGAGTCCGTGCTCGCGCAGGGCTTCGATGGTCTCGTCGCCCAGTGCGTCCTCACCCAGTGCGCTGATGGCCATCGTGTTGTCCTGACCCAGGAACTGGCCGGCGTGGTAGGCAAAGTTGGCGGGAGCACCGCCCAGTTTCTTACCTTCGGGGAGTACGTCCCACAGGACCTCTCCCAGTCCTACTACAAATCTCTTGTCTTCCATGGTTATTTAACGTTTTTGATGTAAGTAATCAGATAAAGTACACCGACGGCCATTACCAATACGGCACCGGCCTGTCCCATGGCATCGCTCATGAAGCCCATGAGCAAGGGGAACACGGTACCGCCGAAAAGGCCCATAATCATCAGGCCGCTCACCTCGTTCTGCTTTTGAGGCATGGATGTGAGTGCCTGGGCAAAGCAGATGGAGAAGATGTTGGAGTTGCCGTAACCCACGAGGGCGATGGCTACATAGAGCACCCATTTCTCCGTTCCGAAGAACAGACCGCACATCGACAGGGCCATCATCAGTACGGAGATGATGAAGAACGTGCGGTTGTTCATGACGCGCAGGAAGAAGGATCCCGTGAGGCAACCAATGGTGCGGAAGATGAAATAGAGCGAGGTGGCGAAGGCAGCCTCATTGAGCGTCATGCCCAGCCGCTCCATCAGGATTTTCGGTGCTGTGGTGTTGGTGCCCACGTCGATGCCCACGTGGCACATGATGCCGAGGAACGAGAGCAGGACGATGGGGGTTCCCAGCAACTTGAAGCACTCAACAAATGTCGAAGGCTTACCCTCGATGGGTTTCTCCTCAATGTGAACCGATGCCAGCAACAGGGTGGCCAGAATGCCCACGACGAAGTAGATGGCAAAGAGCACGCGCCAGTTGAGCCCCAGGTCGGGAATCACCTGCGTGGCGCCCCACATGGCCAAATAGGGTGCCAGGAACGAGGCAATGGCCTTGATGAACTGTCCGAAGGTGAGCGTCGAAGCCAGATTTCCCCCTTCGAGTACGGTGCTTACCAGTGGGTTGAGTGAGGTCTGCATCAATGCATTGCCGATGCCCAGCAGGGAGAAGGCAATCAGCATTACGGCAAACGAGTTGCCCAGAATGGGGATGAACAGGGAGAACAGGGTGACCAGCAGCGAGAGCAGTACGGTGCGCTTGCGGCCAATCTTGTTCATGAGCATGCCTGTGGGCACAGAGAATATGAGGAACCAGAAGAAAACCAGTGAGGGGAAGATGTTGGCCACCGAGTCGCTGAGGCCCAGGTCCTCCTTCACATAGTTCGATGCGATGCCAACGAGGTCAACGAACCCCATGGCAAAGAAGCAGAGCATTACGGAGAGCAATGCCAAATGGTTGGTTTTGTTGTTCATAAATGGTTAACAGGTTAATGGGTTAATGGGTTAACAGGTTAATGGGGCTTCGCCTTGGTTAAAGGCTCAGGGGATAAACCGTAGCTTTGGCCTTACCCGTAAGGCGGATGGTTTTGTAGGGTTCAGTGGGGAACACCAGATTGGTCATGGCCATGCGTCCCTCGCCGTCGAAGGCCTCAACCGAGCAACGGTCGATGAAGATGCGCAGTTCGCGCATCTTTCCGTGCGTAGGAGCAGTGGTCACGCAGGGGAAAGCCTCGCTGAACGCCGTCTCACCGCTCTTGCGGCGGTCCATGCTGAAGGTGCGTGCCTTGTCGTCGTACTTCATCACCACCTCTTCACCCTTGGCATTGGCCAGTGTGATTTCGCTCGTTCCCTTCAGGCTGACCACCACTTCGCAGGCCTCCGTGAGTTGCTTCGCGGGTTTGCCACGCAGGGCCAGCATCTCTTCGGCAGGATTTACACCGCAGAAGGTTTCCGTCCCGTCGCGGAACAGGAAGAGGTCGCGGGCAATGGAGTTGGCAGAGCGGAACTGGCGGGTAGGAACCTCGTTGGCATACTGCCAGTTCGACATCCAGGCAATAGCCACGCGCCTGCCTCGAGGAGCATTGTCGAAGGTCACAGTAGCATAATGGTCCTTGCCGTAGTCCATCCACTTCGTAACCTCGGGCTGACTCTCACAGATGAACCGATGTCCGTCGAACTGACCGACGAAGTACTGTGTGGCCGAACCGCCGAAGGGGCCGCCAGGATTGATGTTGCAGATGAGCATCCACTTCTGTTCGCCCGTACCACGAACGGGCAGGCGCATGAGGTCGGGACATTCCCACACACCACCATGAGCACCATACTCGCTGCCGAAACGACTCTCGAAGGTCCACTCGCGCAGGTTAGGCGACGAATAGATTTCCATCTCCTGTCCTGCGGCCAGGATGAGATTCCATCGCTTGATGTCGGCATTCCAAAAGACTTTGGGGTCACGGAAGTCACGTTTGTCGCTCGTTATGACGGGGTTGTGCTCATATTTTGTGAACGAGCGTCCGCCGTCGGTGCTATAGGCGATGCATTGAGCCTGTACGTCGGCCCCAAAGGGCGTGGGACGGCTCGTGGTGTATATGGCCACCACTGCGCCTTCTCCGAACCCAGCAGTTCCTTCATGGTCAATCACTGCCGAGCCACTGAATATGGTTCCCCATACATCGGGAGCCAGGGCAATGGGTTGCGACTGCCAATGGACCAGGTCGGACGTCGTGGAAGCGCCCCAGTGCATGTTGCCCCACATGGAGCCATAGGGATTGTACTGGTAGCAGAGATTCCATGTGCCCTGTCCGTCTGTGCCTGGCATGTAGAACATGCCGTTGGGGTCGTTCATCCATCCGCGCAGGGGAGCATGGTGATAGAGCGGGCGATAAGGTTCGTCCTTCAGGGCAAACTGGGTATCGTCGTTCTGACTGAGCCGTGAGAAGCAGATGCTGCCCGTGGGCACGTTCTGGACACACACCTTCAGTACGCCCTGCTGACGGAAAGGCTGCAAATCGAGTGGAACGTAGTAGTCCACCTTCTCGCGGGCCATGCGTACGTTGTGCTCAGCTTGCAAGATGCCGGACGTGATGACCTGCACCTTGCCCTCGGGTGCGCTCTCCTCGATGGGGAGCCAGAGGTAGCGTCCCGTGGCGTTGGGGACGACTATGCTCTGCTCGCAGGCTTGAGGAACGACTGTTTGTGCCTCACAGACACTCCCCGTGGAGAGTGCTGTGAGGACGATAGTCATGAGAAGTTTCTTCATATCGAATTAAGGTTATGAGATACGAAAATACGAAATGGGGTTACTGCTGGCTCACCTTGACGTCGCTGACGGTAACCGAACCGCCGTAGTTGTTCACGCTCCAGCAGTTCTTCTGGATGCCGTAGATGCGCTGCGTGTAGGCACAAACGTCATTGATGTACATCACTACGACTGAGTTGTCGGTGTAGATGTCGATGTGATAGACGTTGTCTGCCGGGCGCCGGAAGTTGTAGCCGTCGATGCCTTCAACGAATCCCTTGCCAGCCGAGCCTTCCTGCTCGAAGTTCACCTTGCGCCAGTCTTCGCCTTCGGGGTTGACCACCATGGTGTAGTACTTGTCGGAGTCGGTGCCGCGAACCAGGCTGATGCCGAACTTATCCCAATTGTTGGAAGTGGTGACGTTCAGTGAAATGTGGTTGCAGGTGCCCAAGCGGTTGTAGAGCACATAGGCATCGTCGCCCGTGAGCACACCATTGGCATAGCCGTTGCTGGCCATGACCTTGACGCTCTGCTCTTTGTTGTATTTTGCGGCCATGGCAGGTACCTTGCCCAGTGTCAGGGTTCCGTCGGAGTGCTGGATAATCTTGTGGCAGACAAGTGCTCCCGACCAGTTGGGCTCGCTGGCAGCCCCTACGTTGATGTTCTTCTCGTGGATGGTGCTGCCGGTGCGGAAGGGACACCAACCCCAGATGAAGCGGTCGGTTCCGTTGGAGGCCGTCTTGGCAGCATAGAAAGCACGGCTATCCAATACGCCTTCGTGACCATCCTGAGGCCAGTTGGCACCCGGGTCGCCGAAGCAGGCCTTGAGTCCGTCGAAGCTGCGGGCCATCATATACTTCACCTTACGGCTCCAAGGGGCACGATAACCTTCGCTGTAAACAAAATACCACCAATCGCCCATCTTGAAGATGTCGGGGCATTCGCACATGCGGTCCCAAACCATGTTGAAGGAACCCACATGTTCCCACGTCTTCAGGTCGGCAGACTTGAATTCGGCAAACTTCAGGTTTGAGGAGATGACCATGTGCCAGAGTCCGTCTTCAGCCTTGAATATCTGTGGGTCACGGAAGTCATTGGCAGAATAGCCATAGTCCGTTCCCTTTAGACTCCAGAGGTTGTCTTTCGTCCAAGTCTTGAAGTCAGGAGAAGTGGCACGCATTACGACCTCTCTGTTGGGTAACAGAATATTGTAACCTGTATAATAGATGTAGTAGAGTCCGTTCTTCTCGTCATAGACACAGCAACCCGTGCCAAGCACGCCGTCCTGCTGTTGTGTGGAAGTACCGGTAGGCAGTACCTCGCCCATCGACTGATATGTGGCGCCGTCCTTGGTTGCAACACCCCAGAAGGGATGATAGCAGGGCCCGTTGTTGTCGTACTCTTGGAGGTATAGCACCTTGAACTCACTGGCACGCTGGTCGTAGAAGGGCATGGGGTCGCCACAGCGGCCGATGGCGGGATTGTAGTAAGTGTTGAACCCGGCGTCGTCGGTTGAATTGAAGAATGTTGTGGTTGCACCCCAGTCTTTAGGCTTGTCGCCATAATTCTCGTCGCTGCATGCCGTCAGCGCGAGGGCTGACAGCATGAGTGCGATAGTGGATATCATAGTGGTTTTCATAATCATTATTTCATTAAGTAGTTGAATGCATTTTGAGTCATGATGGCAATGTTGCGGTGGAAGTTCTCCGTGTAGCCTGCCTCGAATGTGTAGGAATACCAGTCGTAGCATCCCGAACCGATGCAGACGATGCCGCCCTTGCCGTCGTGGGCAGGATACTCCCATGCCACGATGGCACCGTCGCCACCCACACCCAGAACACGGGCTCCGGTGCGGTTGGTCCAAGCATTGTAGTCGGGATAGTCGCCCCAGTCGGTGCCGACGTGATACTGAGCCGTTGAGTTGGTGATGTGATAACCGGCATCGGTGCAATACACCTCATTGGCATTGTCGCCAGTCACAAGTCCTTGATAGAGGGCATGGTCGGCCTGTCCGTCGAAGATGCGGAACGTCCACGGTCCGCCACAAAGTTCAGCACCGTCCTCGTTCTGGCCCCAGCAGTTGTTGGGGGTAGTCCATTCGTCGTCGCCTGTAGCACCGATGAACGAGGGCAAGTTGGTAGCGTAACGGGTGAGGAACAGTGCGCCACCACCCTCGTAGAACGAACGCAACTGGTTCTTGGCGGCCAGCGCCTCGGGGGCCTTGGCTACGAAGACGTCGTGTCCGTCAACGCCACCGTCAACGTGGTAGTGCCACCAGATGACCTTACATTCGGAGAGGTCAACGGCATTGCCCTCGATGTCGGCAAATGAGGCATAGAGTGAGTTGGGCACGTTGCCGAGCATCCACTGGCAGGCAGCCTTTGCTTCGGGATCGAGGTCGTTCATGTCCTGAGCGGCACCGACGAACAAGGCATGGGGCTTATCGATGGCAATCACCGTCACTGTGTAGGTGCTCTCAGCAGAATTGTTCGTCACCGTATAGGTCACGGGTTGAGAGAAGTCCTGTGCCACGCCCGACTGCGGTGTAATGCTGGCATTGGCGCTGAAGGTAATAGTGGGAACCAAGTTGGTGACACCCACCGAAGCGGGAACATATACGGTGATGGTCTTGGCCTCCTGGTCGATGGTGCCCGTGTAGATGTCGTTGATGACGAACTGAGTGATGCGGGCTTCGTCATGCAGCACGCTCAGTGTCCAGTCGAGATACACGTCGCCATTCTGTACGTGCAGAACCTTGGCGGCATCCATGTTCAGCGTCTCACCTTCCCGAACATTGCAGACAGCACCGTCGGAAATCTTCAGTGAGGTGACCTTCATGGCAGAGGTCGCGTAAGTCTCAGGCAGGCGCACGACGATGCTGCGCCGGGCCAGGTCGATGTTTCCCTTGTAGCCATCCAGGGCGATAGACTCTATCAGGCAGTCGCCGCTGAGTTGCAGGTCGCTCACGTTGTCGTCGTTGCAGGCTGCAAAGAGCACACACAGCAGGCAGAGGCCGCAGAGTGCGTGGAGTGTTCTATATATAGTTTTCATATTAAGATATCAAATGTTAAATGTGATTTTTAATCTTACCAATTGCCAATGTTCTGAGTGTAGTGTCCATTGGAAGCCGAAATCTGTGCAAAGGGGATGGGCAGGTACTCATCCTTGTCGGCAGTGAAGTGGGCTCCGCTGTAGATGGCGCAATGAGGAATTTCCTCGGCATAGTACTTGTTGAGCACTTGAGCGGCTTCGCCCCAACGAACCAGGTCGAAGAATCGTTCGCTCTCCATGCCTTTCTCCAGTCGGCGTTCCATCTTCACAATCTTCAGAGCATCCTCCTTCGTGTAATTGCCACGGTACTGGGCAACATACATCTTCACCCCGTACAGGTTCTGATAGTTGGCAGTCATCTGAGTGCTACCAGCAGCACGTGCGCGAAGACGGTTCACCAGTTCGATGGCTTGTGTCGTCTCACCCAATTGGGCCTGAGCTTCAGCACGCATGAGCAGTACGTCGGCATAGCGAAGCACGATGCGGTTCATGGAACTTGCCCAGTAGCTGCCCTTGATGAGGTATTCGCCGATGAGGGCAGGGTCGACATTTTGTTTCAGACTTACATAGTAACCATACAATCCGTTGGAACGGCTCCAGATGCTCGATTCCTCCATCATGTAGTTGCGATTGAACATATAAGGCAGGCCAGGCATGCCCACGGTCAGGAACAGACGTGGGTCGGCATTGTCGGTGGTCTTGTCATAGTCGCGCTCGTTGAAGTTGTCGAGCAAAGGCAGACCGTCGCTACCCGTGCGGTAGGCATTCACCAGATTCTGGCTGGGCTTGTAGAAGTCGCAGGCTCCGTCAGTGGCACCAGGGATGTTGGGGGGAATCAGTCCGTAGCTCCAGTTCAGGTTGCCATAGGTGCTGCCGTCGTTGCGTGAGTACTGGATGGCCCACAGGCTTTCCTTTCCGTTTTCGTATTGTTCTTCGGGACGGAAGTTGTTGTGCAGGTCGTCCTCAAGTCCGTAGTTGCCATAGAGTGAGGGGTTGGTAAACTCAATGACCTTCTGCAGGTCTTCCTTATTGATAGAGGTTACCTGATTGCTCTTCTCGTCATCCTGGCGATAGGCCTTATACAGATAGACCTTAGCCAAGGCAGCAGCTGCAGCAGCCTTTGTTGGGCGTCCCTTGTCTTGCTGCGTTTCGGGCAGCGTGTTGTAGGCTTGCATCAGGTCGTCGATGATGAGTTGCCAACCCTCGTCGTTGGTGTAGGTAGTGTTCGAGAGTTCGTTGTACTCGTCATAGGTCATTTTTTCGTTCATTACGAAAGGAATGTGCTTGTAAAGGCGCTTCAGCAGGAAATGGGCATAAGCGCGCAGGAACTTCATCTCGGCCAGTCGTTGTTGCTTCATGGCAAAGCCGTCGCTGCACTCATTAAGGAGGGCAATGGCTGCATTGACGCGTGAGATGCTGTTGTAGAGGCGCTCCCACATGTCGTTGATGTTCCAGTTAGTGGTCAGTACGCCCTGTTGAATCTCCAACTGATGGAAAACGTCGCCGTCGCTCGTGCCGTTTCCGCCTTTGTAAGCATCGTCGCTGCGTACGTCAAAGTTCCACATGGAGAATGATGAGTTGATGTCTTCGGCCGTAGTGAAGATGGCATAGGCGCTAACCACCATGTCCTCTGCATTCTGGGGATCTTTTACTTGTTCGTCACTGAGTGTGCCCTGCGGTGTGTGTTCGTCCAGAAAATCGTCACACGCCGTGAAGGTGAAGACTGACAGAAGGGCACAGATGACGTTAATATATTTTTTCATGATTTCGATGCGTTTTTTAGAATGAAACATTAATTCCGAATGTCACATTAAGAGGGATGGGGTATCCGAAGTTTGCATTCTCGGGATCCACGCCAGTGAAACTCTTGCTCTTGATGGTGAAGAGGTTTTGTGCGGACAGATACATGCGCAGACGCGACATGTGTGCTTTCTCGCACAAGGCTGTTGGGAAGTTGTAGCCTACCTGGATGGTGCGAAGCTTTGCAAATGAGCCATTCTCTACGAAGTAACTCGATACACGCTTCTCGTTGTTGTTGTCCATCACGCTGATGGCCGGGATGTTGGAACCGGGATTCTGGGGACTCCATGCGTCCAGCAGGCGCTGTCCCTTGTTCAGGTTCGAAATGTTCAGTCCGCTCCAGAGGTCGGTCTCCTTCTTCAGGTCGCTGATGACATCCACTCCCTGCACGCCCTGCCAGAACATGCTCAGGTCCCAGTTCTTGTACTGGAGGTAGATGTTCAGACCCCATGTGAAGTCGGGCACGGGACTGTAGATCCACTTCTGGTCCTTCTCGTTGATTACGCCATCATTGTTCAGGTCCTTCCAGCGGATGCGTCCTAAGCCTGCGCCATTCTGTGAGGCATGGTTGTCGATTTCGTCCTGACTCTTGAAGATGCCGTCATAGACGTATCCGACCTGGGCTCCCATGGGATGGCCTACGACGCTCTCCACGCCGTTGCCACCAAACGTACCGTTGGCTGCCAAGGTTTCGGGTATCTTGGTGACCTTGTTGCGGTAGGTGCCGATGTTTCCAGCGAAGTCGTAGTGGAAATCGCCTGCCTCGCCACGATAGCCGATGGTCAGTTCGACACCCTTGTTCTCCATTTCGCCTGCATTAATCCACATGTTGCGACCTTCGCCCATGACAGCGATGCCAGGCATGAGGACCAGAATGTCCTTTGTCTTCTTGGAGTACCACTCAAATGATCCATAGAGCGCATTGCGGAAGAGTCCGAAGTCCAGACCAAGGTTGGTCTGTGTGGTGGTTTCCCACTTCAGGTCGTCGTTGCCCAGTTGGTTGCGTTTGAAGCCACTGGCCAGTGTCTGTCCGCCATTGCTTCCGGTGATGTCGTAGCTTGTGCCATAGCTCTGTCCGCCAAAACCAGCTTCGCCATAGTTGCTCTCATAGATGGTGTAGCGGGCGATGTTGGATATTTCCTGATTACCGGTCTGTCCCCAAGAAGCACGCAACTTCAGGTTGTCGAGCCACGAAATGTTCTTCATGAACTTCTCTTCGCTCAGACGCCAACCAGCACTTACAGAGGGGAAGAGACCGAAACGATTGTTGCGACCGAAACGGCTGCTGCCATCGTAGCGCATGGTCAGGCTGGCCAGATAGCGGTCGTCGTAGTTGTAATTGAACTTGCCGAAGAAGGATACGAGTGAGTAGCCTTCGCCACCGCCGTAGGCTTCGGCTTCTCCGACACCGGCGTTAGGCCACATATAGTCGGGGTTGAGAATGGCAAAATCATACTTCTTGCCGCTGAACCAAGAGTCGTCCTCGCGGTTCAACTCAGTACCCAGCATAGCATCGCCGCGGTGCTTGCCACGCTCGAAGTTGTAAGTGGCCACGGCGTTCCACATCCATTTGGTCCAGTGTTCCTGTTTGCCTTCTACGGCATTGACGGAATTGGCCACAGTACCCTCGGTGATGGGATAGGTGAAGATGCGCTGCTGCTTCTGGGCGTAGTCGAGTCCGAAGGTGGTCTTGATGTTGAAGTTCTTGAAAGGATTGATGTTGACAAAGGCATCACCAAACATACGCCAATAGGTGTAACGGTTGTCGGAGTTGCGCTCGAGGCGAGCCAGAGGGTTCTCGCGGTCGGGGTAGCCGCCTACGGGACCAGCATATTCGCCTGAGGTCGTGCGTACGGGCAGGGAGGGATTGAACTGCAGTACATTCTCAAGGAAACCGCCAGGAGCCTGCAGCTCGTTTGTGCGGTTCAGGGTAAAGTGTTCGCCCACGGTGATGATGTCGCGCTCCTTGATGCGCAGCAGCTTGTAGTCGCTGTTCATGCGGGCTGAGATGCGGCTGAAGTCGGAGTGCTTGATGATACCCTTGTTCTTGTAGTAACCCAGAGAGAAGTAGGATGAACCCTTCTCGTTGCCGTTGCTCAAGGCCACATCGTATTTCTGCACAATGCCCGTGCGGGTAGTTTGGTCGAACCAGTCGGTGTCAGAGGCAGGTGTGGTGCCTGCGGCATCCAGGTATTTGCTCATCGTGATGCCGTTGAGGACGGGTACGCCCATGGCGTTATAACTCCAGTCGTAGTGATAGCCCAGTCCATTCATGTTGGGGTCAAGGCCGTCGTTGACGTACCCTTGCCACATAGCCTGGCCGAACTCTTTTGCGTTGAGCACCTTCATTTTGTGGGCATAGGTCTGTGCGGCTACGCTGGCATCGAAGTCGATGTGCACCTTGCCTTCCTTGCCGCGTTTGGTGGTGATGATGACAACGCCATTGGCAGCGCGGCTACCATAGATGCTGGCTGAGGCTGCATCCTTCAGAACCTGAATGCTCTCGATGTCGTTGCCATTCAGTTCGTGCATACCAGCCTTGGTGGGCACGCCGTCGATGATGTAGAGGGGGTCGTTGTTGTTCAGGGTGCCGATACCACGAATGCGCACGGTGGCGGCTCCGGAAGGGTTACCGTCGGCCGAGATGTTCATGCCTGGTACACGTCCCTGCATGGCCTTGATGGGGTTGTTCTCATTTTGCTTGGCAAGGTCATCGACGTTCACTACCGAAACTGCACCGGTCAGGTCGGCCTTGCGCTGTACTTGATAACCGACTACCACGAGTTCGTTCATCTCGGATTGACTTTCGGTCATTGTCACGGTCATACCATCCTTGGCTGGGAGTTCCTGGGTGTCGAAACCCATGAAGGAAATGACCAGTGTGGCGCCGGGTTTTACCTTGAGAGAGAACTGTCCGTCAATGTTCGTGATGGTTCCGTTCACGGGGGTGGCGTCCTTCTCTTTCACCATGGCACCGGGCAGCCCCTCACCCAGGTCGTCGAGCACGGTGCCTTGGACGGTCACTTGCTGGGCCCACATGGCGGTGCCAGCAAGGATGAGCGCGAAGCTCATCAACAATCGTCTTAGTTTTTGCATTGTTTTGTTTTTAAGGTTGATAATTAGGGATTGTTCACTGGCACAAAGTTAGACTTTATGCGTCCACGGGGCTGTAATTAATATTTCCTTGGCTGTAAAATATGTTGCAAGGAAACATTTTTGTAAGTCAATGTAACAAATTTTGCACTTCCCAGTGGCTGGTTGCCCTCCTTTTGACTATGCCTTTCGCACGTCACCGGGCACTATCCCATATTCGTCCTTAAAACATTTAGAGAAATACGAAGGTGAGGTGAAACCTACCTGATAGGCTATCTCGCTGACCGAGCAGTCGGTGGTGAGCAGTAACTGGTAGCCGCGGTTGAGACGGGCAGTGCGCAGCATCTCCACGGGTGACTGGCCAGTGATGTTCTTCACACGGCGGTAGAGTTGGACACGACTGAGATTCATGCAGGCGGCCAATTCATCGACACCGGCATTACTGTCGCTGAGTTGTGATTCCACAGCTTCACGGAATCGGGCGATGAAGAGCGACTGACTGGGGTCGGACGCAGGCTGACTGCCTGGGGCGTTTTCGGGGATGGCTGTCGCATCCATGTTCCAAAGGTTGTTCACCACGCGTTCGCGCCGAATAGCTACACGTCCGCGATGATAGAGATAAAGCAGAACGATGGCCACCAACAACAGACCGATGAGGCTGCAGGCCAGCACCGTGATGGTGCGTTGAACCGTGAGCTGATGCAGATAGGTGTGGGTGATTTTCCCCAGTTGCTCCAACTTTTGTGCCTGGCGCATCACTTCGTCGCTCTCCAGGAGCAGGACGTTGGCATTGTCACTGGTGACGAGAGCTGAGGTGAGATGGGTCTCCTTGTTGTAGGGGCGTCCCTCAAGTATGTCGAGTGCCAACTGCAGGAGTTGGTCGCCTCGGGTGGGATAGATGTAAGAGGCTGTGAGCAGCGAGTCGCGCACCTGTCGGATGCCTCCGTCGGGGCCAGGCAGACCGTCGATGCCGCAAAACATGGGGAGGGGGACTCCACGGTTCAAGAAGGCCCGTCGGGCACCGATGGCGGTGCGGTCGTTGTGGCCGAATACGAAGTCGATACCGCTAAGATTGCCCTTGTAGTTGCGCACGGCTTGGTAGGCGGTCTCCTCAGTCCAGTCGCCTTGCAGGCTGATGGCGACCCGGATGTCGGGATAGAGAGAGATGGCATCCTGGAATCCCTTGTGGCGGTCGGCGGCTGGAGATGAACCGCGCAGTCCCAGTATTTCCATTACGCTGCCCTTTCCACCCAGTCGTGTTGCAACGTATTGGCCCATCTGCCTGCCCATTTCGTAGTTGTCGGCGGAAACGAAGGCCGTGTATTTCTGTGAATCGGTCTTGCGTTCGAAGACGATGACGGGGATGCCTTGGTCGTAGGCTCGGTCGATGGCGGGGGACACGCTCTTCAACTGATTGGGCGCCACGATGAGCAGGTCGATGCCGCTTGCCACCAGGCTGTCGATTTGCTGTATCTGACGTTGGCTGTCGTCGAGTGCCGAGGCAAAGTGCAGTTCCACGCCTTTGTGGAAATTGGCCTCAATCTTCAGTTCTGCGTTCTGCCAGTCGCGCCAGATGTCTTCGGAGCATTGTGAGATGCCTATGCGATGGCGGACGTGGCTCTGGCTGCCGACGTTGCAGGCCGTGAGCAGCAGGGAAAGCAGTAAGGCTATGGTGTTTCGCATGGTGATGTCTTTATTGGAATGGTTGGGACAAAATTACAAAAAAATCGAGAGCGAAACAAGACAAAGTGTGAAAATTGTCACAATCGGGAGGACGGGCAGCCCGTTCAGACCTCCTTCTGCTGCGCTGCAAACTCAGTGGGGAGGAGGCCGAAGTCATGCTTGAAACAGGCGGAGAAGTATTTGGGGTCGCTGTAGCCTACGGCATAGGCAACGTCGGCAATGCGGGCACGGGGATTGTGGCGGAGCAGTTCGCGTGCTGAACGCATGCGCACGGTGCGGATGAAGGCCGAGGTGGTGAGCCCGGAGGCGGAACGCAGTTTCTTGTAGAGGCTGGACTTGGACATGCACATGGACGCCGCAAACTGCGGCAGGCCGAAGTCAGGGTCGGCAATGTGCTGCTGGACGCAGTCGAGGCAGCGGGTCACGAAATCCTCGTCGCTCTGGCCTGGGGGGAGGCCGCAGATGTCGGCAAAGAGTTGTTGCCGCACGCGCTCCTCGGTTTGTTGTTTGTATTCCTCAAGCAGGGTCTGGGCATGTTGGCGTTCGGTCTGTGCCAGCCAGAGTTCGTGGCGCTGACGCTCGCGATTGCGCAGGTAGATGAGGAGCAATGCTATGATACCCAGAATGATTAGACCATAGATGAGCCATGCCCACCAGCGTTG
Organism: Prevotellaceae bacterium UBA4301; assembly: GCA_002395775.1. Taxonomy (GTDB): domain Bacteria; phylum Bacteroidota; class Bacteroidia; order Bacteroidales; family Bacteroidaceae; genus Physcousia. The sequence continues at coordinate 14,733 of DGUV01000035.1, forward strand.
CCACAAGGGGGGCAGGACTCGGATGGCGAGTGTCTGCTCCTCGCGGCTCCAGCTGCCGCCCTGATTGGTACAGCGCAGGCGCAGTGTGTAGGTTCCCGGGGGCAGTTGGCTGTAGTTGACCTGGCTTTGGCCCACTTGGGTGTAGTGCCACTCGTGGTCGAGTCCGTCAAGGAGGTAGGCATAACGCACGGCATCGGGGTTGTCGAGGTCGAGGGAGGAGAACTGTATGCAAAGGTCGCGTTCGCGTGGTTGCAAGGTGATGAGGTTGGGGAGGGGCGAGGTGGAGTTGCGGAGCAGCGAGTTGCCAAGCACCAGAATGTCGGTGACCACGGGGCGGGCTCCGTCGGCTGCTTTAGGAATGTCGCGTTGGCTGAAGCGGGCCTGTGTGTATTGTCCTGCAAAGGTCATCTCGCCCATGGGCGATACGGCAGAAAGCGAGGGAGAGAAGTGGTCGGCAAGGAGTACGTCCTTGCGGTCGAAGAAACGAAGGTCGGTGGTCTTCCCGTCCTGACCGACGCGCACGCTGATGAGGTGGTGGCGCGACGAGAGCCACAGCTGGCCGTCGGGACTGGTCTCGATGCTGTACATATCGTCGTCGGGGATACCGAGTTGAGCGCTTATGCTACGGAATCCGTCGAGTTCTGGGTCGTAGAGCATGAGCCCCGATTCCTGGGAGCAGGCCCAGAGGCGTCCCATGCGGTCGGTGATTACCCGATAGATGTTGAGCACCTGAAAGTCGGTGTCTGCCAGTGTCTGATAGGAGGTGAGGCGGAGTGAGGCGGGCCGGCATAGGTTGCCCGTGAGGCGCATGATGCCCATGCCGTTGGTCCCCAGCCAAAGTGTGTCGGGATGCGAGAGGGAGAGGGTGGTGACCTGGGCCTGTTCGAGCGGGCGTAGCGAGGGACCTTCGATGTGGATGCCACGTCCGTCGGCATAGCGGACACTCAGTCCCTTCCAGGTGCCAATGAGCAGATTGCCTTGTGGGTCGGAGATGATGGAGTAGATGCAGTTGTCGGCAAGCCAGGGCGAATGTTCGCTGTCGGCATGGCTCACGATGGCTCCGTCGGCCAGGCAGTAGAGTCCGTGGCGCTGGGTTCCCACCCACAGCCGATTGTCGGCACTGGGCAGGATGGCATTGACGCGCGAGGGCAGGGGAGTGGAACGTCCCTCCTCGTCCATGAAGAGCAGACCCGAATGACTGGTGCCCACCAGCAGTCGGTTGTGGGTGTCATAGGCAAGCGATGTGATGTGGTCGGTGGCACGCATGGGGCCCGACAGTTGGTGGATGGCGAAATAGGGCGGCAGGAGTGAGGTGGAGACGATACCACGTTCGTAGGCATAGAGCCACATGCGCCCCTGGCGGTCGGTGAACATTGATTTCACTCCGCGTGCGAAGTACCCGTTTTCTGGTTCCTCGATGAGGGGCAGCGGGCGTTCCGAACCTTCGTCCAGCGGAATGAGGCAGGGTCCCTTGGCAGTGCCCACCCAAAGCAAGTGGTTACGGGTGTCCTCGGTGATGTCCCAGACAATGTCGGAAGGCAGGGCTTGCGATGGCGAGTGGGTGTCGAAGTGGTGGAACTGCAGCGGACTGCGAGTGTCATGAGGGTTGGTGATGCAAAAGAGTCCGCGCCCCCAAGTGCCTACCCACAGGCGTCCCCAGTGGTCTTCGGCCAAGGCTTGTGCCGAACCGAGGTCGTTGAAGCGGGGCATTTCATAGAACTGTCCGTTGTGGGGCGAGTAGCGATAGAGTCCCTTGTCCCATGTGCCAATCCAGATGTAGCCCTCGCTGTCCTCCATCAGTGAGTTGACCGAGCAGTGAGGCACCTTCGAATTCTTCTTTTGGTCGCAATAGAGCGTGAAGTCGGCATCCTTGCCACGGCGTTTGCCATAGAGTCCTCCTTCGGTGCCTATCCACACATCGCCCGAGCGGGTGAAAAGGATGCAGTTGACAATGTCGCTGTTGGGGAAGTCGAGGAAGTGGTGCTCCTCGTTTTCTTCTGAGTGGGCTGTCATCATCGTCAGACCCTTCCGGGTGCCCACCCACAGCTGGCCTTCGGCATCCTGGGCTATGGTGCGCACGATGTTGGAGGCCAGCACATGAGGCTGTTCGGGAGTGTTGCGATACTGTTTCACCCGATAGCCGTCGTAGCGGTAGAGTCCGTTTTGGGCTCCAACCCAGATGAACCCTTTGCGGTCCTGGAAGATGTGATTGATTTCGTTGGCAGGCAACAGTTCGTTGGCCTTCAGGCGCTCGAAGACAAAGCGTTGCTGCATGGGCTGTGCCTGCATTGCCGGAGCAATGAGGAACAACACAAGAAGCAACGCGTATCTTCGAGTCAGTCTGTTCACTTCATCATGACTTTTCGTGTGATGGTTTCGTCGCCATCGGTCAGACGAAGAATGTAGACGCCCCGGGTGGGACGGGCCACGCGGCGACCGTCAAGCGAATAGTAGGTGGCACTGAGGCCTTCGGCTTGCAGTTGGTCGATGCCGGTGACGATGCTGACAAAGAGCATGACATCGCGTCTCATGAGTTTGGCAGCGCGGTCGATGGCGGCTTGGTCGGTGGAATAGAGGTAGGGCGAATTCTTCTCCAGCGAAGCACGCAGGTATTCATAGTCTTCCTGGCTGCACTCAATCTCGCCGTTATCTACGGCCGAGAGCAGTTCTTCGGCCCTTTGTACGTATTGTTCCAGCATGGAGTAGTCGTTTTCGACGCGACTGGCCTTGAAGGTCTCGATGGCTTCGGCCAGAGTCTCGGCCTCTTGGTCAACACCGGCTTGGTTGTGGGTGTTGCCCTTCACCATGGCTTGGGCTTTCGAGAGTTCGGCTTGCAGAAGGGTGAAGGCAGACTCGGGTATCATGCCGGCTCCCTCGCCCTTGTAGACTTCGGCCTCCTTCAGAGCGGTCTGGGCTGCGGTGATTTGTATGTTCAGTTCGGTGTAGTTAATCTTCACGACGGACTGGGCAAAGGTTTGTGCGGCCTGCTTAAGGGCCTGTGTGGCCTGGTCGAGCATGGCTTGGGTCAGTTGGTCGTCGGCAGTCTCTTCCACGCTCTTGGCTGTGGCTAAGGCTGTGCGGTAGGCTTCGATGGCCTCGGCGGGATATTGTCCGTTGAGGTCACCGGCCACGGCCGATGCCAGCGATTTCTCGGCAGCCGAGATGGCAGCAACGAGTTCAGTGTGGTTCATGTAGTCGTGGTCATGAACCTTGGCTCGGGCGGTCTCGATGTCGATGAGCAGCTGGGCGGTGATGCTGTCCAGTGTCTCTTGGTCCTTGGCCTTGTTGGCTGCAGAACGGGTGTTGGCGATGAGCTGGCGGAAGGCGTTGATATCCTCCTGGAAGTACTGCCCTGTCAGATAACCCGGTTGCATGGCACTGAGCAGTTCGTTGGCCTGAGCCAGGGCGGCATTGAATGCCTCACGATTGAGTACGACGGTGACGTAGGGTTCGATGGTCCAGTAGGCCATTGAGTTGCCTCGGCCTGCCTTGTCGCTATAGACTTTCTGACCATCGCCCGAGGCGTCGGTGCCTGCGTGCATGTTGGTGGCGGTGAAGACGAGTCCCAGCCAGCGACCGTCGAGTTGGACGATGTTGATGCTGGTCTGTTCGTCAGTTGCTTCTTGCCACTTGGTGTCGTATTCCCCTGTGCGAGCGAGATAGGTTCCAAGACCTACGGAACGCAGGTTGTAGGTCATGGGCAGTCCCTCGACACGTTCCAGCATGACAAGTTGCTGCTCGGTGGCTCCTTCTTCACTGACTTTCGTAATCGAGGCATTGCCAGTCTCGGTGGCAGTGAGGACGTTGCCTCCATAGTGGGTGACGATGTAGGCCTGGCCTTCGTCGAACTCATTCAGGGGGTTGAACGAAGCGTTGAACTGTTCGATGGCGGCCTGCAGTTTGGCTGTCTCGGCAGCGCCCTCGTCAAAAGTGCTGACGGTGGCCAGAGCGGCTTCGGCAGCCGAGATGGCCGCCAGCAGGGCATCCATGGCCGATTGTGGCACCTCGTAGTAGTTCGTGCCCACGGCTGTGTTCTCGGCAAGCGACTTGGCATCGGCAATGGCACGTTCCAAGGCAGCTGTGGCCGAATACTCCTCGATAATCCAGCGCGAGTTGGCGGCCGAGTTGGCCTTGTCACAATAGAGCAGTGATCCATCTTCTATGGCATCGCTGCCCAGGTAACCCTTGCCTGAGGCATTCTGCAGCGTATATACTCCGTCGGAAAGTACGGCAATGGTCCATTGGGCCAGGGCATCCTTATCGTCGTCGGCCCACGTGGTATTCCAGTTGCTGCTGGCACTCTTGGCCATGTATTTTCCGCTACTGATGTTCTTCAGTCCGTAGTTTGTGGAACCTTCGGGCTGTGTGAAGTTGAACTGTTGGGTGGTTTCGTTTGAGGGCGTGTGGATTGTCACCAGTTCCTGTTCGGCATCATAGCTGATGCGATTGCCGCCAGAGATCTGGGTGATGATGTAAGCCTTGGCAGGGTTGGGCTTGTTCTGTTTGTTGGCAGCATAGGTGTCCATGGCGGTCTGTAGGCGTTCGGTGGCTTCCTTCCAGCCACTGGTCACAGCCTCGGCCTCGGCAACAGCAGCTGCAAAGAGGTCGTAGGCTTCGCGCGAGTTCATGAACAGGCCTGTGCCCAGACTGCTCTCGCTCACGCCGCTAAGTGTGTTCTGAGCCTTGCCGAGCAGTTCGCGGAAGTTATATTCATCATCGCGGTCTTCCTTGGGGATGTATTCCTTCAGCGTCCAGCGATAGCGGTTGTCGGTTCCGTTCTTGTTGCTATAGACGGTGGAGCCATCGTTGTTATTGTCCGTTCCCAGGACTGAACCGCTGCCCATGTTCTTGAGTTGGATGTAGGAATTCTGGTCCACAACCTGGAAGATGGCATTGGCCACCGTGAGGTCTTGGTCGGCACTGGCCTTCGTATCCCACGAACCACTACGATACACATAGGTGCCGTCCTCTGCTCGCAGGTTGTAGCCCTCGGCCACAGCACCCTCTGGAACAGGCATAAACTGGAACACCTGCCCCATGTCATCGACGTCGGCCGTAACTACCTTGATGGTGCCACCTGTGGTTGTCATGTAGTAGCCCGAGGAGTGGACGATGTTGTACTTCTTGCCCAGTTCGAAGGGTTGGTTGGCACTGAGTTTGTATTTGGCGATGGCTGCCTTCAATGTTTCGGCAGCCGCATTGATCTGGTCCTGTGTGGTGGCTGTTGTCAATGCTTGCTGAGCGGCCTCGATGGCAGCCTGCAGGGTGGCACGTACCTCGGGCTTATATTGTCCGCGCTCAGTGCCTTCGACGGTGTTGTCAAGTTGAGCCTGTGCGTCGGCAATGGTCTGTTCGAGAATGGCCGTAGCCAGTTCGTCCGATGCTTCCAGTACGCCCAGGAAGCAAGCATCGATGGCCGTGTTGCTGTTCACCCATCCGATGTTCAGCACCAGGAAGGGGCGTTCGGCCGTAAATACGAGCTGTGTCTGCACCCAGGTGTCGGCCGTGTATTTGAGCGTAGCCAGCTGGCTGTTGGTGCCTGTCTTCGAGTCGGAGGCATAGATGCGGCTGTACTGAGTGTTGGAGTTCATGGCCGATGCTCCGCGTTTGGCCCAGATGCTGAAGAGGTAGGTCTTGCCGACCTCCACTGCCCATCCCTTCTTGATGGCCGATGCGCTGCTGCTGCCTCCGCTGCCCTTTGCCAGCAGGTAGGCGCCACCGTCGGCACCACCCTCGGGGACAATCTCGAAGTTGGCATCCGACAACTCTTGGTTGCCGCCTGTGGCCCAGTTGGCAAAGCCTTCGTCAAATGACGAGTTGGGAATCAGGTTGTCGCCGGCCACGACATAGATGCCGTCGGTGGTCTGAACCTTGTCACCCATCTGTGGCACGATGTTCTGTGCCTTGAGGCTGTTGGGCAGGAAGGTGCTCATGAGCATCAACCCAGCCGAGAGGATAAGATTAGTTGTTCTCATAGATGTTATGATAGTTTTGTTTTGTTATTTTCGCGTTGGATATGGCTTGGTCGTTTTCGGGCACGAGCAATGCCGAGCCTGCGTATTTTGCCTGTAGCGCAGTTTGCCGGATGGTCTCGTCCAGTGCCTTGGGACTGGGGCCGAAGGGACGGACCATCCATTCGGCGGCATTGAAGCTGCGCAGGAGTTGGGTGTAGTATTTGGGGCTGCGCTGGGGCAGGAGTACGGGACGATGGGCATGGCCGTCTTTGTCGAAATAGGCCATGTAGAGCCGTGTGTAGTTACCATCCGCGCGGCGGGAGGAGAAGAGAATCCACCGGCCGTTGGACGACCAACTGTGATAGCTGTCGCTCTCGGGGGAGTTAAGGCTCTCCAGGGATTCAAGTCTTTCTATATTCTCTAAGCTGATCATGCACAGGTCGGCACTCCGATGCCAAATGTGGAACTGCCCGTAGTCGGCAAGCGAGAAGAGCAGCCAGCGTCCGTCAGGGGAAATGCGGGGCGTGCTTGCACTCTTGCCCATGGCCTCGGCATTGAACACCAGTCGGCGCGGTCCGAACTTATGGGTTTCAGGGCTGAAGTCGCGGGCGTATATATTATAATGTAGGGTCTGATAATTTTGGTCGAGGTCGGCATCGATGCTTTCTCCCTCCAGTTCGTGGTGGGCGGAGATGTAGTAGAGCGTGCGGCCGTCGGGGCTCCAGGTGGGGAAACTCTCGAAGTCGTTGGTCGTGCGTTCGATGCTCGTGACCTCATTCTTCTCCGGGTCATAGAGAATGAGGTCGCTGGCATAGTCGATGACCTCAATCTTTTGTGGGTCGAGGGTGTGGAACGACTGGCCAGTTTCGTTGACCGAGTAGGCCAGGAGGTTGAGCGTGGGATGCCATGCTGGATAGACCCCGGCCGAAAGCGTGGAGTCGGTCTTGAGGTTTACCTTTCGGACTTGCGTTCCGTCGATGAGCACCGTGCCACCATAGGCTTGGCGCACATGGAACTGTGAGCGTCCGCTTTGTCCCTGTTGCTGAGGCACGTGGCAGTTGATGCATTGGCCTTGGTTGCCCTTGCTCATGGGCATGTTGTCGAAGATGGTGCGCTGGTCGAAGTTCTCCATGCAGCGTTCCACCAGCGTGAGTTCTTCGTACATGACATAGGAGGGGCGGATGAGGCGGTAGGTGATGTAGGGGTCGATGCTGTCTGCCACAACGGGGTTGGCCATGCGTTGGAAGTGCTTCCACCGTTTGTCCTCGCGCACAAAGACGTCGGTCCACAGTGTGTCGCCCACAGCTGAGGCCATCAGCCGTTGCCAGTCCTTGAGACTGATGTCGAGCGAGCGTCCGTCCACAATCAGTTCTTCGCCGGCCTTCGTGCTCAGGCGCGTGACAAAGGCATCGCCCTCCTCCAGAATCTCGAAGTTGAGCGGTGCCAGATTTGGGGGAAGGGTGGCTCCGTTGTTGTCGGGCATCATCTTGGCCATGCGTCCAGCCTCCTCGGCTTGTTGGGGAAGCGAAGTAGAGCAACTATAGAAGAATAGAAGCAGGCAAACAAGACCCACCCCCAGCCCCTCCCTGCGAGAGAGGGGAGTAATCGCCTTTCGTTCTTGCAATTTATTCTTCTTTATAATCATTTTATATATTTTTCAATCTTGTTCCCCTATTTGTTCCCCTCCATAAAGGGAGGGGGTAGGGATGGGTCTTTTATGTTGTCTTCAGTCCTTCAACGAAGAAATAGTAGTACCAATAGGTGTCGCCATATTCGGCTCGCAGCGTATAGGCATTGCTGCCCGAGTCGCCCAGTTGGGCCGATGCTTCCACCAGACGTTCGAAACGTTGGCGCACCTCGTTGTCGATGGGCAGCTGGCTTGTGTCAACCCCTCCTTGCAGTTGGGCAACCATGAGGGCCGCCTCCTGATAGTGTGTGGGGATGTGGCCTTGCCAGCCAGGGAGCAGGGCCATGAAGCGTGGCCAGAAGCCTTCGAGGTGCTTGGTGATGAGGCTGCACATGAGCGAGAGTTCCACCATCTGGCGCGAACCGCCTTCGGTCAGGGCAAAGCTTTGCAGCAGGTAGAACTCAATGAGTCCGTTGTCGCCGTCCAGCTGGTCGGTGTAGTTGAGCAAGGGACGTATGGCCGTGGCCTCCTGTTCCAGGATGTTCGTGTCTTGTTCATAGAAGAGGGTGTGGCTGAGGGCCTGCTCATATTTCCGTGCGAGAGCCTCCTCGCCATTCAGCAAGGCCACGCGGTGCATTGTCCGCAGATACATGGGGCGTTCGCCGTATTCCACCATGTCCTCCATGGCCCATCGGTAGGCAAATCCTGTCTTTCCGAGGTGATAGTAGAGCAGCTGTGCCCCCATCAGTCGGAGCCATTGGTTTTGTTCGGGTGCGTTGTAGGCGGCCGAGCCGTCGGGATGGGCAAACAGACGGTCGCCCATCTGTCCTGTCTTGTAGAGGGCCAGACGTGTGAAGCATACTTGCAGTCGGGTGGGTTCCTGACGGTTGTCGCGTGCCAATCGGAGCACTTCGTCCCAGTCATCCCGTTCTATGGCTTGCTTCATCTGGAGCGCATTGAGGAAATTCGTGTCCTTGTAGGTCTGCTCCCACATCCGGTAGGCTGAGCCCGCAAAGGCGATGAACGAAAGCCCCAGGAGCATGAGGTCGAGCCCCTTGAGCTTATGCCCATCGGCTGCAGGGCCTCGGCGCAATGCCCTTAGGCCTTTCACGGCAAGCCCCAGGACCAGTAGCAAGAGCAAAGCAGCAAGGGGCCAGGCAAAGGCCACGGCCACCTCCTTGCTGGTGTAAATCAGATAGCCCATGCGTGTGAAGCGGGAAAGCAGGAGGAACGGAGCCACCCAGCACAAGCCAAAGCACGAATCCGGCAGACGCAGGGCCCAGCGTGTGGCATAGGCTATGGCCACGAGAACGAGCGTCAGCAGAGAGGCACCGAGCCAGGGGAGGAACATGCAACTTTGCAAGAACGAGGCCGCGTAGAGCAACCAGCCCCATGTGTGCCGGGCCATCATCTCCTGGGCAAAGACCTTGGTAGTGAGGAAGGGCGTGAGTTGGGCCGTTTCCAGCAGGAAGGGCCGCAACACTCCCATCATCACCCACATGGCGATGACGATGAATAGCAGGGTATAGGGCAGGCGCTTTGTCATACTTCTTATCTTACGATGAACTTTCGTGCCTTGTGGTCTTTAACCTCGATGTAGAGACCTGGGGACAGGATGTTGCTTCTCATGCGCTGTCCGGTGGTCAGGTTATAGATGGTTCGGCCGTTGCTTGTTTGTCTGATGTCGTTGATGCCTACGGTCGTGGCCTGTTCCTTCATGGCTTCGAGGTTGGCGGACCGATAGTTCTTGCTGAACATGTCGGCTTCCTCATAGTCAGTGTGGACCGAGGAATCGAAGTAGAAGGCAAAGCTCTGGTGGATGGAGCTGCTGGCATCATTGAGGTAGAGCGAGGTGCCAGCCTCGGTGGTGTTGCCCGAGACACTCAGACACACGCCGTCGCTCATGTTCTGGATACGATAGTAACCGTCCTCTTGTAGCCAGAGCATCCACTCTTGGCTCTCGCGGTCGGCTTCGTCCTGCCAGCGTGTGGTGCCGAAGACCGATTCCATGAACTTACCCATCGCCTTGTCCTCAATCTTATAGACATAAGGCTTTGAGGTCTTGTGAAGGACGAAGCAGAGGTTCGACGTGCCGTCGTTCTCGATGGTGAGCGAGGCATTGGGGCGGGAAACCAGTCGGTTGGAGAATTTCTCCAGCAGATAGACTTCAGCACCGTCCTCAAGTTCCTTCAGTCGTTTCATGCGATACATGTCGTCGAACACCGAGAGGTTCCACTCATCGTACCAGCGCACGGTGGGATAGCCCGAACGGACGCTCAGCGGCAGCCATACATGTTTGGAACTCTGCACGTTCGACGAGTTCCAGCGGTCGCCCATGTAGATGAAACACTTGTCCTTGCCGGGAACCGGGAACACGAAGTTGCTCTGGCTCTGATATGAGGTCAGCTTGCCGCTGTCGATGCAGTAGTTGATGCCTGTCGAACCGTCGCTTGCCCTGAAGTCGGCGGGGGCTTGCCAGGTCTCGTTCATCAGGTCGTAGGTCCACATGTATCGGCCTGGATTGGGGTCCCAGCCCGTGCAGCCGGAAAAGAGTCCATAGTAGATGTCGCCCACGCCAAACAGGGCTGCGGCCTCATAACGTCGTCCTTTCAACTGCACCACATAGTCCTCGAGGGGGGTCAGGAAGTCCTCACTCAGGCGTTCGCAGTTGGTGTTCGAGTTCATGTTGGTGGAATAGATGTGATAGGCTTGGCCGTCCTTGTCGAGGAACAGGGTTTGGTCGCGTGAGTCGCATCCGTTGGGGCGGAAGACATCGACCATTGTGTAGGGGCCCTCCACCTTGTCGGCAGTGCAAACGGCCACCTTGGCCTGGCCATAGTCGTTGCCATTCTCCCAGTGAATCCACATGACCCACTTCTTGGTCTTCGCGTTGTAGATGACTTTAGGGCGTTCCAGTGTGCGTCCGCTGGCTATGTCACGATTCTCGTCAGTCTTGGTGCCTGTGGGCGTAACGGCTCGCGAGAGTTTGGTCCATGCGTAGAGGTCCTTCGAGCGGTAGCAGCTTATGCCGTCGCTCTTGTTCGAGCTGCGTTGCTCGCCAAACCAATAGTAGTAGCCGTCAGCATAGACTACGCAACCGCCGTGGGCATTGATGGCCGAGCCATTGGTGTCGTACCAAGTGTTGCCTGGCTTGATGCTTTGTCCGGCCACTTGTGTGGTGGCCAGACCCAGCATCAGCGTCAGTATGGATTTCAGGATATTCATATTCCTTATTTAGTAAGCAATTTTCAGCACTTGCTTGCGCCCGTTCTTCAGCACGGCCACGATGTAGATGCCGCGGCGGGGCAGTCCGATGCCTGTGCCGCCGACATAGTCGTTCAGGGCAGCCACCTGTGTGCCGTTGGGCTGATAGACAACCACGCGCGAATGGTCTTCGGCACCCTCAAGAGTGAGCATGCCGCCGGCGATGCGTCCGCGCAGTCTTCCATCCGTGTCGGTGGCCGTCTCAATGGCATCATTGATGTCTTCCACCGTCAGTCCGGGTAGGGCTGGGGCATAGGCTCCCGTCGTGTCGAAGTTGAAGTATTCGACATCGGCACCGACACTCTCGAAACCAATCTGCTGAGTGGGCACGCGGTGGGTACCAATCAGGCGTGCGTCGTCAATCTTGAAGGCACTCACACTGGCACCCCAGGCAGCGCGACCCAGGTTGAACCAGATGCGAATCTGCTTGGTGTTGGCCTTGGTCTCGAAGTCCACGCTGTAGGTCTTGTAAGAATCGCTGTTGACGGTCATCGTCACCTTGTTATCGTCGTTCTGCAGGTCCTGTATGCGGATGCTGCCCAGTTGGTCGCCGTTTGAGCGGATACCGCCCTTGGCCAGGGCCGAGAAGGTGTAGATGTCATCGGGAGCCACATCCACGATTTGCGAAATCTCGCCATCGGCCCATCCGCCTTCCCACATGTAGCGGTGGATGGAGAGTATGTGGTTGTTCTGGTCCACCTCGTTGGAGCGTTCTTCCGAAACGATGTCCTGATACGAGTTGTATTGGTCATAGGGATAGACATCCCAACCCTCGATGAACTTCGTGATGTTCTGACTGCTCGAGAAGTTGTGCTCACCCTCGAAGTCGCCGTTCTTCAGCAGATTCTTCGAGATGTAGTCGCTCTCGTTGCTCCATTCGGGCTGCAGTGCCAGGTCGGCCACGCGGAAGGTATCGACGGGCAGCCCGTCGCGATAGACAAAGATGCGGCGGTCCTGGGTGACGGCATAGCGATAGGTGTGATACTGCCCGTCGGTGTTATAGAACGTACCGCCGTTGGCAGGGTTGCTGATACCCTTTTCGGAGATGAAGATGTCCTTGGAGTTCTTCATGCCCATCGATGTGTCCTTGATGTAACCCTTGAAGCCCAGGCCTTTGCTTGTCACGGCATAGGGCAGGATTTGTTTGGCCGCATTGTCGGTCTTGGCCCTGACTTCCACGGTGTAGCCTGCCTCCGTCAGTCCGCTGGCGTCGAAACTCTGGCTGTCATCGTCCTCCTTACCCGTATAGATGGGATTCTCTGAGAGGTCCTTCACGGGCAGGGCCGTGCCTTTACCAGTGAGACGGACGTTCTTGCGCACGTCACCGCTTCGCAGGATTACCTTGCCTGTGCTGGTGATGAGGGTGGTGAGGTTTGTTACTTTCACCTTCACGTCCTTACTGCCGGCTTTGATGGTGGTTGGGCTGACGGCAAATCCGTGGGTGGCTGTCACGCTGATGTCACCAGTCAGGTTCTCGGCCGATACGGTGA
>DGUV01000009.1:0-3168 GCA_002395775.1 Prevotellaceae bacterium UBA4301
ACCATGCCCACCTGATGGATATTCGAAAGGATATTGGCACGCATTCCCTCTCTGAACCTGTCGCCTCCCACGTCGCCTCTGATAGCGTTGAAGGCTTTGTAGCTTCCTGCCAACATTCCTGGAGTGACGAGTGAACGCATGATTCCCTTCGCTTCATTCTTTTGGATATACTCATAGAACGCTTTCTTATAATAGGAGTACATCCACCTTTGAATGAAGTTCTTCGTCAAGTCCTCGTTAATCCTCTTTGCAAAGGCAGCCAGTCCGTCCTTGGCATTAACCGTATGGTAGAGGATGGACCACAGTTGTTGAGACATGTAGATGACATTTCTTTCTGTGAGGCGATACACCGCAGCCTGAGAAATCAACTCTCCACTTTGGGTAATTAAATGACTTCCTAACAGGTTTCCTATGGCATTATCGATGGCTTCCACGCCGGCATAGTCGCTGAAGTTGATGCCACAGACGGTCGTGATGGATTTGAGACTCTTGCCCGCCAACCCCATGAGCACTTGTCGCAGCTTACTGATCGAGCTACTTTGCAGCGAATGTGCGAGGGTGGTCAGTTCCGAAACCTTCTCAGTTGCGGTAGCGGCTTCAACAATCAGGGCGGCATCCCCCGCCTCTGCAGCACCGTAGGCTCCCATCGTGTAAATCGTGATGGCTATTTCCGCGATAATCAGAGGTACATTCCACCACGACAGCGCTTGATACACCACCTGATCCGTATCGCCTATGCCCGACGAGGTCGTCGCAAAGCCATAGACCAAGCCCTTCTTGCTGATGTCCGATTTCGGCGATGGAGAATAGTCGGCTGCCCTGATGTAATCAGCATACAAGCTCCAGTTAGGGTCGTTGATGAATTCCGTGTAGCGGTCAGGCGAAACGATGATGTGGAAATCTGGGTTGATGGTCGGTCTTGCGGCAACCACCTCCTCCTCGCTCATGCCCGCCGTCTCCACAGCATCAGGTATTCCGAAAATGTTGTTCCCTGGAATCACGTCGCCAGGTCCCAGCGTCTCCCAGTGGTTTTCTCCGTCCTGCACGTAGTAGAACAGGCGCAACTCCTTCAGGTTGCTACAGTTGCGAAAAGCACCGTTCTCAATGCAAATCTTCAAGTCGCTATACGAGTTGGAACTGCGGCCGTTGGTTTGGTAGAACTCAATCGCCTTCAGGTCCTCGCTCCCCGTAAAAGCACCCCTGCGGATGGCGATGGTCTTGTAGTTGTAGTATGAGCCCACATCGTTGTAGATGCGAGCCACACCATCGTTCTTCTTCAGGTAGTCGGCATCGCAACCCTCCACGCTCGTATAATAGACCGTCGCACCGTTGTCGGAAGTAGCCAGCAGCGTGCCCGCATTGAAACTCTGGTAGTCCGCGTTCCACAGTCGCAACTGCTTCATCACCTCGTTGCGCAGAGGGTCTTCGTTGGTCAGGTAGGTCTTTCCGTCCTGTGCCAGCATACATTTGTAGCGGACACCATACTCATTGATTTCGTAGCCCGACGGTTCGTAGCTGATGAGACGGTCCTTCACGGCAGACCACACGCCGCTGCTCCTATAGTCGTTCAGGCTCGAGCTCGACACACGGACGAGCGCGTTGGGCGACCCCTCGAACATATTGTCCCAGATGCGCGTCACGGCAGTCGGAGGCATCGCTTCCCAGTGGTTGTCGCCACTGGTGACGTACTGCATCAAATCGACCTTCTCCAGTTGTGGAGCATTGGCAAATGCCCGATGGCCGATGAAGAAATAAGGATTCGAGTTGGCTTGGTAGGCAACGGCGTCGCAGTCTTGGAAGTAGATGCGCTTCACCTTCGACTGACCTATAAAGCCGTGGTCAGCGATGCAGCCCAGATGGGTGTGGCTCGTGAAGAACCCCACCAAGTCGTTCACGATGACCACCTCGCCATTGTCAGGCACCGTCTCCTCGTTGATGGAGGCAGCGGTGATATACGCCTTCTCAGCATTGACGTACCAGCCATCTTCGTCAGGGTACCAGCCATAGTCCTTCGGCGTGTGGACACTCATGTTGAAGAAACGCGTGTAGTTGTTCACCGTGATGTAAGTATATTTCACACCCTTGTAGAAATAGGTGTAGTCAGTGCTCGGTGCTTTCTTCGGCACCCTGCGTACAGAAGTCCCCTCCACGGTTCCCGAAGGGACATCAAGGCTTGAGCTGTCTATTGGCACCATCCCCTCTCTCTCCGAGATCGAAAGAGCTTCTTTTCCTGTGCCCGCAACAGCTATTGCCAGCCACAGCACGAATGTAGTCAAGAATTTTGTTTTCATTTCAGTTAGTATATATTTGTTTTTTTATTTTAGTTAGTATATATTTGTTTTCATTTTTGAACCTTGAACCTTGAAACGGCGCTTGCGCCTTTGAAACTTGAAACCTGAAACCTGAAACGGAGCTTGCGCCCTGAACCTTGGCGTAGCAAAATCAGACCATTCCCCGTTTAGCTTATAAAGTTACCACTTTCTCCAAAAAAATGAGAGGATAAGTCGAAAAGCTTTCAGATTTGTTGCGCAGAAAAGCCGACTTTGCGCAAAATGCGCGTTTCTGTAACAGTGGAAGAAGGAGGAAGAATCATTTGCTGCAACTGTAAACAGGAATCAGGATGCTTCGCCACCTTTCTATGGGGTAAACGATGCCAACCCCCCAATAGGGTTGACTTTTTTTCCTTGCGAATGGGCAATAGATAGATTTTGAACTCAAGAGAAAGACACCAAATCCCTCCAAAAAGACTAAAAAGAAAGCGTCCTAAGTCCCTAAAAAAAATAGGACTAAAAGCTAAAGTCCTGAACCCCAAAGGTTTATATTTCCCCATAAACTACTCACCTAACACAACTAACAAACATAACATCATAACATTAGGCTTTTTTGTAATACAACCTCTCTTTTTATAGTAAAATATATCATAGTATATATATTATTAAGTGTATTATATACAATTATTATTAATCAATTATATAGTATATCAACCATCTTTTTTTCCTTTTTACTAAATCAAATCAATAAAAAACCCCTCATGTTATGTTGTTATGTTATGTTATGTATGTTATGTCTTCTACGAATCTGCTCCCATGCTATAGGGGATTCACTCCAGTACGATAAGGGACGGACTTCTTGTCCGTTGGTATCGTACTCTTAGTCCGTTGGTAACGT
>DGUV01000009.1:3252-7994 GCA_002395775.1 Prevotellaceae bacterium UBA4301
GTACTGGAGTTGTGACCCAATGAAATTGAAAAAGAAATAGAGCAGGGATGCACAAAAATAAGCGCCTAAGGTGCGAATGATTACAGGCATAGGCGGAATCTCACTAACTTTTTTGTTTTTTTGTGTCTTTCTCTTGAGTTCAAAATCTATCTATTTCCCCAAAAATTTGGCGGAGTCGATTTTTTCCTTTAGCTTTGCAGAAATAATAGCAAAAAGAAGGATCGTTGATTTCTGACGCGAATACCCGAATGGGTGTGCATGACCAATCCGAAAGGGTGTGCATGACAAAAAATGAAATGGCATCCTCAAATCCTGTTTTGCGGAATGAGTCGTACCTATATACAGCCTCGAAACATGTATGGTCGTACCTATTTACAATTTTAATGTATAAAGGTACGAATTTTTTGGATTCAGAGAAATTATTAACTATCATATATATATATGGATCATATTATTGAATTGGCAAATCAAACAAGGTCGGACTTTCCTTTTGTTCCCGCTTCGGAACAGATTCACCGACATGCCATCGAGCATCCTGACAAGACTGCTATCATCGTGTCGGGACGCAGGATTAGCTTTGCGGAACTGGATGGGAAATCGAACTGTGTGGCGAACATGCTGCTGTCGCGCCAACTGGGCAAGGATGCCTTGGTGGGTGTGCTGCTGGAACGGTCGGAGTATGCTTACTATGCGGAGCAGGGCATCCTGAAAGCGCATGCTGCCTTCCTCCCTTTCATCACGTCCTATCCTGACGACCGCATCAACTTCTGCATGGAGGATGGTGACGTGGCTGTCTTGCTGACCAGTCGGAAGACCCTGGCTGAGCATGAGGGACTGAAAGGGCAGGGCTTCGAGCTGATCTGCATGGAGGACATCCCCGGCATCTGCGGCTCGTGCGACGATGCGTCGTTGGCGGCTTACCCTGCATCTGACGCCATCGGGAGGAACGACCTCGCTTACTGCATCTATACCTCTGGCTCTACGGGTAGACCTAAGGGTGTGCTCATCGAACAGGGCAACCTTGCGAACTACGTTCAGAAGGACGAGAAGTCGATAGAAATCATGCACTACGTTTCGCCTGGCATGGTGTCGCTGGCGATGGCTGCCTTCTCCTTCGACGTGTCCATCGTTGAGCAGTTTGTCCCTCTGTGTAACGGCAATACGGTCTGCTTGGCAACGGAGGAGGAGATACATAATCCGCTGCTGCTGGCTAAGACGATTATGAACAGCGGTGTGACGGGTATCACTTGTACCCCTACCTTCCTGATGAATATTGTGGATATGGACATCTGTCGGGAGGCACTGCGACAAATCAGGTTCTACGACATCGGTGCGGAGGCATTCCCCAGCGGTCTGTATGGCAGGTTGCGCGAACTACGCGAGGACAGCGTCATCCTGAATGTGTATGGACCGACGGAATGCACGATGGGTTGCTCGTCTGCCCTGATGGAAGGGGAGGGCAGCATCACGATTGGCGGTCCGATGGTCAACACCTGCTTCTATGTGATGAACGACAAGGGCGAGGTGCTGGACGTGGGCGAGAAGGGTGAGCTAATCATCTGTGGCGACTGCGTGGGACGTGGCTACGTGAAACTGCCCGAGAAGACGGCAAAGGCTTTCTTCACGTATCGGGGTATGCGTGCCTACCACAGTGGCGACCTTGCTTCATGGACTCCCGACGGACGCATTCAGATTTGGGGACGCATCGACAACCAGATTAAACTGCGTGGATTCCGCATCGAGTTGGATGAGATTGAACAGGTGATGAGCACTTATCCGAACGTGAAGGAAAGTGCGGTGAAGCTCTGTCATGGGAAGTCAGACTACTTGGCTGGCTACCTCACTGCATCGCTGCCATTGGACATGGACGAGGTGCGCAACTTCCTGCGCCAACAGTTGCCTGAGTACATGATTCCAGCCGTCCTCACGCAACTGGAGCAACTGCCTGAAACCGTGAATGGAAAAGTGGATCGCAAGGCATTGCCCGATATAGAGCCGATGGCATCGGTGCACGAGATGAAGGCACCGCGCAACGAGATGGAGCGAGAACTGAGGGACGCTTTCGCGGAGGTGCTACACATGAATCAGGAGGAAATCAGCATTACGGACGATTTCTTTGAGTTGGGTGGCGATTCGCTGAAGAGCATGATGCTCCTGTCGCGCCTGCAACCGCTGAACATCATGAGCTCGGACATCTTCTCGCTGCGCAGCATTGAGCGTATTGCCGCCATGCTGCACGAGAAGAAGCAGGGCAAGTCGATTGACGAGATAGAGAAACAGGAACGGAAGCGTCCGCACCGACTGAGCATGATGCAGACGAAGATGCTCGACTTCCAGCTGGTGAATATCGATTCCACGATGTGGAACAACATGTATTATCTGTTCCGTTTCAACAGGAAGACGGATGCCAAGCGACTGTGTCAGGCGGTGAACGCCGCCATCAGCAATCACCCGGCTCTCTCCATGAGAATCACCTTCGACGACGAGGGGCATCTGGTGCAGACCTACCGTCCGGAACTGACACCCGAGGTGGTGCTGGAGCCTATGACCGACATGGAGGTCATTCACTTGGCTGACACGCTGGTTGAGCCTTTCAACATCTTCGACTCTCCGCTGCTGCGTGTACGCATGTTCCAGTCGAGCCGATATGCCTACATCTTCTTCGATGTGCACCACCTGCTGATGGATGGCGGTTCGCTGAGCATCGTGCTGGCAGACATCGTGAGGGCGTACAAGGGCGAGCCGTTGCCAAAAGACTACTACTGCACTTATCTCGCTTCGGAGGACCGTCTTCACAAGTCTGCCCAATACGAGGAGGACAGGGCTTATTTCCAGTCGCAATATGGAGGGTATGACTGGTGTACGGCTCCTGAGGCTGACGGGGATGCGAGTCTTGAACTGAAAGCTGAGGGTAGGGTGGTGAGACTGCCGTTTGATGCCATGGACTTGGAGGCTGCGGAGGAACGCCTGAATGTTTCGAGAAGTGTGATTGCCATCACGGCAGGACTGCTTGCCCTTCATGAGAAGACTGGCAAGAACGACGTGATGACCAACTGGATATTCAACAACCGACTGGGCAGTTTTGCTGCTGACTCGGTGGGAATGCTCATCAAGAATCTTCCTGTGGGTCTGCACATGGACCAGATACACAGTGTGGAGGAGGCGCTTGCCGAGGTGAAGAAACAGGTGACAGACGGCATCACGCACTGCAGTTATGACTATTTTGCCAAGAACGACTCTCCTTTCATCAGTGACCCTATGGAGGTGAACTACCAGCTGAACATCAATGCGGACGAACTGACGGAGCTTTATCCTTTCCGTTTGGAACTCAGGAATCTGCATCAGGCTCCTGGTGCACGACTGGAATTGGAGTTCCTGGAAAACGATGACAACTCGGACCGTTTCGACTCGGAGATGGAATGGGCAGGGAATTGTTTCTCCATCGGAAACATGGTTCATTTCCATAATCTCTATATCGATTACTTTGAGAGGATTGTGTTGGAATAAGAAGAAGCCTCACCCCCGACCCCTCTCCGAAGGGCGAGGGGAGTAGAATGAAAAGTGAAGAGTGAAGCATGAAGCGATGCCATCCGGATGGCACTCTCCTCCCCTCGGGGAGGACGGGAGGGAGCTTTATCTGTTATGAAGGAAATAAATCTGTCGGACCATTTTACATATAAAAAGCTGCTGCTTTTTGCCATGCCTACAATTGGCATGATACTTATCTCCATCACCTATGATGTGGTGGATGGCTATTTCACGTCGAATTTTATCGGAAAGACCGCCTTCTCCGCTGTCAATATCGTCTATCCATTCCAATTGCTGCTCTCCATCGTGGGCTATATGTTCGGTACGGGAGGCAGTGCACTGATAGCAAGCCAGCTGGGAAACGGTAATCCCGAAAAGGCGAACAGGTATTTCACCATGATTGTGAGAGTGGCATTGGTGGTAGGTGTTGTCTTGGCTGTGCTGGGTATGATCTTCCTGCCTTGGGTTGCTAAGTTGATTGGTGCCACTCCCGAAATACTGGACTATGGCTTACCGTATGGATACACCCTCTTTGCGTTCCTGCCCATCATGATTGTGGGCTATGCGTTCCAGAGTCTGTTGATTACTGCGGAGAAGCCACATTTCGGTTTCTTTCTGTCGATAGCCAACCTCATCAGCAATTTGATCTTCGACTATCTGTTTATCGTCCATTTCAAATGGGGAATGGTAGGTGCAGCTGCTGCTACGGGCATAGGAGCCTGTCTGAATGGCATCGTGCCGCTGATTTATTTCTCCCGTCCCAACTCTAGTACCCTACGTTTCGTGAAATGCAAGACGGAACTGAAACCCCTGCTGAGAGCTTGTAGTAATGGTGCCTCGGAAATGGTCAACGATATGGCTACATCGTATATCTTCGTGCTCTACAATTACCAGCTGTTGCGTCTCATCGGTGAGGATGGTGTTGCTGCATACGGTGTCATCATCTTCGTGGAAGGTATCTTCGCATCCTTCTTCTACGGATTTGCCATAGAGGCAACTACCGTGGTGGGTTATCACTTCGGTGCGAAGAACTACAGCGAGCTGAAGAGCCTGCTAAAGAAAGGCAATGTGCTCAACTTCGGATTTGGCATCCTCATGACATTGCTCTGTGTGGTCTGTGCGCCGATCGTGGCACAGGTGTTTGTGGGCTACGATGAGAAGGTCTATCGTTTGTCGGTGCATGCGATGCAATTGTATTCACTCACCTTCCTCTT
>DGUV01000062.1 GCA_002395775.1 Prevotellaceae bacterium UBA4301
CGGCAAAGGCTCTCTTGTTGCCATATTTCGTCTCGATGTCCTTCACCAAAATGTGGCATCCGTTCGTCAGCCCGGCCACGTATGCCTGCTGAAAGAGCGGGTCTTGGTTGAGGGCAATGAGTTCCTTGTTGCGGAGCAGGAGAAGTGCCTTGTTATTGATGTTGGAGAGGTCGCATCCAATCAGCAGGGGTGAGTTCATGATGCACCACATGCCGAAGTGCGTCTTGTCCTCTTCGGGTTTCAACGAACGCCCCACTTCGAGCATGTCCATGTCGTTGAAATTCCCCTCGCTGCTGTAGGCCGACAGGTAGAGATTTTCAGCCAGAATGCCTTTCACCGACTCCCAACTGCAGTTGATGTCGCCTGTGGTGCGCCAGGAGAAAGCGGCATCGTCAACCCATGTGCCCGGATAGGCCCATCGGCAGGCGTTCATGCGTACATCCGTTCGCCCGGTGTTCTTGATGGCCTGTGCGATGGCTGTGTAGCGCGCCTTTTCGTCCAGCACCAAGTGGTCTTCGTTGTGATACCATGAACCGCCGCAGAAATCCACCTTGATGAAGTCGAAGCCCAACTCCTTGAAGAAGAAGTCGGCATCCTGCTGGTCGTGTTCATAAAGGCCGACTCCCTTGCCGATGGCATCGCCATTGAACATGCTGCCGCAGGTGTTGCGTCCGGCATCGCTATATATGCCGGCTTTTAGGCCCTTGCCGTGGATGTACTCCACCAGACCTTTCAGTCCGTTGGGGAAGCGGATGGGATGGATGAGCAGTTGGCCAGTCTTTGCATCGCGTCCGCCAAAGTAACCGTCGTCGATGTTGATGTGGTTGAAACCTACACTCAGCAAGCCTTTCGACACCATTGCGTCGGCTTGTGTGCGTATCAGGTTCTCGTTGATGTTCACTCCGTAAGTGTTCCATGAACTCCAGCCCATCGTGGGGCCGTTCTGTGCGTATGCACTTCCTGTCGTAGTGGCTGCTATCGCCACTGTCAAGAGAAAATGTTTCATTTTTCTGTTTTTGATTGTCGCTACAAAGTTACTGAGAAAACACGTCGCTTACCCATCTTCTTGTTGCATTTTCTTTTGTCCATGATACATGACCTTCTCTCATGTGAAAGAAGGCGAAAGGGAGGCTGCAGAGCAACAAAAAAAACGCCCTCGTTGAGAGTTTCTTTTATTTATATAAAATGAGGGCTTTGCTATTTCTGTGGCTCTGTTTATCAGTGGCTCTGTTTATTTATAGGCACTGCTTATTTCATCGAATATACCACGTCCATGATTTTTTTGCCAATCTCGTCGGCGGCTTCCATCGTGGCGGCTTCGGAATAGACGCGGATGATGGGTTCGGTGTTGGACTTGCGCAGATGCACCCACTTGTCGGGGAAGTCAATCTTCACGCCGTCGATGTCGTTCACCTCGGTGCCGGGCTGGCCGGTGTACATGGCCTTGACCTTGGCGAGGATGGCATCCACGTCGGTGGAGGCGTCGAGGTCGATGCGGTTCTTAGCGATGGCATAGTTGGGATAGGTGGCGCGGAGTTGGCTGACGGTGAGTCCGGGCTGTGCCTCGCGCTCATGTGCCAAGTGGCTGAGGAAGAGGGCGATGCCCACGAGCGCATCGCGACCATAGTGGGCAGCGGGATAGATGACACCGCCGTTGCCTTCGCCGCCGATGACGGTGTGGGTATCCTTCATCTTCGTCACCACGTTCACCTCGCCTACAGCGGCGGCGTTGTACTGCAGACCATACTTGTGGGTCACGTCGCGCAGGGCACGGGTGGAGGAGAGGTTGCTCACGGTGTTGCCGGGCGTGTGTTTCAGAATGTAGTCGGCCACGGTGACGAGCGTGTATTCCTCGCCATACATGGTGCCGTCTTCGCAGATGAAAGCGAGTCTATCTACATCGGGATCCACCACGAAGCCCACGTCTTTGCCGCCTTTGGCCATGAGGCCCATGATGTCGCCGAGGTTCTTCTCCAGCGGCTCAGGGTTGTGCTGGAAGTCGCCGGAGGGGTCGCCATAGAGCGGGGTCACGTCTTCCACACCCAGTGCCTTGAAGAGTTTGGGCAGGATGATGCCGCCCACGGAGTTGATGCTGTCGAAGGCCACACGGAAGCCCTGCTTCTTGATGGCTGGCACATCGACGAGGTCGAGCCCCAGCACGAGGTCGATGTGCTTCTGGTCGTAGGAGTTGTCCTCGGTGTAGTGGCCGAGTGCATCGACATCGGCATAGTCGAAGTCTTCGGCTTCGGCTATTTTCAGCACCTCGTTGCCTTCAGCGGCATTGAGGAACTCGCCTTTCTCGTTGAGGAGTTTGAGGGCGTTCCAATGGCGTGGGTTGTGGCTGGCGGTGATGATGATGCCGCCACAGGCACCTTCCATCGTCACGGCCACTTCGGTGGTGGGAGTGGAGGCGAGGCCGATGTTGACCACGTCGAAACCCATGCCCATGAGGGTGCCGCACACCACGTTCTTGACCATCTCGCCTGAGATGCGGGCATCGCGGCCCACCACGATTTTGTTGCTCTGCACCTTTGTGGTGCGGCGAATCAGCGTGGCATAGGCACTTGTGAACTTCACGATGTCGAGGGGATTCAGTCCCTCGCCGGCACGTCCACCAATGGTGCCACGGATGCCGGAAATTGATTTAATGAGACTCATCTTCGGTATGATTAGTTACTAAGTTTTTGTTGCTGAAAACTAATAGTTTGGAGGTATCTGGTAGGTGATTTCGTAGTAGAAGGGAAGCACATAGCCCGAGGCGTTGTTGGTGCCTGAGGTGTGGGG
>DGUV01000008.1:0-967 GCA_002395775.1 Prevotellaceae bacterium UBA4301
GTTCCTTGGCTTGGTCAATGGCGGCCTTCAGGTCGGCTGCCCCTTCTTGGGTCTCGTCATAGTCGGCCTCCGTTGCCGTGATTTTGTCCTGAAGTGCCTGATATTCTGCGATAGAGGCTGTGGCAGCCTTCGTGGCCGATTTCAGGGCTTTGGCTGCGGTCTGCACATCGGCTTCTTCTGATGTGGTCGTGATGGCCTCGCCGGCACTGATGGCCTGTTGCAGCGTGTTGGCGGCTTTGGCCGACATCATGCTGGCCTGCAAAGCCTTGGCTGCGTCCACCAGACGACGGGTTTCTGCCACCACATCCTCTGCACTGAGGTAGCCAATGAGATAGAGGCGGAAGTTGTCAATCGCAAGCCAGTTGCCCGTGGCTTTCTGGGCCTTGAAGCCTATCTCCACTTCGCCTGCTATGTTGGTGAAGGTGACGGAGTAATCGTTTGGTGTATAGACCGTTGTCTGTTGGCCGTCGGCAAAGATGTAGGCTCCTGTGTTTCGCCTGCTGGTGTTGCTCTGCGTGTAGTTCTGTGCAGCCACGGTCAGTTTATATTTGCCGTTGGGGATGTTTTTAAGGGTCTGCTTGGCCGAGGCATCGCCCACGCTGCCTGAGGAAACCCACTTCTCCAGATAGATGTTGCCCGACTTCTTGGTGAAGGTCGAATTGTTCTGTGTCTGCAGGTTTTCTGTAGTCCATCCTGTGGCGTTTTTCTCGAAATTGGGGTCGGTGATGTATTCCGTCTTGTCGAGCGGATTTTCCTCGCTCACGTTCTCCTTGCGGTAGGCATCGATGGCGGCATTGAGGGTCATGTTGATGTCCAGCACGGTGGCGATGTCGGCTTCTTCGTTGTCATAGACACTCTGTGCGGCATCGATGGCACTCTTCAGAGCCGCAGCCTCGTTGCCTGTGCCGTCGCCATAGTATTTGTTGGCAGAGGTGAGGGTCGTGTTCAGCACAGACTTGGCATCCAT
>DGUV01000008.1:1020-3826 GCA_002395775.1 Prevotellaceae bacterium UBA4301
TGTTCAGCACAGACTTGGCATCCATGGTGGTGGCCAGCAACTGCACATAGTCGATGACCAGATTGGCGGCATTGTCGGAGTTGACACCAGCCACGGCCTGATAGCCAATCTGAATCTTTCCTGTCGTGGTCTTGGTCAGGGTGAAGGTGATTTGGTCGAGGGTCCACTGCTTGGTGGGGTAACTCGTCACTTTCGACGTGACGGATGTGCCGGAAGAAGGAATCCACGCGAGTTTCGACGTGCCTGCCGCCACGGTGAATCCGTTGTAGGTGGGTGCCTTGATGGTGTAGGTGCCGGCGGGCAGGGTCACGCTCTGCGAATAGACCATGATTTCGCCCCAACCCGTGGAGAGGGCAAGACCTCCGCCTGCCTCATTGTCATATCCTTGGGCTGGAACGGTTCCCTTGTTGAAGGTGCCTTTGAAGCCGAACTCATACACACCCGTGATGGTGTAGTTCATGCTGAACCCTTGAGTCCAGCCTTCTATTTGCAGAATTTCCTGTGCCACAGCCTTTGAACTGCTGGCAGGATAGTTGAAGTTCTCGTCGAACCCATAGTTCGTGAGGTAATACTTCGTGATGTCGGTCTGTGCATTGAGGCATAGAGCGATGAACATCAAAATGTGAGTGAACAAAAATTTTTTCATATTGTTTAATTGATTGAATGTCTTACAGGGTGATGGCGGTTTCCAGTGCCAGACGCATCATTTCGGTGAAGGAGTTCTGCCGCTGCTCGGCGGTGAGTTCCACATGGTTGACGAAGGAGTCGCTGATGGTGAGCAGGCAGGCGGCATGCTTGCCCAGTTGGTGGGCGTTGTGAAAGAGGGCGAAACTCTCCATCTCCACGCAGTCGCTGCCGGTGCGCTTGGCTATGTCCTGCCACGTGCCCTGAGACGGTTCGGAATAGAACACGTCGCTGGAGTGTACCACGCTCATCTTCAGTTCGATGCCGAGTTCTTTGGCCTTCCTCTTGAGGGCGGCGTTCAGCGTGTTGCTGGGTTTCAGACAATGTGAGGTCTCGCCTCCTTGCACCAGCGCAAAGGACGATTCGCTGACGGCACTCTCGGCCAGTGTCACGTCCATCACGCCCAGCCACTCGCGGTAACTGCCGGCGGAGCCGATGCGGATGATGTTTTCCACGCCGTAGAACTTGTAGAGTTCCCACGAGTAGATGCCGATGCTGGGCATGCCCATACCGCTGGCCATGACCGAGACGGGCACGCCCTTGTAGGTGCCGGTGTAGCCCAGCACGTTGCGCACTGAGGTGACCAGAGTGGGGGCGGTCAGGAAGGTTTCGGCGATGAACTTGGCGCGCAGGGGGTCGCCGGGCATGAGCAGTGTCTTGGCGAAGGCACCGTCGGGTGCTGATATGTGAGGTGTTGCCATAGGTTAGTGATGATGGGGTTGGTTAATAGTCGTTGTTATCAGATGGCAAAGTTACGAATAAATGCCAATATGAACAAAACTTTTTTGCTTTTTTCCTGCTATGGTGGAGGTCGAGGAGGGGATGGGCAGAGGATTTTCCTCGTGCTGCCGATGTAACGGTGGCGGATGTGGAAGTGTTACGTTTGTAACAGTCCCAGTGTAACACTTGTAACAGTCCACTTCTCACGAGTGTTACATTTTCGTGTCTGTCGCAAAAAGGTGAGGATGTTTCGTGGGCTGAGGTGAGGACACAAAAAAAGGGGATATGCCACGGTGGGCATATCCCCTTTTCAGATGGTGATATGTGTGAGATTATTTTCTTCTGGGCAGTGCAAAGTACCACACAGTGGGGTTTTGCAACTGGGTGTAGAGCGCGGCATCGAAGCCTTCGACGGCGGCTGCGGTGGGGGTGGCAGCCTTGGTGCCTCGGTTGGCTATCTTCTTGGCGAGCCATTCTGTGCCTTGGTAGCCGGAGGCGTTCTTGTGCTCGGCTATGCGGACCAGGTCGGTGAAGCGGTTGCCCTCGAAGGCGGTCTCAAGTGCGAGTTCATCGACGATGATGTTCTCCACAGCGTTGATGATGTCTTCTTGTGAGGGGGCGCTCTTCAGGTCAACGCCCTGAGCCAGCAGCAACTTGGAGTAGTCGTAGTGGACAGAGTCGCGATAGCCGGAGATGTTGGTCGTAATCTCGTTGTTGGCCGATGTCCAGGAGCCCACGCCTGTTCCTCTGGCATGGATGCCGTAGGTGCGGTTCCATGTGTCGTCGCTGAAGTTGAGGAATTCGTTGAACTTGTTGATTTGCTCAGAGTTGGTCACGTAGTACATGGCCCCATAGGTGCCGTAGGAGATGGAGTCGTTGGCGATGGTGTCTCTCGCGAGTTCGTATCGGCGGGTGGAACCATCAAATTCCACGAGTGTTCCTTCTTCGTCGTAAGAGTAGTAGGTGCCTGTCTCAATGTCCTTGTAGATGTATGCGTCATCGTTCTTGCTGTAATAGACGAGACGTCCTGCTTCATCGTATTTTTCGGGATAGCGGTCCACAATCTTTGGCAAAGAGTACTGGTTGATGCCGTCCTTCAGGATGGCGAAGGCAAACTCTGGATAGCCTGCACGGTTGATGGCCTCGGCCAGTCGCAGCCAAATGAGTGTCTTGCGGTAGATGGGGATGGTGTAGAAGAATGCGGCACCCTTGGCTGCCTTGGAGCAGAGAGGGTAGGACTCGCCTTCGTAGGTGAGATTCTCGGTCGAGTTGGCTCCGCCATTGCCGCTGGCGTTGCCGTAGCGGGCATCGCAGTTCTCAATGTAGGACACTGTGGGGGCCTGCGTGGTGGTACCTTGGTAGATGACGTAGGTCTGGTGGTTGGCCACATCCTGGAATGCGT
>DGUV01000064.1:0-9942 GCA_002395775.1 Prevotellaceae bacterium UBA4301
CATAATAATTAGATTGAACGTATTTCGCAGCATTGAGTAAGAAACCACCAGAGCCACAGGTAGGGTCATAAACTGTCTCCCCTTCTTGCGGTTTCAAATAGCGGACAATAATATCAACAACTTCCTGTGGAGTGTAGAACTGACCTGCCATTGTTCCGCCTTTATTTTCATCAGCAAATCGCTTAATGAGATATTCATAAGCATCACCCAGGACATCCACTGTCACGTTCTTATTGCTTAGGTCTACAGCTCCTAAATAATTGATAAGATTGGAAAGCACTTCGGGGTCAAGTTTCTTTCCTCCAGACCCATCGGGTGCAGGCTCGTTCCATCTGACTGTATTAATGATGCCCTTTAAGATATATTTGCCATTCTTATCTACATTTTGTTCTGCAATAGTAGCAACGGCCTCATCAAGTGTCTCATTCTTTTTATCAATAGAGGCTTTTCGGACATCATCCCAAAAACAACCTTCAGGAATGATAAAGTCATGCATCTTCTTTGAAATGACATCCATTTCCCTGACAGACGGCTCTCGACAATACTCATTAACAAATTTTTCTTTACCATTTTCTATCTCCCACTGGTAATTATCGGAGAGACGTTTATAAAAGAGAAGGGATAGGATGTAAGACTTATAATCTTCCACCTTATCGCGTAATATATCTGCCATTCCGAAGAGCAGACTTCCTAATGCTTGCTTTGTTATCATTTATTCAATGTTTAGGAATAATGCGTTATATTGCTTATTATGACCGAACAAATACCAATAGAGCTTATCACATATTGTGACAGCCTCAGGTTCCCATTTTGAGCAGCTTACTTCTTTGCCATATTGTCTTAACGGATAAAGTCTTATCTTGGCTACAAAATTACATAATTTCTTGCGAATAACCTTTGGTTATGTAAACTATTTGCCGTTTTATGGCTTTTTTTGTGAGAATTGCCACTTTTGAGGTAAATTGATAAATCCTGGGAGTTTTGGAAATCTTACCTCTGCAACTGGGCCAACCGAGAAGTGATAAATTCCAGATATGCAGACTTCATGCCTTCGCTGAGGAAGGAATTCTGGATGAGAGTCTGCCACTTTGGTAGAGCCTTGTGAAGACCTGCTATAAGACGCATCACCACGTTCTCCTCCAACCCCATCGTTTTTGCTGCTTGCAGAAAATCATCCAAACGAAGTTTTGTCTTTTTCCCAGAAAGGGGTAGCGCCAACTCCTCCTTATCCTTAGGGTTGGCAATAGCAATGTTGAGGAGGTCGTATGCTGGCGTCAACTGGTATTTCTCAGAAGGACGATAGAGCGAGAAGTTCTTCAGGTGCATGTCGTTGTTGCCTGTCACAAAACAGAAAAGCAAAAGCTGCATATAGTTTGTCAGGTCGAGCTTTGGCGTACTGCTATACTGCGCTATTGTCTTTGCAATCTGCTCGTGCGAGCCTTTGTACTTATACTCTGTGGGATGCAGCGTCAGTTGACACATATCCTCCATGTCTATCTTTTCGCCGTTCTTGGTGCGGTCAATGCGTTTGGTAATGTAACCGAGTTCTCCATCAGCCAAACGAATAAGGCTATGAGGGACGACATTTATCTTCGCTGCCTCAGCAAGGTGCATCGTCAGGTCTTCGTTTTCGGGCAACTGCGGATAACTTTCCGTCTGGGGCTTGAAGATGTAGTCACCCCATAATCCAACGATGGTCAGTCGACTGCAACCCTCATGCTTGCTGAGGTTCAGCGATAACTTAGGCTGAACACCCGTCAAAGATGTCTGTGCACGAATGACTTGCTCAGCCAGACTATCAAGGTCTTCATGCCGGTATTCCATTGACGGGACATCTTTTGTCCCGAAGAACTTTCGGGCACATCCTGGATGGAAGTCTTTCTGTCCTTCCTCCAGAGGTTGATAACAATACAGACACTTACACATCATTCGCCTCCTTCCTTGTTTATGGGTACAACACTGACAGAGCCGATGCACTCCTTGCAACATAGCAGCAGTAGCGACATACGATCAAGAATGCTGATGTCGGTGTTGCGGAGTGCCACATCGAGCAACCATCCTTCGGGTATCAGTCCGTCAAAGAACGGGAATAGCACGGGACTGACAAAGGCCTCCGTCTGTAATGGAAGCGTCAGACTTACAGGCTGCGCCTCCTCACGAGCGAGATACACCTCATCATAGCAGAAGCGATATTCGCCACCTTCTTCCGTCAAGATGCCTGCAAGAATGTCTTTGCGATATATTTCTGCTTGTCTCATTGCTTGGGTGTTGCAGTTAGTTCGTAATTAAACAAATCAAGTAATTGGTTCACCTTATCCATCCTCAACGTCGATTTTCCCTGCTCCAAGTTTCTAACGAAACAAAGTCCCACGCCCGACTTCAAGGCAAGGTCTTCCTGAGTAAGACCATATTCCTTACGTAGGGTCTTTACAACTGTTGATAGTTTTGTCCTTTCCATGTCAAATTATATTGTTTCGAATGCAAAATTATGACTTTATTTTGATATTACATCATTTCTAATATAAAATCTCTATAATTTAACAAAATTATATGCGTCCTACCATAGTTTGTTCAAGAAGGCTCACTGTTCTATTTAATTTCTATATATTAGTCCTACCATCATTCGACTCTCTTGCTGCAAATTTACAAGAATATTAAAATGACGATACGATAATATGAAATTTATTGCCTGTCACTCATAAGTCCATCTTTATTTTGTCATGTCTGCTATTTTTTCCTAACTTTACAGCCAAATTCTAATAATTGGTGCTATGAAAAGACTTTTCGGACTTTTGGTATTCGTAGTGTGCATCCATTTAGGCGCACAGGCGCAGAGTAAACTTTACCCGCATCTTTTCGACCTTTCAGAGGTGACACTGGGCGACGGCGTTTTCAAAAGTGCACTGATGCTGAACAACGAGGTGCTGATGCAGTATGATGTTGACCGCCTGCTCACACCCTATGTGCGTCAGGCAGGCATCGATGCCACATGGGAGTCGAAACATCCCAATTTTTCCAACTGGGGGAGCGGCAACTTCCGTCTCGACGGTCATGTGGGCGGTCACTACCTGTCGGCCTTGGCCTTGGGCTATGCTGCCAGCGGTGACGAGCGACTGAGAGTGCGCATGGAATACATGCTCGACGTGATGGAACGCTGCCAGAAGCATTTCGACAAGAACACTCAGGGCCTCTATGGCTACATTGGCGGCTTCCCTGACAACACCCTATGGACCTCGCTCTACAGCGGCAACATGGACGTCTTCAACCAGAACCGCGGCAACGTGCCCCTCTATGTGCAGCACAAGGTGATGGCGGGTCTTCGCGATGCCTACGTCTATGGTGGCAGCGAGCGGGCCAAGGAGATGTTCCTGAAGATGTGTGACTGGGCCATCAATCTGGTGGCAAAGTTCAGCGATGAGCAAATGCAGTCGATTCTTGACACCGAGCACGGAGGCGTCAACGAAACGCTGGCCGATGCCTACCAACTCTCGGGCGACAAGAAATACCTGACTGCTGCCAAGCGATACAGCCACCTGACGATGATCAACGGCATGCAGACACTCTCCACCACCTTCCTCGACAACCGCCACGCCAACACCCAGGTGCCCAAATACATCGGCTTCGAACGCATCTACCAGACCGACGCGACTGTCACCTCGTATCACAAGGCTGCACTGAATTTCTGGCGCGACGTCACCCGCAACCGAACAGCCTGCATCGGAGGCAACAGCGTTGACGAGCACTTCATGTCCAGCCAGAACACAAACCGCTACATTACCAACCCCAACGGACCAGAATCCTGCAACACTAACAACATGCTGAAACTCACGGAGGACCTTTTCCGCGATGAAATGGGGAATTCTGAACTTACGGACTTCTTTGAGAAAGCCACCTACAACCACATCCTCTCCACCCAGAACCCAACCACGGGCGGATATGTATATTTCACCTCTCTGCGCCCCCAGCACTATCGCATGTATAGCCAGGTGAACCAGGGTATGTGGTGTTGCGTAGGCACTGGCATGGAGAACCACTCGAAGTACGGCGAATTCATCTATGCCCGCCAGGGCGACACACTATTCGTGAACCTTTTCATCGACAGCGAACTGACGAACAGCCGTTTCGGTATCCGTCAGGAGACCCGATTCCCCTACGAACAGCAATCGCTGCTCACCATCACCAAGGGGGGCAACTTCTGCCTGGCCATCCGCCGTCCGCAATGGGCCACGGGGAAGGCATCGACCTACGAGTACATTCGCAAGGACTGGAAGGAAGGCGAGCAAGTGGCCATCGACCTGCCCATGAGCCTCAGCTATGAGGAATGTCCCCACCTTCCCGGCTACATTGCCTTCCGCTATGGGCCCATCCTGCTTGCGGCCAAAACCTCGACGGAAAACCTGACAGGCCAGTTTGCAGGCGAAGGGCGCATGGACCACGCTCCCTCACTGGGCGCCCTGCTCAGTCTCACCTCCGCCCCCATGCTCATCGGCCAGCGCAGCCAGGTGCTCAGCAACCTCCATGCCATCAAAGCCGACTCGCTGCTCTTCGGCATCAATACGGCCCTGCTCAACAGCGAGCGATGGGCAGGACTGGTGCTGCAACCCTTCTTCACCGTCCAC
Organism: Prevotellaceae bacterium UBA4301; assembly: GCA_002395775.1. Classification (GTDB taxonomy): domain Bacteria; phylum Bacteroidota; class Bacteroidia; order Bacteroidales; family Bacteroidaceae; genus Physcousia. The sequence continues at coordinate 4,620 of DGUV01000064.1, forward strand.
GAAGCCCGTTACATGACCTACTTCCAGCAACTGACCGCCGAGGAATGGGAAAAGATTCGCGAAGAGGTGGAAGCCGAGGAGGCAGCCCTCATGCGACTGGAGGAACGCACACTCGACGCAATCTCTACAGGTGAACAGCAGAGCGATGCCGGACATGCCCGAACAGGTACGTTCGGCACGGGCAACTACAATGGCGAGTACTACATCGACGCGCAGAGTGGCAAATGGTTCCAGTATGAACTGGAAACTCAGGGTGTGGTGGACAGTGTCTCGCTGATGGTGCGCTACACCGGCGCCGACCGGGGCCGCACCTGCACCATCTCGGTTGATGGAGAAAAGTTGCGCGACGTCTCCATTTCCGGCACCCCCAGCGGATTCTATAACGTAGAATACCCCATTTCATCGAAACTTCTGACACGTCCCGACGGCACTCCGAAGGACACCATACGGGTGCGCTTCACGGCTTCGGGCACCTCTCCCACACCAGGCGTTTACTACATCCGACTGCTGCGCGGCTACGAAGGGATGAAGCACTACTGTTTCGTGCCCAGTCAGTGGGTCAGTGCCGACGCCAACCGTGTCAACAGCGTGGAGTACCCCGGTGACGGGAGCATAAAGGTGAACGGAAAGACCGGTAGCAACAACATAGCCCTGCAGTTGGACACACGCTACAGCGACAGCACCTATGTGCGTCCCGACCAGAACTTACTCCTCGTGCGCGGCCGTCAGTTGCGCCAAGGCACGGGCTACAGCTATCTCTGGTGGTTCAACGGCTGCAACAAGAGCTCGCAAGTGGCCCCCACCCACACCTACCACGCCACGGGAACAGCCAATCCCTATTACTTCCTCTGGGATGTGACGAAGAGCGGACTGGCCGACTACTGGCAGCCCAACGACGACCAGCAAATCCTGGTCTCTGCCAACGGCAAACCCATGATTACCTGTTTTGGCCTGACCTCCTCCAACTCGTCAGGCACAGCCTACATCGACGACATCGACTTCCTCACCCCTCAGGAAGCCGTTGACCGCTATCCCGAACTCTCCAAGACACTCGGCCTCACGCCCACAGGCATCCCCCTCATCAAAAACAAGAAGGAGAAAAACAAGAGATACGACCTTTCCGGCCGTCCTGTCGGCAAGGGCCACAGAGGCCTTGTGGTCAGCAACGGGAGGAAACACTTTCTTGCCTCTTCGACATCGGAATGACGAACGAAGAATTCATACACCTGCATCGCGAAGAGGATGTCAGGCGCCTGGCGCTGGGAGGAGCCCCCGAGGGGGTGGACTTGCGATGGTGCCTGCAGCAGATTGAAGGCTGGCAACTGGCCCGGCGGAAACTGCCGACGTGGGCCTCGACCGACGGACTGTGGTATCCACAACGCCTGTCGATGGAACAATGCTCAAGCGAAGAGACGGCCCGTTACAAGCGAAGCATCGTGGAAAGACTCATGCCCGAAGACAGAACCTCCATGGCTGACCTGACAGGCGGATTGGGAGTGGATTTCTCTCAACTGGCCCCCCTTTTCCGCGAAGCCATCTATGTGGAGATTCTGCCCGAACTGCGCCAACTGGCCGAGCACAACATGCCGCTGCTGGGCGTGGAGAAGGAAAGGCTGAAAGTGGCGAACGAAGAATTCCTGCTGCACAATGAGGTCACTGGCCAGCGGCCAACGCCCTACGCATTTCAGCTCATCTATCTGGACCCCGCCCGCCGCGACGGAGTGGGACGCAAGGTGGCCGGCATTGCCGACTGCACACCCAACCTGCTGGACATGCAAGACCAACTGCTCAGACAGGGGCAATGGGTGATGGTGAAGCTGTCGCCCATGCTCGACATCACACAGGCCCTGCGCGAGTTGCATGGTGTCCGCGAGGTGCATGTAGTGAGCCTGCGTGGCGAGTGCAAGGAACTGCTGATGGTGATGAAAGCCGGCGCCGAGGGCCCCGTGACCATGCACTGCGTGAACCTGGAGACCGACGACGACGAGATAGTTACACCCTACCCTCTCACAGCCTCAACCCTTCGCTCCATCACTCCCTCGCCCCAGCACTTCCTCTATGAGCCCAATGCCTCCATCCTAAAGGCTGGCATCAGCGACCTGCTCACCGAGCGCTACTCCGTAGGAAAACTGCACCCGAGGAGCAACCTCTTTGTGGGCGAAGCCTTCATCGAGCATTTTCCCGGACGAAGATTCCGCATCCAGGGGGTGAGCGACTTCTCGAAACAGGGACTCAGGCACCTCATCGGCGACCTCAGTAAAGCCAACCTCACCGTGCGCAACTTCCCCGCCACCGTCGAACGCCTGCGCCGCCAGCTGCATCTGGCTGAAGGGGGCGACGCTTACCTCTTTGCCACCACCATTGCCCCAGACCGCCACATGCTCCTCCGATGCACAAGGGCATAGAGCTTGCATAAATAAAAAGCAGAGGCAGGACCGAACGGGAACCCACCTCTGCAAGCATTTTTCATAAGAAAAAAGAGGAGACGCTATAGGAGTTTCTCGATTTCGCGCTCCAGATTGTCCATCATCTCCATGCGACCCACAAGTTCGGACTGGCGGCTGATGAGGAACCAGGTGGGCAGGGACTGGAGGTTGTAGAGGCGAACGAGGTCGTTGTCAAGCCCCTCCTCATCCCAGACGCACACCCAGGGCAACTGCTCGGACATAGTCTTCCAATAGTGTTCGCTACGGTCGAGCGAGACCTGGTAGATTTCGAGTCCGCGGGGGTGGAACTTGTTGTAGAGCTCGCGCAGGGCAAGAGTGCGCTCCTGCGAGCCTTTCATCTCGTAGGCAGTGAAGTCGAGCAACACCACGCTGCCCTTGAGTTCGGAGAGGCGACGCTGGCGTCCCGTCTTGTCGGGGAAGCCTATGTCGATGATGCCCGTCTCGGAGACCTTGTCGTCGTCCATGTCGATTTCAATCACACGGCGGCGCGTGTTGCGGTGGCCCTGAAGGGCTATGTTCTGGAGGTTGAGGGTGCGCTGGCTGCCGGGGTAGAGCATCTCCCAGGAGTTGGCCAGGGCAGTGAACCAAGTGATGTCGGAGGGATCATCAACGGGGTTGAACACCATCTGCCCGCCCACTTGCTGGAACATGGCATAGTAGCTGGAGGCCTGGCCATAGTGGTTCTGGATGAACTGGAGCTTGACGCGCGTCTTGTAGTCCTGCACAAGTTGGGCAATGGCGGCGTCGCGCTCGGCCAAAGTCAGGTCGCGGTTGTCGGCCACACGTCGTACCTGGCGGGTGAGCGAGTCGAGCATGAGGTTGAGCTGGCGTATGGTGTCACAACTGCCGCTACCGCTGACCTGATAGCCCAGGGTCATGCTGGGCAGGGCGGCGCTGACGCGGACGGTCTCCGTGGAGTCGATGCTGAGGTTGACCACCTGGTTGCCGATGCGCAGTCGGTAGAACTCGGGATTGGTGGGACGGGAGCCGTGGAGCGAAAAACGGCCTTCAGCATCGAGCTTAGCCGAATCTATCTGGACCACTCCATCGCCCAGCGTCAGGTGTTCGAGATAGAGCATGGTATCTGTGGCCTCGGTGATTTGACCTTCAACGGTGAACTGGGGACCTTTGGGCTTGCAGGCGGCCAGAAGGCTCAGTGCCACCAGAAGCAGGGGAAATAGGGGTTTCATTTGATTCTTTTGTTTAATTTCGGGTTCAAAGTTACAAATTAATTGTGAATTGCGTATTGCGCATTGTGAATTAATTCTTAAATTTGCAGCATGTTTCAGAAAGTCAAGGAGAAAGCGCACGAAATCAGCCTGCGTCAGCAGCATGGCAATTTCAACGTACAAAAGTCGAGTGAGCACAACACCTGCGCCCACTGCCAGACGACGTACGAGGGATACATCTGCCCCCAGTGTGGCCAGCGATCCGACAGCGCACACTTCACCCCCAACGTGGTCCTGCACAAGATGATGGACTCGGTGGGATTTGACGAACGAGGCAACCGTAGCATACTGCGCACCATGCGCGACCTACTGTGGCGCCCGGGCTACATGATTCGCGACTATCTGGGCGGCCACAGCGCAGCCTACTTCCAGCCCTTCAAGCTGCTGTTGCTGTTGGTGCTGGCCTACACGTTGCTGGCCTACCTCTTCGGAGTTCTGCCCGAGGATACTGGCGAAGACGTGAGCAACCTATCCGCCAGCTGGAAAAACGACGACACGAAGCAGAAGCTGATTCCCCTGATTACGACGACAAAGGCCATCATCATATGGTTGGGGAACAACATGGCCTACAGCATCATCCTGCAGAACTTCGTCATCGTGACGGCCATGTGGAAGGTCTATCGAAAACGGGCACTCTACAGCTGGACGGAGACCTTTATCGCACAGATGTACATCTGCTGCCAGTTCATGATACTGGCCATCGTGCTGCTGCTCGTGACCTGGAAGTATCACGAGCCGGGCATCCTTCCCTATCTGGTTCCGAGCTGGATGGTGATAGCGGTTATGATATACGACTTCTACCAGCTTTACGACGAACAGCGTATCTGGCCTGCCCTGTGGCGCGTCATCAAGGTCAATCTTTGGATTATCCTCATGTATGCCCTGCTCCTTGCCCTGTTTATCCTGGTGGTTGCACTCTACATGACCATCGTCATCGCAGCGAACGAGGCATGATGAAGTTTTTTGGCGTTCTGCTTTCATCATTCAACTTTATTTTGTATCTTTGCGCGGTTTTTCGCGTGAAAACCGTTTATTTTACACACTTTATACACAAAACACTTAGATGAACGTAATTACAAAGACAGTCGAGTTGCCTGATGGCAGGACCATCAGCATCGAGACCGGGAAACTGGCAAAACAAGCCGATGGTTCCGTCGTGTTGCGCATGAACAACACCGTGCTCCTGGCCACTGTTTGTGCCGCCAAAGATGCAGTTCCCGGAACAGATTTCATGCCCTTGCAGGTAGAGTACAGAGAAAAGTATTCCGCAGCCGGACGCTTTCCGGGCGGATTCACGAAGCGCGAGGGTAAGGCTAACGACGACGAGATTCTGACCTGTCGTCTGGTGGACCGCGCCCTGCGTCCTCTCTTCCCCAGCAACTATCATGCTGAGGTGTACGTAAATGTGATTCTCTTCTCCGCCGATGGCGTGGACATGCCCGATGCACTGGCAGGCTTTGCCGCCTCTGCTGCTCTGGCTGCCAGTGACATACCCTTCGAAGGCCCCATCTCCGAGGTGCGCGTGGCTCGCATCAATGGCGAGTTTGTCATCAACCCCACCTTCGAACAACTCAAGCAGGCCGACATGGACCTGATGGTGGGTGCCACCGAGGAAAACATCATGATGGTGGAAGGCGAGATGAAGGA
>DGUV01000064.1:9985-12079 GCA_002395775.1 Prevotellaceae bacterium UBA4301
AAGGCGAGATGAAGGAAGTGCAGGAAAGCGATCTCCTGGCCGCCCTGAAGGCTGCTCACGAGGCCATCAAGCCCATGTGCCGACTGCAGAAGGAACTCTCTAAGGAACTGGGCACCGACATCAAGCGCGAATACTGCCACGAGGTCAACGACGAGGAACTGCGCGAGCAGGTGAAAAACGAATGCTACCAGCCCGCCTACGACGTGACGAAGCAGGCTCTGGAGAAGCACGCCCGCGCCGAAGCCTTCGAAAAGATTCGTGAAGACTTCAAAGTGCGCTACGCTGAGGCTCACGCCGACATGACACCCGAGGAACTGGAGGAGAAGAACACCCTCATCGACCGCTATTACCACGACGTGGAGCGCGACGCCATGCGCCGCTGCGTACTGGACGAGGGCATCCGTCTCGATGGCCGTAAGACCACTGACATCCGTCCCATCTGGTGCGAGGCTGGCCCTCTGCCCATGCCTCACGGAAGCGCCCTGTTCACCCGTGGTGAGACTCAGTCACTGGCTACGACCACTCTGGGCACCAAACTGGACGAGAAGCTGGTCGACGACGTACTCGACAAGAGCTACATGCGCTTCCTCCTGCACTATAACTTCCCCCCCTTCTCTACCGGCGAAGCCAAGGCTCAGCGTGGCGTAGGTCGTCGTGAGATTGGTCACGGTCACCTGGCATGGCGCGCACTGAAGGGCCAGATTCCTGAGGACTTCCCTTACACAGTTCGTCTGGTAAGCCAGATCCTCGAGTCGAACGGTTCTTCATCAATGGCTACCGTATGTGCTGGTACACTCGCCCTGATGGACGCTGGTGTTCCTATGAAGAAGCCTGTTTCAGGTATCGCCATGGGTCTGATTAAGAATCCTGGAGAAGACAAGTATGCTGTATTGAGCGATATCCTCGGCGACGAGGATCACCTGGGTGATATGGACTTCAAGACCACTGGTACAAAGGATGGTCTGACCGCTACTCAGATGGATATCAAGTGTGATGGTTTGAGCTTCGACATTCTCGAGAAGGCTCTGATGCAGGCTAAGGCCGGTCGTGAGCACATCCTGAAGTGCCTCACCGACACTATCGCTGAGCCACGTGCAGAGATGAAGCCACAGGTTCCACGTATCGTACAGCTCGAGATTCCTAAGGAGTTCATCGGTGCTGTTATTGGCCCTGGTGGTAAGATTATCCAGCAGATGCAGGAGGATACAGGTGCAACCATCACTATCGACGAGGTTGACGGTGTTGGTAAGGTTCAGGTATCTGCTCCTAACAAGGATAGCATCGATGCCGCCATCGGCAAGATTAAGGCTATCGTAGCCATTCCTGAGGTTGGCGAAGTTTACGACGGTGTGGTTCGTTCTATCATGCCTTACGGATGCTTCGTAGAGATCATGCCTGGTAAGGACGGTCTGCTGCACATTTCAGAGATTGACTGGAAGCGCCTTGAGACTGTTGAAGAGGCTGGTATCAAGGAAGGCGACCACATCCAGGTTAAGCTGCTCGAAATCGATCCTAAGACTGGTAAGTACAAGCTCTCACATCGTGTACTGATTGAGAAGCCAGCTGACTATGTTGAGCGTCCAGCTCGTGGTGAGCGTCGTGAGCGCCCAGAGCGTAACGGTGAGCGCCGTGATCGTCGTCCAGACCGTGGCGACCGTCGTGGTGGTGATCGTCATGATCGTGGTGAGCGTCGCCCTCGTCCTGAGCAGCAGAATGAGGCTCCAAAAGAGGAACAGCCAAAGGACTTCAGCGATTCGCTAGACAACATGGATTTCTAAGAAAGAAATCTTAAAAATAAAGAAAAGCGTTAAATTTCTCTAAATTTGGCGCTTTTTCTTTTGCGCGTACATTATATAATAAAAATAGTTAGTACCTTTGCACACCGATTTAGGGGAGAGACTTAGAATCCCCGTGAAATGTTGTGTGAATAGCGGTGTCTTTGGCCGGGCATAGCGGTTCGTGAATCAGCGTTTCAATGATCCCCGTCAGGGAATCAGCCCTACGGGTGCGACGTTAGACTAACAGCCGGGAGTTAGACCTCGGATGTGAGTTTATGCGCGTACATTAATTAATAAGTTAAACTGTTTTTTAGTA
>DGUV01000064.1:12185-12611 GCA_002395775.1 Prevotellaceae bacterium UBA4301
AAGGAAACAGCAAAGAAGGAGTGGGTGGTTATCGATGCCACAGACCAGGTTGTTGGTCGTCTCGCTTCAAAGGTAGCTAAGCTGATTCGCGGAAAGTACAAACCAACTTTCACTCCGCACGTTGACTGCGGTGACAACGTAATCCTTATCAACGCCGATAAGGTGGTATTTACTGGTAAGAAAGAGACTGACAAGGTCTATACCCGCTACACGGGCTATCCCGGTGGTCAGCGCTTCCAGACCCCAGCCGAACTTCGCAAGCGCAACGGTGGTGTGGAGAAGTTCCTCCGCCACGCTGTGAAGGGTATGCTGCCAAAGGGCCCTCTGGGACGCAGTCTGCTGAACAACCTCTATATCTATGAGGGTACAGAACATCCGCACGAGGCTCAGAAGCCAAAGGCAATTGATATTAACCAGTATAAATAA
>DGUV01000071.1 GCA_002395775.1 Prevotellaceae bacterium UBA4301
TTTTCATTTTTAATTAGAAGGGACATCGTCCCTTCGCTGTATTCCCCATCCTCCAGCGCCGCCTCAAAGGCCACGCGGCAAGGCATACCGGCCACCAGGTTGCCGCCTTCGGGGAAGAGCGATAGCAGCAGCTTCGGTGGTTCAGGGTCGCTCTTGAAGTATCGCCGCAAGGGGCGAAGCGTCATGTCGCGGTTATATTCCCCTTCCTGCTTGGGCTTGTCATAGACCGGGAACACGCGAGAGTACAGTTTCTCGTAGTCGCGGTAGAAGTCCTTCGCCATGGCCTTGTTGTAGAACCAAAGTTCCGAGTTCTTGGTGTGCGGGTGCTCCGTCTGTCCCCAGTTGAGCTGCCAGCGGGTGTAGGCCCGCAGTTCGAAGTATCCCGAATACAGCGTGTCGGGCAGGGCAAAGAAACCGCTGCCCCGCCCGTCGCGCATCTCCACTAATTTACGTTCTACAAGGAAACCGTCGTGGTTCCACAGTTCGGCATACAGCACACGGCTGATCCTGCTCGGCCGTCCGCTGTTCGTCCGTCGCGTGAATGCTGAGAACCAAATGGTGTCGCCCAGGAAGTAGCAAGTATTGTCCATCTGCACGAACACCTTCTCCTGCGGTATGCGTTCCCCAAAGAGCCGAACCCGTTCGGCCAGGCGCGTAAGTCCCGAATCCGCAGGTTCTTGCCCCATTCCCACGAATGAAAACAGGCTCAGCAGAAGGAAAATACTTGCTCGGTTCATGATTATCAGTATAAGTATTTGTTATTCTTCGTTATTATTCTGGGGTGGTTCATATCTATATGGAATATGGAATGTTCCAAATTCTCGACCACCAATTGTATGATTATGCTCACAAATAAGAGTATAATCAAATTCAAAATGAGCCAATAAAGGAGTACCCCATTCTTGTGTTACAACAGGGGACCCAACAAGTGTTTCGAAAAGATGCCAAGCCTTGTTCACCTTTTCTCTTTTCCCAGCTAAAAGAATTGGATTATCAAATGTAACAGTGACATAGGGTTGATAACCCATGGCTCCAACTTCTCCACCAAGGGGGAGATCAATTACTCCTGAATCCCATGAAACATCTATTTGAAAACATGGTAGGCTTCCCACTCGAAGTTCATCATGCCCAGCATCAATTATTAATTGTCCTTCTTCAACCACATGCCCCGAGTTGTCATATAACCCGGAACCAATAATTACGTATCCAGAGCAATCTACATAATCATACGAACCACTGTCCATCAGGTTCGCCATTTCACCTTCTGTGCCATTTTGCACAGTCTTTAATTTTAATTTTGCCATAGTTTTGAACTTTTGCAAAGTTAGTAATTAATTTAAAACTCACGAATATCTTTATAATTAAAAAAAGTGCGTTGGAAAAGTTTGAACATCAGGACGACGATTTCATTTCCCTGTATTGTCCCGTCCTGATTGAGAAGCAAGGTCTGTTGATATAGCCTTGAAAGCGATTTTTTTGAGGGATGTTCCATCCTGTGAAGAAGTTCCTCAATTATTTCTTGCTGGATGAGCAGTTTTGTTTCGTTCTGTTCCACATTGTGTCGGTAAGATATCTGCGAATAGCCGACACGGTACTGGATGAGCGGCTCGGGGATGACATGGATGGGGCCCCCAAGGCGGGTTATGTCGGTCCAGAGTTTGTAATCCTCGGCATAGGGATAGCGCTTGTAATACAATCGGTGACTCTTGAGAAAAGATTTTCGGAGCATTGCGGTGGGATGGGTGAGATAGTTGCCTGTGAGCAACCAAAAGAAAGCATTGTCCACCCGCTCGCGTACTCCGAATCCGTGTATGCCCTCGGCCGCTCCAAACTTTTCGGCCCACGAGAAGCAGGCAGCCAGGTCGGAACTTTCCTGCATGACGGCCAGTTGCCTTTCCAGGCGCTGGGGCATCATTTTGTCGTCGGCATCCATGCGGGCAACAAGGTCGGCACGGCAGTTGCGCATGCCGAGGTTGAGGGAACGGATGTAGTCATGCTCTCCGCGGACAAGGCGAATGCGACGGTCCTTGTAACTCTGGACTATCGCTACGGTGTTGTCAGTGGAGCCATCATCGACGATGACAAATTCAAAGTCCTTGAACGTCTGCTGCAGGACGCTCTCAATGGCCTCGCGCAGATATTGTTCTGCGTTGTAGGCACACATCATGACACTTATGGCGGGAACTGTCTTCATGATACCAGAGATTTGTAGATTGCTTTCATGCCGTCTGTCATTTGTTGCAAGGAATGACGCTCCTGAAACTGCCTGCGAGCATTCATGCCCAGTCGCCGGCGCAGTGCAGCATTTCGCCCCAGTGTGACTATGGCTTCGGACATCCTTATCACATCCACCTGCAAGCCAAGGCGGGGATGGAAATGGACAGAAACCTTGATGCCATTGTAGCCGTCGGTAAAGAGTTCGTCGAGCCCGTCAACATCAGTGGTCACGACAGGAAGTCCCATCATCATCATCTCGATAGCTACATAGCTGCACTGTTCCTGAACGGAGCCTATCAGCCCGACATCGCTGTCGGCATAAATCTGCCGGAGGCGCGCAAACTCAACCTGGCCGGTGAAATGGATGTCGAGGAATGGGAAACGATTGAGGATATTGTTTCGCATGTCTCGGGGGATGGCGCCTGCTATGGTCAGTGAGACTGGATACTGAATCAGCGCACCCTGCATGGCGGTCAGGACAAACCACAACCCTTTGCTGGTGTGGGAACTTCCCACGAAAAGACACCGGAGAGGTTTATGGTCGACCTTGTCGAATGTGGTAAGTGCCATGTCGGGAATTCCGTTTGTCACGACCTGGACATCGGTGTGCCCTGGACAAATCCGACTGATGAAGTCACGGGCACATTCGGTCACACACACCAGGCAGTCAGATTTGGTATAAGCCAACCGTTCGTATTCCAGCCGTATGAACAGCGAGGGATTGCTGTAGTCCTTCCTCACATAATACTGCTCGAAAAGCAGATTGAACAGTTTGACATCAGTGTTATACAGTCCTTTCCATGGGAGGCAATGCAAGTGGGTGACAATCTTACATGGCACCTGCCTTCTAAGAAAAAGGGCAAACTCAATGAGGTTCAGCGTATGGATGTGCAGAACAGGACTGCCCACAAGGAATGGGATAAGAAATTCACTGGCTTTTCGCCAACAACTGAGGCGAACAGCCCCGTCCCTGAGGAACAAGCCCATATCCGCAGGAAGAGGAATGAGCACAAGCGTGTAACCCTTCACAACTTTGACTTTAGATTCCCCTGAAAGGTTATGAACAAAGCGCACCCAAAAGACGTCAAACGAGCTGTCATGTGCCAGAGACTCTGCCAACAATTCCACACAACGCGTTACGCCATTGACATTTCCAGCGTTTGTCATGTCCGTCAGGAACAATTGTTTTTTCATGGTTGGAGCAGTTTAAGTCTTGACGGGATGATAGAGTTTTCCGGGAACTTTTCTCCGGCAGAACTCCTCTGCAGAGAAGGCCGGACGGTAGCGAAAGGATGAGAATCCACTATCCTTGACAAAATAGCGTGTATCAAATGTCTTCAACGACATGCCTGCTTGACTGAGGCACGTGGGAACAAGCAACTCTGAGTGTGCAGAATGACCCTTACGTTGACAGTCATCAATGCACCTAAGGGCTGCATGAGAGTATCGGCAGATGGGGTGGAAAGCTCTTATGCTTTCGGAGAGGGGAAAACCAGAATTGTTTCCTACAGTCCACCATTCCCATCTCGAATTTTTCGTCTTATCAAATTTGGCAAGGAATGGCACTATATAGTCCGCAGTATCCACCTCATACCCATCAAGCAGAAGTGACCATGGAGCAGTGAACTCTACGTCGTATTCGATGAACCAGTAGAAGGTATAGCTGGGGTGATCCCTGTAAAAACGAAGGACTGGAAAATGGCAGCTGCCAGGCAACAGACTCTCAAATATGGGAATGTAGTTCAAAGAATTAAGGTCATCAGCATCGTAAGCACACAGGTGAATGTATGACGGGACTTCTCCTGCTTCAAATTTATCATTGAGGTTGAGCAAAAGAAATACATCATACAGTCTTGGGTTAAGTTCTTCTGTGAGCCTTCGATACTTCTCCTCAATGCGAGCATTGAAGAAATGGCTCATCAGAAGAACGGCCTGTTTCTGTGTAATGCTAAATGGCATACGATTACCCTACAACTGGATCTCGCAATAGAACGTTATATCGCTACAAACGATGAGCAGTTTATAGGAGCCAAAGAGGGTGGCGGGGAAGACGATGGAAGTCTGATTTTCCTCGATGAAATCGGAGAAAACGACATTGTCATCCTCATCTAAAAGTTGTACCGTGGTTCCCTCAAGGGCTTCGTCGAAAGTCAGTACATTACCATTTAAATAGACTTCCGGAACTAGGATGGGGGATTTGGGATTGTTGTGTTCTCCTTGATTGTTGTCATCACCTGGGCCTGGGTCTGGTGTTATAGGGAGTGGATCACCTCCGGGATTGGGCTTCGGGGGAAGTTGTGAATAACTTGTTGCGGATGCTGCAAGGAGCACTGCCAACGCAAAAAATCTGATTTTCATTTTGTGTGGTATTTATGTTTAACATTGTTTGAAATTGGTGCAAAGTTAAACACAAAGCAAGATTACCACCAAATAGTTTAATTAAGAAAAACTGACAGAAAACTGACAGGGGTATAATTTGCTGTATATCAGCAAATTATACCCCAATCCTATGAACTGACAAAAACTGCAAAAGAGGATGTTTACCACAAAGAGGCAATGAATTTGTCTAATTCGGCGGCATTCCCGTCTGTCTGAAGTACTTTTTTACAGAGACGTTTCCTCATTGTACTGGCAAAAGTATATTCTTTGTTTAATATGATGTCGATGTCAGACGGGGCTAATCCCAATTTAATGAGCATGCAGATTCGGTATTCTGTTTCGCTGAGTTGCTGGTGCATGTTAAGCGCAGCGTGGAAATTGGGACAGTTTTGCTCAATGGTGTGTTGAAGTTGTAACCAATGTTTTTCTTCTATTGGACCATCTGTTCTATATGCATCCCTATAGCGTTTGAAACGTCCTACGATTTCGGAACTCTCCAAGTTCTTTTTTTTCTCCCACGATGCTTTTGTAATGAGTTCTCCTTCGTATCGTTTAATGAGTCTCTCTAGATTATCTTTTTCTTGCAGGAATTCAGCAATGCGATTTTCGTCCTGTGATTTTTCTTTTTGCAAGGCAAAGAGTGATAGTTCTGTCTCCCTCAATTCCTGAACAGCTTTTTGATGCAACTGGCGCAATTCGCTGATTTTGCGCTTCTTCTTCTCATGCTGATACAAGTAGAAGAGAACGCCCCCACCGCATAAAGCGGTCAACGCATACAACCAATTTCTTCGTCGCGCAGACTCTTTTGTCTTTTCTTGAGTCTTTTGCTGTTCGACTCCGTAGTCATACATAGCCTTTGTTTGAATGGTTGCAGTAGTCTGTGCCTCGTTGAAACTTCGCTCTTTGGCTTTAGAATATAGACTCACATATTTCGCAAGCGAATCAGCGTTGTGCTTTGTAGTATATACATTACACAGTCCCCTATAAGTAAGTAGTTCATTATTGGCAGATTTTTTATAAGGAAAAGCTTTACGAAAAAAATATTCCGCAGAATCTATTTGCTTAAGTCCAAGAGCGCATTCTCCTTCCAGAATGTACAATGCCCCCAAACCTCCACTAATTCTTCCCGGAGAATTGCTAAAGATAGAACTTTTTCCATACATGTTAAGAAATTTTCTTGCGCCATCATAGTCAGCTAGCTCCATGCAGGATTTTACACAGTAAATAAAGGCTATAGAAGCATCGTCATTATATCCGGACTCAAGAAATCTCTGGTGTAGTTTTAAGGATTTGCTGATGCATTCTTGATATTTACGATTTTGATATAAGTACCTACAAAATTTTTCTTCAAATATCAATGCTGAAAGCGTGTCGCCAATCTGCCAGGAAAGGCGTTCTGCTATTTTAAGTTCCTGCTCTTCCTGTTCGGGCAGACGTTGCTGGAGGAAGACTTGTGCCATTTGTGAGTGGACACGCATCAGTACGTTAAGGTCGCAGTCGGCATCGGTGGTGTCGGCAACGTTGACGGCACGCTGGTAGTTCTCAAGGGCACGTGGCGCACTGCCCCGGTCGCGATAGGCACAGCCGAGCATGTAGTAGGCGCGCATGCGGTGGTTACGGGAGTGCCACCAGTGGTCGTAGTGACGGACAAGGGGTTGTACGCTATCGACGCAGAGGGGCACGTCGGTGCTGTTCATCTTCTCGAACCGTTCCAGCTGCTGCTCGTAGTCAATGCCCGAACAGGCTGCCAACAGGGCGAATATGCAGCATAGGATGCAATACTTCTTCATGTTTTTCCTTGATATTTAATGCAAAGATACGAATTATTTTTAATAATAGGTCGAGGCCCTCAATCTTTATTTATGCTTATTGATTTATCGTATAACCTTTGTTTTTGGGTACTTTCGTTGGTTGCGCCTTCCTCAGTCGCGACTCGGCATACTGAGAACAAGTTCTCGTCTGCTCTCGCTGCTCTTTCGGTTCGAAAATATTCAAATTAATTTGCCCTTTCACTTACTTATTCGTAACTCTGATCTTCGGTCGAAGATACTCCCGCTCGGAAATTGTAATAAGGAATGAAAAAACATAGTGTACCGACATATGGGCAATGCCCTGAAAAACGTTCTCGATTGTTCTGTAAGCAAGCTTATGCCCAATCAATAACTTTTTCTATGTTTTTTCTTCCTTTGTTTGCAATTTCTCTCACTTATTCGTAACTTTACCTGCAAATTGAACTCTTAATGCTCTAAAGATGAAGAAGATAACCATATTCGTCCTATTGCTAATCCTTACCATATTCCCGGCATCGGCACAACAGAATCTTATCAAGGTAGAAGTGTCTGAGACCGTAGAGTTGATGGCTATCCTCTCACGCATGGCAGGCCTGCGAGAGTACAACATGGACATGGCAGGACAATATACCCAAGATACAGAAGCCTGGTTCGCTCCCTATAAGGGGCACCCTGTCATTGCCTATTATCAGGGGCTGCACAATAATAACAGCATCAGCTATGATGCAGTGATGAGCATGGCCGTACACCTGGAAGCAACGAAGGGAGAAGTTAAATTCGTGGGTGACAAAACGGACTTGGAGAAGCGATGGCAAAACGTGAATATCGAGGATTTCATGGTACGAATTAATCAATTCTACACGGATACCCGATTCCATAAATTCTTCCAAGGGCATCGCGCGTTCTACGATGAAGCCCTAAAAACCTACGAAGCCAATGTGATGACGTACTTCCATCAAGACTGGTACCCCCAGTTTTATGGCACAGAACCGACAGAAAAGTTCCGCGTCGTCATCGGCTTTACCAATGGCGGTGGCAACTATGGAACGAATCGCCACCTGCCTGGCCAGGCCAAGGAGGTATTTGCCATTTGTGGTTACTACATCGACCCGAAGACGGGTAAGGCATTTCAGAATGGGGCGGAGTTGTCATCGACGCTCATCCACGAGTTCAATCACTCTTTTGTAAATCCCTTGCTCGAAAATGAGGCTAACAACATGCTGATGATGCCCATTGGACAGAAACTTCACAAACTCTCCGCACTCAGCATGGAGCGACAGGCTTACACCAACTGGCAAACGGTTATTAATGAGAGTATTGTCCGTGCGGCAGTCATCGTATACATGATGGAACAGGGTTACACGAACAAGCAGATTCAAGATGAACTGATCTCTCAGTTGTGTCGCGACTTCCGTTGGATGCCTGAGCTTGTTACGGCTCTTCGTCACTATGCTTCGCATCGCAATCAATACAAGACGCTCCACGACTTCTACCCCGAAATAACCAATGCCCTCAGCAAATACCTTGAGAACGAAATAAGGAGGGCAAAAGAGGCCTTGAAATAGTAAGGTCTGAGGCCTTTTCGCACAGGAAAATGAGGGGACGACAAAGATGCGCGACCTCCTAAGTGGAAGCCGCGCATCTTTCTGATTTATCAGCTTAATGTATCAGCCACACCAGATACAAGGCATAGGTCAGCATCATGACACAGCCTTCCCAACGGGATATCTTGTGACTGCTGAACGAGAAAAGCCAGAAGAGCAGGCCGCTGGCCACGAGAACGGCGAAATCCACCGTGCCGAGGCCTGTGACGGCAAGAGGCTTGACCGTAGCACAAGTGCCCAGGATGAAGAAGATGTTGAAGATGTTGCTGCCCACGACATTGCCGATGGCCAGTCCGCTCTGTCCCTTGCGAGCAGCCACAACGCTTGTGGCCAGTTCGGGCAGACTGGTGCCACCGGCCACGAGTGTCAGGCCAATGACGGCCTCGCTCACTCCTGCCGACCGGGCAATGCCGCATGCACCTTCGACAAACAGTTCGCCCCCACCTATCAGTGCAGCTAGGCCCAGCACGATGAACAGTACTATCCGGGTCAAAGACATTCGGGTGGTTGGGCTATCGCTCTCCTTCTGCTTGGCCAGGCTGTAGGAATAGGCCAGGAATATGGCAAAGAAGCCGAGCAGGACGATGCCGTCGCCGCGCGTCAGGACGTTGGCTTGGCCGCCCGACATCATGGTGTCGAGCGCCAGGGCCGCCAGGACGATGCTGGCCAGAATGCTCAGGGGGATGTCCTTTTGCACGGTAGCCTTGGTGATGGCGATGGGCGAAAGGGCGGCGGAAGCCCCGGCTATGACCAGCACGTTGAACAGGTTGCTGCCCACGATGTTGCTGGCACTGAGTGCCGTGGCAGCGCTGTCGTTGGAGATGCAAGCCAGGAAACTCACGATGAATTCGGGCAGACTGGTGCCAAAGGCCACAATCGTCAGGCCGATGACCATTTCCGATATGCCGAACCGCGAGGCCAGGCCCACAGCTCCGTCCGTCAGTTTGTCGGCACCGACCAGTACGAGCGTGGCACCGATAATTGTGTATAAGATGTAAGTGAACATAATCGATTCTTTAGGTTTTTAAAAGGGAAATAACAAGGGCAAGATGATTGTCATCACGATGCCTATAACGATTTGCAGCGGCAGTCCGACGCGTACATAATCCATGAACGTGTAGCGGCCAGCCTTCATCACCAGTGCATTGGGTGGGGTACTGAATGGCGAGGCAAAACACATGCTGGCGCTGACAGCCACGGCAAACAGCAGGGGGACAGGGCTAATGGCCGCCGACTGGGCCGAAGCCAGTGCGATGGGGGCCATGAGCACGGCGGTGGCCGTATTGGAGATAAACATGGTGAGTAGTGAAGTGGTAAAGTAGATGCCGGCCAACAAGGCTAAAGACCCCATACTCCCGAGTCCGTTCACAAGCGTTTGGGCCACATAGTCGGAGGCTCCCGTCTTTTCAAGTGCCACGGACATGGGCATCATGGCCGCAATGAGCACGATGGTCTCCCAGTTGATAGTCTTGTAGGCGGCCTCCACGCTGCGGAAACAGCCGGTCAGGATCATTAGCACCGAGGCACCGAGCACGGCAGTGACGGGGGCGACGGGAATGAAGTCGAACACCATAGTGCAAATCATGCCCACCATGATGACAGCGGCCAGTGGAGCTTTGTAGTCGAAGGTGACGCGGGCTGCCTCGGCCAATGGCTGACCAAGCACCACCCAATGTTCTTCGTCGTTGGACAGTCGTCCGATATTGGGCCATGTACCCTGTATGAGCAATACGTCGCCTGCCTGGAGTTTTACGTTTGGCAGATTGTCCAGAATGTAGTCGTTGCCGCGCCGAACGGCCAGTACATTGATGCTATATTTTGAGCGGAACCCCGACTCGCTGAGCCGTCGACCGACGAACTTCGACTGCCTCAAAAGTACGATTTCGGCCATGCCAATGTTGTAGAAGTCGAGCCCACTGCCCTCGAATGAGAGTGTGAGTCCACCCTCCTTGGCAAAGTGTGCAGCCTGCTCCTCAGATCCGGAGAGATAGACGATGTCGCCCTCCTGTAGGCGGACATCCGGCGTGGCCAGGGTTTGGGATATGTCACGAAACTTGTTGCCCATGCCCACGAAAGGTGGGATATGACTCCGTTCGCGCCGCACCTCAAGCACTGTCAGGCCATAGCGTTGGCGGATGTCCAGTTCTGCTATGGATTGCCCAATGACTTGCGACGACCGTCCCACAACGGCACGGCTGACGCTTTCAGCAATCCCATATTCGCGAACCAACTGGCCAAGCGACTTACCTTGCCGACGATTGGCTGTATCGCTCGCTTCTTTGTCCTTTAGCAACCAGCGCGACAGGGGCAGTAACACCACTGTACCCACGGCAAGGCATATTAAACCAACGGGCAGGAACGAGAAGAAACTCAGTCCGGGGCGGCCTGCCTCGCGCAACGTCTCATCGATAACCAGGTTGGGTGGGGTACTGATAAGGGTCATGATGCCCAACGAGCTGGCAAAGGCCAGCGGCATGAGCAGTCGCCTTGGACTGACCCCGGCAGTATTGGCCATAGACACCACGATGGGCAGCATCAGAGCCACTGTGCCAGTGTTGGAGATGAAAGCTCCTGTGAAACCCGTGACCAGCATCACTAACAGGAACAATCGGAGTTCGGACTGTCCGGCCAGTGTCATCAGTCGCGAACTCACCATCTTGGCCAGTCCCGTCTGAACGATAGCTCCACCGACGATGAACAGTCCGGCCATCATGATGACCACGGGGTTAGAGAAACCCGACAGGGCCTCCGTCGGCGAGAGTATGCCGCCCGTGAGCAGGGCGATGAGCGCACAGAGTGCTACTACGTCGGAACGCACCTTGTTCAGGGCGAATAACAGGGCTGTGACGGCCAAGACGGTGAGTGTAAATAGCATAATAAGAGTGTTTGTGATTCTACATTTCTTACGCGAAGAGGTGCGCCAGCATTTCGGCCGTCTTATCCTCGAAAACAAGGACTTCAGTGGCGGGTTCGTAGTTCAACTTCATGAACTGGAAGAGCTGCACAGCCAGGAAATGCTTGTCGCGCGACAGGCACACCTCGGCCAGATAGTTGCCGTAGTCCGTAGTCTTAGGCTGGTAGTCATTGATGGCTTCTGCCATTTTCTCTTGTGGCATCTCCATGATGCGCTTTATGTGTTTGCCATCCTCTGGTGAATATTCGTAGGTGTTGGCGTCGATGATGCTGTTTGTCGGACCATAGATTGCCGTTGTTCGGAGTCCGAACATAGATTTGTTGATGCGGATACGCGCATCAGCGCAGATGTTTTCCCACATCTGCAGGTTTTTGATGTTTGCCATTTGTTTTGTTTTTTGTTAGTGAATACGTCATGATGGGCAGGAACGATGATGCTCATCGGTTCCTGTCCCCAATAGAATAACCTGAAAAAGTAGGTTTCACTAACAAAGAAGTCGTCTCAGCGCAATGACATAGTAAAGGCGCGGAGACGCTGTCCTCATGCCTTGGCTACAATGGCGGCACGAGAGCAGGGAGGGAGTGATTAGGAGGTTAGACGATTCTTCTCTTGTCCACCGTCCGCCGTGGTTCGTGGGTTTCCCACCGTGGGTGGACAGTAGGCGAGTGGTTCGGGATGAAACTACACGCTGGGACGATGGCATGGTGCGGAGTGTTGTTCCGCCCAGGCTCTGTGGCTCTTCGGCCACTTGCCTTAGCCATCCGTCGCTCTGTACTGTCAGTTCCTCGTTCCTTGTCCCGTTGTCGAAGGCACGATGCTGTGCCTTGACCACGGTCTTGAGGCCAAGAAAACCGCTCAGCAGTGCGGCAATGAGGAACAGGCGCGTAAGTTTCTTTCGCATGTGTGCGTTATTTCTTCAGTGTGATGGCCAGCACAGGGGCTATCTCGTTGGGGTGCTTGGCGGGGAGGGTGACGACGAGCCCCTCGGGGCCTTGATGGAACTTCAGTTTGCCGTAGCCCAGCAGGCGTACACCTTTCACCCGTTCGTCCTTCAGGGTCTTCAGCGTGAAGTCGCCGGCCTCGGGCCACATCATAATAGTGGCATAGATGTGGTTCTTGCCTTTCTGCACATAGCGGACGTCCTGAGCCGAATACTTGAAACCTTCGTTGAAGCCTTGTGCGTTGAGTGGATTGCTGGACTCTGCCAACGGACCTTCGCCAAAGGTCTTCCAAGGACGTGTGCCGTAGATGCTCTTTTTGTTGATGTCCATCCAAGCTTTGATGTCGTTGACGATGGCTCGTTCCTTCTCATCGATGGTTCCGTTGGCGCGGACGGGGATGGAGAGCAGCAGACAACCGTTCTTTGAGACCACATCGACGAGCATGCGGATGACCGTTGCTGCCGACTTGTAGCCGTTGCGGTTGTAGATGCCGCGGTCGTAGTGCCACGAGCCGATGCAGGTGCAAGTCTGCCAGGGCAGGGGCTGACAGCGGTCGGGGATGCCACGTTCCACATCCCACATCAGGGCCTGTTTGTGCCAGTCCTTCATCACCTTGCCTGTGGCCACCACTTGGGTTTTGCCCCGATGCCGGTTGGCGCTGTGGTTGTAGTAGTGGGCCAGGATGTTGAGTCCAATCTGGTCGTTGCAACCATAGAAGGGGAGCACGGTGTCGTCGAAGTAGAGCACGTCGGGGTTGAAGGTGTTGATGGCCTGCAACACGCGGTTTTGGAACTTCTGCATGTAGGTTTGTGAGGGTAGGGCGGCACCGTTGCCCCAGTCCCACTGCTTGCCGCTGCCGTGGGCGTCGCCCTCGCTCATGGGGTGGCGCTGGGCATAGAGTTCTTGTGGGTCGAGTCCCTCCCACCACTGACCTTTGCCGTCGGCTTTTGTGAGGTTTCCGTCATACTGTTGCGACTCCTCGAGCCATGTCCAGGTGTGGCTGCCGTGCATGGATATACCGAAGGGCAGTTTGTATTTCCTGCATGCCTCGGCCCAGCCCTTGACGATGTCCTTCTTCGGCCCGATGCGCGTGGCGTTCCATTCCTGATAGGGCGAATCCCAAAGGTCGAAATTGTCGTGGTGCTGCCCCAGTGTCATGAAGAACTGTGCTCCGGCGTCTTTGTACAAGCGTACCAGTTCGTCGGGGTTCCACTCCTCTGCCTTCCAGTCGCGACAGAGTTCCTTCAGTCCGTATTGTGCGGGGTCGCCGAAATGTTCGACATGAAATTTGTGTTGCCAGCTGTTCTTTTGGTACATGCCACGTCCGTACCAGTCGCCCGACTCGGCCTGACACTGTGGGCCCCAGTGCGCCCAGATACCAAATTTGGCGTCGCGATACCACTCGGGGCACTCCCATTGTGAGAGACTTTCCCAAGTGGGTTCAAAGGACCCCGTCTCTATGGGTACGTTTTCTTGTGCCTGCAAATTAACTGCGCAGGCAAGTGTCAGAGCGAGAAAGGTGGTGTGTTTCATCTTTTCAGGATTTTCTTGTTATTGACGATGTAAAGTCCATGCTGGGGGGTAGTGACTTCGCGTCCCTGCAGGTCATAGATGTGTTTTTTTTCGATGGATCCGGCATTTATTGTGCCTATGGCATCTTCATCCTTGCGGGTGAGGGTAACGTTGTCAAAGCCGATGATTTTCTCCGAGCCCGAACTGTTGTGCATGGCGGTGAGGCAGATGGTTGTAGAAGCATTCCCATCGCTTTCGAACTGCAGGCTCACGTGTTGCCATGCCTGCTTGTTCTCAGCAGAGGGAGCCTTCACGGTGGTCCCGCCTTCCGTGACGGCGCTGATTACGGCGTCACCGCCCAGTCCGCTCTTCCAGAGGTCCATGGTCAGCGTGTATTTCCCCTCGGGCAGACGGAGTTCTTGTGAGAGCGTGAGTGTCGGCGTGCCCCAGTTCTGTCGAATCCAGTAGGTCTGGCTGCCATTGCTTTCGGGCTTGGCCAGGGAGGCAAAGAAATGGTCGAAGAAGAGGTCGCCGTCCTTCAGTGCCGTGATGTCGTTGCTGTCGCCATTGGCACGATCCACGGTCCAGCCTTCGGGCACGTAGATGGCGCGGTCGCTCGAAACGCCACTGCCCTGCTGTGCGGAATAATTGCCTTCGAAATCACCGTTCTGGAGTGCCGTTGGCAACTCCTTTTCCTCAAAAGGGAGTCCTTGCAGTTGGCATATCTCGCGTTGGGTCAGACAGACGTCGTAGAGTCGAAAATCGCTGATTTCACCGACAAAATCGACATTGTCAGCCTTGTACGACGAGTCCCACCACTGGGTGCGACCGATGTAGTTGCGCGTGTCGGCAGCCAGCAGTGCCAGTTGGTAGGGTTCCACCTGGTTGGCTGTGCCGCTCGCGTCCTCACGGCCGTCGATGTAGATGCGGGTCGTCTTGGTGGCAGCGTCGAAGGTGACTGCCAGCCAGCAGTCGGTGTTGGTGCTCAGTGCTGAGGCGCTGTTGACCATTGTTGTCGTGCCGCCGTTGTACTTGATGCCAGCCGACAACGGGTTGGCACGCAGGAAAACGCTGTTGCCCGATGCCGAACCGAAGTCATAGAGACGGGGTGCCTTCGTCAGGTTCTTGGCATTGGCCTTGAGCAGGAAGGAGAATGAGCGCAACCCTGTGAGCAGACCCTCGGGGGCTGTTTCGTAGTGGTTCGTGTCGAATCCGGCTGCCGTGTTCTTGGTCATGTCGATGGCCTCGTCGTGGTTCCACCGCAGGTTCTTCTCTATCTCGCGTGTCAGGGCGGTTACCTGGAATCGGCGTTTCATGCCCTCACACGCTGCCGTGAGCGTGACGACTGTCGGCGTCGCGGGGTGAACGAGCGTTCCGCCGTTGGCAATCACCTTCTCGTCCGACGAAGTCCATGTGACCTCTCTGCTCAGAACACGCGTGGGAAGCACCAGGTCGGTGCGTGTCTCCGTGGGCAGGGCGATGCTGTTCAGCGCGGCACGTCCCAGTTCGCTCTGGGCTGCTTCTTGAGCGAATTTGACCAGTGACTGCACGGTCATGGGCGAGGCACAGGTGTAGTAGTCGCCTAGATAGAGTTGGGTGTGGTTTTCATACATATTGACGGTTCCGCCCTCCAGTTCCTTGGTCTCGATGACCTGGTCCACCAGTCCGTTGCGATAGATGGTCAGCACGTAACCGTCGTAGGTCATGGAGAGCACCCATGTGGTGAGTTTCGTGGGATGGTTGTCGCCGCTCGTGCCCGTTGACTGAGTTGCCCAGTCGTCGCTCGTCAGCAGGCGGTTCTGGCTGCGGTAGGTCTTGTCGCCAATCTTCACTACGGGGTACATGTCGCTGTCGATGCTGTATGTCAGCGAATTGCCGATGCTGAGCAGCAGACCCTCGTATCGGTTTTCGTTCATGGCAATGGCCATGGTCACCGTCTTTCCGGGAGCCAGACAGATGCAGTCGGTGCGTGGGTTCACGTCATCGTCGTCCTCGGGTGTCAGCGTCTCCTCCCACTCGTGGTTGCAGAGGATGCTGGTGGGGTAACCTGTGGGATAGTTCTTGTTCACCATCCAATAGTAGTAGTCGCCCTGCATCCAGGCGAGTCTCAGTTTGCTCTTCTTCGAACCCGGTAGGATGAAGGGTCGGGCATTGTTCTTCGGCGAGTCCTTGGTTATTTGTTCCGATGCGGCAACCTTTCCTTCGTCGTCTATGGTGTATTTCCAAATCTCGTACACGCCATCTTTATTATATGCTCCATTCTTTGTGGGAATAGACAGGTAGAGGTCGTTGATGTTATCGGGGTCGAGAGCCATTCCGCCCGAGTAGCATCGTTCGGTGGAGTTCCAGTTCTGGTGGAAGGCATGTCCGGCATACTGCACCCATGTGCGGCGCCATTCCGAGCCTGTCCAGTGGGCATACCAATAGACATGCGAGGTCTTGGCATTGTCGATGTGGGGATAGGCGATGACGGGGCGTTCGTCCTTGTCGAGTGCAATCTGCCACACCCAGTTGCGGATGTTGGCCGAGTTATCGACGATGGTCAGGGGGTACTGGTTGGCATAGCTGTCGGTCTTGTTGACGTTGAACGTGCCGTTCTGTATGATGCTCAGCTGCTTGCCGGCCAGGTCGCGCAGGATGGGGCCCTGTCCCTTGTTGATGTCGATGACGTTGAAGTAGAGCCAGTCGGGCATCTCGTTGTCGGGGTGGCCGGTGGTGTAGGCCAGATAGATTTTGTCCTTGCCGTTCGACTGGTACTTGCAGTAGGGGCGTGCGCCGGTGCTCTGTACAATCTGCTTCGGTCCGAAGTCGAACTTGCAGTTGTCGTTCGCGTCGGGCATGGTCAGCCGGGCCAGTGTGGGGTGCCAGTTGATGCCGCGCCAGCAAAGGTATATGTGCTCGGGGTCGTCCGAGAGGATGAAGGGCGAAGGGTAGGTGGTGTTGTTGGCCGTGGCCAGATATTTCTCTTCGCCCAGTGCCGTGATGTCGCCCGGTCGCTTCGAGATGCGGTACCAGATTTTTGGCTCGTCGGTGTGGCGTGTGTAGAATATCATCACGCGTTCGTCGGGCAGCACCACGAACGTCGGGTTGTTGTGGTCGTCGGGCTGGAAGTAGGAGCGCACCAGCACGTCGGTTTTCCGGCCCCGGAGCCAGTCGTACTGTGTGGCCATGACATTGCCGTGAATGTCGATGTAGCCGATGTACGAGGCGTTGATGGTGCCGCCGGCGTTTTCGTAGTGCAGGGCCCGTGGGTCGGCAAACCAGCACCATGCACCCTCCTGGGCCACAATGTTACTCTTGAAGTTCTCGGCTTGCGCCAGTATCAGGCTCAGCAGTGAGAGCATGAACAGCGTGAATCTTTTCATTTTCATAGTTATAGTATGGTTATTTTGGACAAAGATAGGAATTTTTATCCATCCGTCCAACGGTTTCGGCCTTTTTCGTGCTTTCCCTCGTGTGTGCGCGACAAATTAATGTATAGTAAGGATTTCCTCTTTTGTCAATAATTTTTATTTTCTCCGCTTCTTTACCTTATCAGGCCGTGAGTTTACGTTGCGGAGTTTGGTGTGAAAGACTTTTTTTCGTAACTTTACGCGATTTTTATTCGAAACCCCATCCCCTATGAAACGTTTTACCTACGTCCTTTTCCTCATTATCAGCATTCACATGTCGTTCTGTGGCATGTTGAATGCCCAGTCGCCCACTACACTCGACGGCTGGGCCCAGCGCCTGCAGCTCTTCGGCGAGAAGGTGCCACAGGAGGAGGTCTTCGTCCACATGGACAATTCCTGCTATTATCTGGGCGACACCATCTACTTCAAAGCCTATGTGCGCCTCTCCGATAGTCGCCCGACGGCGCTGAGCCGTTTGCTCTATGTGGAACTGCTCAACCATGACGGCTATCTCATGGAACGGCAGAAGGTGGAACTGAAGGGTGGGCAAGGACACGGCTCCTTAGTGCTGCCCGATACACTCTACGGCGGCTACTACGAACTGCGGGCCTACACCCGCTGGCAACTCAACTGGGGCCAGACGGTCCATCCCCATACCAAGAACGCCGAGAAGTGGTTCTTCTCTAAGGAACTGGCCGACGACTATTATCGCGACTACGAAAAGCTCTACAGCCGCGTCTTCCCCGTCTATGACCATCCCCGTCAGCCCGGCGACTACGCGCAGGAGATGACCATGCGCCCCATGCAGCGCCAGGTGGCCGACCGCGAGGAGAAACCCAAGGCCGTGGTCACCTTCTATCCCGAGGGTGGCAACCTGGTGGCTGGTGTCGAAAACCGCGTGGCCTTTGAGGCCAACGGCGAGGATGGGCGCCATCTGCAGGGCAAACTGAGCATTGCAGGGCAGACCGTGGAGACGCTGAACCGCGGCCGTGGCTCGTTTGTGGTCACCCCCTCGGAGGGTGCTTCGCTGCAAGCCAACTTTGTGTGGGAGGGTGGCAGTCAGACCTTTGCCTTGCCTCAGGCCGTCAGCAATGGCGTGGCCCTGCAGGCGCGCACCGAGGCCGATGGCATCCACCTCACGTTGCAAGCCCGCGGACAGGCCAGCCACGAACCGCTCGGACTGACGGCTTCGTGCCACGGGCTGGTGAAGGACTTCCAGTCGCTGGGGCAGGGCGAGAGTCTCTCAGCCGTGGTGCCCATGGAGAAACTGACCACGGGCGTCATCCAACTCACCGTTTTTAATGCCGAAGGGCGCATCTATGCCGACCGCCTTGTATTCCTCCGCCAACCCGGTTTCCAGCCCCAGAACCTCACCTTCTCGGGCATCCGTCACAAATATGAACCCTATGAGCGGGTGACGATTGATGTCAAATGTCAAATTTCAGATGTGTCCGCTCCCTCCACCATCTCCCTTGCCGTGCGCGATGCAGGCACCTCGGACTACACCTTCGACTCGGGCAACATCCTCACCGAACTGCTGCTTTCGAGTCAGATTCGCGGGTTTGTGGAGCACCCTCGCTATTTTTTTGAGTCCGATGACGATACCCACCGTCAGGCCCTCGACCTCCTCTTGATGGTGCAAGGCTGGCGGCGCTACGATTGGCACCAGATGGCCACGCCCGGTGCCTTCACGCTCAGCGAGCCCTATGAGCGCACCGAGGTGCTCACGGGGCAGGTCATGCCCTACCAAGCCGAGGAGCAGGAGGACCTGATTTCCCGGTCTTCGTACATTTCATACTTACTTGAGGATTCAAGTTTGTCTATTACCGATCGTGTTATGGACCCCGGTTTGCTGACACTGGCCGAGAAGAATGTGGCGGGACTTATCTCGGACCCTCACGAAGCCTCAACTGCATTGATGACTTTGTGGGGCCAGCGCCACGAGATGAACAATTCTGCACTTTATGGGCGCTTGACGGCGGAAGATGGCGGAAAACTGAAAAATGAGGTGCAGCTGCATGCTGAATTCCTGCAGCCTGGGGCCGAGAATGGCATCGTGGAGGGCGACATGCAGACCTTCTCAGGCGGTCAGTTCAAAATCGAAGCTCCCCACTTCTATGAAGGCTGCCACTTCTTCCTTTCAGCTTCCGACACCACGCGCTGGAAGCCCGGCAAGACGCACAACTGGGTGGTGGTGAACGAGGATGAGAAGGGGAGACTCAACTATCCCGAGTTCTATGTCCGCCTGCGTCAGGTTCATCCCCGGTTCCCCAAGCCCTACTCCTTCTATCAGACAGCCGTTCCGCGAGCGCGGCCCACCAAACGGATGCAGTTTTCTGACGTGGTGGTCATGGATGAGGTGACCGTCCGTACCCATCGCACCCTCATGCGCAAGTTCGACCCCACCAAGCCGGCCTTTGTCCTTGATGCACTCGACGCCTTCAATCAGACCATCGATGCGGGTCTCTGTCCAGGCTACTACACGGGTGCCCGCCGCTTTGTCGATGACGTGGCCCGCACCTTTGTGGGCGACATGGGTTCGGAGCGCGCCTACACCGTGGAGACGCGCATCGACTCCAAAATCGTCGGGGCTAATGTTGAACTATTGAGCGAGGCGGAATTGATGTCAACGGCCAGCGCGTCCAGCAAGGACCCGCGTAGGAGCCAGTTGATTGAGATGGCTAAGAATGCTCCCTTTATATCAGTGGGCGTGAAAGATAAGTTCGACCATCTACCTCGTCTCGACATGGTCTATGTCTATACCGACTATGCTCCGCGTCGCGAAGGCGACCCTCGCTACAGCCAGTCCAACCAGCCTTCGGTTACCGTTGACCTGCGCTCATTTGCCGATGGGGGTCAGCGCATGACCTGGCGCGACCGCCGCTTGGTGCTTTCGGGATTCTCGGTCTGCGAGGATTTCTATCAGCCCGACTATTCAAAGCAGAAGCCGTCTGAGCCCACCGACTATCGTCGCACGCTCTATTGGAATCCCGACCTTCAGCTCGATGCCCAGGGCGGGGCTACGGTCACCTTCTTTGCGGGTAGCAGGGCAGCCCGCCTTACCGTATCGGCCGAGGGACTCACGTCAGGGGGTCAGCCCCTGACGGGCATCAGTTATCCCGAAGATAGAGAGTAAGGGATGCCCCTTTCAGTCCAGGGGAGGTGACCACGATGGTTGCCTTCCCTTTTT
The DNA here is from genome assembly GCA_002395775.1 of Prevotellaceae bacterium UBA4301. Taxonomy (GTDB): domain Bacteria; phylum Bacteroidota; class Bacteroidia; order Bacteroidales; family Bacteroidaceae; genus Physcousia. Next base: position 19,940 of record DGUV01000071.1, read on the forward strand.
TCTTGCCCGAGCGGACGATGGCTTGTGCGCGTCCCTTCCATGCTTTGTGGTCGGCATCGCGCATGGAATCCAGGTCGCGCCAGTCGGCATTGCAGAGGGCCTCCAGTTGGCCACTGCCTTTTACGGCCACGCGCAGCTGATTGTCGGCAAGCGGACAAGGACGTCCCTCAGCGTCCACAATCTCCAGCGTCACAAAGGCCAGGTCCTGCCCGTCGGGGTGCAGCTGGGTGCGGTCGGCACTGAGGCGTATGGCATGGGGGGCACCGACTGTTGCCAGTTCGCGTGTTTCGCGTGTGACGCCTTGTTCGTCAATGCCCTCTGCCCGCAGGGTACCAGCCTGATAGGGCAGGCGGAATATGGCCTGGAACTTGGTGTCGCGGCCAACGTGCTGTTCGCCCACCAACTGTCCGTCGCGGTAGAGGCGCACGGTGGGGTAGTGGCTGCACACTTCCACCTCAATGTCCCGGCCTTCCCATCCCGGCCAGTTCCAGCTTTCCCATGTGGGCCACACGCTCCATTGCGTTTGATGTATCTTGCCAAAGTAGCCGTCGGGCTCGCGCACGGCCATGTACAGGTGCTCGCCATCTTTGTTCCAGAGCATCGAGCGATAGTGTGAGATGGGCTTGCGCCATCCGGTGATGTCCACGTCGCCGCAGTAGGCCCCGTGGTAGGGCCATTGCGGACGATGGTAGTGTTCGCCAGGAGTCTGGCCGTCGTAATAGTATCGTCCGATGCCGCTTTCGCCAATGTAGTCGAGTCCCGTCCACACGATGTCGCCGATGACATAGCTGTTGTCGTTCACGGTGGCCCAGTTTTGGAAGGCGTCGCGCGGGTACGATTCCGTCTGCCAGATGACGCGGTCGGGTACGCGCTGGTGGTCGCCTTCGTGCTTATGCAGCATGTAGTTGTAGCCCACGATGTCGTGTGCCGCAGCCAGCGGGTCGTAGATTTCCCAGTCGCTGTCCCATGCGGCCAGGGCCTGAGTGATGGGGCGCGAGGGGTCAATCTTCCGTATGGCTTCGGCCAGTCGGTGGGCGTCGCTGACGGCGCGTCGCGATTTCCGTTCTATAATCTCGTTGCCGATGCTCCAGGCAATCACCGAGGGATGGTTGCGGTCGCGGAGCACCATGGTCTCGGCATCGGCTTGCGACCATTGGTCGAAGAGGAGGTGATAGTCGAAGCGGTTTTTAGCGTCGCGCCAGCCGTCAAAGGCTTCGTCGATGACCATCATGCCCAGACTGTCGCAGGCACCGAGGAAGGCTTCGGAGGGTGGGTTGTGGCTGGTGCGCACGAGGTTGAATCCGGCCTCTTTCATGAGTTTGACGCGATGAATCTCGGCTGCATCCGGTGCAGCAGCGCCCAGCGGCCCGTTGTCGTGGTGGAGGCAGGCTCCGTTGATGAGCATGGGTTCGTCATTCAGCAGGAATCCCTCCTCGGCCGAATAGCTGATGGTGCGTATGCCGAACGCTTTCCGATGGGTTTCCGTCACTTTCCCTTCGGTCACGAGTTCGATGGTGGCATGATAGAGGCGGGGACGTTGGGGGCTCCACATCTCCACGTTGCTCAGCGAGAGGGTGAGCGGTGCCGTCAGCTGGCTGTGGGCAGGCAGTTTCACTTTGCAGTCCACGGTCCCGGCCACGTCGTCGAAGCGCATCCTCAGCAGTGTCTCCTGCGTTTGGGCACTCTCGTTGCGGAGCGCAATCTCGGCGCGCACGGTTGCATGTCCCCCAGTCACGCCTGCCGTCGTGATGCCTATGCCGAAGGGTTCGGTGTGCACATCGTCGTAGGCCTCCAGCCACACATGACGATAGATGCCCGAACCCGAGTACCAGCGGCAGTTCTTCTGCTGGCTGTTATCGACGCGCACTTCCAGCGTGTTTTCTCCCTTTTGGAGGTGGGGCACAAGGTCTTCTGTCACGAAGGGGATGTAGCCATAGGGGTGGCCGCCCACAAGTTGACCGTTGAGGCGCACCTCACTGTTCATATACACACCCTCGAAGTGCAGTCTCAGGTGTTTCTCCTTGCCCGTGTAGTTCAGCGTTCGGCGGTACCATCCCAGTCCCGTGGGCAGGTAGCCGCCGTCGTTGCCACTTGGGGCTTTTTCGTCGAAGGCGCCCAGGATGCTCCAATCGTGCGGCAGGTTCACGGGTTGCCACTCGGCCTGTCCGTCGAGGCGGAAGCTCCAGCCTTCGTCCAACAGGGTTCGTTGTGCATAGGCGCACATGCTCAGAAAGAATGCAGAAAGCAGGAAAGCGATACGTTTCATGGTTTGTGATATTTAGTTGTATGGGGCAAAGTTACAAAAAATATTTGTTTTTGTGCTTGCGAGTTTGTATCTTTGCCTATCGTAATCGGAAAAACTTTATCTTTTTATCATGAAAACCTTCCCTGTTCGTCATTTGCTCTTGTCGGCCATGGTCTTGCTGTCTTGCTTTGAGGCCGCGGCTCAGGTTCACTATGAATTTCATCCTCGTGAATATGTCTCTACGGACAACAGTCGGGCTCCGCAGTCGGCTTTCAGCTATGATGATGAGGCACAGACCTTCACTATCACAGCTTCGGGCCAGAACAATGTAGCCTTCAAGATGGGCGGTGAGCAGGATGACAAATACTTCATCACTGCCGACGACCATTGGTTTGCTGTGAGTGGACAGGGCCTCAAGACCGGGCAGGCGGATGCCTATCTCTGGTGGATTAATGGCTGGAACCGTGGTTCGCAGGTCCCTGCCGACCATGTGGTTACCGACGGTAGCCGGCAAATCTTCATCTGGAACCTGCAGAACGGCAATGCCCTGTTCTCGGGCTTTGACTTTACCCAACCGCAGACGGTGCTCTCCAGCAAAGGAACGGGATTCCTGCTGGCCGTGGGACTGACGGCTGCGGCCACGTCCGGCACCATCGACGCGGTGGGCTATTACAGCGACCTGGCCCTGGTGGCAAAGTATCCCGCCGTGAAGTCGGCACTGGGACTGACCGACGAGGTCCTGTTGTCTCAGGTGAGAGAACGGCTGGATGCACTCATCCTCTTGGCCGAGCAGGCTTTGGAGAAGCGGGGAGGGACGGAGAACGACCGTGCCGAACTGCAAGCCGCCATTGACCATGCCAGACGGGTGTCAGCAGAACTGACAATCGACCGGATTTCCGATGGAATGGGCGAAATTGAAGTCCTGGAGTCGGCTCTCGACAAGTTCATTCAGGCCTCTCGGACCGTCCGTTGGGAAGCCTTGGAACATGGAATGTTAGTGCAGATGGATGACTTGCACATCCGCATTCTGTTTCACAACGACAGCATCCTGCGCGTGAGCAAGTGGATGGCCGATTCGGCAGTTCCGCAGAGCCTCGTGGTGACGGGTGAGGCTGATGCGGCAGCCCGTCCTTCGGTGGAGGAGGGGGACGGCAAGATTGTGCTCGCGAGCACGAGCATGCGTGTCGTCTTTGATTTGCGCGAAGGCACGCTTGCCATCTATCGTGCCTCGGGCGAACTGCTCGTGGCCGAGATGTCGGCCCGGCTGACACCTGCAACCGACGGCCCCAACGCCAGCTATCGACTGCAGCAGACCTTCTCCCTGACCGATGACGAGCACATCTACGGATTGGGACAGGTGCAGAACGGGAAGCTCGACATGCGAGGTGTGAGCATGAATATGGTGCAGGAAAACCGAAGCATCTATATTCCATATTTCTATTCTTCAAAGCGTTACGGGCTCTATTGGGACAACTATTCGCCGACGCAATTCACCGACAATGCTTCGGGTACGACATTCACATCGACAGGCGATGCCATCGACTACTATGTACTGGCAGGGCAGTCGGCCGACGGCGTGCTCCGCTCGTTGCGTCACTTGACGGGCGAAACCCAGTTGCCACCCCTGTGGAACTTCGGGCTCTATCAGAGCAAACAGCGCTACATGAGTGCCCAGGAGGTCATAGACGTCGTCAGGAAGTATCGCGAGTTGCAGGTGCCTCTGGACTGCGTGGTGCAGGACTGGCAGTACTGGGGCGGCGACAACATGTGGAATGCCATGGAATTCCTGAATCCGCAGTATGCCGATTATCGGCGCATGATTGACGAGGTACATGCCATGAATGCCAAGCTGATGATATCGGTGTGGGCAAACTTCGGGCCCGACACCAAGCAGTACAAGGAGTTTGGGAAGGCGGGACGGCTCATCCCCATCCAGAGCTATCCCACGGGACAGGCCACCCGGCCCTATGACGTCTATAGCCAGCAAACGCGCGACCGCTTCTGGAGCTACCTCTATCAGGGACTCATGAGCAAGGGCATCGATGCCCTGTGGCTCGACTCCTCGGAACCCGACGACTTCAGCAACCGCACCACCGACTATGATTATGTGACGGACTACGAAGGGCGCACCTTCCGTTCGCTGCGCAATGCCTTCCCCCTGTGTCATGTCGGGGGCGTCTATGACCATCATTTGGCTCAGCCCGAGCTCGCGGACAAGCGCGTGAGCATCCTCACCCGTTCGGCCTTCCTCGGCATGCAGCGCACGGGAGCCTTCGTGTGGAGCGCCGACATCACCTCCAGCTGGACGACGCTGGCCCAGCAAATCCCTGCCGCTTGCAATCTCTCCGTTTCGGGCTTGCCTTACTGGAACTCCGACACGGGCGCCTTCTTCATCGGCAATTACGGAGGTGGAGTGACGAATCCTTCCTGGCGCCGTCTCTACACGCGCTGGACGCAGTTCTCCTGCTTCTGCCCCATGATGCGCTTCCATGGCGACCAGACTCCCCGCGAAATCTGGCAGTTTGGCGAGGCCGGCGATACGCAGGGCGACTACGACAACATCCTGCGATACATCCGCCTGCGCTATCGATTGCTTCCCTATCTCTATGCCACAGCCCATGAGACGGTGAGTCAGGGCAGCACCTTCATGCGTTCGATGCCGGTGGCCTTTGAGGGAGATGCCTCCTGTGAGAACGTAAAGGACCAGTACATGTTTGGTCGCTCGTTCCTGGTGGCCCCCGTCGTGAATAGCGGAGCCAGCCGCCGCAATGTCTGTCTGCCTCAGGGGCAACAGTGGTTCGACTTCTGGACAGGCACCGTGGAGCAAGGCGGACAAACCGTTAGTCGCAACACGCCCGCCGACCTCATTCCCCTCTACATCCCCGCAGGCACCATCCTGCCTTGGGGGCCGGCTGTCCAGTACAGCAGCGAGAAGAAGTGGGACGAACTGGAGATTCGCATCTACGGCGGGCGCAATGGCCACTTCACCCTCTACGAGGACGAACTGGACGGCTATGGCTACAAGCAAGGTCGCTTCAGCGAGATTCCTTTCACCTGGGACGATGCTACGCAGACCTTGACCATCGGCGACCGCCAGGGAGAGTTTCCCGGGATGCTTAAGGAGCGCACCTTCCGCATTGTCAGGGTTACCGCCGAGAACGGGCGTGGCGATGAGGAGAGCCGCACCGATGTCATTGTCCGATACGAAGGAAAGAGGGTGAGTGTGGAAGTGGTGCCTCCGACGGACGTTCGTGATGCTCATTGGGTTGGCGCTGTGGATGCGGACGACCTGTTTGACCTGAGCGGATGCCCATTCCTTCGGCAGCGGGGCATCGCTTTGCGGCAAGGTCGGAAAGTGATGGTGAAATAGGCTTGGAGCCGTATTTTTCAATTCTCCCGTTTCCGATTCTCGATTTATTGTTGTACCTTTGCAGGCGAATAAAGACAAAAACATTATAATTATGGCAAAGAAAGCACTTTTGATGATACTCGACGGATGGGGTATCGGTAACAAGGGTAAGGGCGATGTCATCTATCAGACCCCTACTCCTAATCTGGACAAAATCAATGCAACCTATCCCCACAGCCAGTTGCTGGCCAGCGGTGAGAACGTGGGTCTGCCCGACGGACAGATGGGCAACTCCGAGGTAGGTCACCTGAACATCGGTGCCGGTCGCATCGTCTATCAGGACCTGGTGAAGATTAACCGCGCCTGCAAGGACGGCAGCATACTGAAGAATCCCGAAATCCAGTCGGCCTACGAATATGCCCGCCTCAACGGTAAGGCCGTGCACCTCATGGGACTGACCTCGAACGGCGGCGTCCACTCTAGCCTCGACCACCTCTTCAAGCTCACCGACATCTCGGAGGAGTACGGGGTGAAGGAAACCTACGTCCACTGTTTCATGGACGGACGTGACACCGACCCCAAGAGCGGCATTACCTTCATCCAGCAGCTCACCGACCACATTGCAGGACGCAAGGCCCACATCGCCAGCATCATTGGCCGTTTCTACGCCATGGACCGCGACAAGCGTTGGGACCGCATCAAGGTGGCCTACGACCTGCTCGTCCAGGGCGAAGGCAAGCAAGCCACAGACATGGTGGAGGCCATGCAGGAATCCTATGACGAGGGCGTGACCGACGAATTCATCAAGCCCATCAACAATACCACCGTCGATGGCACCATCAAGGAAGGCGACGTGGTCATCTTCTTCAACTACCGCAACGACCGTGCCAAGGAACTGACCATCGTCCTCACTCAGCAGGACATGGAGGACCAGGGCATGAAGACCATCCCCGGACTGCAATACTACTGCATGACTCCGTATGACGCTTCGTTCCAGGGCGTCCACATTCTCTTCCCCAAGGAGAACGTGATGAACACCCTGGGCGAGTACATCGCCAGCAAGGGCCTGAAGCAGCTGCATACGGCCGAGACCGAGAAGTATGCCCATGTGACCTTCTTCTTCAACGGCGGCCGCGAGACTCCCTACGAGGGCGAGGATCGCATACTGGTGGCCAGCCCCAAGGTGCAGACCTACGACCTGAAGCCCGAGATGTCGGCCTTCGAGGTGAAGGACAAACTGGTGGCTGCCATCAAGGAGAACAAGTACGACTTCATCGTCGTGAACTTCGCCAACGGCGACATGGTGGGCCACACGGGCATCTACGAGGCCATCGAGAAGGCCGTGAAGGCCGTTGACCAGTGCGTGGGTGAGGTTGTCGAGGCAGCCCTCGCTACCGACTACGAGACCATCATCATAGCCGACCACGGCAATGCCGACAACGCCATCAACCCCGACGGCAGTGCCAATACGGCCCACTCGCTGAACCCCGTGCCCTTCATCTACATCACGGAGAACCGCGAGGCCAAGGTTGAGGACGGCGTGCTGGCCGACGTGGCTCCCAGCATCCTCCACATCATGGGTCTGGAGCAGCCTGCCGACATGACGGGCCGCTGCCTGATAAAGGATTAATATGAATGTAAAGATTGAGGCGAGTTGGGGTAACCAGCTCGCCTCCGAATTTGAAAAGCCTTACTTTGCCCAATTGGTGAAGTCTGTGCATCGGGAGTATGCCAGTGGGGTGTGCTATCCGCCGGGACGATTCATCTTCAATGCCTTCAATCAGACTCCGTTTGACCGCGTGAAGGTGGTCATCCTCGGTCAGGACCCCTATCACGAGCCCGGCCAGGCCCACGGACTAAGTTTCTCGGTGCAGGATGGTGTGCCCTTTCCCCCCTCGCTGCAGAACATCTTTAAGGAAATCTCCGACGACCTGGGTACGCCCATACCGCCGTCGGGCGACCTGACGCGATGGGCCCGGCAGGGAGTGCTCCTCCTGAACGCCTCCCTTTCCGTCCGTGCCCATCAGGCCAACAGTCATGCCAGCCTGGGCTGGCAGCAGTTCACCGATGCGGCCATCCATGCCCTGGCCTCACAGCGCGAGGGCATCGTCTATATGCTTTGGGGCGGCTTTGCCCGTGGCAAGGCCTACATGATTGACCGTTCCCGGAACCTCGTCCTTGAGTCCGTCCATCCCTCGCCCCTCAGTGCCAACCGTGGTGGCTGGTTCGGCCAGCACCAGTTCAGCCGTTGCAATGCCTATCTGCAGGAGCACGGGCAGGAGCCGATAATATGGTAAAGACCCTCTCCCCGGCCCTCCCCCGTAATGGGGAGGGAGGAACTTACAGACATCAGGATGAAGAAGATATGGAAATAGAAGAAGCATATACTCCTCTCCCTTCACGGGAGGGGCAGGGGGAGGGTCTTCTTCCCCCCATCCTTCAGGTGGGCGACGTGCTGCTTTCGCCCGACATCGTGACGGAATACTTCGCCTGCGACATTGCGAAGTGTGGCGGGCGCTGTTGCGAGGAAGGTGATGCCGGGGCTCCTGTTACGATGGACGAGATTGCAGACATAGAGGAGCAACTCGACGAGCTTTGGCCACGACTCTCGGCTTCGGCTCAGAGCGAGATAGACCGGACGGGCGTGGCCTATGCTGACCCTGAGGGCGAACTGGTGACGTGCATCGTCAACGGACGCGACTGTGCTTTCCGCGGTCCTTGCGGCTGCCTGCTCCGTCAGCGCCCCATCAGTTGCCACCTCTATCCGATAAGGGAGAAACGTCTTGGAAGCCTCACAGGACTCAACTACCACCGTTGGGCCATCTGCAAGGACGCTGTCGGGAAAGGAAAACGCGAGGGCATACGGCTCTATCAGTTCCTCCGCGAACCCCTCGTCCGCCGCTTTGGCGAGGCCTGGTACAGGGAACTGGAAACCATGGTGGGAGAACTGAAGCAACAAGGGCTGCTGCCCGAATGATAAGAAAACAATAACAGGGAAATACAGATTTTATGTTTAGTTTAGATTACAGGGTTACAACAAGTTCGTGTGACAGCGAGGGAAGACTGAAACTCTATTCAGCACTGCAGATGATGCAGGACTGTTCGGAGATGTGGATTGACAGCGAACCCCTCGTGAAGCGCTATTTCGAGGAGGCAAACATGGCGCAGCTCTTAGCCACGCGCCAGGTGGAAGTGGTGCGCGTGCCGCGGTTCAAGGAGCGACTGACCGTCACGACCACCGTCTATGAGGTGAAACCCATGTTCGGTTTCCGCAACACCTTCATCCGTGACGAACAGGGACAGGACTGCTACCGGACGTGGAGCATGGGCGCCTTTGTCGATAAGGGGACGGGCAAACTGAAGCGGATAGACGAAGCCACGATTGCCGGCATGCAGATGGAGCCCCGGCTCGAAATGGCCTACCGCGACCGTCGCATCATCCTGCCGAAGGAAGGCGGCCAGCCGATGGCCTCCATTCCCGTCATGAAGGCCGACATCGACTACAACCGCCACGTCAACAATGCCAACTACGTGCGCATGGCCATGGAACTCCTGCCCGAGGACTTCGAGGTGAGGGGACTGCGTGTGGAGTATCGCGTGCCGGCAAAACTGGGTGACCAACTGACGCCTGTTTGCTATGAGGAGGACGATGTCATGATTGTGGCGCTGAGCATAGGCAGTGAGGTCAGTGCCATCATCGAGTTCTCGAAATAGAAGGAAGTGACAAAAAAGGAAGCGGGACTGTGTCAGATGTGTGAAGCAGTCCCGCTTTTCCTTTTCTCTGTCCTAATCAGAAGCCTGCCGCAACAAGGAGGGAGACGATGAGGATTATGATGTCCCAGATGTTGGTGGAACGGCTGTTCCCGTTCCAGAAGAAGAGCAGACCGATGGAGGACAGGATGATGAGGGCGAGACTGGGCCAATGGAGCACCTCCAGCCAACGGCGGCAGAGGAAGAGCACAATGCCCAAGAGTCTCAGGTTATTACATAACGACTTCATAATCCCTAATCTCTAAACCCAATTCCCTAATCACCCAGTATCTGTCTGGCGTGTTCCTTCGTCTTGATTTCCTTAGGCAGAAGGATGCGCTCCACTATGCCCTCCTCGTTGATGATGAAAGTGGTGCGCAGCATGCCCATGTACTTACGTCCGTACATCGACTTCTCGCCCCAGGTGCCGAACGCCTGACTGAGCTTCTGCTCGGTGTCGGCAATCAGGTGGAAGGGCAGTTGGTTCTTCTCGATGAACTTCTGGTGGCTCCTCTCGTCCTGAACGCTCACGCCCAGCACCTCGTAGCCCTGCTTGCGGAGTTCCGAATAGCCGTCGCGCAGTGAGCAAGCCTGGGCCGTGCAGCCCGAGGTCATGTCCTTGGGATAGAAGTAGAGGACCAACTTCCGGCCGGCATAGTCCGACAGGCGAATCTCCTGCCCGTTCTCGTCGCGCCCCAGCACTTCGGGCGCCTTGTCTCCAACTTTCATAACTTTAACTCCTATAACTCCCCCTTACGCATCAATGTTAGCGAAGGTGGCATTCTTCTCGATGAACTCGCGGCGCGGACCCACGTCCTCGCCCATGAGCATGGAGAAGACATAGTCAGCACCCGCAGCATCCTCGATGGTCACCTGCTTCAGCAGTCGCGTCTCGGGGTTCATGGTCGTTTCCCACAATTGCTCGGGGTTCATTTCACCCAGACCTTTGTAGCGCTGGGTGGTGATGCCGTCCTCGCGACCATTGTTATACTTCTGCATAAACTGCAGGCGGTCCTGCTCCGTGTAGCAGTACTCCTCCACCTTGCCCAGGCGGCAACGATAGAGGGGCGGAGTGGCGATGTAGAGGTGCCCCTTCTGGATGAGTTCGGGCATGTAGCGATAGAAGAGGGTCATCAGCAGGGTGTCGATGTGCGAACCATCGACGTCGGCATCGGTCATGATGATGACCTTGTAGTAGCGCAGTTTGTCGTAGTTGGCCTCCTTCGAATCCTCGCCCAGACCGAAGCGTACGCCCAGGGCCTGGATGATGTTGTTCACCTCTTCGTGCTCGAAGGCCTTGTGCCACATCACGCGCTCCACGTTGAAGATTTTACCGCGGATGGGCAGGATGGCCTGGAACTGGCGCGAGCGACCCTGCTTGGCCGAACCACCGGCCGAGTCACCCTCGACGATGAACATCTCGCAGTTGGCGGGGTCCTTATCCGAGCAGTCGGCCAGCTTGCCGGGCAGTCCGCCACCGCCCATGGGCGACTTGCGCTGTACGTTCTCGCGGGCCTTGCGGGCAGCCACGCGGGCTGTTGCGGCCAGGATGACCTTATCGACGATGAGCTTAGCCTCCTGAGGATGCTCCTCCAGGTAGTTGGCCAAAGCCTCGCCCACGGCCTGCTGCACGTAGCCGCTCACCTCCGAGTTGCCTAACTTCGTCTTCGTCTGGCCCTCGAACTGCGGTTCGGCCACCTTCACGCTGATGACTGCGGTCAGACCCTCGCGGAAGTCCTCGCCGCTAATCTCTACGTGGTTCTTGGCCAGTTTCTCCAGTTCCTTCTGGCACTGCTGTTCGGCATACGACTTCAGGGTGCGGGTCAGTGCGGCGCGGAAACCGGCCACGTGCGTACCGCCCTCTATGGTGTTGATGTTGTTGACGTAGCTATGCAGGTTCTCCGAGTAGGCCGTGTTGTACATGATGGCCACCTCGATGGGGGTGTTCTGCTTCTCGGTGTTCAGGTAGATGACGTCGCCGGTCAGTGGTGTGCGGCTCGAGTCGATGTAGCGCACAAAGTCGCGCAATCCGCCCTCGCTGTAGAACTTCTCCGTGCGCACGCCCTCGATGCCCGCCTTCTCGTTCTCCTCCAGGCGCATGTCGGTCAGCGTGATGGCCAGCCCGGCATTGAGGTAGGCCAGTTCGCGCATGCGGTTGGCCAGCGTGTCATACTTGTAAGTGGTGGTGATGAAGATGCTGCCGTCGGGCCAGAACTGCTGGCGCGTGCCGCGCAGGTCGGTTTCGCCCACAACTTCCACGCCCGTCACGGGCTTGCCCTTCGAGTATTCCTGCTGATAGACCTTGCCGTCGCGGAAGACGGTAGATACCATCCTGGTCGAAAGCGCATTGACGCAGCTCACGCCCACGCCGTGCAGACCGCCGCTGACCTTGTACGAACCCTTGTCAAACTTACCACCGGCGTGCAGCACCGTCATGACCACCTCCAGGGCGCTCTTGTGCTCCTTCTCGTGCATATCGACGGGGATGCCGCGTCCGTTGTCCTGGACCGTGATGGAGTTGTCCTCGTTGATGGTGATCTCGATGTGGGTGCAGTAGCCTGCCATCGCCTCGTCGATGGAGTTGTCGACGGTCTCGTTCACCAGGTGGTGGAGACCTTTCTCGCTGATGTCACCGATATA
>DGUV01000069.1 GCA_002395775.1 Prevotellaceae bacterium UBA4301
AGGTTCTTGGTGGTCACCTGGAACATGTTGCCGGCGCCCTCGCAGTCGGAGGCTGTGATGAGGGGCGTGTGGAAGTAGAAGAAGCCGTGCTGGTGGAAATAGGTGTGGATGGCCATGGCCATGTTGTGACGGATGCGCAGGACGGCACCAAAGGTGTTGGTGCGGGGGCGCATGTGTGCCACGGTGCGCAGGTATTCCCACGAGGCTCCCTTCTTCTGCAGGGGATAGGTGTTGTCGCAAGTGCCCAGCACCTCTATCTCGCGAGCCTGTATCTCGGAGGCCTGACCGGCAGCGGGGCTCTCGACGAGTGTGCCACTGACACGCAGACAGGCGCCTGTGGTGATGAGCCTTACCACATCCTCAGCAAAGTTCTGGTCCTCACCCACGATTTGAATGTTCTTGATGGTGGAACCGTCGTTGAGGGCAATGAAGAAGATGCCCTTGGAACCGCGCTTCGAGCGCACCCAGCCCATCACCGTTATGTCGCTACCGAAGTCAGTACGCTTCAGTGCGTCAATAACTTTTGTTCGTTTCATTTCAACTTACAACTTTCAATTTTCAACTTTATAACTTCGTTATGACTTTTGTCACGACGCGGCCATTCGCGTAAGTCCGATGGCTTTCGCCGTCCCCAAAAGTTCAAATCTCAGCTTATTCAAACATGCCGGTGTGCAGCATATTTACCTCGGCCTCGGTGAGGAAGCGCCAGTCGCCACGACGGACGTTCTTCTTGGTGAGTCCGGCAAAATAGACGCGGTCGAGCTTCACCACATGATAGCCCAGATGCTCGAAGATGCGACGCACGATGCGGTTGCGGCCAGAATGTATCTCGATGCCTATCTGCTTCTTGTCGGTGTCACTGGCATACTCGATGGCGTCGGCCTTGATGGGGCCGTCCTCCAGTTCGATGCCCTCGGCAATCTGGTGCATGTCGGCTGCAGTGACGCTCTTGTCGAGGAAGACATGATAGATTTTCTTCTTCTTGTACTGGGGATGAGTGAGTTTCGAAGCCAGTTCGCCATCATTGGTGAGCAAGAGCACGCCCGTGGTGTTGCGGTCGAGACGACCTACGGGATAGATGCGCTCCTTGCAAGCACCCTTCACAAGGTCCATCACTGTCTTGCGCTCCTGAGGGTCGTCGCTGGTGGTGACGGTGTTCTTGGGTTTGTTGAGCAGGACATAGACCTTCTTTTCAGGCGTGATGAGCTGGTCGTGGAAGAGAACACTGTCGGTGCGCATCACCTTGGTGCCCAACTCGGTAACCACTTCGCCATTGACGCGAACCACGCCAGCCTGGATGAAGTCGTCGGCCTCACGACGGCTGCAGACGCCAGAGTTGGCCAGGAACTTGTTGAGACGGATGGGTTCGTTGGGATCGTAGTGCTGTTCCTTGTACTCGATTTGCTTCTTCATGCTGTACTTGGCATGGGGGTTGTAGCCGGCTGTGTGCTGACGACGGGGGCGCTGCTGGCCATAGCCGCCTTCGCGACGCTGGTAGCCTCCCTCACGACGCTGGCCGTAGCCACCCTCGCGATTGTAGGAGCGATAGCCACCTTCGCGCTGCTGACCGTAGCCACCTTCGCGATGGGCCTGATAACCGCCCTCGCGGTTGTATGACTGATAGCCGCCCTCGCGCTGCTGACCGTAGCCACCCTCACGACGGGGACGATAGCCGCCCTCACGGTGCTGGTAACCACCTTCACGATGCTGGTAACCGCCTTCACGACTGTATGACTGATAGCCTCCCTCGCGACGCTGGCCATAGCCCTGCTGCGGACGAGCGGGCTCATAGCTGCGCTGGATGCGCGGGCGCTTGCCGGTGTGTCCTTCACTGTTAGAACTCCTTGATGATTCTCGGTTGTTGGGACGGGAACTTCCATGGTCCCCACTCCTCTCGTCGGAGAATTGCTCTCTCCAACGTTCGTCTTCTGTAATCATAATGTTTAATTAAAAAATAGATGAAATTTGATGATTGACTAAATCCCAGTGTAAGTGTGGGGGGACAAGCGACGAAGCTCTTCCCGAACACCGTCACTGACATTGAGGGTTTCGATAAAGTTCTTAATCGTGGATTCGCTGATGCCCTCGCCCGTGCGAGTCAGGGCCTTGAGGGCCTCATAGGGCTTGGGATAGCCCTCGCGACGGAGGATGGTCTGGATGGCTTCGGCACAAACGGCCCAGCAGTTGTCGAGGTCGCGGTTGATGGCGGCCTGGTTGAGCACCAGCTTGCGCAGGCCCTTGAGCGTGCTCTGGATGGAGATGAGCATGTGGCCCATGGGCACGCCGATGTTGCGGAGCACGGTGCTGTCGGTGAGGTCGCGCTGCAAGCGGCTGATGGGCAACTTCTGACTGAGATGGGAAAGCAGGGCATTGGCCACGCCGAGGTTGCCCTCGGAATTCTCAAAGTCGATGGGATTGACCTTGTGGGGCATGGCACTGGAACCCACCTCGCCGGCTTTGATGCGCTGGCGGAAATACTCCATGGAGATGTATTGCCAGAAGTCGCGGTCGAGGTCGATGATGACCGTATTGATGCGTTGCATGGCATCAAACACTGCTGCCAGACAGTCGTAGTTGCTGATTTGCGTGGTATATTCCTCACGCTCGAGACCCAGTTTCTCCGAGACGAAACGGTTGCCAAAGGCGCGCCAGTCTATGTCGGGATAGGCCACATGATGGGCATTGTAGTTGCCCGTGGCACCTCCGAACTTGGCTGTAATGGGGCATGCCTTGAGCATCTGCAGCTGCCGACGCAGGCGATAGCTGAAGACGCGCACCTCCTTGCCCAAGCGCGTGGGACTGGCTGGCTGCCCGTGGGTCTTGGCCAGCATGGCCACGTCGGTCCACTCTGTTGCATAGGTCTCAAGCTGGGCTATCAGCTCTTCTATCTGGGGATAATAGACCTGCTCAAGTGCCTCACGCAGGCTCAGGGGGATGCTGGTGTTGTTGATGTCCTGGGAGGTGAGACCGAAGTGGATGAACTCCTTGTACTTGTCGAGACCGCCAATGGCATCGAACTTCTCCTTGATGAAGTACTCGACAGCCTTGACATCGTGGTTGGTAACCGACTCTATGTCCTTCACCCGCGCTGCATCGGCCTCAGAGAAGTTGCGATAGATGTCACGAAGACTCTCGGCAGTGGCAGGAAAATCGGCCAACTGAGGCAGGGGGTGCTCGCACAAGGCAATGAAATACTCTACTTCAACACGCACGCGATATCTTATCAGTGCATACTCAGAAAAATAGGGTGCCAACGATTCGGTCTTTCCTCTGTAACGACCATCAATGGGGGAAATAGCGGTCAACTGATCCAGTTCCATAAGAAGCTTTTCTAATTTGGGTGCAAAGATAAGAAAAAAAATTGGAACAACAAAAAATATAGGCCTCGTCGTCACGACGAGGCCTATACCAAATAAATCATCAAAGAATTTTATCCATATCACATGGATGTGGGCGCTGAGGGATTCGAACCCCCGACCCTCTGCTTGTAAGGCAGACGCTCTGAACCAACTGAGCTAAGCGCCCGTCGGAACCTCTGTTCCTGAATTGCGAGTACAAAGGTAGTACAAATAATTGTATCTGCCAAATGTTTTAGCAACTTTTTATCACTTTTCTGCAAATCGGCGTGCCTGCTCGTCTATGAGGGCCACATCCTCGAAATAGTCGATCTGCATGGCATGACGTACTTCGTCGAGGGTCTGCCTACCGCGCTCACGGGCAGCTTCGGTGCCCCGGCGGAGGATGTCATAGACCTCAGGAATGCGCCGTTCCCACATCTTGCGACGCTCGCGCATGGGCTCGAAACGCGAGTTGAGGACGTTGAGCAGGAATTTCTTGCAAGTGCCGTCGCCCAGCCCTCCACGGGTGTAGTGGGCCTTCAGCTCGTCCAGATTCTGATACTCGGGCAGGAACTGACGGAAATCGTCGTCGCAGCAAAAGGCATCGAGATAGGTGAAGACGGTGTTCCCCTCCAAATGTCCCGGCGACTCGATGGTCAAGTGCTGGGGGTCGGTGAACATGGAGTTGACCTTCTTCTTCAACTCCTTGGCCGAATCGCTGAGATAGATGCAGTTGCCCAGCGACTTTGACATCTTGGCCTTACCATCGGTGCCTGGCAGACGCATGCAGGCCTGGTTGTCGGGCAGGAGTATCTGGGGCTCGACAAGTACATCGCCATAGATGTGATTGAAACGACGCACAATCTCGTTGGTCAGCTCGAGCATGGGTTTCTGGTCCTCACCCACCGGCACCGTGGTGGCCTTAAAGAGGGTGATGTCTGCGGCCTGCGATATGGGATAGCAGAAGAAACCCGTGGGCGTGCCGCCCTCAAACTTCCTCATTTCGAGCTCGGTCTTCACCGTCGGGTTGCGCTGCAGGCGCTGAACGCTCACCAGATTCATGTAGTAGAACGAAAGCTCGGTCAGCTCGGGAACGGCCGACTGCACGAAGATGTGGGTCTTCTCGGGATCGATGCCCACCGACAGATAGTCGAGTGCAACCTCTATGATGTTCTGACGCACCTTCTCGGGATTATCAAAATTGTCGGTCAGGGCCTGTGCATCGGCTATCATGATAAATATCTGGTCATACTCGCCGGAGTTCTGCAACTCTACGCGACGGCGCAACGAGCCTACATAGTGGCCGATGTGCAACTTGCCTGTTGGACGGTCGCCCGTCAGTATGATTTTTTCCTTTGCTTCCATAATAAATATTTAGGTTTTCTTGTTCGAGGTGCAAAGATAAACAAAATATGTGAGTTGCAAAAACGATTGGACGAAAAAAGCCCGCGCCCCAATCATACAACAAAAAAAACGCACCGCCCGGAGGCGATGCGTTCTTTTGTATCGTTATGGTTAATTACTTCAGAGTAACAACGGCACGACGGTTGTAGGGATAGGGAGACAGGATATCTACACCACCCTGACCAGATACTTCGATGTTCTCTTCAGCAACGCCCATGTCCATCAGGGCCTTCTTGACGGTGTTGGCACGGTTCTCAGACAGAGTCTGGTTCCAGCCTGCGCTACCAGTCTTGCTGTCAGCATAACCAGTAACAACAACCTTCTTGCCATGCTGCTTAGCGAACTCAGCCAGTTCCTTAACGTTAACCAAATCCTTCTTGGAAGCGATGTTCCACTTGTTCAGGTTGAAGAATACAGAAGCGCTTGTGCTCTGGAACTCAGAAACAGTCTTAACAACTTCCTTGGTAACGGGCTTCTGGTTGGCCAGCTTGTTCTTCAGGGCAGCGTTCTCTGCCTCGAGGCCAGCAATAGAAGCGTTCAGAGCATCGAGCTGAGCCTTGTGGTTAGCCAGGATAGCGTCCATGTCAGGAGCATTGTCCCAACCCACCTTGCCGAGGTTTACACCGAGGCCAGCGGATACACCAATCTGCAGGTCACGAGTACCGAAGATACGGGGTTTGCTCTTCTGATGAGTATTGCCGTCGAGGTTGGTGTCACCCATGTTGCCATATACATCCAGATTCAGATGCAGACGCTTGGTGATGTTGAAGGTGTTCAATACACCAACGGTCAGCAGGGGAGACCAGTATGTTGCATCGTCATACTCGTCACCAGTGCGGCCAAGGTTAACCATTGCACCAGCACCTCCGTAAAGGATGATGTTCCATACGCGGGGCTTGTAGCCACCAATCAGGTTGGTCAGGTTAATCATGGGCTGCAAGCCGAAGTTAATCTGATGGAATGTGGGGTTGGCACCCTTTACATAATTGGGATCGTCCCAAGACTGGAAGTTCACCTGTGTGCCCCAGCCGCCCTGGACCTTAGCACGCATACCGAATACGGGAGTAGCCCACTTACCTACGCTCAGCTCAGCACCCCAAGAACGACGACCGGGCCAGAAGGGATTCTTCTTGTGATAGTCGCTTCCGTGCTCCTGAGAGGAGAAGAAAGAGAGGTGGGTTGCACCTGCATCAATGAACCAATTGTCCCAGAAGCCATTCGTTACTACGCGATGCTTCAGGGTGGGGTAGCTTTCAGTTGTAGTTTCGGCCATAGCGAAACTTGCCAGACCGCAGAAAGCTAACAACATCATTAACTTTTTCATAACTGTTTAATTAAAAATGTTAATACTATTACTTTATCTTTCTTTCTATTTTTTTAAGTCCGTGGACATAAGCCCACATTCTTCGGCGACAAAGTTACAAAAATATTATTGAATAAATCAAAAAGATTTCACGTTTTTTTGCATTTTAACCTACTTTTCCCTGTTTTTTCGTCATCGGAACAGCTTTTCAAGCGTTTCGTGAGGCAATATCGTCACTATTGTCTTGCCATCAGGGGCGTAGTTCGGTTCGCTTTGCTGGAACAATTCATCGACCAGATTCTCCATTTCCTGCTGCGTAAGTACGTTCCCAACGGGTATGGCTGCATCCTGAGCCATGGCCAACGCCATGCGATGATGAAGTTCGTCTTCCATCTTTTGTCCGCCCTCCTTCAGGGTCTCAATGATATCGGTCAGCAGTTGCCGGGGTTCTATGCCTTCCACACCTGCGGGTATGCCCTGAACCGAATAGCTCCCACCGCCCAGCGAAGAGAACTCAAAGCCCAGCGTGCGCAGTTCGTCCTGAATTTCCTCCAACAGCGGAGCGTCGGACATG
The DNA here is from genome assembly GCA_002395775.1 of Prevotellaceae bacterium UBA4301. Classification (GTDB taxonomy): domain Bacteria; phylum Bacteroidota; class Bacteroidia; order Bacteroidales; family Bacteroidaceae; genus Physcousia. The sequence goes on from DGUV01000069.1 coordinate 6,620, forward strand.
GAGAACTGCACCAGCTCCGGGAAGAGCAAACCCTGAGAGGGGGCTGGCTGGCCACTCAGGAAATTCCTATACTTATTATATAATATGCGCGTATGCGCGCGATGCTGATCAACAATCATCAGGCCCGAGCGCACCTCCGTAACGATGTACTGCCCCCGATACTGATAGTGCTGGGCACTGCGCTCGATGTCCGAAATGCCCATTTGCTCGTCAAAGGTATCACTCCCCTGCGAAGGCGGAACGACGAGACTGTCATCATGCTCATCGGGATAGAGCATCTGCCAGTCGCGGGGAACCTCCCTGCGCTGTACGGAGGAATTCCTAAAGGGGTTGTAGCCTTCATCCACATTGATGCGGGGAGCAGATACCGGGGAGGCCTTTGAGGAAGCGGGATTGTAAACGGGAATGTCCTGAGGTTTTCCTTCCACATCGAAGTCGATGGTAGGCACAGCATTGAAACGGCCCAACGACTCCTTCACGGCCGCCAGGATGATTTGCCAGATGGCCAGTTCGTTCTCAAACTTTATCTCCGTCTTCGTTGGATGGATGTTGACGTCTATCGTTGCCGGTTCCACCTGCATGAAAAGGAAGTATGGCACCTGCTCCGTGGGCGGTATGAGACCTTCGAAAGCCTCCTGAACGGCCTTATGGAAATAGGGATGCCGCATGTAGCGCCCATTGATGAAGAAGAATTGCCGGGCACCCTTCTTGCGCGCAGCCTCTGGCTTTCCCACATAGCCATGGAGCGAACACAGGCTGGTATCAACATCCACGCTCAGCAGTTGCTCGCCAACCTTCTTTCCGAAGAGGGCACCAATGCGCTGTTTGTGTGATTCGGGAAGCAGTGTGGTCATCAGGTGGTCGTTATGTGTGAAAGTGAAATGCAGGTGAGGGTTCACCAAGGCCACCCTTTCAAACTCTTGTATGATGTTGGAGAGTTCCGTCTGGTTGCTCTTCAGGAACTTTCGCCGGGCCGGCACATTATAGAAGAGGTTCTGCACCATGAAATTGCTGCCCACCGGACAGTTGTCAATTTCCTGGGACACCACTCTCCCACCCTCTATGGTCAGGCAGGTTCCCAATTCACTGTCAGCCGCATGGGTGCGCAGCACCACCTGGGCGACAGCAGCAATACTGGGCAAGGCCTCTCCACGGAAACCCATAGTCGTCAGACTGAACAGGTCCTCGGCTTGGGTAATCTTGCTCGTGGCATGACGCTCAAAGGCCAAACGGGCATCCGTCTCCGACATGCCCTTGCCATCGTCGATGACCTGAATGGATGTGCGACCGGCATCAACCACGGAAACGTCGATACGACGGGCTCCCGCATCGACCGAATTCTCCAACAGTTCCTTGATTACTGAGGAAGGCCGCTGAATGACCTCGCCTGCAGCAATCTGGTTGGCCACCGAGTCTGGCAAAAGATGAATGATGTCTGCCATATCAACCTGTCTGCTTCTACAACCGGCCCATGACGATGTATCGCCAGATGAGCAACAACACCAATATCAGTATCAAGGCCAACGGCCATGACAGTTTATGTTCGCGCTCACTTGCCCGACGAGCATGTGGGGTGAACTTGGAGAACTGCCCCTTGAACTTGTCGGGGTCGATATCATCGGCCGGCAACTCCCCCATTTCACGTTTAACGTCACGAACCAACTTGTCAAGCCGGTCCTTCCGTTCACTGGTGTACATACTGATTCGTCTGTACTTCCGTGGTTCTCGAGTTTGAAACATTCCCATGATGTGTGAAGCTTTCTTTGTTACTTTATTCCACCACCACCCGTTGCGGCCCGCCATCGGATGTCCCCGACAGTTTCTGTCTGGGTGCGGCATGCCGGACACTCTCCTTCAACTCCGTACCTGCTTTCTTGGAGCGCCAGTTGAAGATGTCCTCCTTGCTGACCGGGCGGACATAGTCGAACCAGGCAAAGTTCTCGAGATACAGCTGATTGGAGGGTATCTGGAAGGGATTATACATCACATGTGTGGACTCCGGCATCCATATCTTTTGAATCTTCTTGTCCTTAAAGTATGCCTTCAACTGACTGCTTTCCGCATGATTCATGCCTATCATGAGCGAATCGTCGTCGAAGATGAAATAATTGACATAGACATTCATGTCAGCCACCGTCAGATAGGGTTCCTTACCCTTAAAGTAGAGATGCATCTCCTTGCTTGCCACCTGATTGTAGCGAACCGAGTCGAGCCGTTCCACCGAAAGGGCCTGATTTATCACATAGACGCTGTCTATCGTCGAATCATTTCGCCAAGCCTTGATTTCCTCGCCAAGCAGTTGCTGACCTTGCTGCCAGACAATCGGGTCCTTGTACATCGTGGTACAGGAGTCGCGACCGTCATAGACCATAGAGTCGCACACGGCCTGAATGTCAACGCGGTAGGCACGCACATGGTGATAGGCATGTATCATCCGATACATGCTGTCCGTGTTGATGTAGAAGGTCTTGAGGAACAGGGAGTCGGCATGGACATAGCCGGTATCACGCTGCGAATAGTCTATCAGCACGGCACTGTCGGCGGCTTCGGCATATCCGTGTTTGTCATCATAAAGGACATAATTGCCCTTGAACATGTTCTTGTTGAGCGTATCCGTATAGATGACATTTCCAAAAGCCTTGCCCACAGAGTCCTTGGCATTCCAGCACACGCTGTCGCCCACCAAAGCCTTGTAGCCGTTTTGCAGGATGGAGCGGTCCAACAGATACGATTCGTCGCTGTTGGAATTATAGTATCCGTCTTCCGTGTAGATGTGATTACTCCCGTTGTCGATGTTGCTCGGCCCCTTGACATGGGCAACTCCCGTGCGGGAATTGAAGTGGAGGGTGTCACTGATTAGGACCGAACGGGCCTCCTTGGGGGGACGTGGATTGACCAGTCGGACATTGTAGTTGAATACGGCCTCGCGCGTCGTCGGGCTGTATTCTCCCCAGTCGCTTGTCAGTTCATTGTCCTTGTCAACCAGTCTTCCGCCTTCGAAGAAGTAGCCCAAGTCATAGAGCCGGTCATAATCCATCGAATCGGCGTAAAGCGTAGATTCCCGATGGCGAAGCACCACATTCTTCCGCACACGGGCCATCTGGTCGAGTCCGTCATAATACAGGATATCGCCCACCAACGACAAGGTGTCGCCCTGTCGCATCCGGACATGGCCAAAGGCATCAAACGAGTTGGTGGCTTCGTAGAAGAGGGCACTATCACAATACATCAGCGTCCCTTCGTGGTCAAACTGCACATTTCCCACCAGAAATTGGGCGGTGGGATGCATGCGCTGATTGAAATAAAGACGGTCGGCATGCAAGAGATGGACGCGCGAGTCCGAAGGCTTGCGATCCCGTTTCCGCGCAGGGGCCATTGTCATTGACAGGGCCAGCAAAGCAAACGAGCAGAGGAGTATCGTCCTGCAGCTTTTCATTTATCTATGATGAAGAATCCTACTTTACCCATCCTGGGTACTCAAAATCACAATCGCGCCAATCCTCATGGATGCGTATGTATGTGGTCTTCTGCTTGTTGCGTATCCACTCGTCGATGAGGTTCTCCTTCTTCTTGTTCAGGACAATCTCCCTCAGCACCTGGAAATCCTCAGAAATGCTGGCACGGTGGGTCTTTATGCGGCTCTTGAGCTTCGCAATGGCACACACCGTCTTCGTCTGCTTGTTCATCATCTTGAATGGTTTCGATATCTCGCCCACTTCCAAGCCTTCCACGACGCGTGCCAGCTCGGGTGAGATATTGGCCAGTTCGCTCATCTCAAACTTTGAGGTCTGCATCAGAGTCCCATCTGACTTACGTTTCTGATTGGTCATCAGGCCACGGTTGTTGCGCGTGTCCTTGTCGTCGCTAATCCATGTAGCGCCGTCCTCGAAGGTGAATTTCTCGCTACGGATGTCGTCGGCAATCGAGTCGAGCCGCAACATAGCCTTCTCCACATCGGCCTGTGCCACAACGGGCTTGCGCAGGATGTGCCTAACCTTTATCTTGTCACCTCGCTTGTCTATCAGCTGGATGATGTGGAATCCGTATTCCGACTCCACCACCTTCGACACCTTCTTGGGGTCGGTCAGGCTGAAGGCCACATTGGCAAAGGCAGGGTCCAGTTCTCCCTTTCCCATATAGGGCAGCTCGCCACCTTGCAACTTGGTCTCCGTATCCTCGCTATTTAGGATGGCCAGCGTGGAGAACGGCATTCCGCCATTGGTCACACGGTCGGCCATGCCACGCAGTTCTTCCTTCACGCGGTTGATTTCCTCGTCTGGGATGTTGGGTTGCTGGACTAGAATCTCCACCTCCACTTGTGTGGGAATCAATGGCAGCGAATCCTCAGGAATGTCCTTAAAATACCTGCGCACCTCAGCCGGACTTACCTTCACGTCCTCTGTCAGTTTCTCACGCATTCTTTCCACCGTGAGTTCGTCCTTGTAACGGTCATGCAACTCCTCCCGAATCTGCGACATGGGCATGGACATGTATTCCTCCAGCTTCTCCTTACTGCCAGCTGTCATCACCCACTCGTTGATGCGATTGTCAACATAGTTGTTCACCTGGGCTTCAGTGACTTCGATGCTGTCGATGACGGCCTGGTGCATGAACAGTTTTTGTATGGCCAGACGTTCCGGAATCACGCAATAGGGATTCCCCTTTATCTGTGACCACGACGGGTCGCGGCGCAGGCCTTCGACATCGCTCTTCAGTATGGCCTCATCGCCCACTACCCAGATGACTTCGTCAACGACATTGTTTTGCGCCCTTACTGCGCCAAGCTGAATATTGAGCGTCGAGAACCGAAAGTCGATGACACCCACGAGCACCACCAACAATGATATGATCTTCTTTGTCTTCATTTTAATGTTTGTTCACCGTATTGAGCACTTCCGGATAGACTTCCACCTCATACTTACGGCGCAAGCCTTCCACAAACGTGCGGTCACACTCTGCCTGATAATCGGTAACCACCTGGCTACTGATGTCGGTCCACTCTTGAGGTCCTTTCTTCAGTTTGCGACCGATGATGGCAGCATAGGGATAACCCTTACGGACACGTGTCTTACCTTCCCTTACCTTGTGAACCAGCGAATCCACAACGGCATGCTCGCCCTTGGCATAGAGGCGGGGCTGTTCCATGCGCACGGTGATGCTGTCCTTGTTGAAGGCATCGCGAACCGTCTTCGTCCAATCGGCCTCATCCACGCCCTTCAGCAGTTTCTTCACCTTCTTCACATCGGCCTTGTTCTGGGCATAATATACCATGCCACGATAATGGGGAGTGTCCCAGGCGTACTTCTTCTTGTTTTCCTTGAAGTAGCGCTCCAGGGCTGCCGTGTCCGAAGCTGCAGGGTCCCAGATGCGGGTCTTACTGATTTCGTACAGCAACAGTCCATCATGATATTCCTGCACCAGATACTTCAGTTCCATGTCCTGGGCACACAGGCGCTCGGTTTCGGCATCCAGCAACTGCTCGGGAGTGAGTCCGCGCGCTGCAGCAATGCTGTCCGTGGCCTTCTGGGCCAGACGCTCCCCCATCCCACGGGACTCCAGGAAGCGCTGTATCTGTGGTTTCAGTTCTTCATAAGGCTCCAGCTGTTTCTGGTCCACAAGCTTCACAATGTGATAGCCCACTGTGGAAAGGAAGGGAGCCGATGTTTCGCCTTTCTTCAGGTCATACATAACCTTTTCAAACTCAGGCACCAATTGCCCGGGGCCAAACCAAGTGAGCTCGCCGCCGCGCTGGGCCGACTGAGGGTCTTCGGAACAGGTCTTGGCCAGCTCGGCAAAGTCACTGCCCGACTGCAGAGCCTGATAGATGCTGTCGATGCGGGCCTTCTTCACGGCCTGCTCCTCGGCAGTGCTCTTTTGGGGCACACGCAGGAAGATGTGGGCAGGCAGACGCAAGTCGTGCCCGTTCAGTTGCTTCAGCATACCGTCGTAATATCCACGCACCTCTGCCTCCTCAGCCCCCTGGGGGACGAGCATCGGGCGTATCTGCTGGTCACGATAAGTGCGGAATTCGTCACGAAAACTGCTGGCCGTGTCCATCTTGGCATCCTCGGCAGCCTTCACCTTCAACTTATAGTTGATAAACAACTGAACGTATTCCTCCAAATCTTTCTTGTCGATGACGTTCTCCGAGTTGTTCTTGTTGTAATTGTACTCAAACTCGCTGCGGGTGACGGGCACACCTGCGATTTTCATTACTACGGGGTCGTCCTGAGCAAGCATGGGAATGCAGACGGCCAGTTGTAAAAGGAAAAGCCCTATACGTTTCATCACATTATCAATTTTCAATTATCCATTATTCATTCTTGCGCCGCTTCTCTACGCAAGCGTCACTGCTGCGCAGATGCCGAGCGGTCAATTGTCCATTCTCAATTCTCACTGCGGCCGGCTATAGTTGGGTGCCTCGCTGGTGATGGTCACATCGTGGGGATGACTCTCCAGCACACCAGCATTGGTGATGCGCACGAAACGGGCATGGTGCAAGTCCTCGATGCTGGCGGCACCGCAATATCCCATACCCGAACGCAAACCGCCCATCAACTGATAGATGACCTCCTGCACCGTACCCTTGTAGGGGACACGACCGGCGATACCTTCGGGCACAAGCTTCTTGGCATCCTTCACGTTGCCCTGGAAGTAACGGTCCTTCGAACCACACTCCATGGCCTCGAGCGAACCCATTCCGCGGTACGACTTGAACTTACGTCCGTTGTAGATGATGGTGTCGCCCGGCGACTCCTCGGTGCCGGCAATCAGCGAACCTATCATGACGCTGTAGCCGCCGGCGGCCAAAGCCTTCACCACATCGCCCGAATAGCGCAGACCGCCATCGGCTATCAGGGGCACACCGGTCCCTGCCAGAGCGCTGGCCACATCATAGACAGCCGACAACTGGGGCACGCCCACACCGGCCACCACACGCGTGGTGCAGATGCTGCCGGGGCCAATGCCCACCTTCACGCCGTCGGCACCAGCCTCAACCAGCATGCGGGCAGCCTCGCCCGTGGCCACATTGCCCACCACGATGTCCACATCCTTGAAACGAGCCTTGGCTTCGCGGAGCTTTTCTATCACGAATTTCGAATGTCCGTGGGCGGTATCAATCACGATAGCATCGGCACCAGCCTCAACCAGGGCGGCCATGCGCTCCAGTGTGTCGTTCGTCACGCCCACTCCTGCGGCCACGCGCAAGCGGCCCTTCTCGTCCTTGCATGCCATGGGTTTGTCCTTGGCTTTGGTGATGTCCTTGTAGGTAATCAGGCCCACCAAACGATACTGGTCGTCCACCACGGGCAGTTTCTCTATCTTATTCTTCTGCAGAATCTGTGCAGCAGCGGCCAAGTCGGTCTTCTGGTGAGTCGTCACCAGGTTCTCACTGGTCATCACTTCGGCAATGGGGCGCGAGATGTTCTGCTCGAAACGCAGGTCGCGGTTGGTCACAATGCCCACGAGCTTGCGGTCGGCATCCACCACGGGTATGCCACCAATGTGGTATTCGGCCATCAAGGCCAGCGCATCAGCCACCGTCTTTTCGCGACGAATGGTCACGGGGTCGTAGATCATGCCGTTCTCGGCTCGCTTCACGATAGCCACCTGACGGGCTTGTTCCTCGATGCTCATGTTCTTGTGGATGACGCCAATGCCACCTTCGCGTGCAATGGCTATTGCCATCGTCGATTCAGTCACCGTGTCCATAGCAGCCGAGATAAAGGGAATCTTCAGCTCAATGTTTCTTGAAAACCGAGTGGTGAGATCTACTGTCCGGGGGAGCACCTCGGAATAAGCTGGTACCAACAATACGTCGTCATAAGTTAATCCGTCCATGACAACTCTGTCTTCGATAAATGATGCCATATCTTATGGGGTTAAGTTATTTTGCCTGCAAAGATACGATTAAGTGAGCGAAATACAAAATGATTTATCATTTTTATTTCAGAACGAGAGTATCTAAGACCAAAGGTCAAAGATACGAACGAAATCTGAAATGATTTATCATTTTTATTTCAGAACGGGAGTATCTAAGACCAAAGGTCAAAGATACGAGCAAACGAACGAAAAGGGAAAGAACCGCCAGGCAGGTCAGTTCGCCATTTCGGAATAGAACTTGATGCGCACCAATCGAACCTCCTCCTCGGTGTATTCGGGACCGAGTTCCTCCAAGGCCTCGTCCAGGTCGTCGCTCTCTGCGTCCTCAAAGTATTCGTAGATGTCCAGCATGTGGTCCTCGTCCATCACCTCGTCGATGTAATAATCGATGTTCAGCTTCAGGCCGCTATACACGATGCTCTCTATCTCGTCGAGCAATTCGTCGAACTCCAGGTTGCAGGCCTTGGCTATGTCCTCGAGCATCACCTTCAGGTCTATCTTCGTGATGATGGTGACCTTCACCTTCGACTTATTGTCCTTGGCCGACGAGCGCACGCGCAAGTTGTCGGGACGTTCTATCTCGTTCTCCTCGCAGTACTTGGCTATCAGGTCGCAGAATTCCTTTCCGAAGCGCTTCGACTTACCTTCGCTCACCCCCTGCACGTTGTTCATCTCCTCAATGGTGACGGGATACATCGTGGCCATGTCCTCCAAGGCCGAATCCTGGAATATCAGGTAGGGCGCCTTGTTCAGCCGACGGCCTATGCTACGGCGCAGGTCTTTCAGCAGGGCAAGCAGGGTCTCGTCAAGTGCAGCTGTGGTAATCAGTTCTTCCTCGGTCTCCGTGAAGTCGTGGTCCTCGATGATGGAGAAACTGGTGGGCGACTTCATGAACAGCACACCCTTGTTAGTCAGCTTTATGAGTCCGTAGTTCTCCACCTCCTTACGCAGGTAGCCGGCCAGCATGCCCTGACGGATTACAGCATTCCAGAACCGCGGCGGGCAGTCGCTGCCTATGCCGAACGACACCAGCGTATTGTGTTTGTGTGCCAGCACCTCCTCGGTCGAACGGCCCACAAGCACGTCTATCAGATGATTAATCTTGAAGTTCTCCTTCGTGTCGCGCACCACACGCAGCACCTTCTGCAATTGAGTGGTGGCCTCTATACGCTCGTGGGGATGCAGACAGTTGTCGCAGTTGCCGCAGTTCTCCACGTTGTATTCCTCTCCGAAGTAGTGGAGCAGGGCCTTCCTTCGGCAAACCGAACTCTCGGCGTATGCCGCCGTTTCCTGCAACAGCTGTCGGCCTATGTCCTGCTCGCTCAGGGGTTTGCCCTCCATGAATTTCTCCAGTTTCTGCAAGTCCTTGCGGGCATAGAAGGTGATGCACAAGCCCTCGCCTCCGTCGCGTCCCGCACGGCCTGTCTCCTGGTAGTATCCTTCAAGGCTCTTGGGTATGTCGTAGTGAATGACGAATCGCACGTCGGGTTTGTCTATGCCCATACCGAAAGCTATGGTGGCCACGATGACGTCGATGCGCTCCATGATGAAGTCGTCCTGCGTCTCGTTGCGCTGCTGGGCGTCCATGCCTGCGTGGTAGGGCTTGGCGCTAATCTTGTTCACTTGCAGGAATTCGGCCAGGTCTTCCACCTTCTTGCGACTCAGGCAGTAGATGATGCCACTCTTGCCCTGATGCTGGCGGATGAAGCGCACGATGTCCTTGTCCACGTCCTTCGTCTTGGCGCGGATGCCATAGTAGAGGTTGGGACGGTTGAACGAGCTCTTGAACTCCGTGGCGCCCACCATGCCCAGATTCTTCATGATGTCGCCCTTGACCTTGTCGGTGGCGGTGGCCGTGAGGGCGATGATGGGAGCCTGGCCGATGCTGCTCACGATGGGGCGTATCTTTCGATACTCCGGACGGAAGTCGTGGCCCCACTCCGAGATACAGTGGGCCTCGTCAACGGCATAGAACGAAATCTTCACCGAACGCAGGAACTCCACATTATCCTCCTTCGTAAGGCTTTCGGGGGCCACATACAGCAGTTTGGTACGGCCCGAGCGGATGTCCTCCTTGGCGCGGTCTATCTCCCCCTTGGTCAGCGAGGAGTTGATGAAATGGGCTATGCCATCGTCCTCACTCACCATGCGGATGGCATCCACCTGATTCTTCATCAGGGCGATGAGGGGAGAGATGACTATGGCCGTACCCTCCATCAGCAAGGCCGGCAACTGGTAGCAAAGCGACTTGCCGCCGCCCGTAGGCATCAACACAAAGGTATCACGGCCCGCAAGCACGTTGCGGATGATGGCTTCCTGATCGCCCTTGAAGGTGTCGAAACCAAAATACTTTTTTAGCTTTTCGCTGAGGTTAATTCCTTCCAATTCGATAGTTTTTGGCTTAACTTCCTTACAAAGTTATACAAAAAAGTCCCAAAGGTGCAAACTTTGGGACATTTATCTTATGTTAAAATTTATTAAAACCTCTTTTAGGCTACCTCATTGGACTCTTGCAGAAGGGAGTTTTCGAGCTGGCTTTGAGCATATTCCTTGGTAATGACCAGCTTCTCACCGCGTTTTTTCGTCGAGGGCGCGTCGAACTGCAGCTGCATCATCAAAGTCTCCATGATGGAGCGCAGACCGCGGGCACCCAACTTGTATTCGACAGCCTTGTCCACGATGTAGTCGATGACCTCGGGGGTGAACTCCAGCTCTATGCCATCCATGGCAAACAGCTTCACCTGCTGCTTCACCAGTGAGTTCTTAGGCTCGAGCAGGATGCGGTGCAGCGTCTCGCGGTCCAGGGGATTAAGATAGGTGAGCACGGGCAGGCGGCCAATGATTTCGGGTATCAGGCCAAACGACTTCAGGTCCTGGGGCACGATGTACTTCATCAGGTTCTGCTTGTCGATGTGTCGCGTGTTCTGCACCGAATTGAACCCCACCACGTGGGTGTTCATGCGCTGGGCTATCTTCTTCTCGATGCCGTCAAACGCGCCGCCGCAGATAAACAGGATATTGTGCGTGTCCACCTGCGTGTATTCCTGGTCGGGATGCTTGCGTCCGCCCTTGGGGGGCACGTTCACGATGCTTCCCTCAAGCAGTTTGAGCAGTCCCTGCTGCACGCCCTCGCCACTCACGTCGCGAGTGATACTGGGATTGTCGCTCTTGCGCGCAATTTTATCGATTTCATCGACAAAAACGATGCCTCGCTCCGTAGCTTTCACATCCCAGTCGGCCACCTGCAACAGACGGCTCAGGATGCTCTCTACGTCCTCGCCCACATAACCGGCCTCGGTGAACACCGTAGCATCTACAATCGTGAAGGGAACCTTCAGCAGTCGGGCTATGGTGCGCGCCAGCAGGGTCTTGCCCGTACCGGTGGGACCCACCATGATGATGTTCGACTTCTCTATCTCCACTCCGTCGTCGCTGGTCTTCTGGGCCAGACGCTTGTAGTGGTTATAGACGCTCACGGCCAGATAGCGCTTGGCGTCGTCCTGTCCGATGACATACTGGTCCAGATAGGCCTTGATGTCGTGGGGCTTGGGCACTTCGCTGAGTTTCAGGTCGAAGTCCTTTCCCTTTCCTTTGCTCTTGGGTTTCAGTTCCTGTTCCACAATCTGGAAGGCGGCCTTTGCACAGTCGCTGCAGATGTAGCCAGTGAGTCCCGTCAGCAGCATCGGCACGTCCTTCTCGGGGCGTCCGCAGAACGAACATACTCTCTTACTCGTTGCCATGCGTCACTTCTTCTGCAACACCTGGTCTATCATGCCATACTCACGAGCCTCTTCGGCCGTCATCCAGTAGTCGCGGTCGCTGTCGGCCCACACCTTGTCGTACGACTGGCCCGAGTGGTTGGCTATGATGGTGTAGAGTTCCTGCTTCAGTTTCTGTATCTCGCGGGCCGTAATCTCGATGTCGCTGGCCTGTCCCTGTGCACCGCCCATCGGCTGATGGATCATCACGCGGCTGTGGGGCAAGGCGCTGCGCTTGCCTTCCTTACCGGCCACCAGCAGTACGGCGGCCATCGAGGCGGCCATGCCGGTGCAGATGGTCGATACGTCGCTCTTGATAAACTGCATCGTGTCGTAGATGCCCAGTCCGGCATGCACGCTGCCGCCGGGCGAGTTCAGATAGATGCTGATGTCCTTTCCGGCATCCACGGAGTCGAGGTACAGCAACTGTGCCTGCAGTGTGTTGGCGGTGTAGTCGTCAATCTGCGTACCCAGGAAGATGATGCGGTCCATCATCAGACGCGAGAAGACGTCCATCTGGGTCACGTTCAGCTGGCGTTCCTCCAGGATATAGGGATTCAGGTACTGGTTCTGCATCGAGATGACGTCGTCCAGCACCATGCTGTTCAGCCCCAAATGCTTGGTGGCGTATTTTTTGAAATCAGTCATTAGTCCTTAAACATTTTGTTAAATTCGTCCAAGCTCACGGTCTTTTCGTTCAGTTTCACCGTCTCCTTGGCTCCGGCAGCAATCTTCTGCTCAATGGCGCGCGTAACGAGGCTCTCCGTCTGGTCCTTCTTCTTCAGCATCTCCTGAGCATACTGGTTCAGCATCTCCTCGGGAACCTCCATCATGCCGTACTGGGCAAATTGCATCTTGGTCACCGACTTGGCAGCCTCCAGCACGTCGTCCTGCGTCAGCTTTATGCCAAACTGCTCGGTCAGCTGCTCCTTGGCCAGCTGCCAGGTCAGTTCCTCGAGGCTGCGCTCAAAGTTGTCGTCCACAAACTTCTCGTCCTTATCGGGGTTATTGAGGCGCATGATGCGCTTCAGCATCTGTTCGGGATATTCCACCTTGCCGATGCGCTCGGTCAGGTACTTGCGCAGGTCGAGCATGAACTTGAATTCGCTGTCCTTCTTAAACTGGTCAGAGAGCAGCTCCTTGATGCGGGCGCGGAACTCTTCCTCGCTCCCCACCTTGCCCTCGCCAAAGATGTGGTCGAAGAGGGCCTGATCGACGGGAGCGGGCTGGTAACGCGTAATCTCCTCCACCTGGAAGCTGAAGTCGCTCTTCATCTCGCCCACTTCCTCCTTCTTCAGGCGCAGCAGCGAAGCCAGTTCGGTCTCGTTGTCGTTATAGGCTTTCGAGGGGTTGAAGACGAGCACGTCGTTCACCTTGCAGTCGGCAAACTTCTGCTTCTCCTCGTCATTCTTCATGTAGTCGGGCAGCATCACGGCATCTTCCACCTGCACACCGCCTTCCTTCACGTTTCCATCGGCGTCCAGTTCGGCCAGCAGACCCTTCACCATGTCGCGGGGCTGGTACTGGTCCACCTTGGTGTACTGGCCGTTACGGCCTGCATAGGACTGCACCTGCTGGTCCACCATCTCATCGCTCACCTCTATGTTGTAGAAGTCCACCTTGTCCTTCTTCGTCAGTTTGGCATCGAACTCGGGAGCCAGGGCCACGTCGAACACGAAGGTGAAGTCGTCCTGCATCTCAAAGTCGGTCTGCGGGGTCTTCTCCTCGTTGGGCAGGGGCTCGCCCAGCACGTTCAGTTTCTCGTCGCGGATGTATCCGTACAGCTTCTCGCGTATCAGCTTATCCACAGCCTCGGCCTTCACCTCAGTGCCGAAACGCTTCTTTATCAGGCCCATAGGCACCTGACCGGGACGGAAACCGGGCATGTTAGCCTTCTTGCGGAAGTTCTTCAGTTCCTTTTCTACGTTCTCGGCATAGTCTGCCTTCTCAATCTGCATGGTAATGAGGCCGTTCAGTGCATCGACCTTCTCAAACGTTGTGTTCATATCTTATACCTTATTATATATTATTCAATTTCGGCCTGCAAAGATACGAATAAGTGAGCGATTTTCCAAATTCATTTAAGAAAATCAGTAATCATGTAGCCACAGAGTAACAAAGAATCACCTCATGGGCTTCTTAGGCTGTTTGCTGAATTTCCACTGAATATGCAGCAAAAGATAACGGGGCGGCACACTCTGCCACGTCTCGGTGCGTCCCTGGACATTCATGATACGGTTGATGCTTTTCAGTTGTCCCAACAGGTCAAACCCATCAATCATCGCCACCAACTTGCCGTTGAAGAACGGGCGCGCAAGGCGGGCCTTCCATATCCATTGGTCGTCGTTCATCGACGAATCGGTGTAGCCGCGACGGTTCCAGAGCGTCAGGTCGCTGGATAGTTGCAGTTTCCAAGGCAAGGCCAGGACTATCTCGAGCGTAGTCTGATAGTCGGCGACGTGGAAATCTTGGAAATCGGAGCGGGGACTGTGGAGCCAGCGCACCTCGGGCTTGGTCTCCAGGCGCAGGCTGTGCTTGCCGATGCGGTAGTCGAGACGCACGCGGGGATAAAGGCGAGCGGTCGTGACGGTGCTGCGCTCCAATTGTGCTGTGCCCGTGAGGTCAACACTGTGGATGAACTGAAAGTGAGGTGCAAGAGTCAGCCGCAGGCGTTGTTTCTTATCCAGAGGGATATTGCCGAAGCAGTATTCCACGTCGGTGTCCCAGTTGCCGCTGATGCTGTAGGGTTTGTAAGTGCGGACGCCCGTCCGGGTATCGTAGAGTTGACTCATGGCCACGGCATTATGGGTATAATGATATTGGACGTTCACATAGTGCCACGACTGGTTTGGCATGTCCGACTGCCAGCCTACCTGGGCTAAGTGGGTGTACGTGTTCCGAAGGTCTCCGTTGCCCACGTGGATGCACAGTGGATTACTGGTATCGCGTATATCAACCATGTTCAGGAGCGACGGAGCGCTGGAACCCAGTCGGTAGGCCAGGAAGAGTTGGTTTCGGGGGCGTCCCTCGTGACTTCCGCTGTTCCAGACGGCATAACTGTTGCCCGTGTCGAACAGCACGGAGCGATGAACGAGGGTGGTGTCCATGTCGCCCCGCTTGTAGTGCAGGCGGCGGTCGAGCAGGCGCACAGGCATCCACTGACCAATGCTCCACTGCCCGCCCCACATCTTTGGGAACCACCAGAAAACGGGCGTCATGGCGTAGTAGTTTTCGGAAAGTCGGCTCGTGTAACTATTCAAATGGTCTCTCGTGCGCTCGTAGTCGACAACCGAGGGCAACACGCCTACAGGCAACGAGTCACCTGGGTAGAGCCTGTCTAATAGATATAAGGACTGCTCCTTCACGGTCTCTCGATGTTCGTAACTGAGACTCGACTCCAACGTCATGTTCTCTTTATCTGCCAGGCATACGTGCCCTGTCCCCAAAACTTGCCGTGGCGGTCGGGATGCGCCTTGAAGTACTGATCGGCCTGCCGAGGCGATGCGCCGGTCACCCGCTGACGGTTGAAGTGGTCATAGTCGCTCACGTCGTATCGGCTGTCGGTTTCCAGTGTCACATAGTCGCTGGAGTGCTGAAACTTGATGAGAGTACTGGTCGAAAGGCTCGTTGATAGGTTATGGCCACGCCGCAGGCCCTGCTGTCGGTTGGTGTAGATGAGTGAATCCAGCGTGGTGGGCATGGTGGTCGAGAGGTTTGCATCCTCACGAGGCAACCACGCCGAAGAGGAAAAGCGGGAACGCTCATCGTCATGCCGATAACTCATTCGGAGCGTCGCGGTCTGCCGCACGCGCTTGAAGTTGTAACCGAAGTTGTGGTACGTGAAGGCTTGATACGAGCGGGCATCGTCCCGTGCACGACTTCGTTCACGCGTGTCGCCGCCAGGCAGAAAATTCGTGCCCTCGGTAGCCGTTGCGCTTTCATCCCTTTCGTGCGTAAAACGGGCATTGCCTTGCAGTTTCCACTTTTTATCTCTGTCCTCCACAAAATAGTCCACCCCACCCTGCTGCTGGGTCTGCTGCCCGGTCAGTCCGTTAGAAGCCCGCCACTGGTTGCCTTCGCCCGGTCGCTCTCCGTCATTGAGGTTGTTGGCATTGACGTACGCCGCCAAACGCGAGTGGTCGGTAAATCGCATCGCAAACAATCGGGCCAAAAATCGCCCGGCATCGTTCGTCTCACCACCGTCACCTTCATCACTGCCGTTTGCTTCGTATGGCGCGTAGCCATCGTGCTCTCCCAGCGCCGGCCCGCCGCCTGCCTCTGCATTCACTAACCAACCGATGCTATACTCCTTCTTCAGTCGGACATCCATCACATACTCCTTATCATTCTCCAGTCGTTGCTTCAGGAACTCGCTCTTCTCGCCATACTTGTCATAGACCTCCACCCGCGTTACCGTGTAAGCTGGCAGGTTCTCCAGCATCACACGATTATCGCCCCGAAAGAAGTCTTTCCCATTCAGGAGGAGGGCATCTATGCGCTTCCCATTGACTGTGATGACGCCGCCCTCCTTCAGTTCCACGCCAGGCAACTGGCGGACCAACGCATCAAGCATCGAACCCTCGGCTAACTGGAAGGCATCGGCATTATACACCACTGTGTCACCTCGATGATAAAACATCACCTTCGAGGCCGTCACCGTCACCTCTTTCATCGTGTGATGTATGGGCCGACTGATATAGAGTGGCGGCAGGGGACGCGAATATTCACGCTTGCCAATGTTGTTCAGGGTGTAATCAACGTATGTAGTGTCATAGCCCTCATGAGTGAGGCGCAGGATATAGTGCCCCATTTCTCGGGGAAGGTCGATACTGAAAGACGAGGAATAGCCGCTGCGCTCGCCATCTTTCCAGTACGAACGTGCCATTCTGCGTACCACTACGAGGCTGTCCTGTGTCATAAGTTCCACCACCGCACCTGGCACCTCGTTGTGCGTACGGTTGTCATAGATATGCCCATAAAGCATAAACAGTTCCTTGCCCTTCTTACGGTCGCGCTGCACATATATCTGCCTTCCTTTCGTCTTCACACGCACGGGCAACCCCTTTGTCATTCGCTCCACCATGTCTGGCATCTGCGTTCCCACGTGCTCAGTTGGTTCCGTGCATCCTCCTTGTTCCGTAGGTTTCGAAAACATCGCGACCTCCCCATCGACAAACATCCCTTCCAGTTCCTCTTCCACAAACGTCACCGTCCACTCCTCCTGCACGGCATTCAGCCGGGCCAAGGCTTGCGCCAGTGCCATTTTCTCCTCAGCCTTCGCTATCTGCGTGAAACACAAGACCAGCAAGGTCATCACTGTCTGTTTCATTCCTTGCCTCCTTTCTTCACAAAGAGTGTATCGTGTTCATCCACAATCCGAACAACTTCCAGTTCATTCAAGCTCTCTACGAACACAAACAATGTCTCCCCCTTGTTCCATCGCGTATGTATCTTCAAGCTCTTCATTCTTTCATCCGCAAAAGACACGCGTCGCCCGTAATACCTTGCTACTACATTCAGCATCGAATCCAGTCTTACGCCCTCGAATAGCACGGCAGTGCCTTTCTCCGTCCCGACCTCGCCAGTCTCGTATACCTCAATAGCATTGTGGCTTGCCTCTTCTGGGTCTGCCGCTGCCCTGTTGCGGCCTATCAGCACCGCAGCAAGTGACAGCCCGCTCACAACCAAGAAGGTCACGGCTACTGCCGCCACACGTCGCCACAGCGTCATTGACGCTTTTCTGGAATGAATCTCCTTCATGATTCTCTCTTCCAAGCCTTCGCTCACGGGCAACTCATTCGCCCGTTCGTTTTGCCGTCGCAGTGCTTCCCACGCACCGGGGCCTATCTTTCTTTCCGTGCTTTTCATTACCGTCTCTCCTTTATAATAATGTATAGTTTTTTTCTTATCCTGCAGAGGCGTGTGGCAAGCGTCCCTGGCTCAACACCCAGGATATAGCCAATCTCTGCCAGTGACTTCTCCTCGTAATAGAACAGATGAACCAACAGTCGTTCTTCCGATTTCAATTGCATCAGCGCCTCGTCCAATCGGTCCGCTTCAACCTCTTGTGACTCCTCCCAAAAATGGTCTGCTTCATCATTGCTTACACTTGCAAGCAATGATTCGTTATCGTCCAGATAGGCCATCGGCTCACGTCTGCCACGCAGATGATGAATTGCTGTATAGTAGGCAATACGACTGAGCCACGTGGGGAAGGAAGCTTTGGTTGCATCGTATGAAGCCAAATTACGATAAACTGCCACGAAAGTGTCCTGCACCACATCCTCAACGTCCTCCACCCGAGGAATCATCCGCCCCACCAAGGCCTGTATGCAGGCTTGGTAGCGACGAATGAGCAGCCGGAAATCTTCAGTCCGTCCCGCCAACACTCGCTGGATATACATCTCGTCAGTGGTTTGCATCTTTCCCATACACTATTATATTGCCACAAAGTTACAAAACATTACAAAACATTACAAAAAAATCCCCTTGCGGCCTTCGCAGGCAACAAGGGGAGTGGGCCCATACTAACTAAATCATAATGAAAACAGATTACTCTGTGATTACTTTCACATATATATTACGCGGAAACACGAAAACATTACCCTTAAACAATCTATTTTAAGAAAACTTAACAATATTCCGTTCCGTTTGTGGCGCAGGCTTCTCACTCTTCACATTCACTCAGTTCACCAATGCCCACCTTGCCGTCCTCGGCGATGGTGAGGGGAGCCATGAGTGTGGGCATGTCGTCGTAGGTAAGCACGAGGCCAGTGGTGAAGTTCACGCCACAAATATACATAAAATTCCGAAATGTGCCTCACTCCCGGCCAAGTTTTTCACACGAAATGTCAACCATTTGCATCTTCACCTTGCAATCGTCGCCCAATCATCTCCCAATCATCGACGAATCACTACCCAATCATCGAAAAATCACTTACCAATCATCGCCACATCATTGGTAAGTAAATTCGCGATCATTGGTAATCTATTTTCTGATCATTGGGAGCCCAGCCTATGATGACTGCATAATATACGAAAAAAGCCTCCGGG
>DGUV01000081.1:0-275 GCA_002395775.1 Prevotellaceae bacterium UBA4301
CTGCTGAATGGTGTGCATGCGCTCGCTCTTGACGGCGTAGTCCGTATAGAGTTGGTCCTTCTTTTCCAAGCGTTCCTGCTCGGGCAGGTTTTCAATCTCCGCCATCTGCATAGCCAAATCAGGCAGTACGAAGAGGTCCTTATCGTTCACCTGCTCGGCCAGCCAGGCATGTCCCTTGTCGGTGAGGTCGGCACTGTTCTGCTTCTCATCGACAACGAAGTAGAGAGGTTCAACGGCTTCGGGCATACGTTTGTTGTTGTTCTCCATGTAGATTT
>DGUV01000081.1:382-610 GCA_002395775.1 Prevotellaceae bacterium UBA4301
ACTTGATGAGCGGCTTGTTCTTGGGTAAAGCCTTATGGCTGCGATAGAGAGCAAGGAAACCTTGGGCCAGCACCTCCTTGTCGTTGGTCTCCTGTCCCTTGGCGATGAGGTTTTTGGCCTCAGCCAGATATTGCGTAGCCAACTGACGCTGAACTCCCACCAGGCGCTCTACCAGAGGCTGATACTGCTCAAACTGCTGATCTTCGCCCTTGGGAACAGGACCAGAGA
>DGUV01000081.1:801-11742 GCA_002395775.1 Prevotellaceae bacterium UBA4301
AACCGAACTCATTGTTCGTACCGAACGTGATATCAGCCAAATAGGCTTTGCGACGCGCCTCGCTGTTGGGTTGATGCTTGTCGATGCAGTCAACGCTGAGCCCATGGAACATGTAGAGCGGGCCCATCCACTCCGAGTCACGCTTGNNTGTTCGTACCGAAGGTGATGTCGGCATTGTAAGCCTTGCGGCGCTCGTCGGAGTTAGGACGATGCTTGTCGATGCAGTCGACGGAGAGTCCGTTGAACATGTAGAGCGGCCCCATCCATTCAGAGTCACGCTTGGCCAGATAGTCGTTGACGGTCACCACATGCACGCCATTGCCCGTCAGTGCATTGAGGAAAACGGGAAGCGTGGCCACCAGCGTCTTACCTTCACCTGTAGCCATCTCGGCTATCTTTCCCTGATGCAATACTGTACCGCCGAAGAGCTGCACGTCGTAGTGAATCATGTTCCACTCCGTCTCGTTGCCGCCAGCCACCCAATGGTTGTGGTAGATGGCCTTGTCGCCCTCGATGTCCACAAAGTCATGACGAGCAGCCAGTTCACGGTCGAAGTCGGTGGCCGTAACCTCAATATTCTCATTATTGGTAAAGCGCTCGGCAGTGCTCTTCATGATGGCAAAAGCCACGGGGCGCACTTCTTCCAATGCTTTCTCCAACACCTCCAGGACCTCCTTCTCCAACTTGTCGATTTGGGCAAAGATGGGAGCACGGTCCTGAATCTCGGTTTCCTCAATCTTAGCTTTCAGGTCGGCAATTTGCTGGCGCAGTTCGGCCGGGGCCTGTTGTACCTTGTTCTTAATCTCTATGGTTTTGGCACGAAGCTCGTCGTTCGAGAGTGCCTGCATCTCGGGATAAATGGCCTTTACCTGATTCACAAGGGGCTGAATGGCCTTCATATCGCGCTGGGCCTTGTTACCAAAGATGCTACTCAAAAAATCTATAAATTTCATAATAATTATTTTTCGGATTATTCAGATTACTCGAATCATTCGGATTATTCGTTCTATTCGGATTATTCATATCCTTTAGACAGCACCCTGAAAGACTGTCACCGGATGCCTGTCAGCGGGGCCACGGAACAGGCATTCGGAGCCCTGATGCGCAGGCAACGGGCCAGCGTGGGAGCTATGTGGTCTACCGTAACCGGCGATTCCACGACCTCGGGGGTGATGTCGAGCCCGTAAAAGCACAGAGGGAAACCCATGTAGGTCTCACGCTGCGATTTGCGTTCGCCAGTCTGTTCGTTGACAAGTGTCCATCCGGGTGCCACCTGCACCATGATGTCACCGGAAGTTCGGGGATTATATGCGTTGCGCAGACTGCGTATGCCTGGAATCCAGGCACCCTGTGCCAGACGTTGCGAAGTATAGACATCGCGAACGCCTTGCAGTTGCATCAGGAAATCGGCACTGCGCTCAAGCAGCTCGCTCAGGTTGATGTTGCGTTTCTCAATGCCCTTGAGGTCGAAAAAGATTTGGTTACCCATTGTGGCTTCGATGTACTGTGCCTGGCCATAAACGGCCGACAGATACATGTTCAGCAAAAGTTGAGCACGGGTAATATTGAACTCGCCTGAAGGTATGCGATAGGCTGAAAGATTACCGTCGGACTGCTCGGCATCGCTATATCCGGTGCTTGTGACTACAAAGAGTACGCGATTGCGCCCCACCTTCTCTTCCACCATGTCGAAGAGACGGCCCAACTGTTCGTCGAGCCGGACATAGGTATCCTGCAATTCCATCGGACACTCTGTAACAGTACGATGGTCGAAGTTGCCAGCATAGTAAGCCACACTGAGGAAATCCGTCACGGGATCGATGCCCAAAAGGGTGTTGCGCAGGCAGTGACCGACAAATTCGCTTACCTCCTCATTAACCAGCGCACTTGCCTTGAACTGACGCACACGGCCGTCGCCCTTGAAGGTATGGCGGAAGGGCGACTTGGTACCGCCCGAAACGAAATAGTTGTATTCGCCCACGAAATCATTGGTCGGTTCCCACACGAGTGACGCCATGCGCTGGGCAGCATGATTGCTGTTGTTGAAGTAGGAAAGCCAGCTGGGTGAGGAATAATAGGCAGATGTGGTCCATTTTCCCGTTTCGTCATCCATCCAGAATGAGCCGTCGGCCGCATGTCCGGCAGCCAGAACGGCAGCATCACGATAAGGAGATACACTATAGACAAGGGACTTGCCCTCGGTGGCCACCTTCAGTTCGTCAGCGATAGTGCTCACGGCCAGATGAGCAGGAGTACCGTCGCTCACACAACGCACGGGTTGCAGCGTTGACCGGTTGAGCCATCGCTCGCCCACGATTCCGTTTTCATAAGGCGAGGCACCACTCACCAGACAAGCCACAGCCGAGGCTCGGTCGGGCTGAGCAAAAGGATATTGGGCTTGTCTGTAGATGCGACCATTGCTAAGTAATCTGCGAAAGCCCTTTTCGCCATACAAGGGCGAGAAAGCCTCAAGATAGTCAGTGCGCAACTGGTCTATGACAACCTGCACCACCAGCCTCGGCACCTCAGGAGCTGTCTGAGCCTCTGTGCCGACCATGGCCATCAGCAGGGCCAGCGAGGTCAGTATTCGATATTGTGCAGCAGTATGCTTCATGCTTCCTTGGGCTTACGGTTGTAACGGATGAGGTAACTAACAGGGCGCGTCAACAAGACCAATGCCAAAGGAAGGGTCAGCGCAGAAAAAGTTTGTGGAATCCAAGGCATGAGCACCACAAAGAGCACCAGCACAAGGAGATTGAGATAGTGATAGAGGCAACGCTGCTGACGAATCGCACACTTAACCACCCACACGATGCACAGCAACGGCAATGGATTGAACACCCACACCTGCCAATTGGAGTCCACCGTAGGATGTTGCGAAAACAGCAGCATGAAAGTAAGCAACACACCTGCCAAGCCCTGCAACAACATTAACAAGATGTCGATGCCCCACAGCTGTCGCCGCGTAAGGTATTCCACAAGCATTACGAGCAGTGCGGCTGCCAGTGCCATGAGACCGGCCACGAGCGGCGACACGCGAGGCTCCCAACCTCCCTGACTTGCCAGTTGACGCTGGTGGGCGTTGGCCTCGAGCAAAACACTGGTGCGGGCCACGAGCGGGCGGCGGTTATTCTTTTCGTCGAATATCTGGGCACGGGCTGCATACTCCATCAGCTGACCAGGCAGGAACTGTGTTGCACGGTCGCTAAGCACGGTATCGCACGCAGCCCCCAGCAGCAGGTCATTTCCGACCTCCGACCAAGGGTAGTCCTCTGTCATTTCATGTAAGAGCTGCCGATAGGTGGGATGTTCCTGCGCTTCTTCATAGCGAACCTCGCCCACCACGGCTTGCTCCACGATATCGCGTGCCTTTGTGGTACAATTGTTCTGCAAGAAATTGTAGCGATAGACTTTGTTCTCTGGCTGGCAGTTAATCACAAGAAGCGAAAACAATCGGTTGGTTTCCTCGGGCGTCAGATTGAACTGCTGTTCCACAACCGACGAACCTCGGTGAGCATACTCCTCCACAAAAGCGTCGAAGGGATAGGCTGCCACCTCGTAGTCGCACTCGCCCAGGATGAAATGCCAAGTGAAGTGCGGGCGCTGAAAATTGAACACGCCATAGTTGAAGACGAGGTCGAGCCCCTGCGTCAGGTTGCGTATGCGCAGGCCTGTATGTCCATAAAGCGAATAGGATTTGGTGCCTGGCGAACAGGTAAGCAGGGAGGCCACAATTGAGTCGCCCACAGCCTGCCCCTTCGCCCCCATGCAGGTCGAAATCAGGATTAGGATGTACAGAAACGTTTTCTTCATCATTCAATTATGCACACAAACCGCGTGCAAAGATACGAATAAGCAAGCAAAGAGCCAAATGTATTTCAGCTTTTTCGAGCAAGAGCATCTAAAACCGAAGGTTAAAGATAGTGAAAACCGAGGCAATAATTTGCATTTTCAGATGTATAGTCATAACTTTGCAACAAGAAAACCAAAAACGAGAAGCTATGAAGCTCATTATAGACATTGGTAACACGCGGGCGAAACTGTTTGCCTTCGATGGCGACAGGATTGCAGAAAGCATGGCCACCGACCACCGTCTGACAGGCCTCGTAGAATTTGCGCGACGCACAGAGTGCGACAGAGGCATCTATTCGACTGTGGCCCATATTCCCGAAGAAGGGTATGAAGCACTCGGGACACTGGGATTCCCCATGCTGCAACTGACCGGGCAGACACCTGTGCCCGTCAACATCATGTATCACACCACCGAGACGCTGGGAGCCGACCGCATAGCAGCTATCGTGGGAGCGCGGAGCATGAAGGCCGACGGGCCGCTGTTGGTCATCGACACTGGGACATGCATTACCTACGACTTCCTGGATGCCGACAACCACTATTTGGGTGGCAACATCGCCCCCGGATTGGAACTGAGATTGAAGGCCATGCACGAGCACACGGCACTGTTGCCGCTCATCAGTCGCGAGGGCGAGGCTCCCGAACTGGGCTACGATACCGCCACGGCCCTGCGCAGCGGTGTGGTGTGGGGCATGAAACACGAAATCGAGGGTTACATACACCATTTTAGAGCGAAATATCCCTCTCTTTCAGTTTTTTTAACAGGAGGAGACATCAAGCAATTGCGTATTTCAAGAGAAAGTTGTATCTTTGCCGACGATTTTATTGTCCCACGCGGACTTAACACGATTTTAGCATACAACGAATGAGTCAGACAAGAAGACTTTTCACACTTGTGACCATCGTACTGATGGCCGCACAATTAATGGCACAGAGCAACGGCAGTAACTCGTCATATTCACGCTTCGGAGTGGGCACACTGGCCGACCAGTCGCAGGGATTCAACCGCGGCATGGCTGGTGTATCGCAAGGCTACCGCAACGGTCGGTATGTGAACATGCAAAACCCGGCCTCATACGCGGCCATAGATTCCATGACCTTCATCTTTGATGCTGGCATGGGACTGCAAGTGGGTCGGCTCAAGGCCAACGGCAGCAGCGAGCAGGTGAAGAACACCTCACTGGAATACATCACAGCCGGACTGCGACTGTATCGCGGACTGGGACTGTCGTTCGGCTTCGTCCCCTACACTTCAATCGGCTACAACTTCAACGAAGAGCATCGAGTCGGAAGCAGTCACACCACAGGACAAAGCATCACCACGCGTACCATTTATTATGGTAACGGCGGCCTTCACCAACTCTATCTGGGACTGGGCTGGAACCCATTTGCCCAACTGAGCATCGGTGCCAACATCAGCTATGTCTGGGGCGACTACAACCACTCTCTGGCACAAGCCTTCTACGAGGGTTCATCATCGTCCAGCAGCACGGCCTACAACACCCAGAACGAAGAATGGGGCTGCGACCTGAAGACCTATAAGCTGGACATCGGCGTACAATACCCCGTGCGGCTCAACGAAAAGAACCAGCTGACACTGGGCGCTACATTCGGTCTGGGACATGGCATCGGCAGCGAAATCACACTGCTCCGCTACACCAGTAAGGGCGATAGCATCAAGCACACCACCTCAAAGGGATTTGATTTGCCTCACACCATCAGCGCAGGTGCTTCATGGAGCCACGAGGGCCGACTGACCCTTGGTGCCGACTACACCCTGCAACGCTGGAGCGGTTGCAAGGTACCCATGTCGCAATCCACCTCAACAAGCAGTTCCATCCGCATTGCCACCGACCAATACAGCAATCTCCACCGGGCTGCCCTGGGAGCAGAATATGTCCACAATCCACAGCCCAGCAACCGATATTTCGACCACATGCGTTTCCGCCTGGGAGCCTCATACTCAACTTCCTACGTAAAAGTAAACAATGCCGACGGGCCTAAGGAATACCGCCTGACGGCCGGTGTGGGACTGCCCCTGAGGACCAAAAACAGCTCACAGGTGAATGTCTCGCTGGAATGGCTACGCCGCGCCCCCAGCCTTTCGACCCACATCACAGAAAACTATTTCATGGCCCACATTGGAATCACCTTCAACGAACAATGGTTCCAGAAATTCAGATTCCAGTAAAAGGGAGAATGAGAAATTGAGAGAATGAGGGAATGAGGGAATGAGAAATTGAGAAATTGAGAGAATTAGAAAATGAGAAAATGAGAAAGGAGGACAACAGCAACGCAAATAGACGGAGGAGCCTGACATGGCTTCCTCTATTCCTCATATTCTCTTTTTCTCAATTCCTAATCTCTTCCTGCGAGGACGAGCAGAATCACATGGCCGCTGCCATCAGCGAGAGCGACTCCACGGCATTCATGCGCTCACGCGGCATCAGCACGCTCATCTCCGACTCGGGAGTCATCCGTTACAAGCTGATTGCCGAGGAATGGGACATTCACACTAACACGACGCCCCCCACCTGGAAATTCATGAAGGGCCTGCTTATGGAACGTTTCGACGAAGGATTCCACATCGACCTTCACGTCGAAGCCGACACCGCCTACCTCCACGAGCAACGGCTGTGGGAACTGCGTGGCCGAGTGGTCATACACAATATCGAGGGTACCCTGTTCCGTACCGAAGAACTGTTCTGGGACATGAACGAACACAAGATGTGGAGCACCAAGTACATGCGCATCAAGACCACCGACCAGGAACTGGAGGGCACCGACTTCCGCTCCAACGAGCAAATGACCGACTACTATGTCTCGAACTCAAAGGGAGCCTTCCCCGTAAGCGATGTGGATAAGAAAACGGATGAAGTCCCCAAAGACACTGCTGCAGCCGTAGCAGCCACCACGCCCACAGGCGAAAAAGTGGGGCACATCATGCCTTCGGCCCCAGGCAAACAAGTACCCAAGAAACAACAAGGACATTGGAAATAGTCCTCTCTTTCACCCCTAATCCCTCCCCCACAACCATGTTAGTCATCAGTTGCATCATAGTTCTATTGTTCTCCGCCTTCTTCTCAGGCATGGAGATAGCCTTCGTGTCGAGCAACAAACTGCAGATGGAAATGGACAAAGCCAGCCACCAAGGCCTCACGTCCCGAATCCTGAGCCTTTTCTATGCCCATCCCAACAGTTTCATTTCCTCCCTTCTGGTAGGAAACAACATTGCCCTCGTGGTCTATGGTATCATCATGGCACAAATCATTGACATGTATGTGCTCGTACCCATGGGCCTGCAGGACCACGGCCCCGTGCAGCTTACCATACAAACCATCATCAGTACCCTCATCGTGCTGGTGACGGGCGAGTTCCTGCCCAAAACCATCTTCCACCTCAACCCCAACGGAATGATGAACGCACTGGCCCTACCGGCCTACCTCTTCTATGTCCTGCTCTATCCCATCAGCAAGTTCATGAGCGGCCTGTCAAAGGCTTTCCTCTGGATGGTGGGTGCAAAGGTAAAAGCCACCGAACCCGACAAGACCTTCACCAAGGTGGACCTCGACGACCTCATCCAGCACAATATCGACAGCATCGGCGACGAGAGCGAAATCAACGAAGAGGTGAAAATCTTCCAGAATGCCCTCGACTTCAGCTCCACTAAGATTCGCGACTGCATTGTCCCCCGAACCGAGGTGGATGCCGTAAGCATCAGCACTCCGCTCGATGTGCTCCGCAACGAATTCGTGGAGAGCGGCCATTCCAAGATCATCGTCTTCCGCGAGGACATCGACGACATCGTCGGCTATGTCCACTCCAGCGAAATGTTCCGCCTGCGCGACGGAGAATCATGGACCGAAAGCATCCGCCCCCTGCCCATCGTGCCCGAAACCATGCCCGCCCAGCGACTCATGAAACAGCTGATGCAGGAAAAGAAGTCGATGGCCGTGGTCGTTGACGAATTTGGCGGCACATCGGGCATCGTCACCCTCGAGGACCTCATGGAAGAGGTGTTTGGCGAAATCGAGGACGAACACGACAGCAACAACTACACCGCCAAAGACCTGGGCAACGGAGAATACCTGCTCTCGGCCCGACTCGAAATAGAAACCCTGAACGAACGCTTTGACCTCGACTTGCCCGAAAGCGAGGAATATCTGACCCTGGGCGGACTCATCCTGCACGAATACCAAAGCTTCCCGAAACTCAACGAGGTGGTGAAGTTTGGACACTGGGAGGCCAAAATCGTCAAGAACACCACCACTAAAATCGAACTCGTGCGCCTGAAAGTGATGAAATAACAGGTCCAAACGCACATTTTTAATTTTTAATTTTCAATTATTAATTAATTATTGTATCTTTGCGCCCGATTATGCGTTAAAATAAACAAACAAACAAAAACAATAAAAACTATGGCAACCTTACAAACCATTCGCAGCAAGGGCACCATCCTCATCATCATTTTGGGATTGGCCCTGTTTGCATTCATCGCCGAGGAGTTGGTTCGTGCCCTCTCCTCAAGCCGTAATGCCAACCGTCAGGTCATCGGGCAGGTTTACGGCGAGAACGTCAACTATCAGGACTTCAATGACCTTTGTGACGAGTACGAAAACGCCGTTCGCCTGAGCAACGGCAACCAGAACCTCACGGAACAGCAGACCATCCAAGTACGCGACCAGGCCTGGAACGACTTCGTGAGCCAGCAAATCATCGAACACGAAGCCAAGGCACTGGGACTCACCGTCACCGATGCCGAGGTGCAGAACATCATCAACACCGGACAGAGCCAGCTGCTGCGCCAGACGCCTTTCGTCAACCAGCAGACGGGCCAGTTTGATGCAAACCTGCTCAAGCAGTTCCTCTCCAACTACGACGAGATTCAGAACAATCCTGAATATCCCGAAGCACAAAAGGAGAGCATGACCCAGTACTACAAATACTGGAAGTTCGTGGAGAAGCAAATCAAGCAGGAAGCCCTCAGCCAGAAGTATCAGACCCTGCTCAGCAACTGCCTCATCAGCAACCCCGCAAGCGCCAAGGCAGCCTTTGAGGCTCGCAACAACGAGGCCAGTGTGCTGCTGGCAGCCCTCCCCTACACCACCGTCAAGGACACCGACGTAGAGCCCACCGAGGCTGAGCTGAAGGCCAAGTATGACGAGATGCTGAAGCAGTATCCCGACCTCTTCGACATGCAGCAGGAAGCCCGCGACATCAAGTACATCGTGGTGCCCGTGACCGCCAGTGCCGCCGACGAGGCCGAACTTGAGAAGGAACTCACCGAATACGCTCAGGCTCTGGATTCGGCCGAGAATGTGGCCAACACCATCCGCGAGAGCCGTTCCAGCGTCAGCTACAACGGACTGCCCGTCAGCCGCAAGTCGCTGCCTTCTGACATTGCCGCCCGTCTTGACAGCCTGACCCCCGGAGCTCTCGTAGGCCCCACCAAGAATGTGGCCGAGAACACCATGAACGTCATCAAGTACTATGCCCGCGTGCAGCAGCCCGACTCTGTTGAGTATCGCCTCATCAGCGTAACCGGCACCGACGACAAGGCCAAGAAGAGCGCCGACAGCATCTTCGCAGCCCTGCAGGCAGGCGCCCCCATCGACACCATTGCCAAGCGCTACAACCAGGCAGCCGAGGCACAATGGGTGACCAGTGCACAGGTTGACCGCTCGATGCTTCGCGACGACGACAAGAAGTTTGTACAGACCCTCTTCAGCGCTCCCGCCGGATCAGTCCAGAAGCTCGACATCACGGGCGGCGCACTCATCGTGAAGGTTACCGACCGTCGCAACATCATCGACAAGTACGACGTAGCCGTCATCAAGCGCACCATCGACTTCTCTGAGGAGACTCACAACCAGATTTGGAACAAGTTCTCTTCCTTCCTCTCTGCCAACCCCAAGGCTGAAGACATTGAAGCCAATGCTTCCAAGGAAGGCTACACGGTGCAGACTGCCCAATATGTGGGCTCTGGCGACCACTATGTTGCCGGTATCCGCGGCACCACCGACGCCCTGCGTTGGGTGTTCAAGAGCAAAGTTGGCCAGGTGAGCGAACTCTATGAAGCAGGCAATGCCAACGACCAGCTGCTCGTGGTCATGCTCACCGGCATCCACAAGAAGGGCCAGCGCGACTTCAAGGACGAGAACCTGCAGAACATTCTCCGCGAGGAAGTCCTCAAGGACAAGAAGGCAGCCCAACTCATTAAGAAGATTCAGGGCATGAAGAGCGTAGCTGAAGTGGCCAAGTTGCCCGGCGCCGTTCAGGACACCGTTCAGCACATCACCTTCGCTGCCCCCGTATTCGTGCAGAAGGTAGCCTCCACCGAGCCCGTGCTCAGCGGCGTAGTCAGCGCAGCCCAGAAGGGTCAGTTCCTGACCGGCATCAGAGGCGAGGGCGCAGTCTATGCCCTGCAGGTGCTGGACAAGCACAAGCTCCAAGGCAAGTTTGACCCCAAGACTGAGCAGACCCAGCAGGCAACCACCCTCATGCGCGGCATGCAGGGCCTCATGCAGACCCTGGCTCGCAAGGCCAAGATTGAGGACAACCGCTACAAGTTCTATCAGTGATTCCTTCCTTAATATTAAATATGCGCGCGAGGCCCCTCATCAGGGTCTCGCGCTTTTTGTTTGCCATGGGGAGTGCCACGCATGGCACAGGGTTGTGCCATTTAATGGCATTGGGCTGTGCCATTAATGGCACAAGGGTGTGCCACATCTGGCACACGAAGAGGCATATAGGAGCTAAGGCACAAAGACAAAGAAGCGCGGACACCCACATCGGGATGCCCGCGCTTTGGTTTATCGGAGTCTCATCAATTGTTCTCGGGACGCAGCTGGCGAACGACGGCTGCCGTGCGCCACATCTCGCTGTCGCGCAGGGCGGCGAGTTCCTTCTCCAGTCCCTGACGATAGTCGGGCTTGGAGTTGCTGTCAATGGAGATTTGTGCCTCGTGGCCGCTCTTCACACTCTCATAGAGGCGTTGCACCACGGGTTTGATGGCATCGTGGAAGGGGCCCATCCAGTCCAAGGCACCACGCTGAGCCGTTGTGGAGCAGTTGGCATACATCCAGTCCA
>DGUV01000001.1:0-21406 GCA_002395775.1 Prevotellaceae bacterium UBA4301
TGTAGAAATATCTTTTCATGGGTTGGCTTATGACCAACGTCGCGTCACCTATCGCGACCGCCGTTACATTCTTCATGGCTTTGCCTATCAGGAGGACTTCTACCATCCCGACTACAAGCGCAACCCGCCCAAGGAGGGCCAGAAGGACTATCGCCGCACGCTCTACTGGAATCCCGACCTGAAGCTCGACAAGAACGGCGAAGCCCATGTCACCCTCTACAACAACAGCCGCCGTACCCAAATCAAAGTCGAGGCCAACGGAATGACCAGCGAGGGAGGTTTTTTGTATAACAAATAAGGTGAAGCTAAAACACAACAGGAAACTATAAAACGGTACATTTTTAGGCGTAAAAACTGGGTGCAGAATTTGGAATTAACGTACATAATCCATAAATTTGCTGCATTAATCATCTACAACAGAGCAACTGACAAGCCTCGGGGCGACTCACCGAAAGGAGAGAGTCGCCCCGAGGTTCGTTTCGTAAGCCTGTCTAAGTCGTTCTTTTTACTCCTGTGGCTGCAGGGTGGCGAGCATGGCCTCGAGCAGTTCGGCCTGGTGGCCGGGGAGGAGGATGTGGTGGTTGCCGATGGGCTGGGTGAGGAAGTAGTGGGCTTGCGAGGGGTTGGCAAGCTGGATGACGAACTGCGTGCGGCAGAGGTTGGGGCGCGAGAGGCCGCGCAGGAGGCGCCCTTGGGCGATGAAGTGGCGGCTGAGGTCGCCAGAGAGTTTGAAGAGGGTGACGGGCCCGGGGGCCATGTGGCCGCGGATGCCGATGCCGATGCCGGACTCGAAGTGGGTGTCGAGTTCGTAGCTGGTGACCATGTCGAGGGGTATGGTGCAGTGGGCGAGGGTGATTTGGCCTGTCTGGGGGTCGATGGAGGCGGGATTGGCCTGGAAACCGGAGACTCCGAGCAGGGAGCGGGCCACGGCCATGGAGAGCATGGCGGGGACGTCGCCTTCGCAGGTGGCCACGAGGCCCTGGGCGTTGAGGCGCGCGAGGGCGAGGCAACCGGTGTTGCGGAGGGCGGTGAGGAGGTCGAAGCAGCGAAGGGTGAAGCCCTGAAGGCGGTGGCGCTGGACGAGGGTCTCGAGGCCTGCCTGGATGGCTTCGGCTCCGGTAAGGGAGGAGGTGATGGCATGGGGCGCAGAGGAGGCGGTGAAGCAGCGGAGCGTGGGGGCGACGGAGCTGGGAAGGGCGTCGAGGAGCTCGCGGATGGGGATGTCGATGAGCTGGACGCCGAGCTGCTGGCTGACGGCCTGCGGGCAAGGCTGGCTGGCGATGAGCCAGTCGGAGGGCTGGCCAATGATGCCGTAGCGGGCGCCTCGCAGCTGGCGGCGGGCACGGGCCACGCGCAATAGTACGCCGATGCGGTGGCTGACATAGGGGGCGGGGCCGTGGAGGATTTCGCCGGGGATGTTGTGCTGGCGCAGGTGGGAGAGTATCTCCATGCTGGCGGCCAGCGAGTTGGCGCTGTCGGAGGCGAGCAGAAGCAGGGGATGGGGGAGCTGCGACGGGCGGAGGGGCGAGTCGGGGGAACTGAGGAGTTGGAGGAACTGATTCTCGGTGCCGCCGGTGCGGACGTAGATGAGGCTGAGGGGCGACTGGCCGTAGGTGGAGAAGTCGGGGCCGACGAGGTCGTGGTCGATGCGGAGCTGGCTGAGGAACTCGCGGGTGGACTGGGCCACGCTGTGCTCATCGTGGAGGGGGGAGGTGAGGGTGTAGATGGCTATGTCTTTCATGATGTTGTGTGTGTGGGGGAGAATGGGTTACTTGGCGAGCAGGCGGCGCCCGGTGGCATTGAGGAAGGGCGGTAGCTGGTCGTAGGGGATGACGTAGGAGGGCATGCCTGCGGCGTAGGGGGCTATCTCGTACTGCTGATAGGTGAAGACGAGTCCGTTCTGCTGGAAGCTGGGTTCGGTCTGAGGCAGGGGCAGGGCGTAGAGCTGGACGTCGAGGAGGCAGTTCTGGAGTTCTTCCTCAGTCTTGACATCGAAGTATTCCATGAGGCCCTTCTTGGCCAGCTCGTCCCACTCGGGACTGCGCAGGCGGGAGAGGATGTTGGTGCCCATCTGCCGGCCGTCGGACTTGCGGAAGCTGAGGCCCTGGGAGAGGGTGCCGCCGTGGGCGCCGCCAGTGTATTCGTAGTACTGGAGGTCGAGGGTGACGAGGCGTGGGGTCTCGTAGCCGGGGCTGACGGTGAGCGAGCGCTCGAAGGGGGCATCGGAGTCGAAGTCGCTGCGGGCCTCGCGCATCTCGCGGAGGTAGTGGGAGAGGTAGTAGCGGGCCAGGGAGTCGGCGTCGGCGATGGGGCCGTCGTAGTAGCCGCCCAGGGCTTCGTTGAGCTGTTCCATGACGGCCTGGGCTGCGCTCTGGCTGTCGAAGGGGGGAAGGTGGAGTGTGACGTGGGCGCTGTCCTTTGCGGTCCCGGCGGACAGGCTAATGTCGGTGGCGGGCACGCCCTGGGAGGACGGCGACGCGGACCCCTTGGAGGGCGAGGAGGCGGGAGCCTGAGGCTGGGAGGAGGTGAGCGACTGGGGGGCGTCGTGGCAGGCGCCGAGGGAGAGGAGGGCCGTGAGGGCCAGAGGGAAAATGTGACGTTTCTTCATTCTTATCGGTTTGTTTGCGTTGTTGGATGATGCGAAGATACGAAAAAAGATTGAAGATGAAAAATAGGGGATGGATTTTTTTATTATCTTTGCAGCATGTTAGTAGATACAATTTCACTTCAGCTGTACGGCCACACCGAGAATTGGGTGGGGCATGGCAAGATGTTCCTTCACGAACAGTTCTGGATGCTGCACGAGTTTGACATTCGTGGCCGCGAGTTCCTCTTCAGCACGCAACCTTATCTGCTGCGCGAATTGCGCGTGGTGTGGGTGCGCCGCGGATGGGCCAATTACAACTTCAACCTGGTGGACTACCACTTTGTGGAAGGCGACGTGGTGGTGTTCTATAGCGATACGCTGGTGGAGAAGAAGGAGGTGTCGGAAGACTTTGAGTTCGATGCCTTCCGCTACGATGGATTGGTGAGACAGTTGTCGGAGGTGGGCATCACGGACACGGAGACACATCCTACCTTCGTGCGTCTGCATCTGGACGAGAAGTCGCTGCCCGTGGTGAGCAAGCACTTCGAGCTGGTGTGGGAGATGACACGGCTGAGGAAGTTCCCGAAGGAGAATATCTATATGCTCATCCGTTCGCTGTTGCTGTACGTGGGTCAGCTGTATGACTCCCGGATGAAGGGGCCGAAGGGGACGCGCCAGGAGGTGATGATGAATCGC
The DNA here is from genome assembly GCA_002395775.1 of Prevotellaceae bacterium UBA4301. Classification (GTDB taxonomy): domain Bacteria; phylum Bacteroidota; class Bacteroidia; order Bacteroidales; family Bacteroidaceae; genus Physcousia. The sequence continues at coordinate 3,284 of DGUV01000001.1, forward strand.
TTCATCGACCTGGTGAGCCGCTATGCGGGGAGCGAGCGCAAGATACCCTTCTATGCGGGGAAATTGAATCTGGACGCTCACTACCTGAGTTCCTTCGTGAAGAAGCAGAGCGGGCGCACAGTGATGCAGTGGGTCAACGAGTCGGCACTGAAGGAGGTGAAGGTGTGGCTGGCCTACAGCACTGAGACGGTGACGAAGATTGCCAAGCGGATGAAGTTTGCCGACACACCGGCGTTGAGCAAGTTCTTCCGTCGCGAGACGGGCATGGCTCCGCTGGAGTACCGCAGAAGCAGAAGGGGAAGTGAGTGAGTCGGGGGATGACTCGCTCGGGGTTCGCGCTCGGCTTGCCGCTTGCGTAATGTAATGGAGCAAGAACCCTCGGGTGAGGACCTTGAGCGATAAAAAAGAGGAGCCTTAAAGGTTCCTCTTTTTCTGTGACTCGCTCGGGGTTCGAACCCGAGACCCCAACATTAAAAGTGTTGTGCTCTACCAGCTGAGCTAGCGAGTCAGCCTCGTGTGGCAAGTGCCCTATTCAGGGTTTGCGGGTGCAAAGGTACAACAAAATTTTAGAATTAAAAAGCTTAAGGATTAAAAATTGCATCGCGATGCATGGTTTTTTCTATTCCTTCAGCACAAAGCGACGGTAGTAGGAGAGGCAGAGAGTGGTCAGGGGCAGGGCTATGATGAGCCCGATGAAGCCCAGCAGCGACCCCCAAATGGAGAGCGAAAGCAGGATGACGGCGGGATTGAGCCCCATGACCTGGCCCATGATGCGGGGAGTGAGGTACATGTCCTGGATGGTCTGCACCACGGCAAAGACGGCCAGTGCCATGAGGAGGATAATCCAGAAACTCTGTCCCGTCTCGAAACTCTTCATGAGGGCCAGGATGATGGTGGGGACGAATCCGATGAGCTGCATGTAGGGAATGAGGTTGAGCAGGCCGATGAAGAGTCCCAGGCCCACGGCCAGAGGGAAGTCGATGATGAGGAATCCGATGCTGAAGAGAATGCCCACGATGAAGGCGATGAGTGACTGGCCGCGGAAGTAGGAGTTCATACCCCGCTCCACGTCGCCAATCAGTTGGGTGGCAAAGGGGCGCTGCTCGGCAGGGATGAGGTTGATGAAGCCGGTGCTGACTTTCTCATAGTCGAGCAGGATGAAGAAGAGGTAGAGGAAGACTACGAAGACCGTGAAGATGCCTGCGATGAAGCCCAGGGTCTGATAGATGACGTTCCAGATTTGAGACAGACCGGCTTGAAGGGCATCCATGACGTTGTCCTGCTGGATGAGCTGGACGATGGAGTTATCGCTGAGGAACTGTTTGATGAACTTGTCGATGCTGTCGGCTATGGTGTTCTCGCCCAGATACTTGTGGGCCAGCGGGGCGATGTATTCGCTCAGCTTGGTCACCTCCCCAATCATGGGGGGCACGATGAGGAACATGATGCCCGTGAGCGCGGCCAGCACCAGGATGAGAGCCACGACAATGCTCACAACGCGGTTGCGCAGGCGGCAACGGTATTGGAGGAAACGCACGAGGGGATAGATCATGTAGGCCAGCAACCAGGCGATGAAGAAGGGCAGCAGGACGGAGCTGAGACGATTGATGAGCCAACCTATGGCCACAATGATGGCAGCCCCAAGGGCTCCGCGTATGAAGCTGTCGAAGGTAATCTTTTTTTCTAACATAGTCCTTATTTTTGGCCCTTTGTCACCTCCAGATAACAATGGCGGCACAGGGGTTCGTACTCTTGTTTTTCGCCCAGCATCACCTGCTTGTCACCTGCCACGGTGCGATGGCTCACATAGGCCAGTGCGCCGCAGCGGACGCAGATGGCGTGCTGCTTGCTCACGTCGTCGGCAATGGCGCACAAGGCCGGCATAGGGCCAAAGGGACGGCCCTGGAAGTCGAGGTCGAGCCCGGCGACAATCACGCGCACTCCCCGAGAGGCCAATTCCTGGCAGACATCGACAATGCCCGGGTCGAAGAACTGTGCCTCGTCGATGCCCACCACCTCGTTGTCGGCCGACATGAGGAGGATGCTGGCCGAGGAATCGACGGGGGTGCTGGGGATGGAGTTGCCTTCGTGCGAAACGACGTCTTCCTCGGAATAGCGGGTGTCGATGGACGGTTTGAAGATTTCTACACGCTGCCTGGCAAACTTCGCCCGCTTCATGCGGCGAATGAGTTCCTCGGTCTTGCCCGAAAACATGGAGCCACAAATGACTTCCACACGCCCCTGGCGCATAATCTCACCGTTGAACTCCGTTCTTCGACTTCCACGACTCGGCCAAGCCTGCGTGCCCGCGACTTGGTTCTCGCTGCTCTTGTCGTTTCGTTCTGCTATCGTGAGTGACATGTCCGTCTTTAATAAAAGGTTAATTTTCTGGGCAAAGATAAAGAAATATTGTGAATTTTGCGCTTGGAAGCTCTGAAAAAGTGACGCATGTGTAATTTTTTTGTGGAGCGAGAATTGAGAATTGTGAATTAATTCGTATTTTTGTCCGTGAATATGGGAACATTGTATGTTGTACCTACTCCGGTGGGCAACCTGGAGGACATTACCATGCGTGCCCTCCGTGTGCTGCGCGAGGCCGACCTTATCCTGGCCGAGGACACGCGTACGTCGGGAAACCTCCTGCGCCACTTCGACATCCATCGCCCCATGCTCTCGTTCCATAAGTTCAACGAGCATCAGGTGGTGACGGGCATCGTCGACCGCCTGTGCGGGGGCGAGACTATGGCCTTGGTCAGCGATGCGGGTACACCGGGCATCAGCGACCCTGGCTACCTGTTGGTGCGCGAGGCCATACGTGCCGACGTGGAAGTCATCACTCTGCCTGGTGCCACAGCTTTCGTGCCGGCCCTGGTGTCGTCGGGCTTGCCTTGCGACAAGTTCTGCTTCGAGGGTTTCCTGCCTCAGAAGAAGGGGCGGCTCACCCGGTTGCAGGAACTGAAAGGGGAAGCGCGTACAATGATTTTCTACGAAAGCCCCCACCGCGTGGTGAAGGCCCTGGAGCAGTTTATCGAAGTGTTTGGAGCGGAGCGCCCGACTTCGGTGTGCCGCGAGATTTCGAAGGTGCACGAGCAGAGCGTGCGCGGCACACTGGCCGAGGTCCTGGCCCACTTCACGCAGGAAGAGCCACGGGGCGAATTTGTCATCATCGTCGGGGGGAGCAAGGACGAGGGCAGCACAGAAACTGACACTGAGACGGAAAACACGGAGGAAACCGTAAATCCCCGAAAATTATCGAAATATCAACGCAAACAATTGGAAAAGGAGAATAGACTATGAAAAAGTTAGTGATTCTTGCTTCGTGCTTAGTAGCACTGGCATCGTGTGATCAGTTCAACAAGCAAAGCGTCGATGACACAAGTCGTGAACGCGATTCCTTGATGCAAATCATCAACCAGAAGGATGATGAACTGAATGAAATCATGTCCTGCGTCAATGAGGTGCAGGAGGGCTTTGCCCGCATCAACGAGGCCGAAGGTCGCATCACCGTGGCCGACGGCAATCCCGAGTCGGCTTCGTCCCGCGGTGTCATTCAGGAGAACATGCAATATATCCAGCAGGCCATGCAGCAAAACCGTGAGCTCATAGCCCAGTTGCAGGAGAAACTGAAGACCACCACCTTCAACGCCAAGGCCCTGGAAAAGACCATCCAGAACCTGAAGGACCAACTCGAATCCCAGAACCAGCGCATACAGGAGATGGAAGCCTCGCTGGCTGAGAAGGACATCACCATCGCTGAACAGGGCGAGCAGATTGACAACCTGAGCGAGAACGTGACCTCCCTGACGCAGGAAAACCGCCAGAAGGCGGAGACCGTGGCTGCCCAGGATAAGGACCTGCACACTGCATGGTTCGTGTTCGGGACCAAGGCTGAGCTGAAGGAACAGAAGATTCTGAAGGATGGCGACGTGCTGAAGTCGGGCGACTTCAATAAGGACTACTTCACCCAGATAGACATCCGCATGGTGAAGGAAATCAAACTCTACAGCAAGAGCGCCGAACTGCTCACCAACCATCCCGCAGGCAGCTACACCTTGCAGAAGGACCAGCGGGGCGAATACGTCCTGCGCATCACCGATGCCAAGCGGTTCTGGAGTGTGAGCAAGTATTTGGTAATTCGTGTGAAATAACGGAGATACTTTGGGAAGAAAAGATTCATACAACACATCCCGTTCGGCCACCTCGGCAACTCGCATGCAGGAGGGCCTCGGGAATGCATCGAAACAGAAGTTTTATCATGAGGAGCAAGGACCCGAGACGGCCATCCTTGTGGGCTTGATTACACCTCAGCAGAACGAGCGAAAGACAAAGGAATACCTCGATGAACTGGAGTTCCTGGCCACAACGGCCGGGGCAGTCACCGTCAAGCGATTCACCCAGCGCATGAGCGGCCCCAGCAGCGTCACCTATCTGGGCATAGGCAAACTGAAGGAGATGCGGGAATACATCCAGGCAGAGGAGGATGCCGAGCGCGAGGTGGCCATGGTCATCTTCGACGATGAACTGTCGGCCAAGCAGCTGAGAAACATCGAGGTGGAACTGAAAGTAAAGATTCTTGACCGCACGAGCCTCATTCTCGACATCTTTGCCATGCGGGCCCAGACGGCTAACGCCAAGACGCAGGTGGAACTGGCTCAATACCGCTACATGCTGCCCCGCCTGCAACGCTTGTGGACTCACCTTGAACGTCAGGGTGGTGGCTCCGGCGGAGGTGGCGGAAAGGGTTCGGTGGGCCTGCGCGGTCCCGGTGAGACGCAGTTGGAAATGGACCGTCGCATCATCCTTAACCGCATGAGCCTGCTGAAGCAGCGTCTGGCCGAAATCGACCGTCAGAAGACTACCCAGCGAGGCAACCGTGGACGCATGATTCGAGTGGCACTTGTCGGCTACACCAATGTGGGCAAGAGCACGTTGCTCAACCTACTGGCCAAGAGCGAGGTGTTTGCTGAGAACAAGCTGTTTGCCACACTCGACACCACCGTTCGCAAGGTCATCATCGACAACCTTCCCTTCCTGCTATCGGACACCGTAGGCTTCATACGCAAGCTGCCCACCGACTTGGTGGAATCGTTCAAATCTACACTCGACGAGGTGCGCGAGGCCGACTTGCTGGTGCATGTCGTTGACATTTCCCATCCCGATTTCGAGGACCAAATCAAAGTCGTCGATAAGACCCTTGCCGACCTGGGATGTGCCGAGAAGCCGCAAATGATTATCTTCAACAAGGTGGATGCCTACACCTGGGTGGAGAAGGACGAGGACGACCTGACGGAAATGACGAAGGAAAACATCCCCTTGCCCGATCTCATGCACACCTGGATGGCCCGCCTCAAAGGCGATTGCATATTCATTTCGGCCCGCGAGCGCACCAACATCGACGAACTGCGTACACTCCTATATAATAAGGTGCGCGAGTTGCACGTCCAGAAGTATCCCTACAATGATTTCCTCTTCACCCACTACGATGAGGAAGAACAACAGCCTGAGTGAAGTGAGCCTATGAGCACAGTCATCTATCCATCGCCCATATTCGGGCCTGTCCACAGTCGCCGATTGGGCATCTCGCTGGGCATCAACCTGCTGCCAAAGGACGGCAAGTGGTGCTCCTTCGACTGCATCTACTGCGAATGTGGACTGAACAGCGAGCGTCGTGCCCATGCCCCTTTGCCCACGCGCGAGGAGGTGTACGAGGCTTTGGAAGGACAACTGCAGAAGATGCATGAGGAGGGGCCGCACCCCGATGTGCTGACCTTTGCAGGCAATGGCGAACCCACCTTGCATCCCCACTTCCCTGAGATCGTTGACGACGTCATCCGTTTGCGTAATAGGTATTGTCCCGAGGCCAAGATTTCGGTGCTCAGCAATTCCACTCAGATTCATCGTCGCGAAGTGCGTGAGGCCCTGATGCGTACCGACAACCCCATCATGAAGCTCGACACCATTGATGCCGATTACATCCATCGCATCGACCGCCCTCAGGGGCACTACGATGTTGAGGCCATCATTCAGCATCTGGCCGAGATGAGTCCGCAGGTCATCATCCAGACCATGTTCATGCAGGGCGAGGGCGTAGATAATACCTCGGACTCCTACGTTCAGCCTTGGCTGCAGGCACTGGGCCGCATCCGTCCGCGCCAGGTGATGATATACACCATCGACCGCGAGACGCCCGTGTCGGGATTAGAGAAAACCAAACCCGAAGTCCTCGATGAAATCGGTGAAAAAGTGCGGCAGGCAGGCTTTGATTGTTCAGTTTCTTATTAAGAGACCATGAAGAAAAGCATATTTGGCATGTTGCTGATGATGGAGAGCCTCTTCCTCGGGTTCACCACGCTGGTAGCATTGTATTATCATTACAGACTGGGCGAGACCGACTGGCAGGACTTTGCCCTTTCCACTGGCATAACTTTCCTTTCAGGACTTTGCCTTACCCTCTACGGGCACACCCATCTGGGCCGCCGCAACGCCCAGCTCTCACGCGGTGGGGCATTCATTATTGTGGGACTGACGTGGGTGGTGTTCTCTGCCTTTGGCATGCTTCCTTATCTCTTCTACGAGGGACTCGACGTGGATATCGCCAGTGCCTATTTTGAGACCATGAGCGGATTCAGCACCATGGGAGCCACCATCATTCCCGACATTGAGGCCATGCCTCATGGCATACTCATGTGGCGCAACATGACGCAGTGGATGGGCGGATTGGGAATAGTGGTGTTCTCGTTTGCCATGCTTCCCGTCAAGGACATGAAGAATTCGACGATGTTCATTGCCGAGATGTCGGGCCTCACTATCAACCGTCTGCAGCCCAAGATAGGAGCCACCTCGCGCCGTCTGTTGCTCATCTACATTGTGCTCACCATTGTCTGCACCTTGATGTTCTGGGTGGGTCCCATGAATCTCTTCGACGCCCTGTGCTACTCCTTCTCAACCATTGCCACTGGTGGCTTTGCAACGCACACGGCCAGCGTGGGCTATTTTCATTCGGCCTATGCCGAGTACGTCTGTGCTGCCTTCATGCTCATCTCCAGTGTCAACTTTGGGCTCTACTACTACATTTCTATTTGGCGCGGGCGCGAGTGTCTGAAGAACGAGGAGGTAAAGGGTTTCTTGCTCACCGTCATAGGTCTGGTGGCCATCTTCTGCCTATTGTTCCGTTTCACTGAGTTTGATGGCAGCGTGGCCGTTCCGCAAACGGGTGAGGAGATTTTCCGCACCAGTCTGTTCCATGTCTCCACCATCATCAGTTCCAGCGGCTTCCAGTCGGGTTGCTACGACTATGTGGGCTGGGGCACCCCCTTCTGGATGCCCACCATTGTGATGATGATTATTGGTGGTTGCACGGTGAGCACGGCCGGCGGCATGAAGATGATGCGCATACTCATCTATCTGAAATACTCCATTCGCGAGTTTCTCAACCATCTCCATCCCCATGCCGTCATCGGCATCAAGTTCAACGGCCGGGTCATTGCCGACCGCCACATCCGCCGCGTGATGTCCTATCTGGTCCTCTATGTCTTCATCCTTGTCATAGGCACGGCGCTGATGACCATGTTCATGGAGTTTGACATCACCACGGCCTTTGGCGCCGTAGTTTCCAGTATGGGCAATACGGGGCCTGCGCTGGGTTCTCTGGGCCCGGCCAACAATTTCGTTGCCGTGCCTGCGGCCGGAAAGTGGTTGCTAAGTTTCTTGATGTTGGTGGGTCGTCTTGAAATCTTCACGGTGCTCTTCCTCTTCATGCCCAAGGCCTGGAGGATTTGAGCCAGGGGGCAGAAGTCACAGGAACAACGCCTTGCTGACTTCGGCCGGATTCAGGGCCCATTCGTAGGTATATCGCTCGTCGGCCTCTTCGGGAGTTGCGGCGAGCGTACTTTTTTGTGCCCGAGCCTTCAGTTCCAGCAGTTGGCCAATGCTGATTTTCCGTTCCAGTCTGCGGAGCATAGCCTCCACCACGCGCCCATCGAGTTGGTGTAGCGTCTGTGCCGTGAAGGGGACTTCCATCCACACGATTTCGCGTGACTCCACCTTCAGCACCCCGAACACCAGTCCCTTCGACAGATTGGCCTCGCTGATGCGCACCAGATGTTGCACCGTCGAGGGGTCGTAGGCCACTCCGTCCTTTTCCGAGATCTTCATCTTGTTTTCCGATGCCATCCAACCAACCATCAGATTGGGCGAGAGGGCTCCGTTGCTGTAGGCGTTGCAGGTGAACACTACATATTGGGTACCCGTCTGGGCAAGGTGGGGCAGACTGAGTTCCACGTATTCGGCCGTGCCCACCTGGTCGGGAATCTCGCGTATGTCACCCGAGTGTCTTGCCCCCCATTCAGGCGAAAGATTGTAGTAGGCACACTCCACCACCATTCCGTCCCTCTTGACGAGTCGGGCCGAGAGGTCCATGTCCAAGTGCTGGGCAGGCAGTCCCTTGCCCCATTGCATGAACAGTCGCACGCTATCGCCCTCCACCCCGAAGTGTGTGCCTTGCAGGGCGCACGAGGTGTCCTGAATGGTGGTCGAGCGGTCGCCCACGCTGAGCGGAATCTGATAGAGTTCGGGGGCGATGAATATGCTCCCTCCCGTTGCCGCTTGGCGATAGCGCTCTTCCATGGTGCTCGCATAGATTCTTTCGATGGAACCGACCATTTCCGTCCGTTCTTCCGGGCTGTAGAGCGCCACCATTTTGTTCAGTGCTATGGTTTTGGGCGTGCCCGTCAGGGGACGAACCAAGCGTTCGTTGCCCAGGTTGTCGGGGTCGAGACAGGTTTCGGCATTGTTGACCAGCGACAGCAGCAGTCGCGAGGGCAGTTGGTTGCTCACCCGGGCAAAGGCCTCCAGCACCTGCTTGCTTCCCCAGCGCAGCATGGCGGCAAAGAGCGAGCGGGCAAATAGTCCAGGGCGCTGTTCGAGAAGTCGCAGAGCCTCATGCGGCTGGTTGCGGCTTTGTGCTTTGTCCACCTGTCCTTGCCAGGTGAGGTAGTCCCCCTTGTAGAAGACGTCGAGCAGTTCCCTTAGGTGTTCGAATCCAGGCTTTCGGCTCATTTCGCCCAGCCGCAGGGCGTGTATCATCCTCACCCACATGCCCCGTTTAGGATTCATCTGTTCGGCAGCAGTGCGTGCGTCGGTGGGCAGGTTGTTCAGCCACCGTGCCACCCTGCGGCACCAGCGGCGGTCGTACTTGAGGCGCAGGTTTCTCCTCATCACCTCCTCTGCCTCCTCACTTAGGTCGGCCATGGGCCACAGGTGGCGGTTCAGCCTTCCGGCATGGGCAATGAGTGTGCGCGGCTCCAGCAGTTGCGTCTGTCGCGTCTTCTGGTACCACAGGAAACGCAGCACGTCGGTGGGCGAGCCGAAGAGCGGTTGAGCCTCGTCGTCGCGGCCCTGTTCCACCAGGCTTTCGATGACCGCCATGCGCGTCTCCTTCATCTTGACGGAGGAGAGGGACGGGAGGGTGAGATCCGTTTGGAGGAGAATCTTCAGGCTGTCCAGCTGGGTGGCATCGAGCGGAGTGGGGGAGGCGAGCAGCGTTTCCAGCAGGTGTTGCATGTCGGCACGCCGCATCAGTCGCAGTTCCTTCAGTTTGCTGCCTTGGCCTTTGAAGACATAGTTGGCCGTGCGGAACGGCCGTCCGCAGTAGGGACAGCCGTTGTAGCGTTCCAGTGGGAAGGTGCCTTCGGGGATGAAGTGGCCGCAGGGCAGTTCCGTGCCAGGCACGTCAATCCCTGTCACATTGACGAACCACGTCACCAGATGGTCGAGGAAGGTCTCGCCCGTAGGCACGTCCCATCCTTTCACGAGCGGTGCCCAGTTCAGGTTCGTGCCCAGTGCTTCATCGATGTCTCGGGTAATGTTGGCCAACGTAGTAGCAGGTACGGCACAAAAGGCGCGGAAGAGTTCCTCCGAAAGCGTATAGCCTCGCTCTCGCAGTCGGGCGACAAAAGCCAATACGGCAGGCGATGCCTGACGGCTCATGTCGATGTCTTCCACATCGAGATAAATGGCTTGGTATCGGAGGGCTACGTTGTTCATTCTTATGCTATAAAAAGGAGGGCATGCGGAAATTGTGAATCTGGAATTATGGCCCGAAGACCTTAACGAGTTGGAAGTAAGACTCACTTGGTCCGCATGCCCTGTTCTCTAATCTCTAATCACTTCTGGTCGTAAGCGTGTTTGGGATAGTCCACGGTGTAGTGCAGGCCGCGGCTCTCCTTGCGCTCCAGGGCCTGGCGGGTGATGAGGTAGCCCACGTTGATCATGTTTCGGAGTTCGCAGATGTCCTTCGTGGGCTTCACGCGCTTGAAGAGTTCCTCCGTCTCCTCGTACAAGAGGTCGAGGCGCGTCCAGGCGCGGTGCAGACGCAGGTCGCTGCGGACGATGCCCACGTAGTTCGACATGATTTGTCCCACCTCCTTCATGTCTTGGGCTATCAGCACCTTCTCTTCGTTCGACATCGTGCCCTCGTCGTTCCACTCCGGCACTTGGTCGTTGAACTGGTACTTGTCGATGTTCTCTATGGAGTGCTGTGCAGCCTTGTCGGCATAGACGACGGCCTCGATGAGCGAGTTCGATGCCAGACGGTTGCCGCCGTGCAGTCCCGTGCAGGAACATTCGCCCACGGCATACAGTCTGTGGATGGTCGATTCGCCGTTCAGGTCCACCTTGATGCCGCCGCACATGTAGTGGGCCGATGGGCAGACGGGAATCATCTGCTTCGTGATGTCGATGCCTATGGAGAGGCACTTGGCATAGATGTTCGGGAAGTGGTGCTTGGTCTCCTCGGCCGGTTTGTGGGTCACGTCGAGGCAGACGTGGTCGATGCCGTGAATCTTCATCTCGCGGTCGATGGCGCGGGCCACGATGTCGCGCGGAGCCAGACTGAGGCGCTTGTCATACTTCTGCATGAACTCCTCGCCGTTGGGCAACTTCAGTATGCCGCCGTAGCCGCGCATGGCCTCGGTGATGAGGTAGGCGGGATGGGTCTCGGCCGGATTGTAGAGCACCGTGGGGTGGAATTGCACAAACTCCATGTCCTTCACGATACCCTTCGCCCTATAGACCATGGCTATGCCGTCGCCCGTGGCGATGTTGGGGTTCGACGTGGTGGCATACACGGCTCCCGTGCCGCCCGTGGCCATCAGGGTGACGCGCGAGAGGAAGGTGTCCACCTTCTGCGTGTCGGGGTCCAGCACATAGGCGCCGTAGCACTCGATGTCCGTCATGTGGCGGTTCACCTCGCGCCCCAGGTGGTGCTGGGTGATGATTTCCACGGCGTAGTGGTTCTCCAGGACGGTTATCTTCTTATTCTTCCGGACGGCCTCCATCAGTCCGCGCTGAATCTCGAATCCCGTGTCGTCGGCATGGTGCAGAATGCGGAACTCCGAGTGTCCGCCCTCGCGGTGGAGGTCGAACTCTCCGTCCTCCTTCTTATCAAAATTCACGCCCCACTTCACCAGGTCCTTGATGCCCTCGGGGGCATTCCTCACCACCTGCTCCACGGCTGCCGGGTCGCTGATGTAGTCGCCCGCAATCATGGTGTCCTGAATGTGCTTCTCGAAGTTGTCCACCCTGAGGTTCGTCACACTTGCAATGCCGCCCTGCGCCTTGGCCGTGTTGGCCTCGTCCAGCGTGGTTTTGCACACCAGGGCAATCTTTCCCTTGCCGCTCTTTGCCACTTTCAGTGCGTAGCTCATGCCGGCCACGCCGCCCCCGATGATGAGGAAGTCGAATTTTCTTATCATGGTACTTTTCCGTTTTTTTGCGTTTTCCAGCCCCAAAGGTAATAAATAGTAGGCGAAAAACCACACGAATCCGCCGTTTTTTTCATCATTCCCCTTGAAAAGGCATCCCGAGGTCTGTCAGTTGCTTTGTTGTATTTCCCCTTAGAACGAGTAACGTATGTGCAGACCCATGATGGCCTGATCGCGAATCATGGGAAAAGCCTCGATGTAGGTTCCCAAGGCCCAGTGGCGCGTGATGTTGAAGTCGTAGGCAATGCCCAACGAGAAATCGAAGCCGTGCTCTGTCCATTCCGTCATGTTGAGTGCGGTAGTGTTCTCATTCCGATAGCAGGAATTGTTGCTATTGTGGCACAACGAATACCCTAAGCCCGCATAGGGACGGATGTGATGACGCCAATTGCCACGGATAAAACGCAGGACATCGTAGCCCAGGCTCAGGCGCAGGGTCATGAATGTCTCGTTCCACCTCTCATCCAGAAAATGTGAGCAGTTGGATTGGCCTTCGGATTCATTATACGAAATGGTGTTAGTTCCTCTTCCGCCCCATTGGTTGGTATAATAGCTTATTTGTGCACTCACGTCCATCCCCTTGTAGTTGTAGCCAGCCTGCATCGAGATGTCGGCACCCCGGAATGCCCTGTCGTACAGTTTCGTCCCCACACCGACTGTGACAAACGCTCCGTTCTCTTGTGCCCCGGCCGTCATAGTCAGGCCAAGCAGGCACAATGATAAGATTATTTTCTTCATCATGTTTTTTTTTTTGAGTTGAATATTTCCGTCATCGGGAAACTACATGCCAAGTCCGTCAGGGGATGTTGGCTGTCTGTATGACCTTAAAGCTGTTTGTCCTGTTGTCGTAGGTTGTGATGCCGACCCAGAATTGTCGTGTCTTCCCAGTGGGGTTTGGTTTTACGGAGACCGTAATGGTATTCCCCCTATTCTTACCCGACACCTTCAGCCAGTCGAACTCGGCAACGACCAGAGAGTCATTCCTATTCCCGTCATATCCAGAATACGACAGGACTATCCCCTTCATGGTAGCTATGTCTAAATAGGAATAATTAAATCCCGTCAATGTCCGTTCCCCTCCCTCTGGTCCGAACACAACTTTATTGGGGAATCCCTTCGGCTCTCGAAAGCAGGATGACATCGCCACGACGAGAGACAGCAGGATAGTGATTCTTAGTCTTTTCATTAGATACATCATCTTTATTGTTTTATATACAGTTTCTCAATCCAATCTTAATAATGCAGCAAAAGGCAAAACCTTGCATGGGGGAATGAGTTTTTTGCGTTTTTCAGCCCAATGGTAATAAATAGTAGGCGAAAAGCCACACGAATCCGCCGTTTTTTTCATCATTCCCCTTGAAAAGGCTTCCCGAGGCCTGTCAGTTGCTTTGTTGTATTTCCCCTTAGAACGAGTAACGCGTCTGCAGTCCTAAGATGCCATGCTCGCGAATCATGGGCAATCCCTCGATGTAGGCCCCCAAGGCCCAGTGGCGTGTGAAGTTGAAATCATAGGACAGACCCAGGGCCAGCTCGAAACCGCTATGCAACTCGTTCGCCAAATCGTAACATCGAACGTCGTCATATGAGCTGACGTAGCTACTCGACCTCTGCAGTTGCGAATACCCCAAACCAACGTATGGACGGATGTGGTGGCGCCAGTTGTTATGGATGAAGTGCAACACGTCGTAGCCCAGGTTCAGGCGGATTGTCAGGGCCGAAACATTCTTCCCGTTGCTCATCAAGGTACTTATCCCCGAGCCCGTTCTATCATCTCGGTATGTTAGCGCATCCAATCTGTCCTCGCCCCAGCAATTGCTGAAATAGCTAATTTGGGCACTCACGTCCAGGCCCTTGTAGTTGTAACCGCCCTGCATCGAAACGTCGGCACCCCAAAAAGCCTTGTCATACAATTTTGTTCCCACTCTGGCTGTGACAAACGCGCCGTTCTCCTGCGCCCCAGCCGCCAACGTCAGGCCAAGCAGGCACAATGAAAGAATCATCTTCTTCATAATATTCTTCAATTTTTAAGATTAGTAATGTCACTTTATTGCAGGCAAAGTTATGACCTTATCCCGATATGGCCAAACAATTTGACTGCTTAAAAGTGACAAAAAGTGACAGGATGAATCAACTCGCTAATATACAGCGCATTGTATTCCCTGCCAATTAAGTGAAAAAGGGCCGTCAGAGGCTAAATGTTGCGTTTCCTCTTTTCATTCCGATATCGGGCATAGATGGCAATGAGAATGGCTATAAGCAGGGAGGTTATAAGGGCCTGAACCAGCCAACTGACCTCACGTGCCTTCTTTTCTGCCAGATTCCTTTCCGTCGAATAGTCATACATGGCCTTTGCTTGTGTAAGGGCTTCGCTTTGCGCCTCGTTGAAGTCTCTTATCTTTCGGGCTTATCAGAGACTTCGGAGATCCAGAATATTGGCCAATCATCACAGAATCAGCGGCCAATCATCGGAAAATCACTTACCAATGTTCGAAAAATCACTTACCAATGTTCGACGATTTACTTACCAATGATGAGCCGATGATTGGTAAGTAAATTTTCGATGATTGGGAAATGATTTCTCAATGATTGGGCAATCTCTGTCTGTAGGCCTTAGAATCAGTCCTTTCGCAATGTAATCCTTTGAGAATTATGAAAAATCCTTGACGGAGAACGAATGTTCATAGACGGAGAACATACATTACTTCACTATATAGCTATGCCCTGAATTATCCCTTCACGATGCATAGGTTCGTTTTCGTGGAGAAAGCCACTCTCGACACCTCCCGCAGCTGTCGGGAGTGCATTGACTGGCTGATGGGGCGTGATTTGCGCATGTTGGACGAAAAAAGTGGAAATATTTTTGGTCTTGTGTCTGTTTTTTCGTAATTTTGCAGCCGTTGAAAGTGAGGAGCCCGCAAGAGTTCCTCACTTCTCATTAGAAAACAAAAACAAGCAGAAATGATTGACAAAAGACTTGTAGAGAGTGTTGTGGGCGAGTGGCTCGAGGGGAAGGACTATTTCCTGGTGGATGTGACGGTGAGCGCGGACGATTGCATCGTGGTGACCATCGACCATGCCGAGGGCGTGTGGATTGAGGATTGTGCCGAGTTGAGCCGCTTCATTGAGAGCCGAATCGACCGCGAGCAGGAGGACTACGAACTGGAGGTGGGCAGTGCCGGACTGGGGCAGCCCTTCCGCGTGCGCCGTCAGTGGGAAATCCACGTTGGCGAACCCGTGGAGACGCAGACTCGCGACGGACATAAGTGGAAAGGCACTCTCACTGAGGTCACCGAAGAGGACTTTGCCATGGAGGTGGAGCAGCGCGTGAAGCCCGAGGGGGCCAAGCGAGCTCACAAGGAAATGGTGACCATGCGCTTTGGCTACGACGAAGTGGCTTACACCAAGTACCTGATAAAGGTGAAGTAGATGTCAAATGTCAAATGTCAAATGGCGAATGTCAAATGTGAATTGATGTAAATAGAAAATATAAAGATGGCTACAAAAAAAGCATCAGGGGGAGTGAACCTGATTGACTCCTTCGCAGAATTTAATGAGATGAAGAACATCGACCGCGCCACACTGGTGAGCGTGCTCGAGGAGTGCTTCCGCAGTGTGATTGCCAAGACCTACGGGTCGGACGACAATTACGACGTGATTGTGAACCCCGACAAGGGCGACTTTGAAATCTATCACAACCGCACCGTGGTGGAGGATGGTCAGGTGACCGATCCGCAGCGCGAAATCAGCCTTTCGGACGCCCGCAAGATTGAGGACGACTACGAAGTGGGTGAGGAGGTGAGCCAGCAGGTGGACTTCAGTTCGTTTGGCCGCCGCTCCATCCTGACTTTGCGTCAGACGCTGGCCAGCCGCATCCTGGAACTGGAGCACGACACACTCTACAACCAATACAAGGACCGTGTGGGCGAAATCATTGCAGCCGAGGTCTATCAGGTGTGGAAGCGCGAACTGCTGCTGCTCGACGACGACGGCAACGAGCTGCTGCTGCCCAAGCAGGAGCAGATTCCTGGCGACTTCTTCCGTAAGGGAGAGACGGTGAGGGCATGCATCCTGCGCGTGGATAATGCCAACGGCAATCCCAAAATCATCCTGAGCCGTACCTCTCCCGACTTCCTGCGCCGACTGATGGAGGCCGAGGTGCCTGAAATCAACGACGGACTCATCACCATCCATCGCGTGGCCCGCATCCCTGGCGAGCGCGCCAAGGTGGCCGTGGAGAGCTACGACGAGCGCATCGATCCCGTGGGTGCTTGCGTGGGCGTGAAGGGAAGCCGTGTGCATGGCATCGTGCGTGAGTTGCGCGGTGAGAACATCGACGTACTCAACTACACTCAGAATCCCCAACTCTTCATCACCCGTGCCTTGAGCCCTGCCACGGTCAACCGTGTGGAACTCAACGAGGAAGAGCGCCGCGCTGAGGTGTTCCTCGAGCCCGACCAGGTGAGCCTGGCTATCGGTAAGGGCGGTGCCAACATCAAGCTGGCATCCATGCTCACGGGTTACACCATCGACGTGTTCCGTGAACTGAACGATGAGGAGGAGGAAGACGTGGCCCTGGATGACTTCGCCGACGAAATCGAACCTTGGGTTATCGAAGAACTGAAGAAGATTGGACTGAACACTGCACAGCAGGTGCTGAAGGCTCCGCGCGACTTCATCATCAAGGAGGCCGACCTGGAGGAGGAAACCGTGGACGAGGCTCTGCGCATCCTTGCCGCCGAGTTTGAGGAGGAGGAACAAGAATAGAGATTCCCAATCCCTAATCTTTGAATCCTTAATCCCTAATCTAAAGTAATTATGAGCATAAGACTGAATAAAGCAACCAAGGAATGTAACGTGGGACTGCAGACCGCCGTTGAATTCCTGCAAAAGAAGGGCTTTAGCGATGTTGAGGCCAACCCCAACACGCGCATTACCGATGAGCAGTATGAACTGCTGCTCAAGGAGTTCAGCCCCGACAAAGGCCTGCGCAAGGAAGCCACCGAGATGCAACAGCTGCGCCAGAGTAATAAGGAAAAGGAAAAGGCCAGCAGGCGCGAGGAGGTGATGGCAGAAACCACTCAGGTGAACGTGACCGGGCCCAAGGTGGTGGGAAAAATCGACTTGAACAAGCCTAAGGCCAAGCCTGCAGAACCCAAGCCCGAGCCCAAACCTGCCGAACCGCAGCCCGAGGTGAAACCGGCTCCTGTGGAACCGGCCCCGGAGCCCGTGGTCAAGGAGGAGGTGAAGAAGGCCGAGCCCGTGGCAGAAGAGCCTAAGCCTGTCGTCGAGGCCCCCGTCGAGAATCCTCAGCCCGAGGTGAAAGTTGAGGCTCCTGCCGAGACTCCGCGCTCTAAGGAGGAGGAAAAGCCTGCTCCCAAACCTGAAAAGCGGAAGAAGGAGAAACCCGCCATTGGCGGTGTTTCGGAGGACGGCGTGTTCCGTCTCAACAAGGAAAACATAGCTGCCCCGACGCTGACGGTGAAGGGACACATCGACCTCTCTTCCATGAATCAGAGCACTCGTCCTAAGAAAAAGACTAAGGAGGAGAAGCGCAAGGAACGTGAGGAGAAGCAGGGCGACAAGAAGAAGCGCGCACGCATTGGACAGCAGCGCGTGGACATCAACGCCGTGGCCAACCAGCAGCAGAACCAGGGCAACCAGAACCGCAACAAACAACAAAACCAACAGCAGCAACAGCAGGGCCAGGGGAAGAAGAAAAAGAAGAACCAGCCCAAGCAGACCGTGCTGCCGCAGGAGGTGAGCGACGAAGAGGTGGCCAAGCAGGTACGTGAGACGCTGGCTCGCCTGACCTCAAAGGACAACAAACTGGGCAAGGGAGCCAAGTATCGCCGCGAGAAGCGCGACGCCATCCGCCAAGGCATGGAGGAGGAACTGGAACAGCAGGCAGCCGAAAGCAAGGTGCTGAAGCTGACCGAGTTTGTCACCGCCAACGAACTGGCTACGATGATGAACGTGCCCGTGACACAGATTATCGGAACGTGCATGAGCATCGGCATCATGGTGAGCATCAACCAGCGCATGGATGCCGAGACCATCAACCTCATTGCCGAAGAATACGGATTCACCACCGAATATGTCAGTGCCGAGGTCAGTGAGGCCGTGGTCGAGGAGGAGGACAGCGAGGAGGATCTGCAGCCCCGCGCTCCCATCGTCACCGTCATGGGCCATGTGGACCACGGTAAGACATCGTTGCTCGACTACATCCGTCAGACCAATGTCATCGCGGGTGAGGCCGGTGGCATCACACAGCACATCGGTGCCTACAACGTGACACTGGATGACGGTCGTCATGTAACCTTCCTCGACACTCCCGGTCACGAGGCCTTCACCGCCATGCGTG
>DGUV01000001.1:21470-66917 GCA_002395775.1 Prevotellaceae bacterium UBA4301
GTGGTGCCCAGGTAACCGATATCGCCATCATCATCGTGGCTGCCGACGACGACATCATGCCGCAAACCAAGGAGGCCATCAACCATGCCATGGCTGCCAATGTGCCCATTGTGTTTGCCATTAACAAGATAGATAAACCAACTGCCAACCCCGAAAAGATTAAGGAGCATCTGGCTCAGATGAACTTCCTGGTCGAGGACTGGGGCGGCAAGTACCAGAGTCAGGACATCAGTGCCAAGAAGGGCATCGGTGTGAAGGAATTGCTGGAGAAGGTGCTTCTGGAGGCCGAGATGCTCGACCTGAAAGCCAACCCCAACCGCAAGGGTACGGGTACGGTCATCGAGTCGTCGCTCGACAAGGGCCGCGGCTATGTGGCTACCGTGCTTTGCAGCAACGGAACCCTCCACGTTGGCGATGTCATGCTGGCGGGTACGAACTACGGTCGTGTCAAGGCCATGTTCAATGAGCGTGGTCAGCGTGTCAAGGAGATTGGCCCCTCGCAGGCTGCAACCATCCTGGGTCTCAACGGTGCTCCCACGGCAGGCGATGCCTTCCATGTGATGGAGAGCGACCAAGAGGCTCGCGAGATTGCCAGCAAGCGCGAACAACTGGCCCGCGAACAGGGTCTGCGCACCATGAAGCGCGTTGACCTGAACGAAATTGGCCGTCGTATCGCCCTGGGCAACTTCAAGGAACTGAACATTATCGTGAAGGGTGACGTGGACGGTAGTATCGAAGCTCTCTCCGATGCTCTGCTGAAGCTCTCCACTGAGAAGATTCAGGTCAACGTCATCCAGAAGAGTGTAGGTCAGATTAGCGAGAACGATGTCAATCTGGCTGCGGCTTCCGATGCCATCATCGTGGCCTTCCAGGTTCGTCCCTCAGGTGCTGCCCGCAAGCTGGCCGAGCAGGAGGGCGTGGACATTCGCACCTACAGCGTCATCTATGATGCCATTGAGGAGGTGCGCGATGCCATGGAGGGTATGCTTTCGCCCGAAATCAAGGAGGAGGTTACCGCCCAGGTGGAGGTACGTCAGGTTTACCACATCTCAAAGGTGGGAACCGTGGCAGGTGCCTATGTCATCGAGGGCAAGGTGAGCCGTTCGAACAAGGCCCGCGTCATTCGCGACGGCATTGTTGTCCACACAGGCGAAATCAATGCCCTGAAGCGTTTCAAGGACGACGTGAAGGAGGTTACCACCAACTTCGAATGCGGTATCTCGCTGGTCAACTACAACGACCTGCGTGAGGGCGACATCCTCGAAACCTTCCAGGAAATCGAAATCAAGGCAAAACTCTAATAGAGAGGAAGGCTGATGATTGAACTAATCTGCTTGGGCATACTGCTCTACGGAGCATTCCGAGGCTGGCAAAACGGCTTGGTGAAGGAGGTAATCTCCTTCGCCGGCTTTTTTATCGGTTTCTATCTGGCCTATGAACTTTACAAGCAGTCGGAGGTTGGCGTGCTGGGCTTCCTGCTCATCTGGATATGTGTGCCTTTGGCACTCGGCATAGTAGCATGGCTTGTCACAAAGGTGCTCGACAAGATTATCGTGGTGAGCACGCTCAACAAGCTGCTCGGTGCCGCAGCAGGATTCCTCAAGTATGCCTTCCTTATCGGTTGCGTCATTCTGGCCATCAACTATGCCCGTGAGATGAAAACGAAAATGGAACAAAACCCTGTGGTGAAAGCCCTGGAGGCAGTGCCCGGGTTCCTGTTCCCAGAGGTGCAGAAAGAAGAGGTTGAAAATGGAGGAAAGGAATAATGCACTGGTCCGTGAGATTGCGGACAAAAAATACGAGTACGGATTCACGACCGACGTCCACACCGACATCATCGACAAGGGACTGAATGAAGACGTGGTGCGACTGATATCTGAGAAGAAGGGTGAACCCGAATGGCTGCTTGAGTTCCGCCTGAAAGCTTTCCGTCACTGGCAAACATTGGAGGAACCCACTTGGGGCCATCTGGATATGCCCAAGATTGACTATCAGGACATATCATACTATGCCGACCCGACGGCTCAGAAAGCGAGCAATTCATCGAAGGAAATCGACCCCGAGCTGATGAAGACGTTTGACAAACTGGGCATCCCACTGGAGGAACGTATGGCACTGAGCGGAATGGCGGTGGATGCCGTCATGGACTCGGTTTCGGTCAAGACGACCTTCCGCGAGCGGCTGAAGGAGAAGGGTATTATCTTTTGTTCCATCAGCGAGGCCGTGCGTGAGCATCCCGACTTGGTGCGGCAATATCTGGGCTCGGTGGTTCCTTATCGAGACAATTTCTTTGCAGCGCTCAACTCTGCCGTCTTCAGCGACGGTTCGTTCGTTTACATCCCCAAGGGCGTCCGCTGTCCCATGGAGCTGAGCACCTACTTCCGCATCAATGCCCGTGGGACGGGACAGTTTGAGCGCACGCTCATTGTGGCCGACGATGATTCTTACGTTTCCTATCTCGAAGGTTGTACCGCCCCCATGCGCGACGAAAACCAACTGCATGCTGCCATCGTAGAGATTGTGGTCATGGAACGGGCCGAAGTCAAGTACTCAACAGTCCAGAACTGGTACCCTGGTGACAAAGAGGGAAAGGGAGGTGTGCTGAACCTTGTGACAAAGCGAGGCCATCTCAGAGGGGCCAATAGCCGCCTTTCATGGACGCAAGTGGAAACGGGTAGTGCCATCACCTGGAAGTATCCCAGCTGCGTGCTCTCGGGCGACGGCAGTCAGGCAGAATTCTACAGTGTGGCATTGACCAACAATTTCCAGCAAGCCGACACCGGCACGAAGATGATTCACCTGGGACGAAACACCAAGAGCACCATCATCAGCAAAGGTATCAGTGCCGGGCGCAGTCAGAATGCTTATCGCGGACTCGTGAAGGTCGGTAAACATGCCGACGGAGCACGCAACTATTCCTCTTGCGACTCCCTTCTGCTGGGTTCGCAATGTGGGGCCCATACCTTCCCTTACATGGATGTGCAAAACCCTACTGCTGTGGTCGAACATGAAGCCACTACAAGCAAAATCTCTGAAGACCAACTCTTCTACTGTAACCAACGTGGCATTCCACTCGAGGATGCTGTGGGGCTCATCGTCAATGGTTATGCCAAGGACGTGCTGAACAAGTTGCCTATGGAATTTGCGGCTGAGGCCCAGAAACTCCTTGGTGTCAGTCTTGAAGGGGCGGTAGGATAAAGTGGAACTCGTAATTCGAAATTTGTAACAGTAAAATGCTTGAAATAAAAGACCTCCATGCCAGTATCAATGGCAAAGAAATACTGAAAGGCATCAGCCTGACCATCCGCGACGGCGAGGTGCATGCCCTGATGGGACAAAACGGGGCAGGCAAGAGCACGCTCTCTAACATCATCGTGGGGCATCCCGCTTATGAGGTGACGCAAGGCAGCATCACCTTCAATGGACGCGACCTCCTGTCTATGGCTCCCGAAGAAAGAGCCCATGCAGGCATCTTCCTTTCGTTTCAGCAACCCGTGGAGATTCCGGGCGTGTCGATGACCAATTTCATGCGCGCTGCCCTGAATGCCAAGCGTAAGGCACAGGGGCTTGAACCTCTGCCTGCCACTGAGTTTCTGAAACTGATGCGTGAGCGTCGGAAGATTGTGGAGTTGGACAATAAACTGGCCAACCGCAGTGTCAACGAAGGTTTCTCGGGCGGCGAGAAGAAGCGTAATGAGATATTCCAGATGGCCATGCTCGAACCCACGTTTGCTATTCTCGACGAGACGGATTCGGGGCTCGATGTCGATGCACTGCGCATTGTGGCCGAAGGTTTCAACAAACTTCGTAAGACGGAGACCTCGGCTCTGGTCATCACCCACTATCAGCGCCTGCTCGACTATCTGAAGCCCGACATCATTCATGTGCTTATCGGAGGGCGGATTGTCCATACTGGTGGCCCTGAGGTTGCGACTATGATTGAGAATGGAGGATTTGAGCAGTTTATGCAGGAGGCATGAAGATGGTAGCCGAACAGCAGTATATCGACCTGTACACCGAGTGCCGATCATTCATAGACGATCATTCGGCTCCCGTATTGAATGCCATGCGACAACAGGCATGCGACGATTTGTGCCGTTTGGGACTGCCCACGCAGCGACTTGAACGATACAAATACACCAATGTGGCGGAATCCTTTGCTCCGGATTACGGTCTCAACCTGCGTCATATTCCCATTCCGGTCAACCCCTATGAGGTGTTTCGCTGCGATGTGCCCAATCTAAGTACGTCGCTCTATTTCGTTGTCAACGACCGCTTCTATGACAAAGCCCTCCCACCAGCTTCCCTGCCGGAAGGTGTGGAAGTGATGTCGCTTGCCGAGGCTGCACGGAAAAGCCCCCATTTCATCGAGAAATACTATGGTCGTCTGGCTCGTAGCAGTAAGGACGGACTCAATGCACTGAACACCATGCTCTGCCAGGACGGATTGTTCATCCATGTGCCCAAAAACACCATCGTTGAGCGTCCCATACAGGTCATCAACATATTGCGGGCCGATGTCAATCTCATGGTAAACCGCCGTGTGCTCATCGTACTCGAGGAGGGAGCCGAGGCTAAGGTGCTTTTCTGTGACCATGCTATCGACGACCATCAGTTCCTGACCACGCAGGTCGGTGAAGTGTATGTGGGCGAGAATGCCCATCTCGAACTCTATGAACTGGAGGAAACCCACGTCAAGAGCCATCGTTTCTCAAACATGTATGTTGACCAGCAGCGTGCGAGCACGGCCACTATCGACAGCCTGACCCTGCATAATGGTCTGACGCGCAATCGCACCGATGTCACTCTCAGTGGCGAGTATGCTGAGACACGCATGTTCGGGTGTGTTATTGCCGACAAACAGCAGCATGTTGATAACAACACGCTCATCGACCATCGTGTACCTAACTGCCAGAGCACTGAACTCTATAAATATGTGCTTGACGATGAGGCCCTCGGAGCCTTTGCTGGTCGCGTGCTTGTCCGTGAGGGTGCGCAGCATACCACTTCACAGGAGACTAATGCAAACCTGGTGGCTACCGACACGGCCCGCATGTACACCCAGCCTATGCTCGAAATCTATGCCGACGATGTGAAATGCTCCCATGGCAGCACCGTAGGACAACTCAACGACGAGGCCCTTTTCTACATGCGCCAACGGGGCATACCTGAAGCGGAAGCCCGCATGTTGCTGAAATTTGCCTTCGTGGGCGAGGTGCTCGACAGCATCCGCATGGAACCCCTGCGCGACCGTCTCCACTATCTTGTTGAGAAGCGCTTCCGCGGTCTCCTCTCCAAGTGTGAAGGCTGCAAACTCTGTAAGTAATTGTTACTATGAATTGCGACCTGCGAAACGATTTTCCCATCTTGGGAAGAAAGATATATGACAAGTATCCGCTCGTGTATCTTGATAATGCCGCCACCACCCAGAAACCGCGTCAGGTGGTTGAGGCCATGTCCGACGAATACTATAATGTCAATGCCAACGTTCATCGTGGCGTGCACTTCCTTTCGCAACAAGCTACCGACCTTCACGAGGCAGCACGCGAGACAGTGCGCCGTTTCCTCAATGCGCGTTCTGCAAGCGAGATTATCTTCACCCGCGGGACCACCGAAAGCATCAACCTGGTAGCCTCCTGCTTTGGGCAGGCCATGATGAAAGAGGGCGACGAGGTCATCATCACCGAGATGGAGCACCACTCCAACATTGTATCGTGGCAATTGCTTCAGGCACGTCAGGGCATAAAGATTCGCGTCTTGCCCATCACTGACGAAGGTGAACTCGTTCTCGAAGGAATTGAGGATTTCTTCACACCCCGCACACGTTTGCTCAGCCTCACACAGGTCAGCAATGTCTTGGGAACCATTAATCCGGTCAAGGACATCATACGCATTGCCCACAATCACGGAGTGCCCGTTCTTGTCGATGGAGCCCAAAGCACGCCCCACTTCCGCGTTGATGTTCGCGACCTCGACTGCGACTTCTTTGCTTTCAGCGGTCATAAGATTTATGGGCCTACGGGTATTGGCGTGCTTTATGGCCGGGAAGAGTGGCTCGACCGTATGCCCCCTTATATGGGTGGGGGCGAGATGATAAAGACTGTCTCGTTTTCTGGCACCACCTTCAATGATCTCCCTTATAAGTTTGAGGCAGGAACTCCCGACTACATTGCCAGCACTGGACTCGCCCAGGCACTCGATTATGTCAACTCCGTGGGCATTGAAACGATTGAGGCCCACGAGCGCGATCTTACTGCTTATGCCATGCAGTGCATGATGGAGATTCCCGACATGAAAATCTTTGGTCCCAGCAATCTTGACATTCACGATGCCGTCATCAGTTTCCAGGTGGGCAACATCCACCACTTGGATATGGGCACGCTGCTCGACCGCCTGGGCATAGCTGTCCGCACTGGTCACCACTGCGCCGAGCCCCTTATGCATCGCTTGGGTATCGAAGGGACCTGTCGCGCCTCCTTTGCCCTCTACAACACCCGAGAGGAGGTTGATGCGCTCGTGGAAGGCATTCTGCGCATCCAAAAAATGTTTGCTTAGAAAGGCTTTATAATAAAATAAGGGAAATGCTGAAGCCCTACATGCACAAGGATTTGACAGAGGCTGGCTGCGATGAGGCTGGCCGCGGTTGTCTGGCAGGGCCCGTCTTTGCAGCGGCAGTCATTCTTCCCTCTGATCTTTCTGTGCTCACATCCCCGCAAATCTCCAATCAGGGTGGACTATCCCTGTTGAACGATTCGAAGCAACTCACCGAGAAGCAGCGCTATGCGCTTCGTGAAATCATCGAACGCGAGGCAGTGGCCTGGGCTGTTGGTGTGGTTTCTGCCGATGAAATCGACAAAATCAACATTCTCAGAGCCTCGATTCTGGCCATGCACCGTGCCGTGGCGCAACTGAGGGTGAGACCACAGCACCTGCTGGTGGACGGCAACCGTTTTAGTCCCTTTGAGGACATTCCGCACACGACGGTGGTAAAAGGCGATGCCACATACATGAGCATAGCTGCGGCCTCGATTCTGGCCAAGACATACCGCGATGACTTCATGATGAAAATCCATGAGGAATATCCCCAATACCATTGGAACCGGAACAAGGGTTATCCAGCCCCTGCCCATCGCGAAGCCATCCGGAAGTATGGCACTACGCCCTACCACCGGATGACGTTCCAGTTGCTTCCGCCCACCCAGCTTGAACTGGAGTTTTGAGAACAGAAAGGGTGTGGCGAATGAAATGAGGAGGCTTATCGCCCCTTGTACATGTCTTCGTAATAGCGTTCGTATTCGCCCGAAGTGATGCGGTCCATCCACTGCTGATGGTCGAGATACCAGCGGACGGTCTTTTCAATTCCTTCTTCGAACTGGAGCGAGGGCTCCCAGCCAAGTTCGCGCTGCAACTTACGCGAGTCGATGGCATAGCGCAGGTCGTGGCCGGCACGGTCGGTGACATAGGTGATGAGGTCCATGTCCTCGTCCTCCTTGCGGCCCAGGATACGGTCCACGGTGCGAATGAGCACGCGGATGATGTCGATGTTCTTCCACTCATTGAAACCGCCAATATTATAGGTCTCGGCCACGCGGCCCTGATGGAAGATGAGGTCGATGGCGCGTGCGTGGTCTTCGACGTAGAGCCAGTCGCGCACATTCTCTCCCTTGCCGTAAACGGGAAGAGGCTTGCGGTGACGGATGTTGTTGATGAAGAGCGGAATCAGCTTTTCTGGGAACTGATAAGGTCCGTAGTTGTTCGAGCAATTGGTCACGATTGTAGGCATTCCGTATGTATCGTGGAAAGCCCTTACGAAATGGTCGCTCGAGGCCTTGGCGGCCGAATAGGGTGAGTGGGGCTGATATTTGAGATCTTCGGTGAAGAAGGTGTCGCCATAGGCCAGGTGATGGCTCTCGGAAGAGGCTGTGGTGGTAAATGGCGGTTCTATGCCTTCGGGATGAGTCATCTCCAGTGCGCCATATACTTCGTCGGTGCTGATGTGGTAGAATCGTTTGCCTTCGTATTTCTCGGGCAGGGATTCCCAATAGATGCGGGCTGCCTGCAGCAGCGAGAGGGTGCCCATGACATTGGTTTGTGCAAAGGTGAAGGGGTCCTTGATGCTTCGGTCAACGTGGCTCTCGGCAGCAAGGTGGATGATGCCATCGACATGTTCCTCCTGCATGAGGCGCAGGAAGGCATCGAAGTCGCAAATGTCCATTCGCACGAAGCGGTAGTTGGGTTTGTCCTCAACATCCTTCAGGTTCTCGAGGTTGCCGGCATAGGTCAGCTTGTCGAGGTTGATGATTCGGTACTCGGGATATTTGTTCACGAAGAGGCGCACGACGTGGCTCCCAATGAAACCTGCTCCGCCAGTGATAATTATGCTACGCATTGGGGTAGGGTTTAATGTTTAGGGTTTAATGGTGTGTTTGAGATTCTCCAGACAGACTTCAAGGCTATCCATCCAATAGGGGATGGAGAGGCCGAACGTCTCCTTTATCTTTGTCTTGTCCAGGACGGAATAGGCCGGACGGCGGACGGGGCTTGGAAACTCGTTGCTGTGGCAGGGCTGGATGTCGCACTCCCTGTGGCCTGCCAGCAGGGCGATGACTTTCGTAAAGTCGTACCACGAGGTGACGCCTTCGTTTGAGAAGTGATAGATGCCAGACTTGGTGTATCTGCCATTTCTCCATTTCCCATCTTCCATTTGCGTCTTGGCATCAGCCAGGATGTCGAAGATGGCATGGGCAAGGTCGAGGGCATAGGTGGGCGTCCCTGCCTGGTCAAACACTACTTTCAGTTGCGGACGGGTGGCAGTGAGGCTGAGCATGGTCTTCACGAAGTTCTTCCCAAACTCGCTATAGAGCCAGGCCGTGCGCAGGATGACGTACTGGCATCCCGAGGCTTGGATGGCCTGTTCACCCTCAAGTTTCGTCTGGCCATAGACTCCCGTAGGGGTGCCTTGCTGGTTCTCGCGGCAGGGCGTATTGTAGGGGTCGCCGCCAAATACATAGTCGGTGCTCACGTGCACGAGCAGTCCGCCCACTCGCTTCATGGCATCGGCCAGAATGCGTGGAGCCTCAGCATTGAGCCTATGGCACAAAGTCTGGTCGGTCTCGGCCTTGTCAACATTGGTGTAGGCGGCGCAGTTGACGATGAAATCGACCTTTTCTGCATCCACCATTCGATTGACGGCTTCGCTGTCGGTCATGTCCAGCAGAGTAGTCTCCACTCCCTCGGCCTCCACCACATCGGTGAAGATGTAGCGGTCGGCGCTTCCTTGGCTGACAAGCCTCATCTCGCGGCCCAGCTGGCCGTTGGCTCCTGTTACGAGTATATTCAATGTTGTAAACTATTAGATTTCTTCGTGACCAAAACGTTTCACGTCGTCAATGACCTTCAGCAGGTACTGTCCATATTGATTCTTAATCATGGGCTGAGCCAGTTGGCGCATCTTCTCCTCCGTAATCCAGCCGCGCCGGTAGGCAATCCCCTCGAGGCAGGCCACCTTCAGGCCCTGACGTTTCTCAAGCACCTCAATGTAGGTCGATGCCTCGCTCAGTGACTCGTGGGTGCCTGTGTCCAGCCACGCAAAGCCGCGCCCGAGGGTGAGCACCTTCAGTTCGCCGTCGGCCAGGAAACGCTGGTTCACCGTCGTTATCTCCAGTTCGCCGCGGGCCGAAGGTTTGATGGTGGCAGCCACGTCCACTACTTTGTTAGGATAGAAGTACAGGCCCACCACGGCATAGTTCGACTTGGGCAGGGCGGGTTTCTCCTCAATGCTCAGGCAGTTGCCCTGCTTGTCAAACTCTGCCACCCCATAGCGCTCGGGATCGTTTACCCAGTAGCCAAAGACTGTGGCCTTCTGCTCCTCCTCGGCCGTGCGCACAGCTTCGTGCAGCAGATTGGAGAAGCCGGCACCGTGAAAGATGTTGTCGCCCAGAACCAGACAGGCCGAATCGTTGCCAATAAACTCCCGTCCGATGATGAAGGCCTGTGCCAGTCCGTCGGGGCTGGGCTGTTCGGCATACTCAAAGCGGACACCGAAGTCGCTGCCGTCGCCCAGCAGGCGCCGGAAACCAGGCAGGTCGTGGGGCGTGGAGATGATGAGAATCTCACGAATGCCAGCAGTCATGAGCACCGAGATGGGATAGTAAATCATGGGTTTGTCATAGATGGGGAGCATCTGCTTCGAGACCCCCTTCGTGATGGGATAGAGGCGGGTGCCGCTACCTCCGGCTAAGACGATTCCTTTCATGGTTCCATGTTTTTAGTACACAAAAGTAAGATTTTTATACATAAATAACGAAAAAATCCTGCTAAAAGTATATCGTTCTCAAGAAAAATCCTTACTTTTGCACTCGAAATGGACAAGATACCGAGTTTCAGCATCAATCACGAACGACTTTTGCGAGGCATTTACGTCAGTCGGAAGGACCAAGTGGGAGGTGACATTGTGACGACGTTCGACGTCCGTATGAAAGAGCCCAACCGAGAGCCCGCTATGGGTTTCGGGGCCCTGCACACGATAGAGCATCTGGCCGCAACCTACCTGCGCAATGACGAGGAGTGGAAGGACCGGATAGTGTACTGGGGACCGATGGGATGCGCCACTGGCTGCTACCTCTTGGTGAAGGGCGACCTCGAAAGCCGCGATATCGTGGACGTGATGAAGAGGACGTTTTGCTTCATTGCAGATTTCGAGGGCGAGGTGCCGGGAGCGGCTCCTCGGGATTGCGGGAATTACCTGCTGCACGACCTGCCCATGGCGCGTTGGGAAGCCCGCAGATATTTGGAAACACTGGACAATCTCCGCGAGGAGAACCTTCACTATCCAGCATAATTTCTGGAGAGATGCCAGAGTGGTCGAATGGACCGCACTCGAAATGCGGCGTACGGGCGACTGTACCCTGGGTTCGAATCCCAGTCTCTCCGCTTCGGGAAGCAGGACAAGACGTCCTGCTTCTTTTTGCTTCAAGACTGCGATTCGCTCCCAGGCTGGGTTCTTGCTCCATTTCATTACGCAAGCGTAGGCCTTCGACCATCCGATTACGAATCCCAGTCTCTCCGCTACGGAAAAGCAGAACCGCGATGTGGTTCTGCTTTTTGTTTTGCATCTTTTTATAGGCTTTCTTGCGTAACTCAAAGCAAACCTGTATATTTGCATCGTGTGACCAATAATAATCTAAATACAATTTATCATGAGACACTTATTTGTTCTGCTCCTTTCAAGCATGTTCTTGACCGTGCAAGCCCAAGTGCTACCTTATCAGAATCCCGAGTTGAGTGCTAAGGAACGTGCGCGTGACCTTTGCAGCAGACTGACGTTAGAAGAAAAAGCCCAGCTCATGCTCGACGAATCGCCAGCCATCCCGCGCTTGGGCATTAAGAAATTCTTCTGGTGGAGCGAGGCCCTGCATGGTGCTGCTAATCAGGGAAATGTGACCGTCTTTCCTGAACCCATAGGCATGGCTTCGTCCTTCAATCCCGACCTCCTCTATCGTGTGTTTGATATCGCCAGCACGGAGTTTCGCGCGCAGTATCACCATCGCATGGACAATGGTGGTGAGGACGAGAAGTTTCATAGCCTGAGCGTGTGGACTCCCAATGTAAACATTTTCCGCGACCCGCGTTGGGGACGTGGACAAGAGACTTATGGCGAGGATCCCTATCTCACGAGTGTTATGGGTTCGGCTGTAGTGCGTGGTTTGCAAGGCCCCGAGGATGCGAAGTATCGCAAGCTTTGGGCTTGTGCCAAACATTATGCTGTGCACAGTGGTCCGGAATATACTCGCCATTCGGCCAACCTGACGGATGTTTCGTTGCGCGATTTGCAGGAAACTTATCTGCCTGCTTTCAAGGCATTGGTTCAGGATGCGAAGGTGCGTGAGGTGATGTGCGCTTACCAACGTCTGGACGATGACCCTTGTTGTGGCAACAGTCGCCTCTTGCAACAGATTCTTCGCGACGAATGGGGCTTCCAGTATTTGGTAGTCAGCGATTGCGGAGCCGTTAGCGACTTCTACACTTCGCACAAGAGTTCCAGCGACGCTGCCCACGCCTCTGCAAAGGCAACGATGGCTGGTACTGACGTAGAGTGTGGCTTCGGCTATGCTTATAAGAGCATTCCCGAGGCGGTTCGCCGGGGCCTTATTTCGGAGGCAGAGGTGGATAAGCATGTCCTGCGCCTGCTCGAAGGCCGCTTCGATTTGGGTGAGATGGACCATCCTTCTTTGGTTGAATGGTCGCGGATTCCTTATTCTGTGATGTCCTCCAAGGAACACACCCAGGTTGCGCTGGAAATGGCTCGCCAGAGTATTGTCCTCCTGCAGAACAAGGGCAACGTGTTGCCCCTAAAGAGGAATGCGGAGCGCATAGCCGTCATTGGCCCTAATGCCGACAACAATCCTATGATGTGGGGCAACTATAACGGAATGCCCAACTATACCGTGAACATCCTCTGCGGCATCAAGGCCAGGCAAAAGAAGGTAACATATCTGCCCGGATGCGACCTCACTGACGACAAGGTGATGGACTGTCTGTTCGCCAGTAACTGTCAGATTGATGGCAAACGAGGTTTGCGCGGAACCTTCTGGAACAACACAAAGAGGGAAGGCACTCCCGTTACGACTGAATTTTACACCACCCCCCTGGCGGTGACGACTGCAGGAATGCACGTCTTTGCTCCGGGCGTGAAGATTGAGGACTTCTCTGCCAAATACGAGACCACATTCACGCCCAAGGAAGCAGGCGAGTACGTTGTGAATGTTGAAGGATGCGGAGACTTCGAAGTCTATATCGATGGCGAGCGCAAGCAGCGCGTACATTCTTGGCGCACCACCCCCACTCGCACTCCCATTCAGGCCGAAGCCGGTCGCTCGTACAACATAGAGGTTCGCTACCAGTTTGTAAAGACATGGAATGCCGACATGAAGATAAATGTGGCTCGCGAAATCCCCATCGACTATGATGCCATCATCGCCCAATTGAATGGCATCCGGAAGGTCATCTTCGTAGGTGGCATCTCTCCCGCACTCGAAGGCGAGGAAATGCCCGTAAACATCGATGGATTCAAGGGAGGCGACCGCACTCACATCGAACTCCCCAGCGTGCAGCGCAACTTCCTGAAAGCATTGAAGCAGGCAGGAAAGACTGTCATCTTTGTCAACTGTTCCGGTTCGGCCATCGCCCTGCAACCCGAAACAGAATCGTGCGACGCCATCGTACAGGCCTGGTACGACGGACAAGAGGGCGGAAACGCTATTGCCGATGTGCTCTTTGGCAACTATAATCCTTCGGGTAAGCTCCCCGTTACGTTCTACAAGAACTCCGGGCAACTGCCTGATTACGAGGACTATTCCATGAAGGGTCGCACCTATCGCTACTTCTCCGACCCCCTCTTTGCCTTTGGCTACGGACTGAGCTACACGCAATTCCAGATGGGCGAAGGCAAGATAGAAAAGCAAGGCGACAACTTTGTTCTGACGGTTCCCG
Source organism: Prevotellaceae bacterium UBA4301 (assembly GCA_002395775.1). GTDB lineage: Bacteria > Bacteroidota > Bacteroidia > Bacteroidales > Bacteroidaceae > Physcousia. The sequence continues at coordinate 34,962 of DGUV01000001.1, forward strand.
TTAATAATATAGGAAAGCGCGATGGGACAGAGATTGTTCAGGTCTATGTTCGCGACCCGAAGGATACCGATGGCCCCCTGCGTTCGCTTCGTGCTTTCCAGCGGGTTGATGTGAAGGCGGGGCAGACCGTCAACGCCGTGATAAAGCTCACTCCCCGCACCTTCGAGTTGTTTGATACCGACACCAACACGATGCACGCCCACGAAGGCCGCTACCAGGTGTTCTATGGCAACAGTTCACGCCCAGAAGACCTGAAGCAGCTGGAAGTAACTCTTTAATGAAGTGATTTCTTACCCTCTCTTCTTCATCACGGCATTCACCACGCGGATGCTCGACACCAGTTTGTCGGTAGAGGTGAACACATCCACGTTCCACACGTGGCTCGAACGTCCCAGATGGACAGGCGTGCAGACAGCCCTCACCGTGTCGCCCTCGTGGGCACTGGAGACGTGGTTGCCACTCACCTGCATTCCCACCACGGCCTCGTCGGGCTGACAGGCTATCATGCTGCCCAGTCCCGCCACCGTCTCGGCCAGGGCCAGCGTGGCCCCTCCGTGCAGGATGCCGAAAGGTTGGCGTGTGCGGTGGTCCACAGGCATGGTGGCCTCCACCCGCTCGGCACTGGCAAAGGTGTACTGAATGCCCAGGTTGCCCATCAGCGTCGAGCCGCTCTGTGCGTTCATGGCATCGATGGGGATGTCGGCCACGCGAGCCTCCTCCATGATGGCCTTCTCTATGGCCAGCGCAGCCCCGTCCTCGTCGTTGGATAGGGTGGTGAAGTCGGCACAGCGCCGCACTCCCTCAGTGGCATTGGCCATGGCCACGCCCGTCCCCGCCATCTGTATCATGTTGATGTCCGCCTCGCCGTCGCCTATGGCCAGCACCTCCGCCATCCCGATGCCCATCTTCTGCACCAGGGCCCCCATGGCATAGCTCTTGCCCACCTGGTAGCCCACGATTTCCAGATAGTAGGGATTGGAGTGAATGGTGTCCATCACGCCATTGAGGTGGCGTTGCATGTGCTGTTCCAGGCTGGTCAGGGCCTCCTCGTCGTCGCTCACCAGCATCACCTCGGCAGGCCAGTCGTCCATGGAGAGTGAGAGCACATCGTCCTGCCGGAGTGTCATGCCGTTCATCTCGGCCTCGTCCACGATGTGCGGGTTCTGAATGTCGGTCGAGACCACCTCGTTGCCGTCATAGTAGGCCATGGTCAGCCCCATCTTCCGTGCCTTCTTCTCCAGGTAGGGCACCATCTGGGGGTCGATGCGCCGTTCAAACAGGATTTGTCCTGTCCGGGCCTCCATCACCTGTGCCCCGTTGTACGAGATGATGAATCCGTCGTACACCCCCAAGTCGATGGCCTTTGCCAGAGGCAGTATGCCATAGGTGGGGCGGCCCGAGGCCAGTGCCACGCGGATGCCCATCTGTTGCACCTTGCGCAGGGTCTGCACCGTGCGCTTTGTCAGTTCGCGTTTCGAGTTGAGCATGGTGCCGTCAACGTCGATGACAATGAGTTTGTATTTCATATCTGTTAAGCTTTAATCTCTAATCCGTTAACCCGTTAACCCATTAACCCGTTAACCCTTTAACCCTTTACTCCCCGCACATCACCTCGCACACCTTGTCCTGCCAGTCGCGCCCCGTGGCCGTCCGGCCCACGCCCTGGTTGATGATGCTGAACACCAGCACGTGGCCCTCAGGCGAGGTGGCATAGCCGCTCAGGCTGCTCACCCCCTCCACGGTGCCCGTCTTCGCACGCACGTTGCCTTGGGCAGCCGTCCCCCGCATGCGCCTTTCCAGCGTGCCGTCCACCCCCGCAATGGGCAGCGAGGGCAGCAGGTGCGAGCGGGTGGCCTCGTGTTGCCAAGCCATGGCGAGCAGGCGCACGAGCAGTTCGGGCGACACATAGTTGTAGAGCGACAGTCCGCTGCCGTCGGCCACCTGATAGTGGGCCGGATTCAGCCCCACCTCGCTGATGAGCATGTCGATGTAGGCCACGGCATCGCTCCGCCCCGCCGGACGGTGGCCGCTCAGGGCTGCCAACTGGTAGAAGAGACATTCGGCAAAGAAGTTGTCCGAGCGCTTCATCGTGCGCTCCAGCACCTGGTCGATGGTGTGCGTCACCTCGCAAAACAGCCGAGCCTCCGGCGGACATGCAGCCTGCACCACGCGCCCGATGTCGCCCCCCTTCACTCCCGCCAGCTGCAGGTCGGTGAGCCACTCCGCCGTGAAGCGGTCCTTTCTGTCCACCGTCAGCGGTCGCAGGGGCACCGTCTTGTCGTCCCAGCACCATCCCCATCCCCTTTCGTCCTGGCTCTTCATGTCCATGTCCAGGCGGATGACGCCCGCCAGCGAGTCGATGCCCGCCTCGCGCAGCGCCCTTGCCATCTGGAACACCTCGCCCTGAGCCAGCAGGGGGTCCATGCCGCCCACCAGGCAGACGTCGCCCCAGAGCACGCTGTCGCGCACTTCGCCCGTCACCATCAGCCTCGTCCTGAGTTTGTAGTCGCCACCCAGATGGCGCAAGGCCCCGATGGCCGTCACCACCTTCTGGCAACTGGCCGGGCGCATGCGCTGCCGATGGTTGACGCACACCAGGTCGCGCCCCTCCGTCAGGTCGCGCACATACAGCCCCAGCTGCGAAGTCTCAAACATGGGCAGATTGATGAGCGAGTCCACTTGCCGCTGCATTTTTCCCGTCCATGTGGCCGTGTCGTCCGGCACCACCGTGTTCGTGTTGCGCCTCAGGTCGGGAGCCCCGTCCTCTGCCCGGGCCAGGCCCGTGGCAAACATCAGCATCAGCAGGGCAATGTGTCGTTTCTTCATATCTCTTTCAGTCTTTTCCGTACATGATATCTTGGGCAAAGATAATGCAAAGCCCCGAACGAAACAAGCACAAGGGCTAATTATTTTCTTCTCCATCCCCTTTTTTTGTCGCGCGAAGGGATAATGCAGGGCATAGCTATATAGTGAAGTAATGTATGTTCCCCGTCTATGATACATTGCGAAAGGACTGATTCTAAGGCCTACAGACAGAGATTGCCCAATCATTGAGAAATCATTTCCCAATCATCGAAAATTTACTTACCAATCATCACGAATTTATTTACCAATGATGAGCCGATGATTGGTACAATGATCAAGCCATCATTGGTAAGTAATTTTTCGATGATTGGGAACGAATAGGCCGAAACAATAAAATGCCCCATTTCATCGACAATTATTTCACCTTTAAGCAGTTCCCCTATAGAAACGTACAGGATGAGCGGGAACATACTACATGCCCATATCATCTGGATCTCCGAAGTCTCCGATAAGCCCGAAAGATAAGAGACTTCAACGAGGCGCAAAGCGAAGCCCTTACACAAGCAAAGGCCATGTATGACTATTCGACGGAAAGGAATCTGGCAGAAAAGAAGGCACGCGAGGTCAGTTGGCTGGTCCAGGCCCTTATAACCTTCCTGCTTATAGCTATTCTCATTGCCATCTATGCCCGATATCGGAATGAAAAGAGAAAACGCAACATTTAGCCTCTGACGGCCCTTTTTCACCTAATTGGCAGGGAATACAATGCGCTGTATATTAGCGAGTTGATTCATCCTGTCACTTTTTGTCACTTTTAAGCAGTCAAATTGTTTGGTAGTTTAAGACTTTATTTAGAACTTTGTGGTCGAGAATATATTATTATTCGAGACAAAGCATGAACACAAAATACCTGTTTCTATTGCTCCATTGAACTATAATAAAAAAACAAATAATTCTAAAAAAAATGAAGAAAAACTATTTTTACATCTGGCTCTTTGCCATTCTGTCGGGAACATGTTTAGTGGGTTGTGACGATGACGTGCACCCTGTAATCAATGAAGGTGACATCTCTGGGTTTATCACCGACATACAAGACACTACGCTCTCCATGTCAGACCACGCCCTTGAGATACGTATTTCTCCCGCAGTGAAGTACAAGGAACTCCTTACCGACACCGGATGGGACGTACAGGATATCTACATTTGGAATAATGAAATCGGAGGATACGACTTTTCCAAGAGTATTACTGAGACAGAACTTGATTGGGCAGAACTTAAGAAGATTCAAAAGGAAGGAAAGACGCTACTGCAAGTCATAGTCAAGGAAAACGAAACTTCGGAAAAGCGAGGGGCATCTGTTTGCATCGGCCAGAAAATCCAGGGTGTAAACTATTTTGGCATCGTCAGAATTATGCAGGGAGGACGTGAGTAAGACCTGTACCGATGAAATGGAAAAAACGGAAATTCGTCATCATTTTTGCCATGCAAAGGCACATTTTTTTGTACCTTTGCATAGCTATTTTGTAAAAGAACTATAACGGAAAAATCGCATCATGAAAAAACAAGTTCTTACCCTCTGGTTAATCATTCTGTTTGTTTGTCCCCTCCGCGCGCAGAAAAACGCTGTTTGGGACCATCCTGCCTGTGTCTTCAACTACAATAGCGACATAAAGGTGGAAAGGGTGGAGTTCCGTGATACGGCAACGGTTGTGACCTTCAGCCTGGACAACATCGAGACCCGTGAACGCTACATCCATCCGCGTGTCTTCCTTATCGACTCCAAAGGAGAACACCATGCGCTGAAGAGCACCGACGGGATTGAAGTCGGAAGGCTGACAACGCTGCCAGCGCCTGGATGCATCCGGTTCTCACTCTATTTCGAACCTCTGCCCCAGAATGAGACTGCATTCGACATCCGCGACATCTATCGTAGGTATTTCAACATCTACGGTATCTGCAACGGAAAGAAAAGCGTGTTGAAGGAACTTACTAAAGCCCGGCCCGAGAGCAAGATGTGTCCTGACCCGTGGCACTCGGACTCGGTTACTATCATCGGCCAATTTAAGGACTATGACCGCAAGCGTGGGGGCAAGATTACAAGTACGTCTTTTCAACTGCTCAAGAGAGATTATGCAGAACTGGAGCACAGGCATGCCTGGGTGAGTCCAGAGGGGAGGTTCACGCTACGATATAAGGCCGACCGCCCTGCCTTGGCGCATCTGAACAACACAGCAACATGCTATTATGCCGTGCCAGGGGATACGCTGTATGTAGAGATTGAGCCCCATAGCTGGAGTCTGCCCGCCCGCATCGTAAGTGCCCAGGGTCGTGACACGCATGCCAACCTGCTCAGGGCACAGCCTCCGTACGTTTACTACGACAACTGGTTCTGGGATGAATGCAGGAGGAGGGACAGGGAGACCATGTTCCACATGCTGGATTCCCTGCAGACGAAGTGGGAAACCTTGCACAACTATCTGGCCAACAAGTATCAGTTGACCCCATGGGAGAACCACCTGCTGCACGAACATTCGAGAGTGACATTCGACGAATTCCGTGTGAGGTATTTCCGAGTACGGCAGGACGATGAAAGGACTGTATATCAGGACAGCCATCCCGAAGGAATCATCCTTAGGGAACCGACCAAGGAGGAATGTGAGGGATACGGTTTCCTGCGCGACATCAGCATCGACGACTCCACACGCTACATGACTGACACGGGCTTCCGCAATTTGGGCTCGGATGTCCTGAGTCTCAGGCCCTTCTCATACTATAATTCATCCATAGTCGGAAATGAAAGTTTGTTGCACGAACAGGTCCGCAAGTTCTTTGGCGGCCAGGACCCCTCGTTCCTGATTGACATCGCAAAGGCTTCCATGGAGATGAACAACAGGCCCTATGGCGAGACGTATGTGAATACACCTGACGTGGACGGAATCATCGGCCCCTATCGGGGAAAATACATCAATGTGGTGCCCGTTCGTCCGACAACCAGTTTCATCAAACGCCTTAAGGAAAAAGTTCCTGTTTTCAGTAAATTCAGAGATAATGAAGACCTGAAGTCCATATTCCTTATTGACGCAGACTACGGAGACTTGCCCGAACTGGCGGAACTGCTAAAAAACGAACTCGAAGGAGAAACATTCATACGACTCTGCGACAAGGACTTCGGACGTTTCATCGAAGAAACAGGTATGGGGGACAACGAACATGTCACCTTCGACCGGGAGGGCAAACTCTTATGTAATCCCATCTACTATGACAATGTTGAGTCTGTGATACAGAAGATTGACGCCATAAAAAGAGATAATGGAATGACGAGCGAGGGAGGGTTCCTATATAATAAATAGGGGTCAGGCGATCGGACGCGCGTAATCGCAGATTTTTGCCTCCAGTCAAGTTTTGTCAATTTATTTAACAATTAAAATTTGGAGCATAAAGCCATATTTCCGAAATTTGTGACGATAACCATGCAAGAAGACACGAAGTCTGGGATTATAAAGAAAATATCTAACAACAATTATAAAAGAAACAGCCATGAAAAAGTATGTATTATTCCTGATTGCGGCAGTATTTAGCCTGACGGCCAATGCTGATGTTCCCGAGCGAAAGATGTTGGAACAGGGGAAGACTTGGACTTATGCCTATCATCACTTCGAGCGGACTGGAGACACAGATTACAAAGAAGATGTTTGGAGGTCGTGGTATTGGTTAGATGGTGACACGGTCATCGACGGACGTCAGTATATGAAGATGTACAGGTCGGACGAGCAAGAGTTCGAGAAATATTACTTCGGAGCCTTCCGCGAGGACGAAGAGGGGCGAGTGTATATGTACGACTATCAAGGTGACAAGAAGGACTTCCTGATCATCGACTTCACACTGCAGTACGATGCTGAGAATTTGCCGGAATTCACTCGTGTTGACGAAACCATAAAGGAGGACGGTCAGTTGTTCCGCCGACATCGTTACCAGCATGTTAACCCCGGCGGCAAGGCATACGATATAGCCGTTGGCGTAGAGGGTGTAGGTTTCAAGGATAAAGGACTTGTACATTATCTTCTCGAAGATATGCCCACCTGCATCTGCGACTACGAGGAGTTGGCCTACGTCCAAGGGGGAGACTTCTGGTTTGATGCTTCTGCCTTCTATGCTCCCAAGGAGATAGAACTGACGGACGGTGGACGGCAACTGATAGCTGGAAATAACGACTTTGCCTTCAATCTGTTCCGTGAGACTCGCGGGGAGAAGAGCAGCGTGATCTCGCCCCTGAGCATCACCTACGCCCTGGGCATGCTGAACAACGGAGCGGCAGGACAGACCCAGCAGGAGATCAATCAGACGCTGGGATTCGGGGAGGCAGGTGCCGACGCCATCAATGCCTTCTGCCGGAAGATGCTGACCGAGGCCAACAGCCTTGACGCCACGACGAAAGCACTCATCGCCAACACCATCTTCGTGAACGCAGGCAAGGGTTACTATCTGCAAAACGGTTTTGTGGAGAAAGCTAACGACTTCTACGACGCTCAACCGCAAAGTCGCGATTTCAACGATGGGCAGACGATGGACGTCATCAACCAATGGGCTAACGACCACACGGAGGGCATGATACGAAGCATCTTCGATGAAGAATCTTTCAATCCAAAGGCCGTAAGTTATCTGCTGAATGCGCTCTATTTCAAGGGTATGTGGAGTGACCCCTTCGATGTCACGCAGACAACGGAAGAAGCCTTTGGAGGAGGCCCCGAAGTGCCTATCATGAATAAGTATTGCAATGAAATCGACTACACCGAGAACGATTGCTATCAGGCCATCAACCTTCCTTATGGCAACGGAGCCTATCGCATGACGGTGTACCTGCCTCGTGAAGGTAAGACCATCGCCGATGTGCTGGAAGGCCTTAACGGAAAGAACTGGCAGATAAAGGGACGCAAGTACGACATCGACCTGAAACTGCCCCGCTTCGAGACGGACGTGAACATCAATCTTGTCAAGCCGATGTCCGACTTGGGTATGCCTTCCGCCTTCACGCCGAATGCCGAGTTCCCCTATTTTTGCAACGGGGACGAAATCTTCATTGGTAATATGTTCCAGGTGGCCAAGATCAAGCTCGACGAGCAGGGAACAGAGGCTGCCGCCGTCACAGTCATCGAAGTGAGTGAAGGTATGCCACCATTTGCAAAATTCTATGCGACTCGTCCCTTCCTATACATCATCAGTGAGCAGTCGACGGGCACAATCTTCTTCATCGGCCAGTTCACGGGCAACGTCACCGCTGGGGATACGAACGGAATTGAATTCATAGAGAACACGGAGAAGACAGAACTCACAGAGGAATTGTTTGACCTCTGCGGACGTAAGGTCTCTGCGTCCTCAGTCTCCTCTGCACGCTCTGTGCTCCCGAAAGGAATATATATTCAGGGAAATAAAAAAATAATAAAGCAATAGCGAAATATTTCGTTGCAATTCACGGGGAATATGCAAGCATGTCTCCCAATTCATTGCACCATAATTTGTGAAATCATTCGATTTGCACTATATTTGTGGACGAGAAATGAATATGGAAGAGAATAAGATAGTAATATACCAAAGTGAGGACGGACAGACGCAGATTGATGTCCGTCTGGAGAACGAAACAGTGTGGCTGACGCAGTCTCAGATGGCCGAACTGTTCCAAACAGATAGGACGTCGATAGTTCGTCATATTAATAATATCTATAAAGCTGACGAGTTAGAGAAAAATTCAACCTGTGCAAAAATTGCACAAGTTCAGATTGAAGGGAAAAGAGCGATTAATCTCGTGGCCCTGACATTGATGATAGCAGAAAGCAAAACGGAGGAAAAGGACGTGATGGTGAAGGTGGTGGTGAATCTCATCAATCAGCAGAACTGACAAAAGGCCATATCTTTTTATAAAGTATTATCATGAACCGAGCAAGTATTTCCCTTCTGCTGTGTTTGTTCTCACTTTTGATACTGGCTCAGAACCCGCTGAACAACCCGACTACACTGAGAGCCTGGGCGGACAGGCTGGACGTGCAATCGCGATTGTTGCCTCAGGAGATAACGTTTGTCCACATGGACAACTCATGCTACTTCCAGGGCGACACCGTCTTCTACAAGGCATACGTGGTAAGGAGCGACAACGGGAGGCCCTCGGACATGAGCCGCGTGCTCTACACCGAACTGCTGGACAACGACGGATATCTCATCGAAAGGCAGATACTGAAACTCAAGGACGGGCAGGCCCATGGCTCGTTCTGCCTGAGCGACACGCTCTACTGCGGATACTACGAGCTCCGGGCCTACACCCGTTGGCAGCTCAACTGGGGTGTATTTGAGCATGAGCACAGCGACCGGACGAAGTACTGGTTCTTCAACCGCAAGATGGAAGAGGAGTATTTCCGCGATTATGACAAACTCTACAGCCGCGTGTTCCCCGTCTATAAGAAGCCTTCCACCCCGGGCGACTATGCCCACGACATGACGCTGCGCCCCCTGCGCCGATACTATAGGACGAAGGAGGAAAAACCCAAGGCGGAGGTCTCGTTCTTTCCCGAGGGAGGGAGCTGGGTGGCAGGCACGGAGCAGCGCATTGCCTTCGAGGCCCGCTCGGATGAGGGAGAGCATCTGGAGGTGACGATCGTCGTACGCAACCGCCAAGGCGAGGAGGTGGCACGAGCCCGGACGGAGCATCGGGGACGGGGCGTGCTGACCCTGAAGGGACAGACTGAAGAGAAATATAAGGCTGAGTTCACATGGGGACAGGGCTACAAGAGCGAGGCGAAACTCCCTGAGGCGGAGGCCGACGGGGTGGCACTGAGCATTGGCCAGGCCGGGGACTCGCTGCGGCTGCACGTCGAGGCAAGGGGCCTGGCCGCAACGGATTCGCTGGGCATGACCATACTCTCGGGCGGAATCCTCCGGCACCAACAGACCATCACTCGGACCGACATCGGTCTGCCGCTCAGCCTTCTGCCCGACGGGGTGGCACAGGTCACCGTCTATGACCGGCAGGGCCGCGTGTGGGCCGACCGCCTTACGTTCGTACGGCACGAGGGACTGCTGATGCGGAACCTTTCCTTCGGGGGAATATCATCGGAGATGCAAGAGCCATACAGCCAGATTACGCTGGACATCAACGCTCGACGGCAGGGATGCATCTCGCTGGCCGTGCATGACAAAGCGCTGTCCGAACCCACCAACGACGACGGCTCGCTGCTCACCGAACTGTTGCTGTCGAGCCAGATAAAGGGATTCGTGGAACAGCCGGGCTACTACTTTGAGAAGGATGACGAGGAACATCGGCGCCACCTCGACCTGCTCATGATGACACAGGGATGGAGACGCTTCCAGTGGCACGAACTGACGCACACGTTCGAACAGAAACAGCCCATGGAGAAGTACCGCTTACTCACGGGAGGCGTATATAAAGCGTACATTGCACCGAAATATCCCTATGATCCTGCAAGGATTGACAAGTCCCATTGGCAGTCGACAAGGGATTTCATACAAAAGTCGCAAATGGGCGATGCATTGTCCTCTGCTCCTACTGGGATTTATTCCTCGAACCGTGGGTCGGGGCCAATCACATTAATGGGGAGATCTCATTATTTCATGCATGACCCATACGAAATAGCAGAAGAACAAGACGAATTCTGGGAAGATGATGCCCCATCACAAAAGATAGGGAGAACGGATCAGGAGGAACTGAGGAAGAAGTCCCGCCTTGGGAGAGAGGTGCTGGTCCACTCCGAATTCATACAGCCTGGCCATGACCTCGTGGTAGGTGAGATGATGACGGAGGATGGGTACTTCACCATACCTCTACCCGAATCAAATACTTCCTGCATGATGCACCTTGCCGCATCGGACAGTAGCCGGTGGAAAAAGAAATTCAAGAAAAACAAAAAATGGGCGAAGCATGACAGATACCCATGGATAGTCCGCGACACGGAAACCAACCTCAGGAACATGCCAGAATTCCTGGTTCGCCTCTATTTCCCCTATCCACGGTTCGTGAAGCCGTACAACTTCTACCAGACAAGTGAAGCGGTGACACGGGAGGGGGATGACAACAGGGGCGAATTCCGTCAGGACAGCACTGTATATCTGCGTGAGGTGACAGTCCGCAACCGAAGAGGCGGATTGAGGGGGTTCGACCGCACGTCGCCAGCCTTCAAACTCGATGCCTACGATGCCTTCAATGACGTCGTCGATGCAGGCATGCATCCCCCAGTGCTCTATTGGACTGAAAATTTCATGCTTGCCATTGCTGCTAACTACATCGGAGAGATGGGAATCAAAAACCGCTCATACATCATGGAACCCAGATGGAACTACTACAACGACTCGCATTACATGGATTCCAGAAACGTCTATTACTCCCGTCAGTTGAGCCATCTCGACAGCATATATGTCTTCACCGACTACTCCCCGCGCAAGGAGGGAGACAAGCGATACCGACAGTCCAGCCAACCCGAAGTGGCCGTTGACCTGCATATTCTTCCCGACGACGGAACGCGTGTGGCCTATCGGGACCGTTTCCTATACATGCCTGGATACAACGCATGTGAGGATTTCTACCAGCCGCAATATGATAAGCGTCCCCTGCCAGATGCCCCTCAAGACTACCGGCGCACGCTCTATTGGAATCCCAACTTGAAACTGGACGAGGAGGGACGTGCTACCGTCACTTTCTGGAACAACTGCCGGCGCAACCAACTCTCCATTACGGCCGAGGGATTCGCCCTGGACGGGACCATTCTAACGGGGAGGGAGTAAGGCAAAGATTGGACAAGATAAGCAAAATTGTGCACCCCGTAGGGTGTTTTGTGGATATTCCTTACGGGGCTTATGGCTGCGCGGGGGCGGGCATGCTCCAGTAGAGGAACAGGCCCACCATGAGCATGACCATGACGGCTAGGGCTGCTATGCCGAGGAGGAAACCCCGGTTGGCGTTGCGGATGTTGCGTCTTCTTCTCATGGGTGGAGGATTTTGTGGTAACGGGCGGGGTTGCGCAGGAGCTCTACGGCGCGGTCGAAGACTCGGTCGCTGAGGAGCAGGTGCTGGGTGCGGCCTCGCTGATAGTAGTAGCGCGAGACGATTTCGTCCTCGACGTAGGGGCGGATGGCATCGCGGTGGCGCAGGAGTTCGCCTTCGAGGTCGGGGCGCAGGCGGGCTTCGAGGGTGTCGAAGGCTTCGGCGGCACGGTCGTAGCACCCCTCGAGGCGGGCGGCTTCGCGCAGGATTTTCATGACCTCGTCGGTGCGGCGATGGCTTTCGAACTTGCTCGCTGCCATGTGGCGGACAAAGCGGTCGTAGTCGTCGTCGGCCAGGCGGAACTGCGAGGCAGGGGCTATGGTGGGGTGCTCGTGGGTGTAGCGGGTGACGAAGTCGATGAGTTGGTCGCTCTGCACGGCATCATAGACGATGGAGGGGAGGCTGTCCTGCTGGGCTTCGACGTCGGGCTTGATGCCTCCGCCGTCGCGCACTTCGCGTCCGCCTTGGGTGTGGAAGACGCGGGTGAGCGAGTCGGGCACGGTGCCCACGCGGCCGTCGGCGGTGAGGTGGCGATAGTCGTAGGCTTGGATGCAGCGGCCCGAGGGAATGTAGTAGCGTGAGACGGTGAGCTTGAGGTTGCCGCGATCCGACACTTCGTGGATGGCTTGCACCAGGCCCTTGCCGTAGGTGCGGCTACCCATGATGACGGCGCGGTCCATGTCCTGGAGACTCCCGCTGAGGATTTCGGCGGCCGAGGCCGAACTGCCGTTGACGAGGACGACGATGGGGGTCTGGGTGTCCAGAGGTTCGGAGGTGGTGAAGTATTCGCGGTTGGCCGAGGCCAGTTTACCTTTGGTATAGACCACCTTCTGTCCCTTGTCCACGAAGAGGTTGACGATGTTGACGGCTTCGTCGATGGAGCCGCCGGGATTGTCGCGCAGGTCCAGCACCAGCTGATGCATGCCTTGCGAGCGCAGGTCGGAGAGGGCGTGGCGCATGACTTGGGTGGAGCCCGTGGTGAAGTTGGCCAGATAGATGTATCCGATGCTGTCTGTGGCCATGCCGTAGTAGGGCACGGTGGGGGTTTGGATGGTCTTTCGGGTGATGCGGAAGGTGAGGGGCTGGGGGTGGTCCATGCGCTTGACGCGCAGTTGGAAGCTGGTGCCGGGTTCGCCTCGAAGCATGGAGCTGACTTCGTCGGTGGGCTTGCGCAGGACATCGGTTTCGTCGATGCTCAGGATGATGTCGCCGGCCTGCACGCCTGCCAGCTGGCTGGGGCTGCCCTCATAGGGTTCGACGATCATGGCGCGCTCTTCCTGCTGGTTGTAGCGGATGATGCTGCCTATGCCGGCGTACTTGCCCGTGGCCATCTGGCGCAGTTCGTCGTCGTCCTCGGGATAGTATTGGGTGAAGGGGTCAACGTGGGAGAGCATCGACTTGATGGCCCATCGGATGGTGGTGTCGGCCGAGAGGGTATCGACGTAGTAGAGGTCGAGCTGGCGATAGATGTCGTCGAAGAGTTCGAGGTGGCGCCCAATCTCGGCATTGTGGCTCTCGGTCCGCTGTGCGGAAAGAATGAGAGAATGAGATAATGAGAAAATGAGGGAAAGGAATAGTATACGTTTCACTTTTATCGCCTTTTTAATTCTTAATTCTTAATTTTCGACTATCCTTGCAGATTCACGGCGAATGGTGTCCCACGTGGGGGCGGGCAGACGGGTGCCCACGACCTGAATGATGTGTTGCGAAAGCAGGGAGCCCATGGCCAGGCACTGTTGCAGGGAGGCTCCGCGGGCATAGGCATAGAGGAAACCGCCTGCGAAGAAGTCGCCTGCGGCAGTGGTATCTACCACTCCCACCGTCTTGCCGGGAACCAGGGCCACCTGTCCGCCCTGCATGGCCGAGGCGCCGCGCTTGCCCAGCTTCACCACGGCCACGCGGGCCATGGAGCCTATCTCACGGAGGGCGGCCTCGGGCGGCAGGCCGCGGGTGAAGGCGGCGCTCTCTTCCTCGTTGGCAAAGACAATGTCGATGTAGTCGGCGACGAGCTGGCGCAGCATGTCCAGATTGTCGGCCACCACGTTGTAGCTGGCAAGGTCGATGCTGGTGGTCATGCCTTGTTGCTTGGCCATGTGGCAGATGTGGCGGATGAGTTCGTGGTTCTGCACCAGATAGCCTTCGATGTGCAGCAACTGGTAGCCTGAGAGGAGCTCGGGGGTGATGTCGTCGGCCGACAACTGGCCGGCCACGCCCAGGTAGGTGGCAAAGGTGCGTTCGGCATCGGGGGTGATGAAGGTGTTGGCCACGCCGCTCTGTCCTTGGCGCAGGATGAGCCGGGCGTCGATGCCTGTCTCGCGGCAGTTGTCGCGGAAGAAGCGGCCCGTCTCGTCGTCGGCCACACAACCGATGAAGCCTGGCTGCGCTCCCAGATTGGCCAGGGCCAGCATGGCATTGCCGGCACTGCCGCCCGTGGCGCGGGCTGTGGACGTTTGTGCCAGATGGTGCGCGAGGCGTTGCTGTGCAGCGTCGTCAATCAGCTGCATGCCACCCTTCGGGAGGCCCAGCTTCGTGAGTTCGGCATCGCTTTGCAGTCGCACCAGGACATCGACCAAAGCATTGCCAATACCGATAACTTTGTCCATGATGAATAAATTTTCTGCAAAGATAGTGATTATTTTTGGATTTTATTTTGTGCATTCAAAAATTCTTTCTACCTTTGCACTCGCATTCAGCAAAACACTGCTTCAGTAGCTCAGTTGGTTAGAGCACCTGACTGTTAATCAGGGGGTCGTTGGTTCAAGCCCATCCTGAAGCGCCTTAAGAATCAAGGAGTTAGAGAAATCTAACTCCTTTTTATTTTTCCCTCGGGAACACATAGGGAACACACAGCCCCTGGTTTCAGCGTCTCCAAACGTGCTTACAGATTGTCATTTGTTGTCAAGAACAAAGTGATAAAGGCTCCTATAGATGCTATAAAATGAAGGAAAACAAGTAAAAATTACATTCGTAAAGAGAAAGCAAGAAAGGCAAATAGCACATTGATGACAATGGTACCAGCGATGCAGTAGTTCCTGACCTTTGTGATTTCATCATCAAGCTCTAGTAATTGCATATAATACTATATTATACAATTATCACATTATCATAATATGCTATTACAATAATATATAATTACCGTAATTATATGCTATTAAAATACGTGTCAACCATGTTTACCTCCAATCGCTATTTGGTAGAAGTAGAATAAGATTGTATACTATACAGTATAGGCATTTGAGGTGTGCACTTCCAGCTGGTTTTCGCAGTTGAAATCCAATGCAGAAGTGATATCCATCGAAAAGGGAGTGTAGCCCTTGTTCAGGTGTTCACCCATCTTCTGGCCGTTCACGTAGACCGTGGCATCATGATACACCCCACCGAAGCAGAGGCGCACCGTCTTGCCCTTCATGTCGGCCGTGACGGGCAGCGAGCGCCTGTACGAGGCCTCGCCGGCATAGTCCTCCAACCCTTCCATGACGTTGTACGTATGGGGCACCTGCACGCTGTATTTGCGTTGCCCAATGGTCAGCTGCCACTCGCTGTCGAGCGAGATGTCGCTTTGTGCCTGTGCGGCCAGCGCCAACAGCTAGGCCACGGCCATTATCAGCATTTTCTTGCTCATCATTTCCTGTTGTTTTATTTATTAGGTTTCTGCGCTGCAAAGTTAAGCCTTTTCATGCGACACCGGTATAGATAAAAACAAAAAAAGATATGGACAATTTTACATTTTCCCTACCCCCTCCCCTTGCCTGTCTCCTTTTTATTTATTATCTTTGCCACAGTAAGAAAGAACAATACAAATACTATCATGATTCAGAGACGACTCTTTACTGCAATTTTCCTGATGGCAGCTCTCGCCGCCGGGGCCCAAACCTCCATCGACCTGAGTGGTCTGTGGCGCGTACTGACTGACGGAGCCGACGAGCAAGAGGTGATGCTGCCCGGAACACTCGACGATGCCGGCCTGGGCACGCCCAACACCCTTGCGCCGCAACTCTCGAAACCGCAACTCTCGCGCCTCACGCGCAAACATTCATTCATAGGCGAGGCACGCTACGAGCGCTCCGTCACCATCCCCGCCTCGATGGCCGGCCTTCCCTTGCGCCTCAGTCTGGAGCGCGTGCTATGGAAAAGCCGCCTGCTCGTCGACGGTCTCGAGCTCTCCCCCTCGCAAGAGAGTCTCGTCGCGCCCCACGTGTTCACGCTGGCCGACGGACTCAGCGCAGGCACACATCGGCTGACGCTCATCGTCGACAACCGCCGGCAGCACGACATCTCGTTCGACAATCTGGCCCATTCCTACACCAACGACACCCAGATTATGTGGAACGGCGTGCTCGGCAGCATGACGCTCAGCCTTGTCCCTGCCATCAGCGACGTGCAGGTCTATCCCGACGTCAGCCGTCAGCAAGTGCGCATCAGCGTGGAGGCTGCCGCCACAGAGCTCGACTTCCTCCTCGACGGCCAGCCCGTCAGTCCAAAGGCTCTGGGCGATGGCTGCTACATGCTGCCCATGCCCGAGGGCCAGCTGTGGAGCGAGTTCAGCCCCCACCTCTACACCCTCACCGTTAGACCACGCAACCGTGGTGCATCTCTTGTCCCCGACCCCACATCTCTTGCCATTGACGCTTTCTCCGTCACCTTCGGCATGCGCTCCTTCCAGGCCGATGGCAACCGCCTGCTCGTCAACGGGGTGCCTGTTTTCCTGCGCGGAACGCTGGAGTGCTGCATCTTTCCGCTCACGGGCACGCCGCCCACCGATGAGGCAGGATGGCAGAAGGTGTTCACCACGGCTCGTGCCTACGGGCTCAACCACCTGCGGTTCCACTCCTGGTGCCCGCCCGATGCTGCCTTCCGCGTGGCCGACAAGCTGGGATTCTACCTGCAAGTGGAACTGCCCCATTGGTCGCTCAACGTGGGCAAGGACTCGCTGACCACCCGCTTTCTGCGCGATGAAGCCTGTCGCATCCTGCGCTTCTACGGCAATCATCCGTCGTTCTGCATCTTGAGCTGCGGCAACGAACTGCAACCCGACTTCCAACTGCTGAACGCGCTGACCCACAACCTGCGGCAGAGCGACCCGCGCCATCTCTATACCACCTCCACGTTCACCTTCGAGAAGGGCCATGGCCGCCATCCCGAACCTGAAGACGACGTGTTCATCACGCAGTGGACTGACCACGGATGGGTGCGCGGACAGGGCATCTTCGACGAGCAGGAACCCGACTTCAGCAGCGACTACCGCGAGGCCACTGCGGACATTGCCGTGCCACTCATCTCGCACGAGATAGGCCAGTACAGCGTCTATCCCAACATAGCCGAAATCAGCAAGTACACGGGAGTGCTCGACCCGCTCAACCTGAAGGCCATCCGCAATGACCTGCAGGCCAAGGGGCTCCTGCACAAGGCTGCCGACTACCTGCAGGCATCTGGCCAACTAGCCGCCATCCTCTACAAAGAAGAGATCGAGCGCGCCATGAAGACCCCTGGTCAGAGCGGCTTCCAGCTGCTCGACCTGCACGACTTCCCTGGGCAAGGTACGGCCCTCGTGGGACTCCTCGATGCCTTCTGGGACTCGAAGGGCATCATCACGCCCGAGCGTTTCCGTGAGTTCTGCGCTCCCGTGGTGCCGCTGGCCCGCTTCAGCAAGGCCGTCTGGCAAAACAACGAGACCTTCGAAGCCTCCTTCGAGGTCAGCGGTGACAACACCCGGCCCCTGGCCTGGCAACTCGTCGATGACACGGGACGCTGCCTCGCCCAAGGAGAGGGCATGCAGGCCGTGGTGCCGCTCGGCGACATTCGCGAGGCTTCTCACCTGCAACTCATCGCCAGCATCCCCAACACCCTTTGGCGCAACAGCTGGAGCATCTGGGTCTATCCGCACATACTGACCGACATGACTATCGACCAGCACCGATTGAAAAAACAGAAGACCGTCGTCACAGCCTCGGCCGACGATGCTCTGCGGGCTCTCCGTCGGGGCAAACGCGTGCTTTTCGCCCCCGACCCCACGTCGGTGAAAGGAGTTGAAGGAAAGTTTGTGCCGGTGTTTTGGAGCCCCGTCCATTTCCCCAAGCAAGCAGGCACCATGGGACTACTCTGCAACGAGCACCATCCGGCACTCGCCCATTTCCCCAACGCGGGCCACAGCGACTGGCAGTGGTGGCGCCTCGTGAAGGGTAGCCGCGCCATGGTGCTCGACTCGCTGCCACCCGTCGCCCCCATCGTGGAGACCATCGACAACTTCGTCAGCAACCGCAGGCTGGCCCAACTCTTCGAAGCCCGTGTGGGCAAGGGCCGCCTGCTCATGAGCAGTTTTCCGCTCCTCACCAGCGATGCCCCTGAGGTGCGCCAGTTGCTCTACAGTCTGCTGCGCTATATGGAAAGCCCTGCCTTCGCCCCCACCACGCCCATCACCCCCGACGATGTGCGCCGTCTGCTCAGCCCAACTGAGGAAGCCCTGCCTGCCACCACCGCCACCGACATTTATCAGTAGGGACTGACCTGCACCCAGAAACCTGACAATCGCTGTCCGTCAAGTTCTCAATGAACATTGTACGGACAGCGATTGTCGTTGCGTTTCTACGTGGCAGTGTTTCCACGTGCGCCTTTGCCTTCCTTAATAGCCTGCGTTCTGCTTGATGGCTGAGCGCGATTCGTCGATGAAGGTCTGCGGAATCCAGAAGCGGTTGTGGGCCTCGGTCACGGTGAAGTAGCTTTTGCCGCCGGCGTTGGCAGCCTGGATGCGCTGGTTGGCCAGTTCGTGATATTGACCGAAGCGAATGAGATCCTGCCGGCGGAGTCCTTCGAGCCAGAACTCATGGCCGCGTTCTGCGAGCAGGGCGCGCAGGAAGACATCCTTCGACGAGGTCTGCGTCTCTGAGAGGTTGGGCAGTCCGGCACGGTTGCGTACGCGGTTGACGAGAGCGATGGCTTCGCTGTTGACATTGCCGTTCCTCACGATGCACTCAGCCAGCGTGAGCAACACGTCGCTATAGCGATAGATGACGAGGTCGACGCCACTCTGTGCTCCCGTCATGTCGGGGTCTTTGCCATACTTCAGGGGCAGATCGCCGTAAGCCAACTGTCCGCCATTGGGATTCTCGCGCGAGATGGTCTGTCCGTAGGTGTTCGTGTAGCTGGCCACAAGATTCTTCGTACGCTGGTCGGCGGTCTCGAAGGTGTCGTAGAACGTCCAGGGAATGACGTATCCTCCCCAACCCTGACTCTTCTCGGTCCACGGCATGTCGCTGGGCAGCACCTCAGCCGTCATGTAGTTGGCTGTCCAGGTAGAGCTACTGTTGCAGGGCACTTGCAGAATGATTTCCTGATTGCCGAGATTCTCCTTGGTGAAGATGCTGTTGTAGTCGGGCAGCAGCGCATAGACGCGACCTTCCATCTGGGTAAGCTCGCGGGCAAGTGTCTCGGCCTGCTGGAAGTGGCCACGAATCATGTAGTACTTCAGGAGTATCATCATGGCAGCACCCTTCGACTGCCAAGCGTAGCCAACCTCCATAAAGAGCATGTCCTTCTGGAACTTCTCCGTAGTGTACTCAGCCCACTGGCAGACGCTCCGCGCATCGCGGCCCGTCCAGAACGGATAGTAGGAGGCACCAATGATGTCATACCGCACATGGTACTCCTTCAGCAGATCGAAATACCAGTTGTAGAGGTCCTTGTTGCCGGCATCGTGCAGGTGGATGATGACCTTCGTCTGCTCCGACGATGCTTTCACGGCGTCGTAGCCGGCATTGTAGAAGTCGGCCAGATGCTGTACCTTCGTTTGATAGTCGGCATCGCTCGTGGTGAGCGGTCCGGCCATGGGATAGAGCATGCCCGCTTGGGTCTCATTGCCAAGCGACACGTATTCGGGCGTGGTGCCCTGAGCCTTCATCTTCTCCATGAACTGATAGGTGAAGTCGTAGAGAGCCTTCGTCATTTGCGCGGCATCCATGTTCTCCCAGGCGTGGGGCAGGAACTGATCTTCGCCGTTCGTCCAATAGTCGCTGTAGTGGAACGTGAGCAGAATCTGCATGCCGGCAGCCTTGGCACGCTTGGCCAGTCGCAGGATGTCGGTTTCGTCCTGAATGCCTGGCTCCAGCGAGTAGCGAGACGTCGCCGCCCTTGAGCAGCGTAAAGGGCTCGCCGGTCTTCAAGAGTCGGATGGCAGAGAACTGACTGACGTCGGCATCGCCGAGGCTCACCGTGCACGAGCCGTCACTGACGTTGACGCCACGCACGAAGCCCTCTGTCTGCACGCTGGGCGAGGCTACGAGAGCGGTCTTACGGCCATTGGCCTCCACGTAGCCGTGGCCATTGCCTTTGGCAAAGAACTGCAGGCTGTAGGTGCCATCTTCAAGTCCGCTGATGGTCTGGCTACCACCTGTGAACGCATTGAGTGGCACATTGGTCACGCCGACTGCGGCAGGCTGGTCGTCAATGACTCCAGGTTTTTCGCCCGAGCACGAGCCCAACACGAGCAATGCGGTTACATTGAGAAATACCACTAAGAGGAATCTTTTTTGTAGTGAAGTAATATATCTTTAAGTTTTTAATTATAATAAGTTTTCACGCTGCAAAGATACGAACATCTTTGCATCTGTTTTATAGAGAAAGTCCTCCGAATATATGGACGATTTTCCTATTCTGAAGAAAATAAGATGAGTGTGGGGAAGTAGACCGTTTCCCTGGCCTTTGGTGCGGCTACAGGGAAACGGTTCTTCACAGAGAGTCTACAATCTGAGTCTTGTGTCAATGAGCGTGCGGAACTGCTGGATGCCCTGATGGTTGTTGTCGAGGGCCTCCACCTCTTTCAGGTAGCGCTCAGCGTGCTCGGTGTCGCCCATGCCGTAGTAGCCGAGGGCGAGCATGTACTTGCAGTGGATGAGGTTCTTCGTGTCGAGCGAGTCCTCCCAGATGAGCAGGTCGGGCAGCGAGACGGCGAAATAGTCCATCACCTGTTTCTCGAAGACGTGCTGCTTGCCGTAGTTAATGAGTCGGTAGAAGCGTCCGTGGGCCTCGCCTTCGCGACCGAGCTTCAGCAGGGCCA
The DNA here is from genome assembly GCA_002395775.1 of Prevotellaceae bacterium UBA4301. GTDB lineage: Bacteria > Bacteroidota > Bacteroidia > Bacteroidales > Bacteroidaceae > Physcousia. The sequence continues at coordinate 55,859 of DGUV01000001.1, forward strand.
GGCCCTGATAGAATATCTTGTCGGGTTTGGCATCGTTGTAGTACATGGCGGCAGCTGGTTCCTGCGGGCCCTTCGTAGCCTCTTCCCAGCACTCGCGGGCCTTCTCCTTCTGACCGAGGGCATCGTAGGCCACGCCGAGCAGGTAGTAGAAATCGTTCTCCTGAGCGCCATAGAGTTTGCCTTCGCCGAGGTGGTGGGGATATTCCAGACATTCACAGAGCAACTTGACGGCCCTGTCGTATTCCTTGGCGATGATGGCAGCCTTGGCCAGTTCCACGCGGCAAATCTGATACTGTGTGGGTACCTTGCCTTCGCCACCCTCCCACGGATGGAAAATACGGTTGTCAAGCTTCTGCATGGCCTCCTCGTAGCGTCCCACCTGATTGAGCAGGGTGATCTCCTCGAGCACAAGGTCGTCGCGACGCCGGATGAGCTCAGGATACTGCTGCAGGAAGGCCAGACGCTCGGCGTGCGGACGATGCAGACGCTTGTAGAGCTGGTCGAGTTCCATGAGCACGCGCTCGTCATTTTCGTCGAGGTGGAAGGCGCGCTCCATATACTCCACTGCCTCCTGCTGGCGGTTCTGTTTATTAAAGCGGCCCAAGGCGAGGTTGCGCCAGACGGTGGGGAACTGCGGGTCGAGCTCGGCCGAGCGTTCCCAGTTCTCGATGGCCAAGTCGTACTGACGGGCGGCATAGTAGAGGCAACCCAGATAGTAAGGGGCACGGGCTCCCTGCGGATTGTGCGACTTGGCTGCTTCGAGTGCGATGACATCCTCCGGGCGATTGGGGAAGCAGTAGGCGGAGTCGGCTTTTTCGGCTTTCGCCAGTGCATCCTGCTCGCCGCAAAAGGCGAAGAGGTAGTAATAGGTCATCGGCGTGACGGCACCCTCTTCGATGGCTATCTGCCAGAAGGCACGGGCCTCTTCAGTAAGTCCTGCAGCGACGTAGTCGAGCGCCACCTCGTCGTAGTTCTGTGATGAGCGGCGCAGCATATGCTTCATTTCCGTCAACATGTCCTCGTCCTTTTCAATGAGGTATTGCTCGTAGCGGCAACCGTAGTTGAAAAGGTCGTACTCCAGCGACTCGTCGATGAGTGCCAGGGCATCGCTGGCCTCTCCCAGCTTGCGCAGGATGGCGGCCTTCAGCGCACGAGCCTTATGATTGTGCCAGTTGTTGACGAGACAGCGGTTGACCTCGTCGAAGGCATCCTCGTAGCGGCCCTGCATGGTGCTGATCTTGGCAGCTTCGAAGTAGCCGGCATCGGCCCACGCCTTGTTCCAGGTGGCCTTCCAGAAGAGTTCGTAGGCCTCAGACGCCTTGCCTTGATATTTCAGCGCAAGTGCGAGGTTATAGATCGGTTCGCCATCGTAAGGGTTGGGGTTGCGCTTCTGCGACAGGCGCACTGCCTTGCGCAGATACTCCTCAGCCTTGGCGAAACGACCCTTGCGGATGTACCACAGGCCCATTGCATTCAGGCTGCGAATGTCGTTGGGGTCGCGGCGCAGCGCCTCTTCATAGTAGTCGGTAGCCAGCCATGTGGCGTGGCGGTACTGTTCCAGATGCTGACCCGTCAGGAAGAGTTGCTCGTTGGTCTTTATTTGCTCAGGGAGAAGGGCTGCTTCGGCTGAGTCGGGAATAGGACGAATCTCGTCTGCCTCGGCATGCCATTTCAGCACGGTGCGCTGCCCGTAGACGAACGTCTTCACAATCTCGAAGGTCAGCTCGTCGAACCGGGCACCCTTCACGTCGACCGTCTCCGTCAGCACAGCCTCCGGGCTGAGCGTCATCTCTTTCTTATAATATACCTCGCCATTGTCGTTACGCAGAATGATGCAGACGACCTGCTTGGAAGTGGCAAAGACCTTGAATTTAACCTTATCATTACCCACTTCATTGATATTGAACACAAGATCCTTCGAAGCCTCCTTCACTACCCCGAGCTCACGGTAAGGCATAAAGTACTGGGTGAACATCTTTTCCTCGTATGGCATCAACCATGTGAAGTCGGGCTGGTTCTCGGTATAGACACCTGCCATGAGTTCGATGTAGGGACGGAAGCCCTCACGGTCGATGCCCCAATGCTTCATCTCCTCGGGAGTGGTCTCGTCGGTCAGGTTGCGGTCCCAGGCGCGTCCGAAGTCACCGTTGCCCCATGTCCACTGCTTCTTGCCGGGCGAGAAGTGGTGGCTGGCCACATGCAGCATGCCTGCCTGAGTGTCGTTCTCGTAGCCACCCTCGAAGTTGAAGCGCGAGTTCACGCCCATATAGCTCGTCGGCACGTAGATGTTCTTGTAGTTCGAGATGTCGACACCTGCCGAATAGTCCATCTTGTAGTAAGTGCCCGTGGCAATGGGGAACGTCGACACGGCGCGCTTGCCATGGTCGAACACGGCATTGATGTCGGGCGGGAACACACTCTGGTACTGGTCGTTCACCTCCACAGCAGGGTTGGCCCACCAAAGGAAGGTCTGCGGCACGTCGGTGCGGTTGTAGAGGCGGCCTTTGATTTCCAGATAGGCACAGCCGGGGCGCAGCGTGAAGCCTGCCATGCCCTTCTGGTGGAACATCTTCTCCATCTCGCTCACCCACACGCTCACCGAGCCATCGGCATTCTCCTCGATGCAGGTATCGACAGGCATGAAGGTCGTCGGACGGTGGTGCTGGGGCCAGTTGAACTCGATTCCACCCGAGATCCACGGGCCGACGAGTCCCACCAGTGCAGGCTTGATGACGTGGTTGTAGTAGACGAAGTGGCGCTTTGCAATCTTGTCGTAGGCCATCTGCACGCGGCCACCCAGTTCGGGCAGCACCATCACCTTGATGTACTCGTTTTCCAGCCAGATGGCCAGATACTCTTTGTCGACTTTCTCGTCGCTCATGGTCTCAATGACGGGATATGGATAGACCACACCACTTGATCCTTGATAGACGCGTTTCTCCAGAAACATCGGGTTCTTCTCAGGCTTTCCCACCTCATAGGTTGGGATCGTCACTATTTCTCTCCAAGCTTTTACCATAATTATAGTTTTTTATTTTTGTTACTTTGTTACCTTGTCACTTTGTTACTTTGTTATCAGTTCTTTCTCTAATTGTTCCAGCGACTTACCCTTCGTCTCGGGCAGGCGGCGGAAGAAGAACAGGAAGCCGCAGAGGCAGACGAGGGCGTAGATCCAGAAGGTGCCGTAAGAGCCGAGCGACTTGTTCAGCAGCGGGAACGTGTATGTGAGCGTCGATGAGCCCACCCATAGCGCAAACGTGCAGGTGGCCACGGCAATGGCGCGAACGCGGTTGGGGAACAGCTCCGAGATGAGCACCCACGTGCAGGGGCCCAGCGTCATGGCATAGCAGGCAATGGCCGCCACGACGAGAATGATCATGAAGAAACCCGTGATGTGCATGTAGTAGCAGCAACCCAGAGTGGCGTAGATGAGGCACAGACCTCCGGCACCGATGAGCATCAGCTTGCGGCGGCCCAGCTTGTCAACGGTGAAGATGGCGATGAGCGTGAACAGCACGTTGGCCACACCCGTGATGACGATGTTGAACAGCACGTCGCCCACTGAGTAGCCTGCCGACTGGAATATCTCCTGTGCATAGTTGAAGATGACGTTCGTGCCACACCACTGCTGGAACACGGCAATCACCACACCCAGCAGCAATACCTTGTGGAAGGGCTTCGAGAAGAGTGTCGAGAGGCCTGCCTGTTCCTTGGCCGATGCATTGGCAGCAGCAATGGCCTGCATCTCGCGCTCAGCATAAGCCTCGCCACCAATCTTCTGAAGTGTAATAAATGCAGGTGAAGCAGTATTCACTCCCCTCCCTTCATGGGAGGGGTCGGGGGTGGGTCTTCTCATGGCCTGCCAGCGCGGACTCTCGGGAATGAAGAACGCCAGCAGCAGGAAGGCAGCAGCAGGAAATGCTGCAGCCCAGAACATCCAGCGCCATGCCATCTGCCCGTTCCACGATGCAGCGATGTCGGCAGGGGTAAATGCTTCAGGTATAGGGTCGGCAATCTGCCAGTTCACGACCTGGGCTGCCAAGATGCCAATCACGATGGTCATCTGGTTCAGCGAGACCAGTTTGCCGCGAATCTCCGAGGGAGCCACCTCGGCAATATACATAGGTGAGAGGCCGGAGGCAATGCCAATGCCGATGCCTCCGAAGAAGCGGGCTACGAGGAACGCGCCAAACGTGTTGAACGCACCCGTCATGATGGCCGACACCAGGAAGATGACTGCCGACACCAGCAGCAGCTTCTTGCGACCGATCTTGTCGGCCAGCCAGCCGCAAGTGCAGGCACCAATCATGCAGCCTATCAAGGCAATGGTCATGGCCAGACCTTGACTGCTCACAGAGTCGGCAATGCCGAAGTAGAGTTCGTAGAACGGCTTAGCACCGCCAATCACCACCCAGTCGTAGCCGAAGAGCAGGCCGCCCATGGCCGACACCAGGCAGATGAAGTAAATAAATCCTTTGTTGAATCCTTGCATAATTACGTTGTTTTTAGTTATTTGTTTGATTTTCTGCTGCAAAGGTACGGCAAAAAATGCACTTCTTTTATAGACAAAAAGCCTTTATCGTATGGACTATTTTACTTCGGTTTTTTTTGTATATAAAAAAGCCGCACGGCATCGCTGCCACACGGCTCAGTCTAACCTAACCAAAAATACTAACCTAAATCTGAATGAAACAAGTGTTATTCTGAATTTAATCTCACTTTACCTGTCTTACCTATTTATATATTTCTTTCCATCTATGATTATCATTCCCTTATGGTTGGAGTTTACGCGATGGCCTCCAAGGCTATAGATGGCATGGATTCCTGTAGGAATTCTGACTTCGCGAATAGCTGTCGTTGACAAGCTCTCGAAGCGGATGGTAAGATCGTTAGCATTCCATGTCACTTTGTATGTCCCCACAGGCTGCGTGCAGATCTTGCCTATCAGCGCTCCGTTAGCATTCCATGTCACTTTGTATGTCCCCACAGGAATATCCAACCAACCACTTGCTGTCGTAGAGGTTGCAAGTTTTACCTCAGTTTCAATTGCATTCACCGAGCCGCCCTCGTCAGACCAACCGTAATTGACACTCCAGTCTGCATTGTGAACGCAGAAGTTGATTCCTTCTGCAACGACACTGACTTCTTCCAGCACGAAAACTCCGTCTGAGTCGGTGGTTTTGAAGATTCCTGCATCACCATTGAGTCCTGCAGATTCTGAATAGAAATACAACCCCAACTGGAATCTTCGCCAGTTGCATGAACACTGATGGCTGTAAGGGCCAGCATCAAAACAATCGTAAACTTTTTTAGCATAATAGATAATTTTTAAATGAAAAACTGTTTCGGGTGCAAAATTAGATGGTTTTTCACGAGGAGAATATAGAAAAACGCAGGTTGGTTTATGGATTATTTTACTGTTTTTGTTGTTATCTGAAATAATTTCGTTATTTTTGCAGGCATAAAAAGCTAATCTATTTTTTTTGTTGCGCTCTTTATGGTAAGAAAGAAAGACGGATTCCTGGGTGAGCGGTCGGTTATTTTACCACCGATGATCCTGGAAATGGAAGAAAGAGACCCTTTGGTGAGCAGCTTATATATTACCGATATCGGCCATTATCCCATGGCCGAGCACCACCATCGCATTCGCACTGAGGCCATCGACCAGTATGTCCTCATCTATTGTGTCGACGGCAGCGGGTTCTATCGGCTGCGTGGCAAGACCTATCAGGTCAATCGCAACCAGTACTTCATCCTTCCAGCCGGCGAGGCTCATGAATACGGAGCCATAGAAGGCGACAAGTGGACGATTTACTGGGTACACTTCAAGGGTGAGCACTCATCAATTTATGCAGAAGGTGCCGACAAACCGCAAGAAGTAAAAGTTGCATTGAACTCCAATATCAGCAACCGGAACAACATCTTCGAGGAGATCCTCTCCACGCTGCACTTTGGCGAAGGATTGGAGGATCTGCGCTATGCCAGCAGCCTACTCCATTATTATCTGGCCTCCCTGCGCTATTTGCGCCAATATCGCAGCACAGCTAAGTTTGATGCCAGCCACAGCAGCCGTCCTTTCAACAATGATAGGAATTTAGGTGTAGTCGATGCAGCCATCCACTTCATGAAGGAGAACATTGAGCGCCGCATTACCCTGCAGGACATCCTCTCCTACGTTGGCTATTCTTCTACTCGCTTCTCCGCACTCTTCAAGCAACAGATCGGCAGTAGTCCGCTGGCCTACTTCAACCGTCTGAAAATTGAATATGCCTGCCACATGCTGAAGGTAACCGACATGCACATCAACCAAATCTGCTACAAAGTCGGCATCGAAGACAGCCTTTATTTTTCTCGAATGTTCTCCAAGGTGATGGGAATGTCTCCAAGTGAATATCGAGAGCAGATCACATTATGACACAAAATCTTTTGTGTTATCTATAAACCACAACTTTCGTCACAAAATCATCAATAGATTATTCGGAAATGATTTACAAAGGCTTTGATATAAAGCTCTAGTAATTACATATAATACAATTTTACATATTTTCAAGTGACAACGAGCCCACATGGATGGTCATCTTGCGGAGTTCGGGAGTCTGCTCGAGCACCTTGTCTACTTTCTCACGAAATTCATTCTCCTTGTATCGATAGCCTCGTTTCTTCAGTTCATAGATCCAGGCTTCCTTTCCAATTAGGTCAACAACTATCAGGTCGATTTCATTTTCTCCCTTCCGATCCCACCATTTCCCGATGATGTAACGGCCTTCCTCCTGAAACTTCTTCATGAAATAGCGCTCCATCATCAATCCGGATACACTACTGTAGTCTCTCTCTATGATTTCGCCAAGTGGCTTCAAAGCCTTATTCTCCACAAGAGCCTGATACTTGTAGAAGAAACGGAACCAGAATATAAGGAAACAGTCATTGAGCTGATACCTCACCTTCTTGCTGTTTTCCTTGGCAAAGATGGGAAGCGACTTGGTTATAACTTTGTGATAGTCCTCTAATTTCACAAGATAAGGACCAATGTTGTTGTTTCCAAGTTCGTTCTCAATCTCTGAACGGGTCTTCATGCCGCTGGCAATGCAGGTCAGGATAGAGAAGTAGGTCACGTAGTCGGTGCCGAACTCCTCAATCAGAATGTTCTTTCCCTCATTGATAAATGGAGAGTTCTCCTCAGTCAATGCAGCTAACATCGCATCCCTGTTGGCCCTGCCCTTATCGAGCAACAGTGTGACATACCAAGGCACACCACCCGTGATGCTATACAACGCCAACAAATCTTCTGATGTATAGTCTGGGTTGAAGTCTTTAAGAATTTGTTTTAGCACATCCGTGGTAAACGGCTCAAGCACCATCTTCTCATCGGCACGCCCGAACAGAGGCTCTTCTTTATCTTCGAATATCTTGGTCATCAGCGTGAACACTGAACCGCTGATAATAAGGTTCAAGCGGCTGCTTCGTTTATGTAAGTCCCAATCGCGCTGAATATCGCTGAAGATTGCAGGATTTATCTTTAGAAAATTCTGAAACTCGTCGATAACCAATGTGAACGGGCGGTTCTCTGACAGCTGTAGCACGAACCTGAACACCTCGGAGAAAGTGTTTGGTGTACCAAGTATCGGTGCATCCAGCTTCTCTCGTATCTCGCGTACATAGTCTTGGCACAACAACGTCTCCGCTTTCTTGCCCACGAAGAAATACAACACTGTCTCGTCGCCGCATCTCAGCGAGAGCTCCGTCTTACCGATGCGCCTGCGCCCCATCAGTACTGTCATCTTTGCTTCGGTCTTGCTTCTGTGAAGCACTTCGCCAAGCACCTGTTGTTCTTTTTCTCTATCGTAAAACCTCATATCCCGGAATAGTATTCGTTATTACAGTAATCGTCATTACCTTTTTGCAAAGATACAACAAATATTCTAACTTCCAAACAAATAAAGGATTTTTTTTACAACTCACATATTTAATGCTACCTAAATAGTAGTTACGAATTGGAAGCAAAAAAGGGGACTTTGTAAAGATATATGAAAGGTCAATATCCAAATTCGGGAACACCACGGGAACACACGTACCCTTATTTAAACGTATTAAGACGTGCTCAAAATTTGAGACCAAATTTATAATGCATTGATATTCAACGAAATAAAATATTCATATATAATCACAAAAATCCACTTTTTACGACTGTTAATCAGGGGGGCGTTGGTTCAAGCCCATCCTGAAGCGCAAAGCCGAGAAATTCTCGGCTTTTTCTTTTTATTGTATTATCTTGATGGATTTTATGCGTTCTCCGGGGGTGGGGTCGGCCTCACGAGGGAGATACACGGGCATGTCGGATTGCATGGGCAACAGGCGGAGCTCCAGTTCTTGGCATCCCTCGGGCAGTCGCCACAGGCCGAAGAGGAAGGGACGGCCATTGTTGAAATGGTCGGCCACGAGGCGTCCTCCGACATAGAGGCGGGCACAGTCGCCCTGATAGTCGATGGAGAGGAGCTGGCGACCGCTCCGCGGATTGCCATTGCTGAGGGAGAGCTTGTAGGTGGCAGCATCGGCGAAGTCCTCGTCGGTGGGCTCCTCGGCCACTTTGTTGATGCCAATGGGGATGGTGCGCAGCGGGCCTGCCTGTTTCACCTTTTCGTGTCTGACGCTGAGGGTGGGGGCTGCGGGTTCGGTCTCTTGCAGGAAGAGGCGGCCGGCTTGCTGCGGTGTCAGCAGGTAGATGCTATCGCACACGGGACGGTCCTCGCCAAGGGGACGGACGTTGCGCAGGGTCTTGCCGTTCTGCAGGGCGATGGTGGTGGGTATGCCTTCGATTTGCTGCAGATAGACTTTGCCGTTGCGGTGGGCCACCAACTGGGCGGTGGAGTAGCGGATGATGCCGATGTTGACGGGCAGGATGCAGATGGTGGAGGCGGGAATGGTGAGCCTGGGGAGAGTCACACCGCACACTTGCAGGCGGATGTTCTTCTTTGCGGAGAGGTGTTGCAGGCGTTCGTAGTTGTTGATGAAGACAAAGGCGCTATTCCCCTTCGAACGATAGGCCCATCGGAGTGCCGAGTCGTCACCTTTGGGTAGGTCCTGCCGGCAGGGGAAGGTGGGTTCCATGGGTGCCAGCAGTTCGCCATAGTCCTGCATGAAGAGGTGGAGCGGGCGGAGCAGATAGTAATGAGGGTTGGTCTGTCCGAACTCGCCGAGCGGGGCTTGGAAGTCGTAGTTCTTCACGGGCATGTCATTGTAGTTGGTGGCCACGGTGCGTTGCATCTCGTTGAGCCAGGTGCGGCCGTCGGGGTTGGTGCCTCCGTGGTACATGTAGTAGCCCAGAAGGTTGGAACCGCTGCCCAGTTTGACAACGGCCATCGACAGTGCATCCTCGGGATAGATGTAGGGCCGGCGATGGTAGGCCGCCATCATGCCGCCTCCCAGCTCGCAGGTGAAATAGGGATATTGCTCGTCGCCCTGGTTCAGTCGTTCTTCCTGCTTGCCCAGTTGCTCGGTGGCGATGGCCGTGGAGGAACGGAAGGCTTTGAAGTTGAAAGCCTTGTAGTAGTTGCCTGCCGTCTCCTTGAGCGAACGTTCCCAAAAACCGTCGGCATAGTCGCCGTAGAGCGGGAGCATCTCACCAAACGGTACGGGGGTGGAGAGTTCGGGCCAGCCTGTGCGGGTGTAGAAGGGGAGGTCGAAACCGATGCCGAGGGCGATGTGCTTTAGTGCCATGAGATAGGAGCCGCTACCGCGATACTCGTTGTCGAACTGGCAGGCCATGAGGGGGCCGCCGTCCTTCCATTGCAGTCCCTGCACCTGTGTGAATATCTGCCGATAGAGCTTCTCAACGTAGGTGAGAAACAGGGGGTCCTCGGAACGTGGCTTGCATCCCTTGGCGAAGAGCCAATCGGGAATGCCGCCATTGCGTGCCTCTCCGTGGCAGAAGGGACCGATGCGCAGCACCACGGGCAGTTGTTCGTCCCGACAGACTTCAAGGAATCGGCGCAGGTTGCGTTGTCCGCTCCAGTTCCAGAAGCCTTCCTCCTCCTCGACGTGGTTCCAAAAGACATAGGTGGCAATGATGGTCACACCGCCTTCCTTCATCTTCCTCACCTCGTCTGGCCACTCTTCGGCCGGGATGCGGGAATAATGCACTTCGCCCATGACGGGAACGATGCGCCTCCCGTCCACCATCAAGCTGTACTTGTCCCAGGTGATGCGGGGGACGGTGGTCGTCGGGGTTGCGGGGGTGACGATGGTCAGCAGTCCGACCAGTAAGGCCGTTCTTGTGGCCCACTGCCGGAAGAGATTGAGGATGTGTTCGCTGCGTTTCATTTTCTCATGGTTTGTTATTGGGTGCGAAGATACTAAAAATAAGGAAAGATGCAGCCTGAATACCTTATTATTTTATTCGATGTGCGAAGAAAATGAGAAATCGCCCGCCTCGGACGAACCAAAGCAGGCGATTTCCTTCATTGTGAGGTTGCAGTTTACTTAAGGGCAACCTTCTTGCCGTTGATGATGAACACGCCCTTGCCGGCCTTGCTTACGCGGCGGCCGCTGAGGTCGTAGATTACGGCATTCTCCAGGTCAGCATCAATGGCGTTGATGCCTACGGGAATGTTGTACTTGAAGTTAATCTTCACGAGCACGGCCTTCTCACCGTTGGTGATGGCCCAGTAAGCAACGTACTCGGCAGCCTCCAAGCCGGTGATGTTGTAGCAGAGATAGGTCTTACCGTCGGTGTACTTCACGCAGATGGGAGCCTCGGCATTGCCAGACCAGTTGTGGAAGTCGCCGTTGGCATCGCGCCATCCGTCGAATCCTGTATAGTTGACAACAAACTCCTCAGTGGTGGGGTTGTAGCCGTAAACCTCTGCGGCCTCCAGGCTCTCCAGACCTAGCTCGGCCAGGATGGAGGCAACCTGTTCGTCTGTGAGGCTTACCGACTTCTCGGTGTAGCTGGCCTCAGTGGTTTCGTACTCAACGGAAGCCTGAATGTCGAGGTCGGAGATTTCGAATACCACGGGTTCGGGCTCAATGTAGTTCAGTGTGAGGAATACGGCAGCCTCGGCAC
>DGUV01000072.1:0-1160 GCA_002395775.1 Prevotellaceae bacterium UBA4301
GTGCTGGCGACCTTCGCAAAATTCATCGGCTCGGCCACCATACTGGGTTGTTCGGAGACGACGACGGACTGATAATCCAACGGCTGCTCTGTCTTGGTAGGACAGGGACAGGGCTGAACGGCTCCCCAGTAGAAGTACAACTTCTTCAGCCTCTTCGTTTTCTTGTCGAAGAGGTTTCTGATGTGGGTGGTGTCGCTCTCGGCGTGGATGCTGTCGTTGGGAATGTATGTCGATGCACTGCCTTGCCAGATAACGCGGCCGGGACGGTGGCTCTCATCGCCAACGAACAGTCCGGAATACAGGTAGGGACGCATATTGCCATCTTTACCTTTAATCAGCGGATAGGCCACGATACAGGTTGAGTCGCTGCGAATGGAGGGAACATACTCCTTACAGAGGATACAGGCTTTGTCGGAACCATTATAGACGACTCTCACATCCGGACCGTAGTTGCCCTCTACCGGTATGGAACCGTAGGGAGCCTCGTAAGGCTCCTTGGTGGGGGCTTCTTGCTTCAGGTAGAGCTCAAAGACCTTGCGCATCACCTTACGGGTGGTAACGTTCTCAAAGAGCTGGTAGTACGGCAGGAAGCGGCCGCTGACGAAGGAGGCGTTGTAGCTGTTGGGCTCGATGCTGATACGATTGGCCCAACCATAATAGTCGCCATCACCGATTTTCTTGGCAGCAGCACTCTTATGGTCGAAGGTCCTGTGAAGCTTATCGCAGTCTTCGGGAGTGCCACCCTTGACCTGGATCTGGCCTTCGTACTGAACGGTGTTTCTGACGAGTTTCTCAACGACCTTAGAGGGAGGAGAGGTCTTGACGACATCCTTGCCGAAGAGGACCTCAGTCACCTGATTGATGGTATAACTCTTGTCGACGCAGGAGTCGCGTTCGATTTGCATCGTCAGCTCAATCATACCGCCCAAGTTGGAAGACACGACGAGGTGTGTGCCGTACTTCTCGGAGAAGGTTTTGGCATCGTTCTCGGTGATACCGTCCTCGGTCTTGGCGACGAGGGCCTTGACGGCCTGTCGGAAGTCTGCCGCAAGGATGCTGTTATCATCATCCAGCTCATCGAGATTCAGACACTGCAGCATGCCGACGTCCATGGTCATGGTGGCCATGATGTGCTTGATGAACATGTGGGCCTTATAGCT
>DGUV01000072.1:1355-2794 GCA_002395775.1 Prevotellaceae bacterium UBA4301
GTTGATGATGAGTCCTAACGTTGCCTCGTAGCTCCTGAGACGTTGCATGTCGAGGATGGGTGAAGTGGTGAAGTACTTGTCATCCATCACGCTACCTGCTGCGTTATAGGCATAGCCTAAGCGTTGCAGCTTGATCTGCTCATCGGTATAGGCTCTACGGTTCAGCGTGGTAGGCGTGTCTGCCGTGGCACTGATGGGGTCGTCGGAACAGGAAACAAAACACAGAGATACTATGAGACATGCCATTCCAAGCAATCCCTTCATAGCCAGTTTCTTGCTATTTTCCATCCGTTGGGTCGTATGATACGTATTCATTTCAGTCATCTTCGTAGTTGCGTAATGATTTATCCATGTAGCTTTTCAGTATGTTACGTGCCTTGGCATCGTATATCACCTCGTAGATAGGTACGAGTCGGATATCGATGAGTGCTGCATCCTTCGGTGTCACCATAGCCTGCCACTTCTTCAGTGTCAGCGAGTCTATCCTTGCTTCCTGGCCAGTGGTAAAAGCCGTCACGAGCGATACATCGCCACCACGGGCGGTGATATGACTCTCTGAATTACGGTTGCACTTCTCGGCAGCTTCCTTGTAGTCGGTACTGATATTGGTACGGATGTTGACAAATTTAATCTGAACAGACAACTCCAGGGCCACCTTCACGTCGAGCGAAGAAGACACGGAGTCCATGGAGGTCGTGTTGTAATAGTCCAGCGAGCAGCCTAACACGGAGCGTTTCACGAAACCGGAACCTATCTCCTCGATAAATTCGCGGCAGTAACCGCTGGCAGTATATGCTGACGAAGCGGAATGGACCTTGCGGACAAACTTCTGCATCACATCGGCGAAACCGGGGGCATAGACCTCTTTGAAGAGGGGTACGACCTTGGCCAGAGAGTCAGCATCAATGCTGACGTAGGTGTTGGCGACCGATGAGTTGGCTACGGCGTTGGAAACCAGTGCGCGCAGGTTCAGGTAGTTGAGGTCGCGCGAGAAATAGCTCTGCTTCAGGCGCATCATCGAATAGTAGCTCTTCTGGGTAGAGAAGCTCTTCTTGTTGAAGGCTACATCCACATCGACCGAGAACATACCTGCTCCAAAACCTATGCCGATGTCGAGTGCCAGAGAGTCCTTCAAGGCCTTGACGCTGGTGCTGTAGAAGAACTGCTGGTCGGAAGCGGGATTGTAGTCGTCGACCAGAAAAGAGGTCATGTACTTCTTCTCCAGATTACGCAGGTTACGCGTATTGAACACCTCCATATCGGTACCGACACTGTAGTTTGCATTATCCCTGTAGGTATAGCCGGCACCACGGATGGCGCTGATGTCATCTTCAACAGCCTTGATGTCTTCAGGACTATAAGCTCTGCTCAGCCATGAAATAGGCTTTAAAGCGTCCTCGGGAATCTTGAGACCCTTCGTTGGCTCACTGGCAACGGGC
>DGUV01000034.1:0-7211 GCA_002395775.1 Prevotellaceae bacterium UBA4301
GTCACGTCCAAACACAACAATGCCCCTGAGGCTTCCTGCTCCGCTGTCAATCCTATCTGCAAGCCGGCATTGTCATAGCTCTCCTGCAGAGGCAACGGCGCAAAACGTTCAAGGGCGTTAATAATTTCCTTAATTTTCACGCTGTAACGAGTATGTGGGTGCAAAGATACGAATAAGTGTGTGTTTTACCAAATTTATTCAGATAATCTTTTTATCACACGGGCAGGATTGCCCACAGCCACCGTGTTGGCAGGAATGTCCCTTGTCACCACGGAACCAGCCCCGATGGTGACATTGTCGCCAATGGTGACACCAGGCAGAATGGTCACGCTGCCACCTATCCACACATTCGAACCGATGGTAATGGGCAAGGCCCACTCACGTCGCGTGTTGCGCTCCACTGGGTCGGTGGAATGGCAAGCTGTGTAGAGGCTGACATTGGGACCCAGAAAGACATCGTCGCCGATGGTAACGGGAGCCTCGTCAAGAATGGTGAGCCCGAAATTGGCAAAGAAACGATTGCCCACGCGGATGTTCCGACCATAATCGACACGCAGGGGCTGATTAACCATTGGGTTCTCTCCCACCCGCCTGAACAACTGGCACAGCTGGCTCTCCATCTCATGGGTCTCATTGGGCAGGAGCTCGTTGAAGCGACGAATACGCATCCGAGTCTCCCCCAACAACTGCAACAGTTCGGCATCGCAGGCATCATACACCTGCCCGCCTATCATCATGTCCCAAGCCGAGGGAGCCTGGGGCTCAACCTCACGCGCGTATTTAAATAAGGAAAGGGGAAGATGGCAATAGCCCGAAGGATTGTTGTCGAGATAGTCCTGATGACGGGCATCAGCCGAATAATAATGGCGCAGAGGTTCCAGTTCCACCCGCAAGGGCTGACTCACACGCTCTGCCACCTCTTCAAACACCTCACGAAGGACTGGGAGGTCGGACTTGTCGGTATAATAGACACCTGTCCTGTAGCGCGTCCCCTCATCCTCGCCCTGCTTGTTGAGCGAGGTGGGGTCGATGGCACGAAAGAACATGCGCGCCAGGAAGCGCAGCCCAACGACGTGTTCGTCGTATCGGACGCGCACCGTCTCGGCATACCCCGTCTGGTCGGTATAGACCTGTTCGTAAGTTGGGGACACGATGTCGTCCTTGCCATTGGCAAAGCCCGTGTCTGTGTCCACCACACCACGAATCTGCTTCAGGAAATGCTCTGCTCCCCAGAAGCAACCACCGGCCAAGTAGATTTCCCTCACGCCTTGCGTATCTTGTTACCCTCAACAAAAGCGTTGCCTACGACCTCGCCAATGAGACGATACTTCAGCGTGGCCTCGTCGAAGCAGATGAGATGCATCTTGTCAAAGTCCACCTTACCCTTCTCGTTAAGCACGCTCTCGTCAGCACTTACGTTGATGACTTCACCCACGACACGCACTTCGCCGGTCTTCTCCTCGCGCACGCTGGTCAGCTTGCACTCCAGAGTCACAGGAAGCTGCTCAAAGGCAGGAGCATCAACCATTTCGGCCTTCATGGGCGTAAGTCCGCTCTTGGCCACCTTGTCGTGAACCTTCAAACCTGAAACGATGCCCACATAGTCGGCCTGCACCATGGTCTCAAGTGTGGCAAACATCACCGTGAATGCCTTGCGCTGACGCATGTTCTCCAGAGTCTGACGCTCGTGACCCAGATTCAGGGCCACATGGTGCTCGCTGCACTGTCCTCCCCAAGCCACATTCATCAGATTAGCCACACCATTTTCGTCATACGTGCCAATGAGAAGCACGGGTTGAGGTGCCGTAAACACACCCTTCTGTCCAAAGTTCTTACGCATATACCTTATTATTATATTATAATGCGGTGCAAAATTAATACATTTAATCAAATTATGAAAATTATTTCCTATCTTTGCCAACAAATAGCAAGAAAAGAACATCATGGGCATACACTACAAACTCACTACTACCATCATTGAGGACTTGACGAAAGAGATTCGACCTGAACGTTTGGTGGGACCTGAGCAAAACGAGATCCGTGCCACACACCTGCCTGCCGAATGGGCTATGCAGAGTGGCGTGCAACTGACGTGGCCTCATAAAGCTACCGACTGGGCGCCCACGCTCAAGGAAGTGACGGAGTGCTACATCCACATGGCTTTGGAAATCAGTTTGCGCGAGCGTCTTATCATTGTCACACCTGAGCCTGATGCCGTTGGCCAATTGCTGAACGAACGCCTGCCCAAGCGTGCGTTGGCAAACATTTCGCTTCACAACATCCCCAGCAACGACACCTGGGCTCGCGATCACGGATTCATCACGCTGAAGACCTCCATTGGCGCACTTCTGCTCGATTTCCAATTCAACGGATGGGGCAAGAAGTTTAATGCCATACTCGACAACCAGATTAACCGTAATCTCGTGGAACAAGGCGTCTTGAATGGGCAATATGAAGACCACCTCGACTTTGTGCTCGAAGGCGGAAGCATCGAATGTGACGGACGAGGAACCATCTTGACCACAAGCAAATGCCTGCTTGCGCCCAACAGGAATCAACCTCTCTCACAAGCAGAAATTGAAGACCGCCTGAAGCGCTATCTGCGAGTAGAGCGTGTCCTATGGCTCGACTATGGCTATCTGGCAGGCGACGACACGGATTCGCACATCGACACGCTTGCACGCCTGTGTCCGAACGACACCATTGCCTACGTCCAGTGTCTTGACAAGAACGATGAGCATTACGAGGAACTGAAGAAGATGGAAGCGCAACTGCAGGAGTTCCGCACGCTTGAAGGGAAACCCTACCAACTCATCCCTCTGCCAATGGCTCAGGAAATATATGACGAAGACGGTATGCGTCTGCCTGCCACGTACGCCAATTTCCTCTGCATCAATGGTGCTGTGCTTATGCCCACATACGGTTGTCCTAGGGTTGACGAGCAAGCACGCCAACAACTGCAACAGGCCTTCCCCAAGCATGAGATTGTGCCTGTCGATTGCCGCATCCTCATTGAACAGCACGGTTCGCTGCACTGCTGCACCATGCAATTTCCCATGGGGGTTGTACCTCCCCCTACCCCCTCCCAAGGAGGGGGCATGAACCGCATTGAGAAAGGATGAAAGGATTAAAGGTTTATCAGATAAGCAACAAGTATTAT
Organism: Prevotellaceae bacterium UBA4301; assembly: GCA_002395775.1. Classification (GTDB taxonomy): domain Bacteria; phylum Bacteroidota; class Bacteroidia; order Bacteroidales; family Bacteroidaceae; genus Physcousia. The sequence continues at coordinate 3,161 of DGUV01000034.1, forward strand.
ACAGTAATTCAAACATCATACATTTATAATATATATGGATAGCAAGAACCTGCAACAAGAAGAATGCAAGGAGGCTCATGCCCCCTCCTTGGGAGGAGGTAGGGGGAGGTTAAAAGTCGGCCTCATACAACAATCATGCGTGGCTGACGTGGAAGCCAACAAGCAGAAACTGGCTCGCAATATAGCAGACGTGGCCGAGAAAGGTGCCAAACTCGTTATCCTGCAAGAACTGCACAACTCGCTCTACTTCTGTCAGGTGGAGGACGTAAACAACTGCAATCTGGCAGAGAGCATTCCTGGTCCTTCGACGGAATTCTATAGTCAACTGGCTCGTCAGTACGGCATTGTGCTCGTGACAAGCCTCTTCGAGCGCCGCTCAGCAGGACTCTACCACAACACAGCCGTCGTCTTCGACACCGACGGTTCGATAGCCGGCAAATATCGTAAGATGCATATCCCCGACGACCCTGCCTATTACGAGAAATTCTACTTCACACCGGGCGACCTCGGTTTTCGTCCCATCAAGACAAGCCTGGGCATGTTGGGCGTGCAAGTCTGCTGGGACCAGTGGTATCCCGAAGGTGCCCGTCTGATGGCCTTGCAGGGAGCGGAGCTGCTCATCTACCCTACCGCCATCGGATACGAATCAAGCGACACTCCCGACGAGCAGGAGCGCCAACGCGAGGCTTGGACAACCATCCAACGTGGTCACGCTGTGGCCAACGGACTGCCTGTGATTGCTGTCAATCGCGTAGGTCATGAGCCCGACCCCAGCGGCCAGACCAACGGCATTCAGTTCTGGGGAAGCAGCTTTGTGGCTGGTCCTCAAGGCGAGCTCCTCTATCGTGCCCCCAAAGACGAGGAGGCCAACGCCGTCATCGACATTGACCTCCATCGTTCCGAACAGGTGCGCCGCTGGTGGCCCTTCCTGCGCGACCGCCGTATCGACGAGTTTCAGGGACTTACACAGCGGTTCATTGATTAATACCTCAGTCTTCTCCCAAGGAGAGTGAGGAAATTTGAAGGGATGTTTCAGGGAAGTGCCATGTAGTACTTGTCCATCCACATCTCTTCATAAGCGTGCTTCATACGCCGAGCCCAGACGGCCATCTCGGGATGTCCCAACAGACGCCAAACCTTATCGATACGCCTTCCCAGCGTGACTGCCTCTTTGGCCGAAACAAGGTCGTCGAATCGAACGAACGACGGATTAATGGGTTCGGCCACCCATCGGTAGTCCATTGTCTCCAGCCGCCTGGCAGCCTCGCGCCACACCTTTATGGCCTTCATGGGGCAGCCGGCTGCCACACAAGCATCGCCCAGTTCCAGAGCCCGTTGGGCCATTTTCCGCGGATTGCTTTCGCGTCCGATTGTGGCCTCATACTCTTCAACGAGCAGGTTCAACACTCGGGAATCCATCGTCTGGATGCTCCCTTTGGGTGTGCAAGAGCACACTTTGACAAATCTCTTCTGCTTTGCCATAACAAAATCTCAATAAGTTAAAGAACAATTAGTTAACTCATTGGGAATGCCATATAAAAGAATACAACAATCCCATGCACCGGCTGTTCACACAGCCTACTTCATGCGATTGTTGTCAGAAAATCTACCGCAAAGGTAGGAAATAAATCCGAATTGCGAGCTACAAACTGCGAATTATTTAGCAGCAATGCATTCAATTTCCACCTGCGCCCCTTTGGGAAGAGCCTTCACGGCAAAGGCGCTGCGGGCAGGAAAGGGTTCGGCAAAGAATTCGCTGTACACCTCGTTCATGGCAGCGAAATCGGCAATATCGGCCAACAAGACCGTAGTCTTCACCACACGGGAAAGCGACAACCCTGCCGCCTCCAGAATGGCGCGGGCATTGGAGAGAGACTGACGTGTCTGTGCCTGAATGCCTTCAGGCATCTCACCCGTTTCGGGATTGATGGGAAGCTGTCCACTGGCATAGACAAAACCATTGACCTCGATGGCCTGGCTATAGGGGCCAATGGCCGCAGGTGCGTTTTTAGTACTGATAGCTTTCATATCCATATTATTCTTCAAAGTCATACTTATCAAGCAGTTTTCCACACTTCGAACAAAACACGTCGCGCCGACGTATCTCGCTGCCACAGTCGGTACAGTGGTACGTCCGCTCCTCCTTGTTCTCTTTCACATTGTCATTCTCAGTTTTCATGGGTGTTACATTATTTCGTGGGTACAGATAATCATAAAGTTCCAAACAGGGTCAATCGTCCGTTTCGTCCTTCTCGTCGAGCAGGGCTGTGAGGCGAAGGAGTTCGTCACGATATTGGGCAGCCTGCATGAAGTCGAGTTTCTTAGCGGCATCCTGCATGAGCCGACGCGTGTGGTCGATGGTCTTGCGAAGCTGCTGGGGCGTCATGTGCTCGGTGATGGGGTCGGCAGCCTGTTCCTGACTGACAACGGGCATCTGATAGCTGACAACATCATGCTGTGCGCCGTGCGGGTGCTGCACCTTGCCCGACTTTCCTTGCATCGTGGTCTGCTCGCTGCCGCCCTGTTGCGACTTGCCCATCTCGGCCTGAGCGAGGTCCTTCTTGACAGCATGCGGAATGATGCCATGCTCCTCATTGTAGCGCAGTTGCACCTCTCGGCGATGGTTGGTGTCCTCGATGCACTGAGCCATAGAACGCGTGATGCGGTCGGCATAGAAGATGGCCTTGCCGTGAACGTGACGGGCAGCGCGCCCAATGGTCTGCGTGAGCGACGTGGTGCTGCGAAGGAAGCCTTCCTGGTCGGCATCGAGGATGCCCACAAGCGACACCTCGGGCAGGTCGAGTCCTTCGCGCAGAAGGTTGACACCCACGAGGACGTCGTACTCGCCACGGCGCAGCGAGTCCATAATCTGGACACGCTCCATCGTGTCAACTTCGTGATGGATGTAACAGGCATTGATTCCCGAACGAATGAGATAGGCACTGAATTCCTCAGCCTGACGCTTGCTGAGCGTGGTCACCAGGACACGTTCGCCCACCTCGATGCGCTGATTGATTTCCTCAAGCAGGTCGTCGGCCTCATGCTCACGCGGACGGACCTCTATGATGGGATCCAGAAGTCCTGTCGGGCGGATAAGTTGTTCAACGACAACGCCTTCGGCCTGCTGCAATTCATAGTCGGCAGGAGTGGCCGAAACATAGATAATCTGATGAGTAAGCTGCTGGAACTCGTCGAATCGCAGGGGACGATTATCGAGGGCAGCAGGCAGGCGGAACCCGTATTGCACGAGGTTGACCTTGCGAGCGCGGTCGCCGCCATACATTCCGCTAATCTGAGGCACGGAAACGTGGCTTTCATCAATGAACATAAGGAAATCAGGCGGAAAGAAATCGAGCAGGCAGAAGGGGCGTGTGCCAGCCTCGCGCCCGTCGAAGTAGCGGCTGTAGTTCTCTATGCCCGAACAATGGCCCAGTTCCCGAATCATCTCCACGTCGTAGGTCACTCTTTCGTGCAACCGCTTGGCTTCGAGCGACTTGCCTTCCTCCTCAAAATATTCGACCTGACGGGCCAAATCATCCTCAATCTGCCGCACGGCCCTTTCCTGAGTGTCCTTGGTGGTCATGAAAAGATTGGCGGGATAGATGTTATACTCCTCAAACGAAGCCACACGCTGAAGGGTCTCCGGGTCAATCTCCTCGATGGTTTCAATCTCATTGCCCCAGAAGGTGATGCGCAAGATATTATCAGAGTAAGCGAGAGCCACATCGACGGTATCGCCCTTGACGCGCACCTCGCCCCTGTTGAGACTGACATCGTTGCGCACATAGAGGCTGTCCAAGAGCTTTCGCAACAGGACGTTGCGGTCCATCTCCTGCCCCACCCGGATGCTGACTACGCTCTCGTAGAAGGCTGCAGGATTGCCCATACCATAAATGCAACTGACAGAGCAGACCACAATGACGTCCTTCCTTCCTGAAAGCAAGGCACTGGTGGCTGCCAGGCGGAGCTTGTCTATCTCGTCGTTGATGGCGAGGTCCTTCTCGATGTAGGTGTCAGTCGATGGGATGTAGGCCTCGGGCTGGTAGTAGTC
>DGUV01000034.1:7262-28268 GCA_002395775.1 Prevotellaceae bacterium UBA4301
CTGGTAGTAGTCGTAGTAGGAGACATAGTACTCAACGGCATTCTTGGGGAAGAAGGCCTTCATCTCGCGATAGAGCTGGGCGGCAAGCGTCTTGTTGTGGCTGAGGATGAGCGTCGGACGCCCCACCTGCGCAATGACGTTGGCCATCGTGAAAGTCTTTCCCGACCCAGTCACGCCAAGCAACACCTGGGCAGGGTCGCCTCGCTCCACACCGGCCACCAACTGACTGATGGCTTGCGGCTGGTCGCCCGTAGGCTTGAAGGGGGATGTGAGCTGGAACTGTGACATAGTATCTGCAAAGATAAGAAAAAAAACTGAGAACGGGGAATTGCCGCACAGGATTTGATGAAGAAGCGTGAAAAAACATTAAATATCATCCCTCGCCGAACATTTTTAATTTCTAAACTTTAATTTTTCATTTATTTGTTGTATCTTTGCGCTCCGAATATGCGCGTACATACAAGAAGGATGAACAAGACATCGCTTACGCCGCTTGTGGCGCTGCTGCTAATGCTGACCTCGTGCGGCGAATACTCGCAGCTGCAGAAGACAAGCGACTACGAATACAAATACGAGGCTGCGAAAGCCTACTTCATGGAAGGTAAGTACACCAAAGCCTCGACCTTGCTCTACGACGTACTTGCCACGATGAAGGGTACCTCCTATGGCGAAGAGTCGCTCTTCCTGACAGCCATGAGCGAGTTCTGCAACAAGAACTACGACATGGCCCATCAGGACTTCAAGAAGTACTGCCAGACCTATCCCAAGGGCGTTTACGTCGAGCAGGCCTATTATCATTCGGCCCTCTCACTCTTCAACCAGACGCCCGACCCAAGGCTCGACCAGTCGAGCACCATGGAGGCCATGCAGGAATTTCAGAGCTTCCTCGACCGCTACCCCTACACCACACTCCGCGGAAAGACCCAAGAGATGATTTTCCAGCTCCAGGACAAACTGGTGGAAAAGGAGTGCCTGTCAGCCCAGCTCTATTACAACCTGGGCACCTACCTGCTCAACAGCCTCTATGGCGGCAGCAATTACGAAGCCTGTGTGGTGACAGCCCAAAACGCGCTGCGCGAGTACCCCTATGCAGCTGCCGAGAAGCGCGAACTGCTTTCCATCCTGGTGCTCAGGGCAAAATACCAGCTGGCCTCGAAGAGCGTCATCGAGAAGCGAATCGAGCGTTACCGCGACACCATCGACGAGTATTACGCCTTTGAGAACGACTTCCCCGAGTCCAAGTACCTGAAGGAGGCGAAAGACATCCTTCGCCAGTCGGAAAAAGCCGTGAAGGGGGCAAAAGTTGAAGATATTAAAGACTAAATAAAATAGAATGGATTACAAGAAGACCAATGCGCCCACAAACACTGTGACGCGCGACATCATGAACCTGTGTAAAGATACGGGCAACATCTACGAATCGATTGCCATCATCGGCAAGCGCGCCAACCAGATTTCTGTTGAAATCAAGCAGGAACTCTCGAAGAAGCTTCAGGAGTTTGCTTCCCACACCGACAATCTTGACGAGGTTTTTGAAAACCGCGAACAGATTGAGATTTCGCGCTTCTACGAGAAGATGCCCAAGCCCTCACTCATTGCCACACAGGAGTTCATTGAGGGGAAAGTCTATTTCCGCAACCCCGCTGCGGAGACATCGGATGAAGACTGATGATACAGCGCATCCAGACACTCTACCTGCTCATCAGCACCATCCTTGGAGTCGTGTGCCTGAGTTTGCCCCTGGGACAGTTCTTCACTGCCCAGAACGAACGCTACGCCGAACTCTACAACCTTTGGATTAGCATCTGCGCCTCAGGCGACCACCAGTTCACGCCCTGGGCTCTCTTTGCCCTGCTGCTGGTGGTGACGGCGCTGACGCTGCTGAGCATCTTCCTCTTCCGCACGCGAGCCTTCCAGATGCGCACCGTCGTCCTCTGCATGGTGCTCCTCGTTGGCTACTATGCCTGGTTGGGGTTCCTCGTCTTCATGGCTCATCGGAGCGGATTTTCGTTCCGTCCCTCGATCACCGCAGCCCTGCCTCTGGTGTGCATCATTCTTGATTACCTTGCTTTTCGTGGCATACTGAAGGACGAGCTGCTTGTGCGCTCGCTCGACAGGCTGAGATAATTCCGCCGCCCCTCTCTCGTCCGAGAGACGACTTATTTCCGTCGGAAAAGGTCGAACATATACGATGCCTTCGCGACTATGGCTCCATTGGCCGAACGTCCGAAGGCATCGGCTTTTCCGTCTCCGAAGATGTTGGAAAGGCCAAAATAGTAGCGACCCTCTATCATGAAGTGGCCAGCACGACGGGTGTTCACCTCCAGTCCCAGGCCGCCCGTGATGCCGTATTCAAACTTATTCTTGATGGGCAGGTCGTACTGCTCCACCACCCTGTTGGGGCGCAGGGCCAGCGTTTCGTCGGTCCACTCTCCTCCCCGCTTGTCGCTGTCGCTGAGATAGAAGCCCAGCTGCGGTCCCAGCACCAGATAGCCCATGACCCCTTTCTCCTCGCGTCCCAGACCCAGGCGGGCCAGCAAGGGCACCTGCATGTAGTTCACCGTCCGGCTGTACGTGTCGCTGCTCGTCTCTATGGTCTCCTTCCAACCCATCTGGGCGAAGTTGGCCTCCACCTGCAGCGCACAGAGCAGTTTGAAATAGCGCTCACAAGTGTATCGGAGCGAGAGGCCCATCGTGGTTCCTCCGTGGAATCCCTGCTTCACACTGGGGTCGAACGACACGCGGTTCATCACATAGCCCCCGTTGACGCCCAACGCCAGCGCACTGCGGTACTCCCCCACCTGGGCAAAGGCCGATTGGGGCAGAAGAGCCACTGTGGCAATGAGAAAGAGAAGGAGGAAGCGCTTCATCGGATGGTCTCGATTGTGCGGTTAGGCGTGTAGTGCACCAGCTGGACGTGTTGGTTGACAAAGCCTCCTCCATCGCCCACGCGGTGGAAGCGGAACGAGTGCTGGATGGGTTGCAGCTGCAGCGAAGACTGGGCCTCGTCGAAGTCGATTCCCAGCAGTGCATAGCCGTGCAGGAAGTAATAGCCCAGGTCATAGCCAAACATCTCGGCCCTGGGGTAGCTCACCTGAGAGGCACGTCCGAAGTTGGCCTTGTATTGCTGCTCAAACTTGGCCACGCGGCCGCTCAGCGGATTGCGATAGTAGGTGGCAAAGACATAGGTGTCCATCTTGTAGAAGTCGCGCAGCAACGTGCCCGTGTAGCTCACCCATTCTGGGAAGCCCAGCAGACTGATGCGATACTGCGGATGCGAGGCTGCATAGCCCTTCATGGTGGCCAGCAGCTTGGTGGCAGCCGCCTGGCTCCTGCTGTCTGGGATGATGACATTTTGCTTGTACTGGTTCAGGGCCATGTCGCAAGCAAACTCGTCGGCCCCTGCATTCAGTTCCTTCACCGAGAGGTTTTTCAGTCGCAGCACCTGCGCCAGGTGGGTCGTAAAGGCCTTCCCCCTTTCGTCGCGCTCGCCACTGTGGAAAAACACGAAGTTGGCCCCCTTCAGCGTACTGGTCACCAGCGAGGTGATTTGGGGATAGAGCAGTTCCTGTGCCACGCCCACCTGATAGATCCAGGGATTGCTGTACACCTGCGGGCAGGGCGTGTTGAAGGGCAGCACCATGCGTATCCGATGCTCCCTGCAGAATTCGCTAAGCGTGGTCACCTGCACGGCATCCACCGGGCCGAATATGGCCTGACACTGCGCCAGCGCAGGATTGCGAAGTGCCTCGCGCAAGGCGGTTTCCGACGAACCGCAGTCCACGGCTGTCACCTCCACGCTGGTGCCCTCCTGCTTCACCTGTTCCACTGCCATCAGCAGTCCACGGTAAAACTCCACCATCGTCTCTCCCCTTTCCGTCTGTTCCTTCAGGGGCAGCAGCACTCCGATGCGCACTGTTGCGCTCCACAGCGCAACGGCCACCAAGCACAGCCAAACTGTCATTATTGTGCGTTTCATCAACTGTCAGTTTTATTCTTTTGGCCACAAAGATAGCAAATAATTCACAATTGACAATTGACAATTGACAATAATTTCGTATCTTCGCACGTTAATACATTAAGTATGATGACAAGGACCCTTCTTTTTTTGCTCTGTTGCGCAGCCCCTATCTTCGGCTGGGCACAGGATGTTTACCCCAGCGTAGCCCCCGCGGGCAGTTACACCACGGTCGAGGGAGAAGAGATTTCTGACGCTTCGTCTGCCCAGGACGCGCCCCTCGTCGCCCACTTCACTGCCAACCCCAGCAACCTCGGCGACTACTCGGCCCGCTACGAATGGAAAATCTACCGTTCGGGCGAGGAAGACCAGCCGCTGGTCCACCGCTTCGAGCAGGACATTGACTACACCTTCCTGGAGAGCGGCACCTTCTGCGTCCAGCTCTATGCCACCTTCGTCCTGGGCACCGACACCATAGCCTTCCCCGAGGAAGGCGAGGCCGCCCCCATCATGGTCTCCATCAGCGAGAGCAAGCTGGAGTTCCCCAATGCCTTCTCGCCCAACGAAGTGCCTGACGGCTTCAACGACGTCCTCAAGGCCAAGGATGGCCACCAGAGCATCGTCTCGTTCCAGGCCGCCGTCTTCACCCGATGGGGGCAGAAGATTTATTCCTGGACGGATGTCAACGAAGGCTGGGATGGCCGCTGGAACGGCCGCTTGGTGAAGGACGGAGGCTATCTGCTCGTCGTCAGCGCCCGAGGTGCCGACGGCAAGAAGTACAACATACGCAAGGTCATCAGCGTCATCACTGGCTACGACAAGGCCAATCAGGGAGGGGGCACGAATGGAGAAAATTGAGGTTCTCGGCGCACGTGTCCACAACCTGAAGAACATCGACGCAACCATACCCCGAGGCAGCCTGACAGTCATCACGGGCCTCTCCGGCTCGGGCAAGTCCAGCCTGGCCTTCGACACCATCTTTGCCGAGGGACAAAGGCGCTACATCGAGACCTTCTCGGCCTACGCACGCAACTTCCTGGGCAACATGGAGCGCCCCGACGTCGATAAGATTACGGGACTCTCCCCCGTCATCAGCATCGAGCAGAAGACCACCAACAAGAATCCCCGCTCCACCGTAGGCACCACAACGGAAATCTACGACTTCCTCCGCCTGCTCTATGCCCGCGCCGGCGAGGCTTTTTCCTACGTCACGGGCGAGCGCATGGTCAAGTACACCGAGGAACAAATCGTCCAGCTCCTGCTCCACGACTATCTCGGACGCAAGGTCTATCTGCTGGCCCCGCTCGTCAAGAACCGCAAGGGTCACTACAAGGAACTCTTCGAGACTGTGCTGAAGAAGGGCTACCTCTACGTCCGCATCGACGGCGAACTGAAGGAGGTGGAACGCGGCATGAAGCTCGACCGCTACCGCAACCACTCCATCGAGGTTGTCGTGGACCGCCTCGTCGTCAAGGAGACCGACGACCGACGACTGCAGAACAGCGTGCAGAACACCCTCAAGCAGGGCGACGGACTGATGATGGTCTATGACGTCGAGACTGGTGAGATACGCCACTACAGCCGACGCCTGATGTGCCCCACCAGCGGCATCTCCTACGCCGACCCCGCACCCCACGACTTCTCGTTCAACTCGCCCCAGGGCGCCTGTCCCCGCTGCAAGGGCCTGGGCTACGTGTCGCTCATCGACCGCGACCTCATCATCCCCGACCGCTCGCTCTCCATCCGCGACGGAGCCATCGCCCCTCTGGGCAAGTGGAAGAGCTCGATGATATTCTGGCAGATACAGGCCATCCTGGACAAGTACGGCTTCACCGAGAACGACCCCGTCAGCAGCCTCTCCGACGAGGCCCTCGACGAAATCTTCGGCGGCTCCATCGAGCGGCTGCGCATCCCCGCCGAAGTCAGCAAGACCACCAACGACCTCTACTGCACCTACGAAGGACTCGTCAAATACATCCGCTCCACCCAGGAGAACGACCAGAGCCAGACGGCCCAGAAGTGGGTCGGACAGTTCAGCCGCGACTGCCCCTGCCCCGAGTGCCACGGACAGCGCCTCAACCGCCAGGCTCTCAGCTATCGCATTGACGGCAAAAACATTGCCGAACTCTCCCAGATGGACCTCGGAGACCTCTATCGATGGATAGAGGAGCACCTCCCCCTACCCCCTTCCAAGGAGGGGGCACATCCTCTTGAAAACGAGGCGGCTCATGCCCCCTCCTTGGGAGGGGGAAGGGGAAGGTTAACCCCCCACCAGATGAAGGTAGCCCCCGAAATCCTCAAGGAGATATGCACCCGACTGCGCTTCCTCCTCGACGTGGGACTCCACTACCTCTCCCTCAACCGTCCCTCGGCCTCCCTCTCAGGTGGTGAGAGCCAGCGCATCCGACTGGCCACGCAGATAGGCAGCCAGCTGGTCAACGTCCTCTACATCCTGGACGAACCCAGCATCGGACTCCACCAGCGCGACAACCAGCGCCTCATCCACTCCCTCAAGGAGCTGCGCGACCTGGGCAACACCATCATCGTCGTAGAACATGACGAGGACATGATGCGCGCTGCCGACTGGATCATCGACATCGGCCCCCGCGCCGGCCGCAAGGGAGGCGAGGTGGTCTTCCAGGGCACCTGCCAGCAGATGCTCGCCACCCACACCCTCACCGCACAGTACCTCAACGGCGAGCGCCACATGGACATCCCCGCCCAGCGCCGCACGGGCAACGGCCACACGCTCAACCTCTTCGGCTGCCGGGGCAACAACCTCAAGTCCGCCGACATCACGCTCCCCCTGGGCACCCTCGTCTGCGTCACAGGCGTCAGCGGCTCGGGCAAGAGCACCCTCGTCAACGACACCCTCCAGCCCATCCTCTCGCAACACTTCTATCGCTCCCTGCGCGACCCCCTTCCCTACGACCGCATCGAGGGCCTCGAACACATCGACAAGGTGGTCGATGTGGACCAGTCGCCCCTGGGCCGCACCCCACGCTCCAATCCCGCCACCTACACGGGCGTCTTCAACGACATCCGCACCCTCTTCGTCCAGCTCCCCGAAGCCCGCATCCGCGGCTACAAGCCCGGCCGCTTCTCCTTCAACGTCAAGGGCGGACGCTGCGAGACCTGCTCCGGCAACGGCTACCGCACCATCGAGATGAACTTCCTGCCCGACGTGCTCGTGCCCTGCGAACAGTGCCACGGCAAGCGCTACAACCGCGAGACCCTGGAGGTGCGCTTCAAGGGCAAGTCGATTGCCGACGTGCTGGACATGACCATCAACCAGGCCGTGGAGTTCTTCGAAAACCAGCCTCAGATACTCCAGAAGATAAAGGTGCTGCAGGACGTGGGCCTCGGCTACATCAAGCTCGGACAGCCCAGCACCACCCTTTCCGGCGGCGAGAGCCAGCGCGTCAAGTTGGCCACCGAACTCTCCAAGCGCGACACGGGCCGCACCCTCTACATCCTGGACGAGCCCACCACAGGCCTCCACTTCGAGGACATCCGCGTGCTGCTCTCCGTGCTCAACCGCCTCGTGGACAAGGGCAACACCGTAGTCGTCATCGAGCACAACCTCGACGTCATCCGCGCTGCCGACTACCTCATCGACATGGGCCCCGAAGGCGGCCAGCAGGGCGGAAACGTCCTCTTCCAGGGCACACCCGAGGAACTGAAAAAGGCTGGTGTGGGACACACCAGCCAGTATTTGTAGAGAGAGGTCAGCGCCACTGATTTCTCGTGGTTGTTCATCGTTGCAAAAGCTTTTTGTGACAATGTGACAATGTGACATTTTCGTCTCCCCCATGACGCTGAAGGCTGGCATTTTGACTCACCTCTCGCAAGCTGTCTGCCGAAGGGGGGAATTGGTACAAACCTTCTGTAATAGATTGTACACCAATACATTGCAAGCCCATCTCCGGAAAAGCCAGACCCTGCCCCCCCCCGACGGGCACAAATATTTGCACGAGGCTGCACTTTTTCGTAACTTTGCATTAGATTCGACGGTTAGAAAACAATGGTTTGGTGCGCAACGAATGGGCGTTCGATGACACGAGAACCCAAGGGCCCTTTAACCTACTAACCTACAAATCGTGGCATCTTCCAGCCCGAATAATTTGCACACAACTTCGTTTTTCCGTAACTTTGCCCGGAAAATGCATGAAAACTTAAAACGAACGAGAATATGAGAAACTACGTATCGACAACAGGCCGCAGCCGCCTCGCCAGGATGGTGAAGGCCGTGGCCGTGGCCCTGATGATGGCGCCGTGCAGCGCAATGGGTCAGGAGGAAAACGGATTCAAACGGATGAACGTGAGGGAGGACTTCACGGAGAACGCCTTCCAGTGGTTCCGCGACGCCGAACTGCTGGCAGCGGGCAACAAGGAGAAGAGCAACGCCATGACCATCGGATGGGGCGGCATAGGGACGCTGTGGGGACGCACGGCGCTGACCGTGTATGTGGCCGAACGGCGCTACACGAAGGAGTTCATGGACCGCGAGGAATACTTCACGGTGATGGCCTTCGACGTGGCCGACAGCAAGGTGCTGACCTACATGGGCACGAAGAGCGGACGCGAGGGCGACAAGGCTGCCGCGCTGGGGCTGCACACGGCCTACACGGAGAACGGAACGCCCTACTACACGGAGGCGACGATGGTGATAGAGTGCAGGACGATGTATGCGGCTCCCTTCGAGGAGAAGTATTTCAAGAGCGACGCCCCGAGGCGGATGTACGCCAACTTCCCGGCCGGGGTGCACACGATGTACATCGGCGAGGTGGTGGGCGCCTGGAAAAAGTAAGACACGATGGAATACATGTCACAGGAGGGCTACGACAAGCTCGTGGCCGAACTGAAGGAACTGGAGAACGTGGAATTGCCACGCGTGAGGGAAGCCATTGCCGAGGCGCGCGACAAGGGCGACCTGAGCGAGAACTTCGAATACCACGCTGCCAAGCGCGAACAGGCCCGACTGCTGGGGCGCATCCGATTCAAGCAGCGCGTACTGGAGTTTGCCCGCGTCATCGACACCAAGCGCCTGGGCGCCGACACGGTGGGCTTGCTCTGCAAGGTGGAGATGACGAACCTGCTGAACAACCAACGCATGACGTACACCATCGTCAGCCCCCACGAGGCCAACCTGAGGGAGGCGAAGATTTCCGTCAAGTCGCCCGTGGCACAAGCCCTGCTGGGCAAGCGGGTGGGCGACGTGGTGGAGGTAAAGGTGCCGGCCGGCGTGCAAAGGCTCAGGATAGAGAGCATCACGCTGTGATGGGCCACCTGTTTCCTTAGGGTCACAAGGATGATTGTGGCCCAGTTTTTAGCTTTTTCGGCATAAAGATAGGATAAGTCGATAAATATTTGTATCTTTGTACCCGAATCGTATTTATTTAATTAAGGAATATGGAAAATTTGAAACCTAATATGTTTGTGGCCGTGGCTTATCGGCTCTACACTAAGGACAAGGATGGCAAGCGCCAACTCGTGGAGGAGGCTACCAAGGAACAGCCGTTCCAGTTCGTGAGCGGACTGGGTATGACGCTCGACGACTTCGAGGCGCAGATTGCAGGCCTGGAGAAGGACAGCCAGTTTGACTTCGAGCTCACTCCCGAACAGGCCTACGGGCAGCGCGAGGAGGAACGCGTCATCAAGGTGCCGCGCCAGACGTTCGAGATTGACGGCAGGCTGGACAAGCAGTACATCTACGAGGGTGCCGTGGTGCCCCTGCAGAATGCCGACGGACAGCGCTTCAACGGGCTCATCCTGAAGATTGGCGACACGGAGGTGACACTGGACCTGAACCATCCCCTGGCCGGCCAGACGCTCGTCTTTGTGGGCGAGGTGGCCGACATCCGCGAGGCCACGAAGGAGGAAATCACGGCTACGCTGAAGATGCTCACGGGCGAGGGTGGATGCGGCTGCGGCTGCGAGGACTGCGGCGGATGTGACGAACACCACCACGAACACGGCGACCACTGCGGATGTGGACATTGCCACTAAGAAATTAAGAATTAAGAATTAAGAGTGAAGAGTGAAGAATTATTTCACTTTTAATATATGAAAAATTCTTTCGGCCACATATTCCGACTGACCACGTTTGGCGAGAGCCACGGGGAGGCCCTGGGAGGCATCATCGACGGAATGCCTGCGGGCATTGACGTGGACATGGACTTCGTGCAACGGCAGGTGGACCGACGCCGACCCGGACAAAGCCGACTGGTCACTGCCCGCAACGAGGCAGATCAGGTGGAAGTGCTGAGCGGAGTGTTTGAGGGACGGACGACGGGACAGCCCATCGGCTTCGTCGTTCGCAACCAGAACCAGCACTCCAACGACTACGAGAACCTGCGCAACCTGTTCCGACCCAGCCACGCCGACTTCACCTACTGGCAGAAGTATGGAATCCGCGACCATCGGGGCGGCGGACGCTCGTCGGCACGCGAAACGGTGAGCCGAGTGGTGGCCGGAGCTTTTGCCATGCTGGCTCTGCGGCAACTGGGCATCAGCATTCAGGCCTACACCCAGCAGGTGGGCAACATAGCCCTACCTGGCACCTACGAAGACTATGACCTGAGCCTGACGGAGACGAACGACGTGCGCTGTCCCGACGCGCCGACGGCCGAAAAGATGGCCGAGCTCATCACCCAGGTGAAGGCCGAGGGCGACACCATCGGGGGCATTGTGGCCTGCGTGGTCAAGGGGTGCCCCACGGGACTGGGCGAACCAGCCTTTGGCAAACTGCAGGCCGAGCTGGCGCGGGCCATGCTCAGCATCAATGCAGCCAAGGGATTTGACTACGGAATGGGATTCGAAGGAGTCACACAACGCGGTTCGGAGCAGAACGACCCCTTCATCATGGACGAGGACGGCGAAATCGCCACCCTCACCAATCACAGCGGCGGCATTCAGGGCGGCATCAGCAACGGACAGGACATCTACTTCCGTGTGGCCTTCAAGCCCGTGGCCACCCTGCTGCGAGAGCAGCGCACGGTGACAATCGAGGGCGAACCCACCACACTGACGGCCCGTGGGCGCCATGATGCCTGCGTGCTGCCGAGGGCTGTACCAATCGTAGAAGCAATGACGGCAATCACCCTGATTGACAATTACTTATTAAACAAAACCACACGATTATGAAACGCCTATTTCTCATCTTCTCATTCTCTCATCTTCTCATTCTCTCCTCATCCGCCCAATACCTGAACAAGGCCGTAGAGATATGGCCCAAGGACGTGCCCGGAGGCGGCGAGAAGAAAGAGGCATCATGGAAGGAGCGCCCCAACGACGGCACCTGCTTCTACGAAGTCACGAGCCCCACGCTCGAGGCCTTCGTCCCCGACAGCGCAAAGAGCAACGGCAAGGCCATAATCGTTTGTCCGGGCGGAGCCTACAGCATGCTGGCCTATGCCAAGGAAGGGCAGGAAGTGGCCCAGTGGCTCCAGAACCTGGGCTACAATGCCTACGTGCTGGCCTACCGCGTTCCCAACAATCGGCTGGGTGCCCTGCAGGACGTGCAGCGGGCCATCCGCCTGGTGCGCAGCAAGGGGGCCCAGCAGGTGGGAGTCATCGGATTCTCGGCAGGGGCAAGCCTTTCGTGCCGCGCCTGCACACGCTGGAACGAGCCTGCCTACGAGGCCAATAAAAAAGATAAGGCAGACACCCTGAGTTGCCGACCCGACTTCGGAATCCTCATCTATCCTGCCTACCTCGACGAAGGCCCCGACCACACGCTCACGCCCGAACTGACCGTGACTAAGGACACACCACCCATCTTCGTCTTCGGCACCGAGGACGACGTGAAGTACAGCGGTCCCTCCACCCCCGTCATCATGCAAGCCATGCAGCAGGCGATGGCGCCCATCGAGGTGCACTACCTCACCCGCGGCGGTCACGGCTACGGTATGCGCCAGGGAGCCGGACTCATCTGGCCCGCGCTGGCCGAACAGTGGCTCAAGGGACTGAAATGAAGGAAAGAAACACCATTTTATTTGAACCGTAACACACAATTTTGAAAGATGAACATACTGGAACTGAGTGAACAAGAAATAGTAAGACGCAACAACCTGCAGCAACTGCGCGACCTGGGCATCAACCCCTACCCCGCTGCCGAATACCCCGTCGATGCCTGGAGCACGGACATCGTCAGCGACTTCACCGACCTGCCCATCATCGGCAAAGACGAGGAAGGAAATGACGTGCGCGAAACGGCGACGCCCGAGAACAGCCGCATGGTGAGCATAGCCGGACGCATCATGAGCAAGCGCATCATGGGCAAGGCCGCCTTTGCCGAACTGCAGGACTCGAAGGGCCGCATTCAGGTGTACGTCCAGCGCGACGCCATTTGTCCCGATGAGAACAAGGACCTTTACAACGTGGTCTTCAAAAAGTGTCTGGACCTGGGCGACTTCATCGGAGTCCGGGGCTACGTCTTCCGCACGAAGACGGGAGAAATCAGTGTCCACGTCATGGAGATGACCGTCCTGAGCAAGAGCCTCCGGCCCCTGCCCATCGTGAAGACGGACGCCGAGGGCAACGTGTTCGACTCCTTCGACGACCCCGAACTGCGCTATCGTCAGCGCTACGTCGATTTGATTGTAAACCAGGGCGTGAAGGAGACCTTCCTGAAGCGGGCCAAGATTGTGCGCACCCTGCGCAACATCCTGGACGAGGCAGGATACACCGAGGTGGAAACCCCCACGCTGCAGAGCATACCCGGCGGCGCTACGGCCCGCCCCTTCATCACCCACTTCAATGCGCTGAACATCGACATGTACATGCGCATCGCCACGGAGCTCTACCTGAAGCGACTCATCGTGGGCGGATTCGAGGGCGTCTATGAAATCGGCAAGAACTTCCGCAACGAGGGTATGGACAAGACCCACAACCCCGAGTTCACCTGCATGGAGCTCTACATCAGCTACAAGGACCTGAACTGGGGTATGACTTTCACGGAGCAGATGCTTGAGAAGATTTGTACGGCCGTGAACGGCAAGCCCGAGGTGGAGATTGACGGCAACGTCATCAGCTTCAAGGCTCCCTTCCGCCGGCTGCCCATTCTGGACGCCATCAAGGAGAAGACGGGATTTGACTGCGACGGCAAATCGGAGCAGGAGATTCGCACTTTCTGCAAGGAGAAAGGCATGGAGGTGGACGAGACGATGGGCAAGGGTAAACTCATCGACGAACTCTTCGGCGAGTTCTGCGAAGGTACCTTCCTGCAGCCTACGTTCATCACGGACTACCCTGTCGAGATGTCACCCCTGACGAAGATGCACCGCTCGAAGCCCGGACTGACAGAGCGCTTCGAACTGATGGTGAACGGCAAGGAACTGGCCAATGCCTACTCGGAACTGAACGACCCCATCGACCAAGAGGAACGCTTCGTGGAACAGATGAAGCTGGCCGACAAGGGCGACGACGAGGCCATGATCATCGACCAGGACTTCCTGCGCGCCCTGCAGTACGGAATGCCCCCCACCTTCGGCATCGGCATCGGCATCGACCGTCTGGTCATGTTGCTCACGGGCAAGTTCCAGATTGGCGAGGTGATGCTCTTCCCCCAGATGAAGCCCGAGGTGAAGGCTCCGCGCGACAAGGACGAACTGTTCCTGGAGAAGGGCATTCCCTCCGACATCATCCCCATCCTGCGCAAGGCCGGCTACAACCTGGTGCAGACCCTGCAGGGCGAGAACCCTGCCAAGATTCAGCAGCAAATCATAGAAATAATAAAGAAATATAAGCTGGACGTAAAACGTCCCTCACAAGACCAAATCAAGCAGTGGACGGAATAGGAAACATAGCCATCATGGGCGGCGGTTCGTGGGCCACGGCCATCGCCAAGATCATGCTGGAGAGCACCGACGAGATTTGGTGGTACATGCGACGCGACGACCGCATCGAGGAGTTTCGCCGCCTCTCGCACAATCCCGCCTATCTGACCAGCGTGCACTTCGACGTCAGCCGCATCCACTTCTCCAGCGACATCAACGAGGTGGCCTCCGCCTGCCAGACACTCATCTTCGTCACCCCCTCGCCCTACATGAAGAGCCACCTGAGGAAACTGAAGGTGCGCCTGCGCGACAAGTTCATCATCACCGCCATCAAGGGCATTGTGCCCGACGAGAACCTGGTCGTCTCGGAATTCTTCCATCAAGCCTATAGCGTGCCCGACGAGAATCTGGCCGTACTGGGCGGACCCAGCCACGCTGAAGAAGTGGCACTGCGCCGACTCACCTACCTCACCGTGGGCTGCAGCGACCTGGCAAAAGCCGAACAGTTTGCCGACCTCATCGCCAGCGACTACATCAAGACCAAGACCAGCGACGACGTCCTGGGCATCGAATACGCCTCCGTGCTGAAGAATGTCTATGCCATAGCGGCTGGCATCTGCAACGGACTGAAATATGGCGACAACTTCCAGGCCGTGCTCCTGGCCAATGCCGCTCAGGAGATGGACCGCTTCCTGCGAGCTGTCCATCCCATCGAGCGCAACATCATCGACTCCGTCTATCTGGGCGACCTGCTCGTCACGGGCTACAGCAACTTCTCGCGCAACCGCGTCTTTGGCACCATGATTGGCAAGGGCTACAGCGTCAAGAGCGCTCAGGTGGAGATGGAGATGATTGCCGAGGGCTACTTCGGCACCAAATGTATGAAGGACATCAACCGCCACATGCACGTCAACATGCCCATCCTGGATGCCATGTACAACATCCTGTACGAACGCATCGCACCAAGCATAGAAATCAAACTCCTAACCGACTCATTCCGATAAAAGCCATGAATAAGCCACTTTCCACCCTTCTCATTCTCTCATTGTCTCATTTTCTCATCTTCTCCCTCTCCGCTTGCGGAAATAAAGAGCAGAAAACCGACGCTTGGGAAGCACCCGAACACGAGGTGGTGACACGCCAATTGCCCGACCTGAAACTGACAGACAGCATCAAGAACGGCGGGCACACCTACGTCTATAGCATCCTGCGCACCCCCAGCGACTCCCTGCCTTCCGTAGAGGACGACCTGGAAGACCGATTTAAGGACAACACTATCCGCCTCACCCTGCGTCGCGACGGCAATGAGTATTTCAACAAGACATTCACGAAGTCGACCTTTGCCTCGAGCATCGAGAAGGACTTCTTCTGCAACTCCATTCTCGACGGCATCCGCTTCATACGCGTCGAACCCGGACAGGGACTTGTCTTCTCCTTTGCTGTCAGCTATCCCGACAGCGACATGTCCATTCCATTCCTCATGACCATCGCGGACAATGGTTCCTTCACCTATGTCAAGGACGAGAACCTCGACCACGAGGAGGGCGACTCCGTCTTCTTCGACGAAGATGGGGTGTGAGCGTTTCTGCTCGCTTAATCGTATCTCTGCATACCAACAATATATTTTATAACGAATAAACTATCATCTATGATGATTAAGAAGAAGACAAGCCTGTGGGCGCGACTGAAAGTCCTCGTCGTAGTGTCCATAACCCTCCTGGCCGTCAATGCATACGCCAGTCCGCAGTCTTCTGACAACGTGGAAAAGAAGCCCTACCTTTTGTACATCGACAACAAAGAGTCGGGCACCATCGACAGCGTGGAGGTGCTTCGGAACGGCTATGGTGAAATCCGTCTGGCAGACATTGCCAATATCATGGTCTCTTCAGTCAACATGGCCAAGAAAATGTACAAGGACACCTTCGACGAGACAAAGGCCAGAGGCGCGATAAGCATACACACGAAAAAAGTGAAAGAGGAGACTGGAAGAGAGGTCGCGTTTGAGGATCTTGTGTTCTATGCACCCGACAGGCCAGCCAAGTTCCCTGGTGACATCTATGCTTGGCTTGGGCAGAACATCAAATACCCGAAGGAGGCACAGAAGCAGAGGATTGAGGGACGCGTCACCGTGCAGTTTATCATCGAGAACGATGGTTCCATCGTTGACGTGAAAGTCCTCCGTTCGCCCGACGAACTGCTCTCTGCCGAAGCCTTGCGCGTGGTGAAGTCTATGCCAAAATGGGAACCTGCCCAAGGAGAGGGCAACGTCCGTGTGCGCATGCGCTACGTCCTGCCCATCAGTTTCAGACTACCACCCGAGAAACAAGCAAAGAACTAAACCACCAAACCACCAATCTCCCAAACCACCAAACGACTAAACGACTAAACGACCAAACGACTAAACGACCAAACCACCAAACAACCAATCTCCCAAACCACCAAACGACTAAACAATCATGAAAGTTCTGCTCATCAACGGAAGTCCACGAGAGAAAGGCAATACCTTCACAGCTCTCTCCGAAGTGGCAAAGGCCCTGAACCAAGAGGGCATTGAGACCGAAATCATCAGCATAGGCAAGAAGGCCGTGCAGGGTTGCATCGCCTGTGGCATGTGCGGACGGGAAGGCAAATGCACCTTCCGCGACGATCTGTACTTCCAAGTGATGCGAGTCATTAAGGACGGCATCGACGGACTCGTCATCGGTTCACCCGTATACTACGGAGGTCCTAACGGTTCGCTCTGTGCCCTACTCGACCGCGTGTTCTATTCCCTTGGCGCAGACCTGCGCTTCAAGCCAGGTGCCAGCGTAGTCGTCTGTCGGCGTGGTGGTGCATCGGCAGCCTTCGACCGACTGAACAAGTACTTCACCATACTGAACATGCCTGTCGTCAGCAGTCAGTATTGGAACATGGCCTATGGTCAGACACCCGGACAAGCAGCCCAGGACGAAGAAGGTATGCAGACCATGCGCACGCTGGGTCGCAACATGGCGTGGATGATAAAGCGACTGGATATCAGCAACCAAGGGCATCCCGACATAGAGCCTCAGGTGCGCACAAACTTTATCCGATAAATGACGATCTAAAAGAATAAATCCTCCATCGCTCAGGCAATGGAGGATTTGTTGTTACTTGTCTTTCCTTTTTCTTCGGACTAAGAATAAAGGAATAAAGATGAGAAGCAATGTCGCAACGAATGCCCAGGGATGGACGACACGCGAACTGGCCGTAATGGTATAGTCGTGGGGAATAAGGAATTCACCAGTAAATCGAAGTGGCTCGATATCGAAATGCTTGAAGTGGCCGGGCATAGACATGTTATACTGAACGTTGAAGCCTATGAGAGCGCCATAGAAGCCGTAGCGCTGTTCCAAAGCATCATCCATCTCTTCACTACTTACGAGCGGTGTGTAAGCATCGCTGTGGAAATAGTCGCACAAGAAGTTACTCTCCCGTGACGCCTCATTGTAGAAATCCAGGTTGAGGACAGCGAAATGGATTATGGAATCACGCAAGGCGATGAACTGTTCACGACTAACCGGCGGATTGACGACCTCGTCGTAGCGTTCGATTATCTGATTACAAATTTCGTCTGCGATGTTTGCATTGACCCACTGACTGATGCGCTCCTCCACATTGTCAAGCATCTCCTTCATCCCGGCTCCTGGCACTCCTTCAGCAAGGTTTGGCTTACCTGTGAACCAATAAGAGGCCACGTCCTCTTCAACATAGTCCGTGATGGGGATGGAGAAGAGCGAATCGCAACTGGCATAGCTTTCACTGAAGTGGTAATCAGTGTAGAACCATCGGAAACTCTTCTTCATGCTGCTCTTTGCCGTCAAAGGTTTGTCGGCAATCACGAGAGGCAAATCGGCACTCATCTCTTCTGTAGTGTTGTAGTGACGCTCAGCCACCACCAGTATGGTATCCTCTACAGATTTGTCTATGCCTTGTCGGTTTAGCTCTTCTCGTATTTCTGCGTACTGTTGGGATGTCATGGGCAACTCGTGATAAACAGAATCCGCCTGCGTAAAGCACCATTGACGTTTCCAGTCCCTTCCGATGCGCAGATAGTCATTGCCTATGGTATCGACATCTGTAACAAGGCTCGCCGAATCAGTATGGAAATAGAAACAACGAATACACGAACGTCCGTCGTTGTTGATTTGCGTCATCATTGTGATGTTCTGACTGCGATTGCACGCTATCGTAAGCATAGTCATTAAGACTAATGCCAGTTTACTAATTGTTTTCATACACTTTCTTTTTCAGTTGTCTAAGTTCTTGATACGTATTGGTTCTCGTTCTCCGCTGTTCCATGTAGCACACATATATATCCCGGGGCGTGCCTTCGGAACAAGGGGAATACTTATGGTATGATGATTGAGAATTTAGAATGGAATACCGGTATTCCGGTTCGCGTTCCAACGAGATAAAAAGCCCAATAACCAGCATGGCGGCAACAGCTGCAACGACTCGTAGGGCAACCAGCCACGTTTGAGGTTTAGAGGTCACCTCTTCCTTATCCATATCATTCACGCTCGCTAGTCCGAGGAAGAAGTCGCGGTAGGGTTGCAACTCTTCGTCCACGTTGTCGCCAGAGAAGTAGGCATATAGCCTGCGCTCTTCCTCCAGCGTTGTCTCGCCCTCCATAAAGCGTTTAACCAACTCTTTCATAGTTTTCATTATCTTTAAAACTCCAAACCTCAAAACCTCATTCTCTCAAATACTGCCCTTCTGGCACGACTTAACGACTGACGTACAGCGACTTCCGACGCACCAATGATTCGGGCAATATCACGCATCTCCATACCTTGCATGTGACGTAGGCGAAGCACCGTCTGCTGCATGGTCGGCAACGTTGACACAAGTGTCATCATTCTCTCAATGCGTTCATCCGTTACGTTGTCTTCTATGTCTTCTGCTTCAATACCATGAAGAGAAAGCATTGGCTGTCTGTGCCTAATGATATCGAGACAACGATGACGGACTATCACACGTGCCATCCCAGGCAAATTATCCACCTCATCACGAACCTGCCACAACTTCAGCAAGGCATCCTGCACCACATCTTCCGCCTCCTCGTCGTCGTTCACGATTCTTCGTGCCACGCCGATTAGCATCGGGCGCATCCGCCGTACCTCCTCTGTGAATTGTTCTGTGGTCATGATTAGGTGGTATCTCTGACTTAATGACGCAAAGATACTTGTTTTGTGACAATCAAATAAAGAAATATTATGAAAAATGTGCCGATCTCAGGCTCTCGAACACCGTTTCCTAATTATCAGCTAAATAAAGTATTAGATTTCGAATATTTATGATGCTTTATATCCTTTCGTTTATTAAGAAGAATGATGAGCGTCATTATACCATAAATAGGATGAATGAACCACAAATTCAATTTTGTCCTTTCTTATTAGTGAACCATACCAATGTTCTAAAATAGGGCGTTCGGCTTTAGGAACAACATTAAATATTGCTATTTCCATTTCGCTTTCATTTAATTTGTGATACTGAGTACAAATAATCTGTCCATCATCACACTTATACGCTTCATCTATTTCTCCATCTTTTTCCTGTGTAACAAGTGTATATGATGGATATTGGAACCCTTCCAATGAAAAAGGAACTATAAATCTTCTATCATCCTCATAATAAACCAATCGTACGGACGAGAGTTCTCCACCACAAAAATTCTCAATTCTCTCTATTAAACCATCCTTTCGTATAATTCGGACATAGTCCTTTGCATCTTTTCTTAATATGGGTCGCTCTTTTATGTTATACTTTTGCTTACGGTATTCACCCCATAGCCCGCTTTCTATGTCTAAGACAGACTGACCTTTTGTAGCCATATAAGAGATTTCTGCATTTGACAAATCAAGAGGACGAAAAGTAAAGCCCTTAATCTTTTGGATTAACTCATCAAGAATGCCTTGCATAACAGCGAGGTCAATATCCTCTTTTCTCCTTATAAAAGGTAACATGGTTTTCTATTTATGGTTATTGTACACTTGCTCCCAATTATCAGCTAAATATTGCATGGAAGGTAGGACAAGGTCGGCACCAGCTTCCTTCAGCACTTCGTCCTTCAGGGGACCAGTATTTACGGCAATTGTGAATATGCCTGCGGCACGTGCTGCCTGCACGCCCAGGGGAGCATTCTCTACAACGATAGCCTCCGAGGCTGAGATATTTGCCTTCTTTAATCCCATCAAGTAAGGCTCTGGATTAGGCTTACCTTGATGGACATCAAAGGCGGTCACCATCAGTTCGGGTGTAAACAAGTCTGGGAAAGCAGCATTGAGGCGGTCGAGTAAAGCATGTGTGGCACTGCCTGTAACGATGACGCGCATCAGTCCTTGCGTGCGTACCTTCTTAAGCAGGTCCATTGCTCCTGCCATAGGTTGGGGCTCGGGCAAGGAATTGAAGATTCGACTTTTAGTTTCATAGATCTGCTGAACTTCCCCGTCCGTTGCATCGCGTCCCCAGAAGCGCTGCGCCAAGAGATTTATCGTGCCATTACCTGTGCGCCCTTCATTCATATAGACTTCCTCCGGTTCCATCCGCAGGCCGAAGTCCGTCATCGCATGGCTCCACGCATAAGCATGATTGGGCATGCTGTCGAACAGCACGCCGTCCATGTCGAACAGCACCGCCTTAAGGCGGGCTGTTAATTCAAAATTATTTAATTCAAAATTCAAAATGAATATTCCTTTGTGTGTGTCGTAATACTAATGTGGGGGATTATTCTTTTTTTGCTTTGATGTTCGGATAATGGACCCTATCATCTTGCGTATTCCCTGACAATCGGAAACTATAGAGTCATACTCCTCGTCTGTAATAAAACCAGTGCGATGAAGCAACAGAATCCAATATTTCGTCTCATTAGCTTCCTTAAGGGAAATGGAAAACTTATGGATGAAATCATCTGTGGACTCTGCCGACATCGCCTCACTGATATTAGCTCCTATTGATGTACCGCACCTGAGAATTTGTTTACTCATTACCGTTTCCCGCCGCTCGTTTCTTAACCACTTGTACATATTTACTATGCGGACTGAGAAATCGAGCGTCTTGATGAAGATGGGATTTTCTTCCATCTTGCGATAAACATTCTCGTGACCTGCGATATCAATCATCGCACACCCCAATTTTGAATTTTTAATTTTAAATTTTGAATTAGCGATTAAGTCGCGCCTTAATCGCCTCTGTCTCCTTTTCGTATCCAGGCTTGCCGAGGAGAGCGAACATGTTCTTCTTGTAAGC
>DGUV01000034.1:28316-28466 GCA_002395775.1 Prevotellaceae bacterium UBA4301
TCTTCTTGTAAGCCTCCACGCCAGGTTGGTTGAAAGCGTTGACACCCAGCAACTGGCAGTAGAGTCCACAGGCAAGTTCAAAGAAGTAGATAACCTGTCCAAGGTTGTAGGCATCCAGGCGGTCGATGCAGATGCGGATGTTGGGCACAC
>DGUV01000034.1:28569-35464 GCA_002395775.1 Prevotellaceae bacterium UBA4301
GCCATCTTGTTCACCTCGTCCACACGCTTGCCAGCCAGGAAGTTCAGACCATCGAGGTTCTCCTCATCGCTGGGGAAGAGCAGCTTGTGCTCGGGATTCTCCACGCTGATGACAGTCTCGAAGATGGTGCGCTCGCCCTCCTGAATCCACTGGCCCATAGAGTGGAGGTCGGTGGTGAGGTCAACGCTGGCGGGATAGATACCCAGGTTGTCCTTGCCCTCGCTCTCGCCATAGAGCTGCTTCCACCACTCTGCCACGAAGTGCAGTTTGGGCTGGTAGTTGGCCAGAATCTCTATCTTCTTGCCAGCCTGGTAGAGCGCATAGCGAGTGGCTGCATACTGGGCTGAGAGGGTGGCATCCTTCTCCATATCCTGGGCACCGAGCACCAGTGCGTCGATGTCGAAGCCTGCAACGGCAATGGGCAACAGACCCACTGGAGTGAGCACAGAGAAGCGACCGCCTACGTTGTCGGGGATGATGAACGACTTGTAGCCTTCCTTGTCGGCACAGGTGCGTGCAGCACCACGCTTGGCATCAGTGATGGCCACGATGACCTTCTTGGCCACCTCCTTGCCGCGCTGCTCCTCACACTGCTTCTTCAGCAGACGGAAGGCCAGAGCCGTCTCAGTGGTGGTGCCAGACTTGGAGATGTTGATTACGCCAAATCTCTTGCCTTTCAGGTATTCAGTCAGTTCATAGAGATAGTCCTCGCCAATGTTGTTGCCAGCAAAGAGGATGACGGGATTTTTGCCACCGCCGAGGAGCCACTGGAAACTGTTCTGCAGGGCCTCGATGACAGCCTTGGCACCCAGATAGGAGCCGCCAATGCCAGCCACGACCACTGCGTCGCACTCCTGACGAAGAGTCTGTGCAACGGCCTTGATTTCGCCAAGGAACTCGGGGGTGATGCTGCTGGGCAGGTGCAGCCATCCCAGGAAGTCGTTGCCCGGGCAAGTGCCATTCTCCAATGTTTCCTTTGCTTCGATGGCACGACGGACGTAACCATCAATGATGTCCTGACCCACGAACGGGGTCACCTTTGTGATGTCGAGTTTCATATGTGTAAAATTTTTATCGTTTAACTACGCAATTGCTATAACGCGTGCAAAGTTACAAAATAATTATGAATAATCAATTGCCAAACGCCCATAGTTTTGTAACTTTGCATCCATGAATGACAGATTCGACACTCCTCTCCTACTCTGCGAGATGTTGTCCCTCCGCAATGAAGAAGAGGCCAGAGGTTTGATGCGCTTCTTCAAGACGGGAAAAGGACAATATGGCGAAGGCGACCAGTTTCTCGGCATACGAGTGCCTGCGACCAGAGAGATGGTGAAACGTCTTTGGCGAGAAACCACCATGCAGGACTTGGAACAATGCATCGTAAGCCCGTGGCATGAGGTCCGCTTAGCCGCCCTGCTTGTTCTCATTCAACACTTCAAGCACAGCAAGAAACACCCCGGCAAGCAAAGGGAATGCATCGACTTCTATCTCCGTCATACCGACTGCATCAACAACTGGGATCTCGTGGACCTCTCGTGTTACGAACTGCTGGGAACATGGTTGCTCGACAAGGAAAGAACCGTCCTGTACGACCTTGCCCGTAATGGCAAGACAATATGGGAACAGCGCATCAGCATCGTCTCCACCATGCAGTTCCTGCGACACGGTCAACTGGATGACACCTACGCCATTGCCGACATACTGCTCAGTCACCCTCACGACCTCATCCACAAGGCTGTGGGATGGCTCTTGCGCGAGGCCGGCAAACGCGATGAACAACGCCTCATCGACTGGCTCAACAAACGGCACTCGACTATGCCCCGAACCATGCTCCGCTACGCCGTCGAGCGATTGCCGGAGGACATAAGACGGCACCTTTGAGTTTTGCCTTACTACACTGCTCGAAGGTACTTGCACTCGAAAATGCTCAAATAAATTTGGCATTTTACTCGCTAAATAGTACCTTTGCAGAAACATAAGTAAGATGAATTTATTCTGGATATTAACCTTATTGCTCCTTCCCGTCCTGGGGGTTTCCTACGTGCTGTGGCACGTGTGGGTGATTCTGCCTGTCGGGGGCGTATGGCGGACAGTGATAACGGGGTTAGGCCTGTTGTGTTTCCTCACGCTGTTCCTCGACTTCACTGGACAACTTGAGCGCCTGCCCATGCCCGTGGCGCGTCTCCTATATAATATAGGGACTTCGACACTCATCGTCATACTCTATCTGGGGATGATATTCATTGCGCTGGACCTCGGGCGTCTGTTCCACCTCGTGCCGCGAAACTGGCTCTACAGCAACTGGATGGCGACGGCCTGCATCAGCCTTGTGATGCTTGTCACTTTCGTGTATGGCCGCATACATTATAACAATAAGGTGTACGTGCCCCTGTGGATAGACACGAAGAAGTCCCTGCCTCAGGATTATAAGATACTCATGGCCAGCGACCTGCACCTGGGCTACCATAACGGCAGGAAGGAACTTGCCCGTTGGGTGGACATCATGAACAGCGAGCAGCCCGACCTCATACTGATTGCCGGCGACATCATTGACGTCAGCATCCGCCCTCTCATCGAAGAGGATATGGCCAGCGAGTTTCGCAGACTCAAGGCTCCCGTTTATGCCTGTCTGGGCAATCACGAATACTATAGCGGGGCACCGCAGGCTGTGCGTTTCTACAAAGAGGCGGGCATCCACCTGCTTGTCGATAAAGCCGTCGAAGCGCTACCCGGGGTTGTCGTCGTTGGGCGCAACGACCGCATGTACAGGGAAAGGAAATCGCCCGCCGAACTATCCCAGCTTACCGACCACACTAAATACACCATTCTCCTGGACCATCAGCCTTTCGACCTCAATGAAGCTGAACAGGCTGGCTTCGACTTCCAACTGAGTGGCCACACCCACTATGGACAAGTTTGGCCTCTGTCTTGGATAACGGACCTCATGTATGAATGTGCCTGGGGCTCACATCAGCGAGGACAGACGCATTACTACGTCTCTTCGGGCCTCGGCATCTGGGGAGGAAGGTTCCGCATCGGCACTCAATCGGAATACGTTGTTGCGACCATTCACTCCCGCTACTTAGAACTCTTAGATTTCTTCAACGGCCATGAGAGATTGCCCAAGTAGCATGTCGCCACAAGAGAGACGGACGTTTCAGGATTCCGTGCTCAACATTGTCAGCCAGATACCACGCGGACGAGTGACGACATACGGCACCATCGCCACGCTGGCAGGCTGGCCCGACCACTCGCGCATGGTGGGACACATTCTTCACTATTCGCCCGAGGCCGCAAAGTTGCCCTGCCACAGGGTTGTGAATGCAATGGGTCGTACGGCTCCAGGCTGGTTGCAACATCGTTCCTTGCTCGAAGCCGAGGGGGTGCATTTCCTGCCTAACGGGCATGTGGATATGAAAAGATGTCAAATGTTGAATAGCAAATGGCAATTATTAGATGGCAAATAACATTATCGTTCGCAAAGCAAACACAGGTGACCTGAAGCGCATATTGGAACTGCGCGACCTGGCACGCAACATCATGCGAGCCAACGGCAACCATGAACAATGGCCAGAAGGCTATCCGACAGAGGAGACATTCCAAAATGACATCGCCCAAGGACATAGTTATGTGATGGAGGACAACGGGACGGTCGTTGCCACATGGGCATTCATCCCCGGGCCTGACCCAACATATTCTATAATATATAATGGCAAATGGACCAACGACGAACTACCTTACCATGTTGTCCATCGCATAGCCAGCACGCCCGACAGCCATGGAGTAATGGACACCCTCCTGCAGTTCTGTTTCTCCCAAACCAATTGCCTTCGCATCGACACCCACCGCGACAACCTCATCATGCAACACATCCTGCAGAAGCACGCCTTCGAGTACTGCGGCATCATCCACATCGCGAATGGCGACGAACGCCTTGCTTTTCAGAAGACAATCTAAATACGAGTATTATGAAAAAACTGACGACACTGATTCTGGCCTTAATAGGGTTTACGGGCGCATCCTGCGCAAGTGATTACGAGATGGACACGTTCAAGACCAAGAGTGGTAAGGAAGTGCGATTCCACGCACTGGTGCATGCAAGTATTCGCATTCAGTACGATGGGTTGGAGATAGAGGTTGACCCCGTGAGGAAACTGGGTAACCGAACCATTGACTATACGGCAATGCCCAAGGCCGACTATGTCCTGATTACCCATGAACATGGAGACCACTTCGACAAGGAGGCCGTCAAACAGCTGAAAGGCGAGAAGACGATGGTAGTGCTCAACGGACGTTGTACTGAAATGCTGGGATATGACGAGAAAATGAAGAATTATGACCAACTGCATCTGTCGGAAGGCATCAGCATTGAAGCCGTTCCTGCCTACAACATCACAGAAGGACGCACGCAGTTCCACCCGAAAGGACGCGATAATGGTTACATTCTCACAATAGACGGCCTGCGCATCTACATTGCCGGTGATACGGAAGATATTCCCGAAATGGCAGAGATTAAGGACATCGACGTCGCTTTCCTGCCTTGCAATCAACCTTACACGATGACAACCGAACAATTAGTCCGTGCGGCTCGCACCATTCGTCCGCGTGTACTCTTTCCATACCATTACGGACAGACAAATGTAAGCGGATTACCTACCGAACTTAAGGACGACGGCATCGATGTGCGCATTCGCCATTACGAGTAAGTCAGTCTTTCACGACCTCACGCTCTTCGGCTTGCCATGCGAGGATACCACCCTTGAGGTTGAAGACTTCGAAGCCCGCCTTCACAAGTTGGCTTGCTGCCGTTGCCGAACGACGCCCACTGCGGCAATAGACTGCCACAGGATGGTCTTGAGAGAGCGTTGCCTTGGCTTTCGGTAAAAAGGTGCTGTCCTTTACATCGATGAGTATAGCACCGTGAAGGTGGCCCTCGGCATATTCCATCGGAGTACGGACATCTACCAATTGTACAGTAGTATCTTTAATTACTTCGGCAAACTCAGCCGTGCCTACAGACTTGAAGCCAGTATGGTGGTTCTTCATTAAGGCCCATGCAATGGCAGCAATGGCGGCAAACAGAAGTGTAAGTAACATCTTTCTCATTTATTTATGCATTAATCCAAGTTCCCACATATGGGTTTCGTGGCCATTTCATATTAATTATTCGCAAAGATATTATTTTTTTGTCAAATATTAATTGTCATTTGCCAATTGTTTTGTAACTTCGCCACAAGAAAACGTAATTAACCCCATTCGCTAACAATCAATGGAAAGCATCATCTTCCTCGGTCTCGGACTCGATGCGTGGATAACCATAGCTACCGTGCTGACGGTATTTATAACGCTACTCTTTACTAAAATTTCTGCCGAATCGGCATTCCTTGGCGCCATTGCCATACTATTTGTCACGGGAGTTCTCACCTCCGACGAAGCCCTTTCTGGATTCAGCAGTCCCTCGGTAGTGGTCATCGGTGCCCTGTTTGTCGTTGTGGCAGGCCTTGTCCACACGGGCGTACTCCAATGGATGACACGCCACCTGCTGGGCACTCCGAACAGCTATCCGAAGGCCATCATGCGACTGATGGTCCCCGTGGCCTTCCTCTCGTCGTTCCTCAACAACACCACGGTGGTGGCCCTGTTTGTGAACGTGGTAAAAATGTGGGGCAGGAAACTGAACATCACACCCTCAAAACTGCTCATCCCGCTGAGCTATGCCTCTGGCATGGGCGGTGTGTGCACCCTCATCGGCACCCCACCTAACATGATTATCTCGGGTATGTACGCCGAAGAGACGGGCCGCGCCATGAACGTTCTGACCCCGTTGGTTCCAGGTCTGTTCTGTTTGTTTGTAGGAGTGCTGTCGATGATTCTCCTGCGTCGTCTGCTTCCTGAGCGGAAAGCGCCCGAAGAGGGTTTTGAATCGACGGGCGAATACACGCTGGAGATGCTTGTTCCCTCAAGTTGCAAACATGTCGGACAAACCATCGAGGAAGCCCATCTGAACAATGTGCGCGGAGGCAGCCTCATCGAGATTGTGCGCTTCGACAAGGAAATCATCTCACCCGTCCCAGCTGACGAGTTCATCATAGGAGGCGACCGTCTGATCTATGCTGGCCAGATTGACGAACTCATCGAACTGCGCAATAGCCACGGACTGGTGAATGCCGACCACCACGTCTTCAGCATCGACGAGATTGACCCCAACCGACAACTGAAAACCGCCTCCATTGGTTTCGCCAGCAAGGTCATTGGCAAACGTTGGGAAGAGACGGGATTCGAGAAGGAGGAACAACTGACGCTGGTTGCCGTAAGCCGACAGGGAGAACGCATCGAAGCCAGTCCACACGACATCGTCCTGCAAGTTGGCGACACGCTGCTACTGGAATGTCCGCCACAGATGAAGAACGTCAGCGAAGATACCCGGAAACAACTGCAGTTCTTCGACTCCAGCGACCTGCCCAACATCGGCAGCAAGACACTCGTCTCCACACTCATCATGATTGGCATGATTGTACTCTCGTCACTGGGCGTGATGACACTGCTCCAGGCAGCCTTCCTTGCTGCGCTGGCCATGGTGATTTGCCGCTGCTGTTCCATCGACCAGGCCATGAAAGCCATCAACTGGAACATCCTTATGGTCTTTGCCGGCTCTGTCGTCATGGGTACAGCCATTGCCAAGACAGGACTGGCGCAGATGATTGCAAGCGGCATACTGACGGTGTGTGGCGACAATCCCATCGTCGTGATGGCCGCAATATGCATGGCGGGCATGTTCACAACCGAGTTCATCTCAAACACCGCCACGGGAGCCATCTTCTTCCCCATCATCTACAAGGCCGCCACCACTATGGGCTACGACCCTTTCCCCTTCTGCGTGGCACTGATGATT
>DGUV01000005.1:0-7768 GCA_002395775.1 Prevotellaceae bacterium UBA4301
ATGCCGCCCAAGTCGGCCATCATCGAGCCCATCATGCCACCTGGCAGTCCGCATCCGAGCAGAAGGCTGGACATGTGCTTGTTGGCGGGGTTGATGAAATAGCCAAGCCAGTCGTCGATGAATTCTTGTGTCAGTGAGCGGGCCTTCATGTAGGCGTTCATGTTGATTTCTGGTACATCAAAGCCTTCGTTCTTGAGCATCGACTGCACGCTGATGATGTCCGGGTGGACCTTACCCCAAGAGAGGGGCTCGATGGCGGTGTCGATGATGTCGGCACCATTGTTGCACACCTCCAGGATGCTGGCCATCGAGAGTCCGGGACCCGAGTGGCCGTGGTACTGTATGATGATGTCGGGATGGTTCTTCTTAATCATGCCCGTGAGCTTGCCCAGCATGGCGGGTTGTCCGATGCCAGCCATGTCCTTGAGGCAAATCTCGGCAGCGCCAGCCTCAATCAGTTGGTCGGCAATGTTGCTATAGTATTCGGCCGTATGGATGGGGGAGTTGGTGATGCACAGCGTGGCTTGCGGAATCATGCCTCCCTCTTTGGCGTACTGGATGCTGGGGATGATGTTACGCACGTCATTCAGTCCGCAGAAGATGCGTGTGATGTCCGTTCCTTGCTTTTTCTTCACTTTGTACATCAACTTGCGGACGTCGTCGGGCACGGGATACATGCGCAGCGCGTTGAGTCCACGGTCGAGCATGTGGGTCTTGATGCCCACTTCGTTGAAGGGCTTACAGAAGGCGCGTACAGCCTCGTTGGGGTTCTCGCCAGCCAGCAGGTTGACCTGTTCGAAGGCGCCGCCGTTGGTTTCAACTCTGTCGAAGCATCCCATTTCGATGATGACGGGCGCAATGCGTGCCAACTGGTCCTTGCGGGGCTGAAACTTGCCTGAACTCTGCCACATGTCGCGGTAAACCAGGCTAAATCTTACTTTCTTTTTCATATGATGTTATTGTTTAGCTTTTTATCTTTACTCTCCTCTCGTTTCCACTTCCACTCCTGCACCTTCGCAATCCAATCCCGTAATGGGTGGAGCCAGCTTGGTGATGCGCACTCGTGCGCCCGACAGGGTGGGGTGGGCAGACATAAGCCTCCGGCCAATGCGGCCTGCAACATGCTCGAGCAACTGGCTGGGCACGGCCATCTCCTGACGGACAAGTTCTGCCACGTCAGCATAGCTCACCGTGTCACCGAGATGGTCGGTGAGGGTGGAAGCCTCATTGCTGCTTTCAACCTCCACGCTGACCAGGAAGTCGGCCCCCACCTGGCGTTCCTGTTCCATGACGCCGTGGTGTGCCCTTATCCTTATATTATTAATGAATATCTTCAACTTTCAATCTCCTCTTCGCTCTCTCCGGGAATGTATTTCTTCAGGGCTCTCACCACACCGGCCTTCCACGTGTTAATGGTCTCACCCTCCAGCGAGAGACTGCTTACCAGTTTCACCACATTCTCAATGGGCATTTGGTAGCGCAGCATGCCGGAGATGAGTTTGGCATAGTTCCAAAACTCTTGGTTGAACTTCTCGTTAAGTCCTTCGATGGTAATCTTGTATCCCCGCTTGTTCTGGAACTGGAAGTCGTAACGTTTCGTTCCATTGGGGTTTATGGCCTTAATAATGCGTCCCTGGCTCACACTCTTGGGAATCATGATGCCTTCGTCGTCATCCATCAGACCTGTGAATATCTCATAAGGATGCCCGTTGAGCAGTCCCACGAAGGCCACCCATCGGTCCTTGTTGTTTTGGAATCGAACTACATCACACTCAAGCACTTCTGGCCGTACTTCCACTACCTCGGGTTGCAGGACTTCGTTTTCTTGTTGTTCCATATTAGGCTGATTGATGATGCAAAATTAAAAATTATTTTGTAAATTTGCAACAGATATTGAAAATTGATGCAAATGAAGGAATGGATTCAGTCGCGTAGGACGATACGCAAGTACAAGTCAGTGCCTGTCGATGATGCTTTGTTGAACGAATTGCTTGCCCTTGCTGGTCGCACGCAGACGATGGGCAACTTGCAACTCTACAGCGTGGTTGTCACGCGTAGCCAGGAACAAAAGGAACGTCTCTCACCAGCCCACTTCGGTCAGCCCATGGTCACGCAGGCACCTGTCGTGCTTACCATTTGTGCAGACTTCAATCGCACCAGTGAGTGGTGTCGCCAGCGGAAGGCCAATCCTGGCTATGACAATTTCCTGAGTTTCATCAATGCTGCAAGCGATGCCTTGCTTTTCACCCAGACCTTTTCTTGTCTGGCAGAGGAGGCTGGTCTGGGCGTGTGCTATCTGGGCACTACTGTCTATCAGCCCCTTCAGATCATCGAGACCCTGCAGCTGCCACGCCTTGTCATGCCCGTTGCTACCCTCACCGTGGGATGGCCTGACGAGTCGCCGGCTCTTTCCGACCGACTTCCTGTGGCTGCCTTTGTCCATGACGAGACCTATCACAACTACTCGCCAGCCGACATCGACCAACACTATGCAGCCAAGGAGAGCCTGCCAGAGAATCAGCACTTCGTTTCCATCAATCACAAGGAAACGCTGGCGCAGGTGTTTGCAGAAATCCGATATACAAAAAAAGACAATGAAGCATTGTCTCAAGTCTTCCTCGATGCCCTTCGGCAACAAGGCTTCCTGTAATCTGTCAGTGTAAGAGTCTTTTATCCCCTGATCTTTCCCTCCACTTCGCTTACCTGTTGTGCGAAGGCCTTGTCCACGGCTATGCGGTCTTTGACCTGACTGATGGAGTGGAGCACTGTGGCATGGTTGCGTCCACCAATGTGCAGGCCAATTTTGCTGGTGCTCAGTTTGGTGTGCTTCTGTGTCAGGAACATGGCTACTTGTCTCACAATAACGATATTGGCCTTGCGGCTTTTTGAGAAGACATCATCCTGGCTCACCTTCCAATATTCGCAACAGGCATTCACAATCTGTTCCAGCGACACCTGTTTGCTTTGTCGCTTTACGGTGCGCCGCACGATTTGCTCTGCCATGTCGAGGTCTATTTCGTGGTTGTAAACGACCGAGTAGGCCAGCAGGGAATTGACGATGCCTTCCAGGTCGCGCACACTCTCATAGGAATGTCCGGCCAGATAGTTGACCACATCGTCGGGGATGGTAAGTCCGTCGCGACGAATCTTGCTGAGCAATATTCTCCGACACAGTTCCTGCGTGGGCTTCTCGAGTTCGGCAGTCACTCCCCACTTGAAGCGGGTGAGCAGCCGTTCTTCCATGCCCTTGAGTGTCGATGGCGGGCGGTCGCAGGTCATGATGATTTGTTTGCCATTCATCTTCAGGTGATTGAAGACGTGGAAGAAGGCATCCTGCGTGGCTGTCATGGTGCTGCTTGCCAGCTCCTGTATGTCATCGATGATGAGTGTGTCGATGGTTTGGTAGAAGGCGATGAAATTGTTGAATGTGTTGGTGCGTCGGCTTTCGGTAAACTGCACCATGAATTGGTGGGCAGCTACGTAGAGGACACGATGCTTAGGATGCAGCTCTTTGATGCGCATGCCTATGGCATTGACCAGGTGGGTCTTTCCTACGCCAGAACTGCCGTGGATGAAGAAGGGGTTGAAGGTGGTCTGTTTGGGGTTGTCGGCAATGGCCTTGCCTACGCTGTAGGCGAACTTGTTGCTTTCTCCTTCTATGAAGTTCTCGAAGCGATATTCCTGATTGAGCTGCGGGTCGAGGTCGTCGGTTGATGGCTTTCGTGGAGCCTGCAGCTTGTCGTCCTTCCCCTTGCGCAGTTTGGCATTGGTGGGGGTTGTTTCGCGGTCAATGGTGGTGTCGTCGGTCTTCTGAATACGGTAGGTGATGAAGGTGTCTTTGCTATAGACACGCCACATTACGTTGTGCATCAGTTTCTTGAACTGGCCGTCGAGCATCTCGAAGAAGAATTCCGAAGGCACGCGCAACAGCAATTCCTTTCGTTCCTGATCATAGGTTACGAAATCGATGGGTTGGAACCAGGTGCGGAAGTCCTGTTCCGTCACGTTGCACTTGATGATTTCAAGGCAGCGCGCCCACTTAATAGCTGATGCCGTTTCGTCCATCTACTTCGCCTTTTTCCCAATGAGTGAGAAGTGGACATATCGGCTTGGGTTCTGCTTTAAGTCCTCAAGTAAATTGGTGGCGCTGTTCACGGTCTGGTTTAGGTTGCCGTAGAGGCTTGTGTCGTTGAGCAGCAGTCCAAGGCTGCCTTCGTTGCTGTTCAGTTTGTCGGTGGCGGCCTGCACGTTGTTCATTGTCGTGTTCACCTTGCTCACAGTGCCTTCCAAGTCCAGCTTGGCCAGATTGTCTGTCAGCTGGACGGCATTTTCGCCCACCTTGTTGAAAGTCGATGTCATCTGCGGGAGGTCCTTCTTCAAGAGCTGGTTCAGTTGCACACTGCTCTGGTTCAGGTTAGCTGTGATGAGTTCGGCATTCTCCATCACTTTGGGCAAATTGGGGTTCTGAGCCAGTGTGTTCAGGGTTTGTATGAGCGAATCGACGTGTGCCAACACCTCCTGCACCTTAGGCATAACCTCGGCAGCAGCCGTCATCAGCCCGTTGGCCGTGGCTCCGGTGATGGTGTCGCCGGGCATATAGCGGTCGGCGGGGTTGGGACCCATGGTCAGGTTCAGTGTGCATCCGCCCAGCATGGCCTCGTCCAGCGCGGCAATTGTGCCGTGAGGAATCTTCACGTTACGCTTCACGCTGATAGCCACCACCACAGTGCCGGGCTTATTGTAGTCATAGCTGACATTTGATACGATACCGATATTGAATCCGTCAGCATAAACCGTACTCGACTTTGACAAGGCTTTGGCATCCTTGAAGGTAATGTAGTAGGTGTCGTTGGCGTCAAACAGTTTCACGCCCTTTAGGAAGTTCATTCCCAAGAAGAGTAGCACCAATGCAGCAATGCCTGTTATTCCTATCTTTACTTCTCTTTTCATTTGTAGTAGTTCTTAAATGCGTTGTATATGGCTCTTGCCATCTTGGCAATACCGTCTTTGGAGTTCAGGAATTGTTCTTCCTGTCGGTTGTTTATGTATCCCAGCTCAATGAGGGCACTGGGCATGGATGTGTTTCTCAGTACCAGGAAACCTGCCTGAAACACGCCCTTGTTTACGCGGCCTGCGTGTGTGGCAAACTGTTGTTGTACCAGTCCGGCAAACTTCACGCTCTGTTTCATGTGTGTGTCCTGCATCAGTTCGAAGATGATGTACGATTCGCTCGATCGCGGGTCGAAGCCTTCGTACTTCTCCTCGTAGTTGGCCTCCAGTGTGATTACAGAGTTCTCTCGCTTGGCTACAGCCAGGTTGTCGGCAGCGCGGTGCATACCCAGTGTGTAGGTCTCTGTACCTCTGGCCGTGGTGCCAGCCTTTCCGGCAGCAGTGGAGTTAGTGTGAATGGAGACAAACAGGTCTGCCTTATTGCGGTTGGCGATGCGTGCACGCTCGTCCAGTTCCACAAACTTGTCCGTCTTTCTCGTATATATAACTTTTACATCGGGGCAGTTCTGCTCCACCAGCCGGCCAAATTCCAAGGCAATCGCCAGGTTGATGTTCTTTTCCTTTGAGATGAAGCCTAACGCACCAGCATCTTTTCCGCCATGTCCGGCATCGATGACAAGTGTGTAGGCACAAGCCTCGCCTGCACAAAGCAGGCCGACCACTACCATCAGGATTGTTAATGCTCTCGTCATAAAGCGCACATTTTGCGGTGCGAAGTTACGAATTATTTTGCAAAGCACAAAGCGAAAAAACATATTTTTTGCGGGTGCTAATGTATCTTAGGTTCGATGTGTGGCGAACTTATGTTCGGGGTGTATTGAACATATATTCGACAGGTCGGACAAGTATGTTCTCTGATATATATATGAATACAAAAAGCGCCTCCTCTTGAGGGGGGAGACGCTTTTCAGTTGAAGAGTGGGGGAATAGGGGCTATTCTGCTCCTCCGCCAAGGGCCTGATAGAGGTCGATGGTGTTGGAGATGACATCAAACTTGTTGCTAATTTCACTCAGTTGAGCATTGAGAAGACTGCTTTGAGCAGTGAGCACGTTGAGATAGTTGACCTGATTGCTATGCTTCATCAGTGCCTCAGTAGCCTCTACTGCATCGCTAAGGCTACGTACTTGGTTGGCAATGAGTTCTTCCTTCTCGCGTGCATCGTTGATGGCATCCATGGCTCTGCACACTTCGAGACCAGCATCGAGTACCTTTTGCTGGAAGCCTATCTTTGCGACCTCCATTTCAGCCTGCGCATTGCGGTGGGCAGCACGCAGTTTGCCTTGGGCAAAGAGAGGCTGTGTGAGCGAACCAACGAGGGCTGCAATGATGCCACCGGGGTTGACAACCATGGAACCAAGGCTGTTGGTGTACTGTCCGTTGGCCGAGATGTTGAGGGCGGGATAGAATGCTGCACGAGCCTGATTGGTGGCGTAGAAGGCTGAGGCGAGTGCCAGTTCTGCCTGACGCACATCGGGACGGCGCGAGAGTATGGATACGGGCACGCCCGTGACGCAAAGCTCTGGCACTTGGAAAGAGTCCATTGAACTGCGGCTAATGGGGTGGGGTGTCTCGCCCATAAGGTTGCAGAGGGCTTCCTCTACGTTTTCGATGCTGGCTTCAATATCTACCAGGTTAGCCAGGATGGCCCAATAGTTGGCTTCAGTGCTTGCCACAGCGGCTTTGTTGCTTTGTCCTGCCTGCATGAGCAATTGGGTGACTTCGAGGTTTTTCTTCCATGTCTCGCTCGTGGTGCGTGCCACGCTGAGCTGCTCGTCGAGCATGCACAGGGTGTAGTACATTGATGCCACATTGGCTATGAGGGATGTCTGTACGGCCTGGCGCACGGTCTGCATGTTCTCAACGGCCACTTCGCTGCCTTTCTTGGCGTTGCGCAGCTGGCCAAAACAGTCGGCCTGCCACTGAGCTGCCACGGGGATGGCATAGGTCTTGGTGGCTCCGTTACCCATGATGCCTTTGTATTCGGCGCGGTTGCTGGGGTCCCACATGCCCGAGATGGTGCCTTGCGGAGAGAGGGCCACGGAAGGCAGGAAAGCGAGCTTGGCTGCACGCAGGTTGTTCTGGGCTTCTTGTATGCGGAGGTCGGCCTGACGCATGTTGGCATTCTGGGCCAAAGTGGTCTCGATGAGGTGCTGCAACTGGGGGTCGGTGAAGACCTGTCGCCACGATAGGTCACCCAATCCCAGCGAGTCGCCAGTCTGATTGTCGCCGTAGATGCCTTGTGTGGAGATGTCGGCAGGGCGCTCATAGTTCTTGTAGAGGCCGCATCCTGTCAATAAGACTAAAAAGGAAAAATTAACTATTAAAAATGATATTCTTTTCATAAGTCGGTCTTTTACTCCTCTAATACTACTTTTCTTCATTGAATGCACTCTTTTCGGCCATACTGCGCTCACGCTCCTTCAGGAACTGCTGGTCGGCTTCCTCCTTCATGGCAGGGCGAATCTTTTCCTGCAGGTATTCGAAGAAGATGAAGAACACGGGCACGGTAAAGAGAATGGCAAAGGTGCCGACAATCATACCTCCCACGACGCCTACGCCGATGGTGCGGTTCCCGTTTGCTCCGGCGCCTGTAGCCATGAGCAAGGGCAGCATGCCCAGCACGCAGGTAAGTACGGTCATGAGGATGGGACGCAGACGGGCCTCGGCTGCTGCATAAGCAGCTTCTACAATGCCCATGCCCTTGCGACGGCGCTCCAGTGCAAACTCAGTAATCAGGATGGCCGTCTTGGCCAGCAG
>DGUV01000005.1:7811-103288 GCA_002395775.1 Prevotellaceae bacterium UBA4301
AGCAGGCCGATGAGCATGATGACACCAGTTTGCAGATAAATGTTGTTTTCAATCTGCCCGATGGGTGGGAAGATGGTGTAAACCTGATTCCACAGCCATGCGAAACCAAACGAACCCATCAGACCGGCCGGTACGGAAAGGATGACGGCGAAGGGCACAAGGAAGCTCTCATAGAGACTGGCCAGGATAAGGAAGATGAGTACAACGCAGACGATGTAGATGAAGATGGTCTGGTTGCTGCCCATCTGGGCGTATTCCTCACGCGAAATGCTGCCGTATTCGTAGGTGATGTAGTCGGGCAGGGTTTGCTGCTTCACTTCCTCGATGGCTTTCATGACATCGGTGGATGTATAGCCTTGGGCAGGCGAACACATGATTGATATCTCGGAGAAGAGGTTGAAGCGCGTGTCATTCTCAGGACCAAGCACGGGCGTGAGCTTCACGAACTGAGAAATGGGGGCCATGGAGCCTTGATTATTACGGACATACATGTTTGCGAGGTCGTACTCCGAGGTGCGGTTCTTGGGGTCGGTCTGCAGCATGACGCGATAGACTTTACCAAATTGGTTGAAGTTCGACACATAAGAGCCACCGCAGTATGAACCCAGTGTAGAAAGTACGCTTGCAGGCGAGATTCCAGCCAGTTTGCACTGAGCGGCATCCACCTCCACCTGGAACTGGGGATAGGTGCGAGCATAAGAGGTCATGGCCATCTGTACCTCATCACGCTGGTTGAGGGCGGCCAGGAACTGCTGTGTGAGTTCCAGGAAGTGGCCTTTGTCGCCGTCGCTACGGTCCTGAAGATGGAGATCGACATTGGAGCCCATACCGTAGCCAGGAATCATACCCGGTTCGAAGACGAAGATTTGAGCTTCGGGGATTTCCTTCATCAGCTGACCCATGAGCATCATCTTCTTGATGCTGGAATTGTGGATGAACCCACTGCCAGGAATCCAGTTGCCCGAACGGTCATCCCAGTGCTTCAGACGCAGGATGACCATGGCATTGGCGGCACCCTGACCGCTCATCATTCCATAACCGGCCACGCGTGAGAAGTCGCGGATGTCCTCGTCCTTGGAGATAATGGCCTCCACCTTGTCGAGTACCTTCTCGGTCTGTCCCAGGTTGCTGCCGGGAGGACAGGTGACATTGACCATGAGCACGCCTTGGTCTTCCTGGGGAACAAGTCCCTTGGGCAGGTGGGTCATGGTGAAGTAGAGCAACACGACAGCCACCACCACACTGATGGGTGCCAGCCAACGGTGGTTGACTACACCGTGAAGGGCGTGGGTGTACTTGCTCATGACGGCTCCGAACGAAGCCTCGTAGGCGGCGCGCACGCGGCCGTTGAATGTCTTAGGTCCTTTCTTTCCATCGCTTGCGCGCATCATCATGGCACACAGGGCAGGACACACCACAAGGGCGCTGACACAGGAGATGCCGACAGCAGTAGCCAGTGTGACACCAAATTGGGTGTAGAACATACCGGAGGTGCCGCCCATCATGGTGACGGGGATGAACACTGCCATGAACACGAACGTACATGAGATGACGGCCATCGTCACATCCGAAAGTGCATCTTTGGTGGCCAGGTATGAACTCTTGTAGCCAGCATCGAACTTGGCCTGGACGGCCTCAACCACCACAATGGCATCATCGACCACCGTACCGATGGCAAGCACAAGGGCAAAGAGGGTAAGCAGATTGAGCGTGAAACCAGCCATCTGCAAGGCGGCAAAGGTGCCCACCAAGGAGATGATGATGGAAATGGAGGGGATGAGTGTGGCCTTGAAGTCCTGTAGGAAGAAGTAAACCACCAGTACTACCAGCAACAAGGCGATGATGAGGGTCTCCTCAACATTGGCAATGGACTCGAGCAGGAAGTCGTTGGACGACATCATCTGGGTGAAGTGGAGTCCCTTGGGCAGGTCTTTGTCCAGTTCCTTCAGCTTAGCCGTGAAGCGGTCGTTGGTCTCCTTTGCATTGGCACCTGCCAACTGGAAGGCCATGAACTGCACGGCGGGTTTGCCATTAACCTGACCAGAGAAACCGTAGTCGGCTTGTCCGAGTTCGATGTCGGCCACATCCTTCAGTCGCAGGATGCTTCCGTCGGTCTTGGCTGTGAGCACGATGTTCTCGAATTCTTCCACCGTCTTCAGTCGGCCAGTGTATCGCATGGTGTACTGATAGACGTTGTCCACATCCTTGCCGTGACCGCCCTCGATGGGCTTCTCACCCAGGTTGCCGACAGCGGCCTCGAGGTTCTGCTCGGCCAGACATCCGGTGATGTCGCTGGGGATGAGTCCGTACTGGGCCATTACCTCGGGCTTCATCCAGATACGCAGGGAGTAGGAGGCACCCAGACAGAACACCTCACCCACACCCTGAATGCGCTTCAGCTGTGGGGTGACGTTAATGTTCATGTAGTTCGACATGAAGTTGGCGTCGTATTCGGGCGTTTCGCTCACAAGGGCATTGATTTGTAGGAACGAGGTCTGGCGCTTAAAGGTGGTGACACCAATCATGGTCACCTCTTGGGGCAGCAGGCCTTGAGCCATGGAGACGCGGTTCTGCACGTTCACGGCAGCCATGTCGGGGTTGGTGCCTTGCTTGAAATACACTGTGATGTTGGCCGAACCAGAGTTGGTACAGGTAGAGGTCATGTACATCATGTTCTCTACACCGTTGATGCTCTCCTCCAGAGGCTGGACCACAGCCTTGGTCACGGTCTCGGCACTGGCACCAGGATAGGTGGCACTGACCACGACGGTTGGAGGTGCAATATCAGGGAATTGCTCGACGGGCAAACTAAAGTAGGAGATGGCGCCCAGAAACAGGATGACGATGGCTATTGACATCGCCAT
The DNA here is from genome assembly GCA_002395775.1 of Prevotellaceae bacterium UBA4301. Taxonomy (GTDB): domain Bacteria; phylum Bacteroidota; class Bacteroidia; order Bacteroidales; family Bacteroidaceae; genus Physcousia. The sequence goes on from DGUV01000005.1 coordinate 10,676, forward strand.
CACAGGGCGTTTGATGAATATATTGCCTTTCATATTTAATTGTCAATTATCTATATGTCAGTTAGTTCTTAACTTTCTGATCTTCCTTCACCATGCTGGCACCTTCGGCAACAACTTCCATGCCCTCGGTAAGACCTTCGGTGACAATGAATTCCTTGCCGTTGTTCTGGGGCAATACGGTGACAATCTGGCTGTGAGCCACACCGTTCTTGTCAACGACATAGACCTTATGCTTGTCCTGCGTCTGCACTACACCTCCTGCAGGCACGGTGAGCACGCCCTTGTACTCGACGGGGACAATCACATTGCCCGTGCTGCCTGAGTGGAGCATGTGGCCGGGGTTGTCAAACACGGCACGCAGTTGTATGCTGCCAGTCCCGCGGTCCACTACGCCACTGGCGGTTTCTACCACGCCACGGCTTTCGTACATCGAACCGTCAACCAACTGCAACTGCACGCTGGGCATCTCGGCAACGGCCTTCTCCACAGAACCCGCCTTGCGGCTGAGGTCCAGGAACTGGCTCTCGCTCATGCTGAAATAGACATACATTTGATTGTTGTCGCTCACGGTGGTTAGAGCCACAGGCATGGTGGGGCCAACCAGTGCTCCCTGACGGTAGGGAAGTGTGCCAACAACGCCGTTGGCAGGGCTCTTCACTACGGTGTAGGACAATGAGTTGCGGGCATTCACGACCTGAGCCTGGGCTTGTGCCACCTGGGCTTTGGCTGTGAGAAGGGCGTTTTGGGCAGTCTGCATGTCGAACTCGCTCACCACTTGCTGGTCGAAGAGTTGCTTGCGGCTGTCGTAAGTCAGCTGTGCCGTGGCTTGCTGGGCTTGTGCTGCCTTCAGTGCGGCCTCGGCGGTGTTCAACTGTGCCTGATAGGGAACTTGGTCGATGATGAACAGGGTCTGACCCTTGCTCACCTTTTGTCCTTCGGTTACGAGCAGACGCTGCAGCGTACCGCTTACTTGAGGATAGACCTCTATGTCCTGACGACCACGTATGGTGGCACTGTACTTGGTGTCGAGCGTGACATCCTGCTTGGTTACTTTGGTGGTCTTGAAGTCAACGGCCATAGCGCCTTGTTGCTGCTTCTTTTCGCCACCACACGAGCTCAGCATCACCATGAGGGCGAATGCCGATGCGGATAAGAATTTAATGTTCTTGTTCATATTTTTTAGGGCAATTATTACAAAATCGGGTGCAAAGGTACAAAAAAAAAGCTTATCTTGTTCTTTTGACTTAGTCAAAAAAGGATGCAATATTGTACATTATATGCTACAGCGTTTGTTTTTGAACATTTTTTAACTTACTTTTGCACAAAATTGAGACATTATTTGATGGCAAACGACCCCAAAGACCTCGGAAATAGCCTTTATTTTTGTCATTTCGTTGACAAGAATAACTTCTCGATAGAGTCATTTGTCAGAGGCTATTTTGTCATGCTCACGCCAGTTTCTGGCAGGGCTACTATCTCGCTTAACGGTCAGTTGTTTGAGGCGGACAGCCGTTGCATTCTGCTCATGCACCCTCACGTGGGGAGCCAGCTTGTCTCCATTAGCGACGATTTCAAGGCCTATGTCATAGGTTCGGTAATGGAACTGCAGTCGAGCGTCACCTATAACATTCCACCTGCTTTCCTTGCGCTCATCCTTCGCGACCCCCTTTGGCTGCTCGACGATGAGACTTGCAAGGCGGTGCATGCATTCTGTGTGTTGTTTGACTATAATTGCAACCAGATGAAAGGCACTTGTGCCACCACAATCGCTGCAGCGCTGCTCTCGGCCTTTGTGCAGGGTTTCTATGAGAAGACAAAACACATGATTCCGTCCGACAACTCGCCTGGCGTCACATTGGTGACTCGAAGTCTCATTGCACGGTTCATGAATGAATTGCGGCTCCATTACACCCACAGTCATCAGGTTGCATACTATGCTGACCGTCTGTGCGTTTCGTCGAAGTATCTAACGCAAGTAATTAAGCGTAGTATGGGGCTTACGCCAAAGGAACTTATTGACCGCAAATTGGCCATCGAGTCGATGTATCTGTTGGGCAAGAATGATATGACCATTCAGGAGGTGAGCAATGCGCTGGGCTTCCCTGACCAGTCGTATTTTGGCAGGTTCTTCAAACGATTGTTAGGCATATCGCCGTTGGCCTACAGAAAAAATCCAGACTTAAGCCTCATGTCGAGGCTTAAGTCTGTGGAGGCTTCAAAGATGTTGGCACCCAAGAAATTGTAGGAGCCCTGCATCTTTTGTATTTTCTTCTTATCCTTGTTCTCAGGAATTCATGCTGGCCAGGAACTCTTCGTTGCTGTTTGTGCGCTCCATGCGCGACTTCAGTTCGTTCATGGCTTCGATGGGATTCATGTCGGAAAGGAATTTGCGCAGAATCCACATGCGGTCGAGCGTCATCTTGTCGTGGAGCAGGTCGTCGCGGCGGGTGCTCGATGCCACAATGTTGACGGCAGGGAAGATGCGCTTGTTGGCCAGTGTGCGGTCGAGTTGCAGTTCCATGTTGCCGGTACCCTTGAATTCCTCAAAGATGACTTCGTCCATCTTCGAACCAGTGTCGGTCAGGGCGGTAGCAATGATGGTGAGCGAGCCTCCGCCTTCGATGTTTCGGGCAGCGCCGAAGAATCGCTTGGGCTTGTGCATGGCGTTGGCGTCAACACCACCTGTGAGCACCTTTCCGCTGGCGGGGGTCACGGTGTTGTAGGCGCGAGCCAGACGAGTGATGGAGTCGAGGAAGATGACCACGTCATGGCCGCATTCCACCATGCGCTTGGCTTTCTCCAGTACGATGCCTGCAATCTTCACGTGGCGTTCGGCTGGTTCATCAAAGGTGCTGGCAATGACTTCGGCATTCACCGTGCGAGCCATGTCGGTGACCTCCTCGGGACGCTCGTCCACGAGCAGCATCATTAGGTATGCCTCGGGATGGTTGCGTGCGATGCTGTTGGCTATGTCTTTGAGAAGCAGGGTCTTACCCGTCTTGGGCTGTGCCACGATGAGCGCGCGCTGACCTTTGCCGATGGGGGCGAAGAGGTCGACTACACGTGACGAGAGTGAATCGTTCTTCCCATTGCAGAGGGTGAACTTCTCGTCGGGGAACAGCGGGGTGAGGTGTTCGAAGGGACTGCGGTCGCGAGCCACACTTGGATTGCAGCCGTTGATGCTTGTGACTTTAATCAGGGGGAAGTATTTCTCTCCTTCGCGCGGAGGACGTACGGGGCCTTCCACCACGTCGCCGGTCTTCAGTCCCAGTGTCTTGATGGTTTGCTGGCTGACATAGATGTCGTCGGGCGATGCCAGGTAGTTGTAGTCGCTGCTGCGCAGGAAGCCGAAGCCTTCGGGCATCACTTCCAGCACTCCCTCGCCCAGAATTTTTTCTCCGAAGTCGTAGTTGTGGCTGACCACCTTTTCTGTCTCACGGGTTTCGCTGATGACTTTCCGTGGTGACGCGATTTCTTCGCTGGGGTATTCGTCTGCTGTCGTCTCTGCTTTCTCCTCGCTGGGCAGGGGTGACAGGTCCTTGACGATGATGAAGTCAGGGGCTATCTGCACTTCTTCCTTCTGCTCTTCGGTCGTGCTTTGTGCGGTTGTTCCCGTTTGGGGCTCTTCGCTGGCTCCGGCGGATTGGGCAGTTTCGGCAGCAGGCTCGCTTGCGGATTCGCTCTTTGCTGCGGTTTTTGAGATGCGGGTTCTCTTCTTTTTGGTTGCGGGTGCATCCTCAGCTTTGGGCTCTTCGGGATTTTCTTCCTTGGTTTGCTCGTCCTTAGGCTGCTCGTCCTTGGTTGGCTCGTCAGCAACGGGTTCCTCGGCTTTCTTCTTTGGGCGTCCGCGCTTCTTTGCCGGGGATGCAGCTTGTTCGGGTGCCGCCTTTTCTTCGGCAGGGAACAGGGAGGGCTCTTCTGCAGCGCTTTCGGCCTTCTTCTTTGGGCGTCCGCGCTTCTTCGAGGGTTCGGCAGCGGGCTGCACGGGCATGGTAGATTCTTTGTCTATGATGTTGTAGATAAGCGACATTTTGTCATTCGACATCTGGGCACCAATGCTCAGACCAAGCTCCACGAGTTGTTCGGGAGTCATGCTTTCGAGTTCACTCTTTGTATGCATGCGTAGATAGTATAATAATAAAATGTAATCGTTTGGGTATGAAATGAGGAATTTCAAGTCAGAAAGAAAAGAGGCTTTCTGTCATTTCGAGTGCAAAGATAGGTGTTTTTCTTTGATGTTCCAAATAAAAAGATTAATTTCGCACCTGATTTCTGAAAAAAAGATTCGTTCATGGCGCAGGTCAATCCCTTCCTTCAGGTCAGTCAGCTCACTCGCAGCGTGGGCGACAGGGTGCTCTTCCACGATGTCAGTTTCGGCATTGCTGAAGGGCAGCATGTGGGGCTCATTGCCCAGAACGGTACGGGTAAGACCTCGTTGCTCAACATCCTGGCGGGGAAGGACTCGCCGGACTCGGGGAGCGTGGTCTATCGCAAGGACTTGCGCGTGGGTTATCTCGAGCAGATGCCCCGCTATCCGATGGAGATGACTGTGAGGGAGGCCGCGAACTGGCACTTGCGTCTTGCGGAGATGGACGATGAGAAGGCACTGGAACATGAGATTCGCTCGTCACAGATACTGACGAAACTGAAGATTACTGACCTCGATCAGCCCCTCTCGCAACTCTCCGGTGGGCAGCTCAAGCGGGTGGCCCTTGCCAATGTGCTTACCACAGAGCCCGACCTGCTCATTCTGGACGAGCCCACCAACCACCTCGACCTGGAGATGATAGAATGGCTTGAGAAGTATCTCTCACGTTCTTCCATGACCCTGCTGATGGTCACGCATGACCGCTATTTCCTCGACCGCGTCTGCTCCGTCATCATGGAGCTCGACAACGAGACTCTCTACACCTATCGCGGCAACTACAGCTATTACCTGGAGAAACGGCAGGAGCGGGTGGATGCCTTCAACTCCCGTGTGGCCAAGGCGCAGAACCTCTATCGCACGGAACTCGACTGGATGCGTCGCATGCCACAGGCCCGAGGCCACAAGGCACGTTATCGCGAGGAGGCATTCTACGAACTGGAGAAAATGGCTCGGCAGCGCATGGAGGAACGCAGGATGAGGCTGCACGTGAAATCAGCCTACATCGGGTCGAAAATCTTTGAGGCAGAGTATGTGAGCAAACGCTTTGACGACCTGGTCATCCTGCGCGACTTCTACTACAACTTCTCGCGCTTCGAGAAGATGGGTATCGTTGGGGCCAACGGAACCGGGAAGTCCACCTTCGTGAAACTGCTCCTGGGACTGGAGCCGCCCGACAGCGGACGCTTCGTGGTAGGTGATACCGTGCGCTTTGGCTACTTCTCGCAGGACAGCATGCCCGTGGACACCCAGAAGCGCGTCATCGACTTGGTGCGTGAGAGGGCAGAATACGTCGATTTGGGAGGCGGACGCCATCTCACTGCCATGCAGTTCCTGCAGCACTTCATGTTCACTCCCGAACAGCAGCAAAACTACGTCTATAAGCTATCGGGAGGCGAACAGCGCCGGCTTCAGCTTTGCCTGGTGCTGATGCAGAGCCCCAACTTCCTGGTCCTTGACGAACCCACCAACGACTTGGACATACTGAGCCTGCAGATTCTGGAGGAATACCTGCAGGACTTCAGCGGTTGCGTGATAGTGGTCAGCCACGACCGCTATTTCATGGACAAGGTGGTGGACCACCTGTTGGTGTTCAAGGGCGACGGAGAGATACAGGACTTCCCGGGCAACTACTCCCAGTTCCGCGAGTGGCAACGCCTGCAACCCCGGCCTCAGGAGAGTGCAACCCCAAGCCCCAAGGCGGCCAACCCCAGGCCCAGGGTTGAGCAACCTAAGAAGCGCTTAAGCTATAACGAACGTCGTGAGTTCGAGAAGCTTGGGCAGGAGATTGAGCAGCTGGAGGCCGAGAAGAAGGATATCGTGGAAGCCCTCTCGGGTGCCACGCTGTCGGTGGAGGAGATTACGGAAAAGTCGAAACGCCTGCCACAGTTGGAGGCCGAACTGGACGAAAAGAGCATGCGCTGGCTCGAACTGAGCGAGTGGGCATGAGGCCCAAAAGGGTGAAAACGCACTTCGGGAGAAAATATTCGGACGGATTTACCCTCTGTTTCAAAAAAATGTTGTACCTTTGCGCCCAATGTCACGAGTTGGCAGAAGTTTCAAACCTATTAAATAAAATTATTTAACTAATGGCAACAAAAATTAGATTGCAGCGTCACGGTCGTAAAGGCTATGCCTTCTACAGCATCGTCATCGCTGATGTAAGAGCTCCACGAGATGGTAAGTTTACAGAGAAGATTGGTACGTACAATCCCAACACCAATCCCGCCACTGTAGATTTGAAATTCGATCGTGCCCTGTACTGGGTAGAGGTTGGCGCACAGCCCACCGACACCGTACGCAACATCCTCAGTCACGAAGGTGTTTACCTGATGAAGCACTTGAAGGGTGGCGTGAAGAAGGGTGCTTTTGATGAGGCCACTGCAGAGGCTAAGTTCGAGGCATGGAAGGCTGACCGCCAAAAGGGTCTGGCCACGATTGCCAACAAGGCTGCTGCTGAGCAGAAGGCTGCTGAGGCAGCTCGTCTGGAGGCTGAGAAGAAGGCCAATGCCAAGGTGCAGGAGAAAGTAGCCCAGAAGAAGGCTGCCGAAGCTGCTGCCAAAGCTGAAGCCGAGGCTAGTGCATCAGAGAACGCAGAAGCTACAGAGACTAACGCCGAGACAACCGAGGCTTAACCAAACAGAAGTTAAAAATTTTATTCTAATAGACTTATTCCAAACAACAGCGAAAGGGCTCTGCCGTGAGGCAGGGCCCTTTCATATTTTGGGTGGGATATTTTGCGGAGGTTAATCTACGCCTGAGGAGCGATAGGGACGATGATACTTCTTCCAGAACTCGCGCAGGAAGAGCACGCACAAGGCCCCGCTCACCACGATATAGACCCAAGCAATGGCGTTGCCGCCCAGCAACTCGGCATAGCTGATGTCGGTGGCCCGCTCGCCCAGGATGTTCATCTCTATGACGGAGATGGCATTGTTGAGGATGTGGACGATGCTGGTGAACACGATGCTGTGGGTGCGCACATACACCACGCCCAGCACCAGACCCATGATGGCGGCAAAGGGAATCTGGGCAGGATTGAGGTGAGAGATGCCGAAGCACAGGGCCGAGAAGACGATGGCCACCCAGCGGTGCTCGCCGTGGCGGATGAGGTGGCCGATGACGGCCTCACGGAAGACTATCTCCTCCACAATGGGCCCGATGAAGACGATGGCCAGTATGCCCCAGAAGCTTCGGCTCAGAGCCAGGAACTCCACCTCCATCACGTTGGGCAGGTCTATCTGCTCGCTCAGCAGGTTCGCACCGATGATGCCGAGCAAGGCTCCGACGATGGGGAGGGCAGCATGCTTCCATTGCACGTTCTTCGGGTTGAAGTTTTTGGTCTTAAGCATTCTCATGCGGCGGACGACAACCACCGTCAGCAGCCCACTCACGATGGTGCTCAGCGCAATCAGGGTGGGGGAGAAGGTATCTTGGTGGAGTATCCCGTTGACAATTGCAATTATCCCCCCCGCCAGCAACTGCATGAGCAGGAACACAACGACGGCGAGAATGGGTTTCGAGTATCTCTTCATCATTTTCTTTTCTTCCTTTTGGTTTTAATTTCCTGCAAAGATAGGAAAAAAAGTGGAAAAGAACAGGGTGGGGGAGAATAATTTTCCCTGAATATGAAAAAAACAGTGGTCAGACGTATTTTTTATTTTTTAATTTTCAATTCTTAATTAATTATTGTATCTTTGCGCGTGCTTTCGGGCATAAAGTGTATGAAGGAACGGATGATTGAGCATCGTGGTGTGGTCGAACAAATTGTCTCTCACACCATTAAGGTAGCCATTGTGCAGGAATCGGCATGTGCCGCCTGTGCAGCGGCTCAGTTTTGCCACAGCTCCGAGAAGGAGAAGAAGGTCATCGACATTCCCGTCCAGGATGCCTCCCGCTATCAGGTGGGTCAGCCGGTGACGATTGTTGGCGAGCTGGGCTTGGGGCTTCGTGCTGCCCTCTGGGCGTATGTGGCTCCCTTGGTGTTGCTCATGGCTGTGCTCATGACGGCCTCCTCGCTCGGGTGCGGTGCGGGCATGAGTGCCTTGCTGGCGCTGGGTTCGCTCCTACCATATTATATTATATTATACGCCCTGCGCGACAAGTTGCAGAAGCGTTTCACCTTCCGAATCAAAAATCAATAATCAAAACAAATAATCCCAAACAATCATGAATTCAATTCTAATGGCAGTAATTGCCTTGGGCGTCATCGGACTCCTTGCAGCCCTTCTGCTCTACTTTGCCTCACGCAAGTTTGCGGTGCACGAAGATGAGCGCATTGGGCAGGTGAGTGCCGTGCTTCCACAAGCCAATTGTGGCGGCTGCGGTTTTCCCGGTTGCGCTGGTTTTGCAGGTGCATGTGTGAAGGCCACCGACGAGAAAGGTTCGCTCGAGGGTCTGCTTTGCCCCGTTGGCGGTCAGCCTGTGATGGAACAGGTGGCTGGCATCCTGGGCATGACCGTTGAGGCCACAGCACCAAAGGTAGCAGTTGTGCGTTGCAACGGCTCTTGTGAGAATCGTCCCCGCCTCGTGGAATACGACGGTGCGACAAGTTGCAAAGTCCAGGCCATGGTGGGCATGGGCGAGACGGGTTGCTCCTACGGCTGTTTCGGCTGTGGCGACTGTGTCCGTCAGTGCCAGTTCGGTGCCATCCGCATCAATCCCGAGACCAAGCTTGCCGAGGTGGACGAGGAGAAGTGTACGGCTTGCGGAGCCTGTGCCAAGGCTTGTCCGCGCGGCATCATTGAGATTCGTCTCAAAGGTCCCAAGAACCGCAGGATGGTGGTCCTCTGTAACAACAAGGACAAGGGTGCCATCGCCAACAAGTGGTGTAAGGCATCGTGCATCGGTTGCGGCAAGTGTGTGAAGGCTTGCGAGAAGTTCGAAGCCATCACCGTCACGAAGAACCTTGCCTACATCGACGCCGAGAAGTGCAAGCTCTGCCGCAAGTGTGAGGAAGCCTGCCCGAAGGGTGCCATCCACGCCATCAACATGCCTCCCCGTAAGCCCAAGGCCGATGCTCCTGCAGCGCCCAAGGCTGAGAATACTCCAACCACTCCGAATACTCAGAGTTCTCCGATAACTCCTAAAGAACAACAGTAACTGATATGAAGACATTTCACATAGGTGGTGTCCACCCCGAAGAAAACAAATTGTCGGCAGGCAGCCCCATTCGTGAGGCCAAGTTGCCCCGGCAGGCAGTGTTCAGCATGTTCCAGCACATAGGTGCTCCTGCCAATCCCGTTGTCAAGCGTGGCGACCAGGTGAAGGTGGGAACCCTTCTGGGCGAAGCCGGAGGCTTTGTCAGTGCCCCCATCTACTCAAGTGTGAGCGGCAAGGTGTCGAAGGTTGACGTAGCTCTTGATGCCAGTGGCCTGCGCCGTATGGCCGTCACCGTTGATGTAGAGGGCGACGAATGGGAGGAAGGCATCGACCGTACCGACACCCTCGTGCGTCTGGCCGACCGTCCCGAGCTTGACGGCAAAACTATTGTAGAGAAGATTAAGCAAGCCGGCATCGTGGGCATGGGCGGTGCCACATTCCCCACCCATGTCAAGCTCTGTCCCCCTCCTGGCAAGAAGGCCGAGTGCGTGATTGTCAATGCAGTTGAGTGCGAGCCCTATCTGACAGCCGACCATCGTCTGATGCTGGAGAAACCCGAGGAGATACTCGTGGGTCTGCAGTTGGTGATGAAGGCAGTGGGCGTGGAGAAGGGTTACATAGGCATTGAGAACAACAAGCCCGATGCCATAGCCCTGATGGCGGAGAAGGCCAACCAGTATCCCGGCATAGAGGTAGTTCCCCTGAAGGTGAAGTATCCGCAGGGAGGCGAGAAGCAGCTCATCGACGCCGTCATCGGCCGTCAGGTTCCCGCTCCCCCCGCATTGCCCATCGACACGGGTGCCATTGTCCAGAACGTGGGCACCTGCTTTGCCATCTACGAGGCCGTGATGAAGAACAAGCCCCTCATCGAGCGCATCATCACCGTCACTGGCAAGAGCCTGAGCCTGCCCAGCAACCTGAAGGCCCGCCTGGGCACTCCCTTCCAGCAACTCATCGACGAGTGTGGCGGTCTGCCCGAGGATACGGGCAAGGTGATTGGCGGCGGTCCCATGATGGGTAAGGCCCTCATGAGCCTTGATGTGCCTATGACGAAGGGTTCCAGCGGACTGCTTGTGATGAAGAAGGACGAAGCTCGCAGGAGTGAGCCCCAGCCCTGCATCCGCTGTGCCAAGTGTGTGGGTGCCTGCCCCATGGGCCTGGAGCCCTATCTGCTGGCCAAGGTCAGCGAGCAGTTTGACTGGGATGCTGCCGAACAGAACGACATCACCAGCTGCATCGAGTGCGGTTCCTGCCAGTTCACCTGTCCCAGCCATCGCACGCTGCTCGACCACATCCGCCTGGGCAAGTCCACCGTGATGGGCATTATCCGCAGCCGTTCCGCGAAGTAATTGATAATGGACACAAAAGACAACTGATAATTATGGAAAATAAGTTAATAGTTTCCCTTTCACCACATGTCCACGGCAGCGACTCCGTGGAGAAGAACATGTACGGTGTGTGCATAGCCCTGCTCCCCGCCCTGATTGCCAGCTTCTGCTTCTTCGGCCTGGGCGCGGTGACGGTCATGCTCACTTCGGTCTTGGCTTGCGTCTTCTTTGAGTGGGCCATCACCAAGTTCATCCTGAAGCGCGACAAGCTCACCATCCTTGATGGCAGCGCCATCCTCACGGGTCTGCTTCTCGGCTTCAATCTTCCTTCCAACCTTCCCATCTGGATTATCATCCTGGGTGCCCTGTTTGCCATTGGCGTGGGCAAGATGACGTTTGGCGGACTCGGACAGAACATTTTCAATCCCGCCCTGGCAGGCCGCGTGTTCCTGCTGATTTCGTTCCCCGTGCAGATGACCAGCTGGACCGACAACGTCCTCGACCACGTGGATGGTTACTCGGGTGCCACCCCTCTGGCCCTCATGCAGAAGGCCATCTTGGAGAAAGACCCCAGCGTGCTCAACAACCTCCCCTCCAGTCTCGACATGTTCCTCGGCCAGACCGAGGGCTCCATGGGTGAGGTCAGCGCCCTGCTGCTCCTGCTGGGCTGCGCCTTCATGCTTTGGAAGAAGATTATCACCTGGCACATCCCCGTGAGCATCATCCTCACGGTGTTCGTATTTGCCGGCCTGCTCCATCTGCTCGACCCCGTCTATGCAGCTCCCCTGCAGGTCATCTTCTCGGGTGGTCTCATCCTGGGTGCCTGCTACATGGCCACCGACTATGTCACCTCGCCCATGTCCCACAAGGGTCAGCTCATCTATGGTGTGGCCATCGGTCTGCTGACCGTAGTCATCCGTAACTGGGGTGCCTACCCCGAGGGTATGTCGTTTGCCATCATCATCATGAATGCATTCACACCCCTGATTAACACCTATTGCAAACCCAAGCGCTTTGGCGAAGTAGTAAGAAAGGAGGCCGCAAAATGAGTAAGAAGTTAGAATCTACGTTACCTAACATGGTCATCGTGCTGACCCTGATTGCCGTTGTGGCAGGTCTGGCGCTGGGCTATGTGAACAGCGTTACGGCCGGTCCCATCGAGGAAATCAAGGCCCAGCAGCTCTCGGACGGTATCAAGGCCGTGCTGGCTGCCGACGAACTGAAGGTGGAGGAGCCCGTCACCCTCGACGACGGTTCGGTCATCTACCGCACCGACAAGGGAGTAGCCGTCCAGGCCACTGACCCCAATGGCTTTGGCGGCAAACTGACTGTGCTCGTAGGCTTCAATGCCGATGGGCTCATCCAGGGCTATCGCGTGCTGGAAACCAGCGAGACCCCGGGCCTGGGTGCCAAGGCCGGCGAATGGTTCCAGAAGGGCCAGAAGGGCGACATCATCGGCAAGCAAGCCGGCAACCTCAGCGTCACGAAGGACGGGGGAGAGGTGGACGCCATCACGGCCTCTACCATCACCAGCCGTGCCTTCCTGCGTTGCGTCAATGCTGCTTATGCAGCCCTCGGCAACCAGCAAGATGCACAAACGGGTGCAACACAACAATGTAAAGAAGAAAAGGAGGTAACAAATGAATAACTTGAAAGTATTTCTTAATGGATTAATCAAAGAGAATCCTACCTTTGTTCTGCTGCTGGGTATGTGCCCCACGCTGGGAACCACCAGCAGTGCCCTCAACGGTATGTCGATGGGCCTGGCCACGATGGCCGTGCTGGTGTTCTCCAACTTCATCATTGCCCTCATCAAGAACCTGATTCCCGACATGGTGCGCATTCCCTGCTATATCGTGGTCATCGCTTCGCTGGTCACCATCCTGCAGATGCTCATCAAGGCCTACGCTCCGGCCGTGGATGCAGCCCTCGGCCTGTTCATACCCCTGATTGTGGTCAACTGCATCATCCTGGGCCGTGCCGAAGCCTTTGCCGCCAAGAACGGAGCCATTCCCTCCATCTTCGACGGACTGGGCATCGGCCTTGGCTTCACCTTTGCGCTCACCCTCCTGGGTGCCTGCCGCGAGCTGCTCGGCACGGGCAAGGTCTTTGGCCTCACCCTCTTCCCCGAGCAGTACGGAGCCCTGCTCTTCGTCCTGGCCCCTGGAGCCTTCATCGTGCTGGGCTACCTGATAGCAATGTTTAACAAACTGAAGACTAATTAAGTAGGAAGGAGCAAGGTGCAAGGTGCAAGAGAATATGCTTGCTGCTTGCTACGAAGAACGGTTACAACACATTTCTCTTGTCCCCTGCTCCTTGCCCCCTGCTCCTAAAATGACTAAATTATGGCATTCATTCTTATATTCATCACGGCAATATTTGTCAACAATATTGTACTGAGTCAGTTCCTGGGCATCTGCCCCTTCCTGGGTGTCAGCAAGAAGGTGGAGACCGCCATCGGCATGAGCGCAGCCGTAGCCTTCGTGCTCACCATAGCCACGCTGGTGACCTATCTCATCCAGCTCTACGTGCTCAATCCCTTCGGCCTCGAGTATCTGCAGACCATCGCCTTCATCCTCGTCATTGCCGCCCTCGTGCAGATGGTGGAAATCGTGCTGAAGAAGGTCAGCCCCGCCCTGTATCAGGCTCTGGGCGTCTTCCTGCCCCTCATCACCACCAACTGCTGCATCCTGGGTGTGGCCATCCTTGTCGGCAACGGCACCTACGATGCCGCAGGCATGGAGCCCGGCCTGGTCAGCGGCGTATGGTTTGCCCTCTGCACGGCCCTCGGCTTTGGCCTGGCCCTCATCGTCTTTGCCGGCATTCGCGAGCAGCTGGCCCGCATGGATGTGCCCAAGGGCATGCAAGGCATGGCCATCGCCCTCGTCGTTGCCGGTCTGCTCTCCATGGCCTTCATGGGCTTCTCGGGCGTCAACAACGGTTTGGCTAAATTGTTTTGAGAATGAGGGGGGGAGTCAGGTGCAAGGTGCAAGGTGCAAGGTGCAAGGGGCAAGGAGCAAGAGGATACGCTTGCTGCTTGCTACGGAGAACGGTTACAACACATTTCTCCTGCCCCCTGCCCCTTGCCCCTTGCTCCCTGCTCCCTGCTCCCTGCTCCTTGCTCCATGCTCCTTGCCCCTTAAAACTTAAACTATGGAAGATTTTTATTATCGGAACCTAAAGGTATATGCACAGGCCAAGCAATTGGTTGCCGATGTCTATGCATTCTCCCGTGCCTTTCCAATTCAGGAGCAATATGGCTTGACAAATCAGATACAGCGTGCAGCAATCTCCGTCCCCTCGAATATAGCCGAGGGTATGGGGCGATTCTCCCCGAGAGAGCGAATCCATTTCATTGAGATAGCATACGGTTCGATGATGGAAACGATGTGTCAGTTAGAAATAGCCGAAATGCTGGGATATATCAGTCCTGAGGCCTTAGCAGAACAAGATGATAAAATCCGTCAGTTGGCACGTATGCTTTTAGGGCTGAAACATTCGATTGAAGAAAAACAAAGTATTAACCAAGTAAGGCAACAGGAGCGCATGTAGCCAGACTATCCTCTTGCTCCTTGCATCCTGCTCCTTGCTCCTTAAGCAAAAAACTATGAAAGAAACAATTCTTGTAACAGGCGGATGCGGCTTCATCGGTTCGCACACCACCGTAGAACTGCAGGAGGCCGGCTACGACGTAGTCATCGTGGACAACCTCAGTAACTCACGCATCGAAGTGCTCGACGGCATCGAGAAGATAACTGGCAAGCGTCCCGCCTTCGAGAAGGTGGACCTCCGCGACAAGGAAGCCACCGAGGGCGTCTTCAAGAAGTACCCGCAAATCAGCGGCATCATCCACTTTGCCGCCTCCAAGGCCGTGGGCGAGAGCGTGGAGAAGCCCCTGCTGTACTATCGCAACAACATTGTCTCCCTCATCAATCTGCTGGAGCTCATGCCCCAGTACGACGTCAAGGGCATCATCTTCTCCTCCTCCTGCACCGTCTATGGGCAGCCCACTCCGGAGAACCTGCCCGTCACCGAGGAGGCCCCCATCCAGAAGGCCCTCTCGCCCTATGGCAACACGAAGCAAATCAACGAGGAAATCATTCAGGACTACGTCCACTCGGGCGCACCCATCAAGTCCATCATCCTCCGCTATTTCAACCCCATCGGTGCCCATCCCTCGGCAGAGATAGGCGAACTGCCCATCGGCGTGCCCATGAACCTCATCCCCTTCGTCACCCAGACAGCCATCGGCGTGCGCAAGCAGCTGAAAATCTTCGGCAACGACTACAACACCCCCGACGGCACCTGCATCCGCGACTACATCTATGTCGTTGACCTGGCCAAGGCCCACGTCAAGGCCATGACCCGTGTGCTCGAGGGCGACGGCGACAAGGTAGAGGTCTTCAACATCGGCACTGGTCGCGGCCTTTCCACCCTCGAGGTAGTGGAAGGCTTCGAGAAGGCCACCGGCGTCAAGGTCAACTGGGAATATGCTCCCCGTCGCGAAGGCGACATCGAGAAGGTCTGGGGCAATGTGGACAAGGCCAACCGCGTGCTGGGTTGGAAGGCCGACACCCCCACCGAGGACGTGCTCCGTTCCGCCTGGAAGTGGCAGGAGAAGCTCCGCCGCGACGGCGTGATGTAAGCCTTGCTCGGTGCAAGTTCGGCTGGGTCTGCATGCTGTAGCACGAACGTTAACAAACCAACATAAAAGGGGAGTCCCATCGGAGGCTCCCCTTTGTCGTTGATAAGGTATGAGGTTAGTCGTTATTTCCGAGAAAAGAGATACGCTTTAGCGGAAGCATGTTCTTGTCGTCGTCCGACATCTTGTCGTAGTACTGCTGCCACATGTCTATGAACTCATCCCCGTCAATCAGACGGATAAACTCTCGCGAACTGGTACCCGTACTCTTGGCATCAGCGGAGAATGTACCACTGGTGACAAACAGGGCGATGTCACCCGCACGGAGCACCCCCAACAAGGCACGAATATCCGAGGCTCCGATAGCCGTCTCTGGTTTGTGCTTCACCTGCACTTTAATGCGAGGTGTCTTTGCGCCAAGCGGGTCTAAGTAGGCGATGATGTCAATTCCGCCATCCTTGCCTTTTGGAGCCACAAACGGAGTGTGATAATCCATCGCACGAAGCAATGCCGCTACCATATCCTGAAATTCGTATGGACTCTTGGCTATGATGTATTGACGGATTCCTTCGCGAGCGTCCGACTCCAGCAGGTTCAACTCCTCCGACCTGTCTCTTTCGTCATTATCGTCTGTGGGGTCATCGTCGCTCTTTCCCTCTCTTGGATGTAGTTTCCTCCATTCACGGTAAGCTACTTCTCCCTTTTCCATCACTTCTTCGGGTGTAAGACTAAGCGCACTCTCTCCTTCAGGTGTCAAATACCACATGCCTTTTTGTTTGAGGATTAGCCCTGCCTTTGCATAGTTGATGGAATAGAACTGAAAACTGTTCGTCCAGCGGATATACTTATTCTTGCCAGCAGGCTCCCGTTCCCATTCTGTTAGTTGCACATTTGCTTCCACGAAGGGATACAGGTCCTTAGCAGGCATGCTGCCGCCCCGACGACTAATCTCTTTCATGACGGCGTACAGCGTCTTGGTGGCTGTTGCCTTTGTTCGTCCTACATGTTCTTTGGCCATATCATTCTTGTTTTTATCTGTTTCCTTTCGCCCTGTTGTGGCTCTTGCACAACATTTGGCAGTTGCTGATGTCCGTCTCGCCACCTTTGCTCCAAGCTGTCACGTGGTCGGCATCCATTTCCGATAGTTTCCAGATGCGCGTGCGGTTGGCGTCGTGGCCAATGGCGCAATAGGGGCAGTTGCTCACGCCCTGTGCTTCTGCCTCTTCGGTTTGCTGGGCATAGACAGCCTTCTTCGTAGGTTCGTCGAACACGCGCACGTTCAGCAGACGTGGCTCTTGGCAACCACCAAGGACATACTCGTAGATGCCCTTCTTGTCTTTCACGTAGAAACTCTCGTAGAGTTCCCGCACCTTCTTAGCCACCTCTGTGGGGTTGTAGGCAGTGCGATGGTAGCGCTCGTACAACTCGCCCCATTTCAGTCCCTTCATCTCCTTCTCGGGTGCGAAGTCGAATACCGACGTAATCCAGTCGATGACGGAGGTGAAGTAGGACTTCAGTTCGTTGATGTTGTCATTATAGCGATGCACCGACATGTACTCCTCCGTTTGTCCTTGGCTCACCCAATCCAAGGCTGCTGCCAGGAAGTCCTGACGCTTTGCCGTGCCAGAGATGAAGTAACTCCACTTGATGATGTTTGTATTGTTGGAGTTCGAGAACTCCTCCTTAGCCTTAGTCACGAACGGACCAGAGTACACAGAGTTCAGCGTCTCTTGCTCATTCAGCGGAATGCCCACGATGTTTATGGTGCGAAACCAATCCTTTATCTCTCTTTCCGTGCCTTCGCACACATAGATGAGTAGTCGTGTGTTCAGGAATTTCTCCTGCTCGTCACGATTCAGGGCGGTGAAGTACCAAGGGCGCCCGTCGGCATCAATCCAAGCAAACTTTTCCGTGATAAAGCGCCCAAGTGAGGTGATGCGCTGCTGACCGTCGAGCACCTCGTAGCGGTCCTCGCCCACCTTCGAGAAATAGATAAGTCCCAAGGGATAACCATTCCTCACAGAGCGAATCACGTCCACCTCTTTTTTGCCTCCGTTCTCGGCATAGAGATAGTGGCGCTGGTATTCGGGCTGTATGGTCAGTCTTCCGGAAAGTCCATACAAGCCCTTCCCTTCATATTCGTTATACTGGAAACCTTTGCAAATGTCTCCGATGGTCCAGTCTTGATAAAGTGTTGCTATCATATTATTTATTCTTTTTTGCGGATGAGGATTCTTGCGTATAGTCGTTTATAAGAACCATCCTGCTCAATATAAAAAGCAGGTCCACCTTGTTGTGATTTTGGTAAATTGCTGGGCTTAGTTGTAGCAAAAGTTAAACTAATCCCTAATATCTCGAACTGCTCAGGACAATATTTGTCAAGAAAGGTGATAGGTACTCCCATGATGTCAGGATAGTCAGAAGGAATAGCATCGGAATATGGAACATCAATAAATCCATAGTGAAAATATCTATTATATCCATTTTCTCTAATTTCTTTATGTTTACTAAAACGGATGTTATCCTGCATAGTCATCAACCTCATCGGTTCATGACGACGACCATGTTCTAAGTTTGTAAACCATCTAACGCCTTTAATCCTGATGTATTTATTTCCTTGTTCATCAATCCTCCACCCAGCAGCTGAAATTGAATAAGATTCTGGCACCATGAATTCACGATCCCCTGAGCTTATGGATGGACCATACCACAACTTATTATCTCTTACCATTGGGAACACCTCTTTATATGTAAGAGCATTCATGTTGCCAATAATTAAAAACTTCTTACCTGCTTCAACTATCCACGCCAAGAACTCTCTAAACAGCGAAAAAGGCGGGTTGGTAACAATTATATCCGCTTCATCGCGCAATTTGCAAACCTCCTTGCTACGAAAGTCGCCATCGCCCTCAAGGTAGTGCCACTCCAGGTCGTCGATGTCTATGCGTCCGTTTCCGTTAGTGTCGCGGGTAAGTTCGAATATCTTTCCCTTAATGCGTGTCTTGTCCACGTCGTACCACGGGCTTTCCGTCTCGAAGAGCGTGGGTTGGTAGTCCTTATATTTCTTGCTCTCTACGGCATACGAGGTGCTGATCAGGCGCTTTAAGCCCAACCGTTCAAAGTTCTGCGCGAAGAAACGAGTGAAGTTGCTCCACTCCGGGTCATCACATGGTAGCAGGACCACCTTGTCACGGAACGTGTCAGGGTTATACTCCAGATAGGCGTTCACCTCCTTCTGGATGTCGGCATACTGCGTGTAGAATTCGTCATTCTTAGCCGCCTTCGCTGCACCAAGGTTCGTATTGTTTGCCATACGTAATGCATCGTGCGTGTTGCTTATCATCGGAGGTGTAGGCTAGGCAGAGCACACAAAAAGCATGAACGATATTCTCATCCATGCCTTACAGGCTCTCGCATGCCCACTAAACCAAGATAAGTCACGTCCATGCCTACGCATAGACGTTTACTAATCATTCTTCGGTTTAGTTCTTTATGAATTTGCGAGATTCGTAAGGCTTTCCGAATAACAGCAAACGCGTGTTAATATTCCAATAAGGTACTGCCATAGGACACGCTTGTCGCCCAGGTCAGCACGACAAAGTTACGAATTAATTTTTTAAATAAGGTATCTGAAGCAAAAAAACTAAAAAAAATGCAAGCTTATATTGCAATAGCCGTCAATGTCTTGCCAATATCGTTAATAGCATCCGCAATACGTTTCATCTGGCGTGGTCCCGCTTGTTGATTCCCATTTAGATATTGTGAAAGCAAGTTCTCATTAATTCCTGAAGCCTCACTGATGGCTGCGAGCGACACATATGGTTTGTAGGCTTTCAACATAGCTCTTACATCGTTGAATTTGAACGCAAAGCTATAAGACTTTATGTCTGCCCACCTATCAACATATTTACCTGCTCTGACCATTGCCTTGACATGCGCATTGAATAAATTCTTAGTCTTTTCCTGTATATCGCCAAACTTGTCGGCTGTAAACTCGGTTATACCTCGTACCTTTCTTCCGAATGTTGCTGTGAATATGCCTTCATGCCAATATACAGATACCCCGATTCTCCTTTCTTTTATATAGCTTTTAGGAAGTTGAAGTATTCTTTTGCTATGCAAATAAGTTTCTATTTTCCCTGCAAACTCTGCTACGGGGATATTCAAAGCTTCACAGTAACCAATCCATTCAACAACATCAATGCCTCTTTTACCAGCCTCGATCTTTGATATAATATCTTGTCTGAAACCTAACTTCCGGGCAACATCCTCTTGCTTAAGCTTCTTGTACCTACGTTCAAGCTGAAGTAGGTGACCAATTTCTTTCCTTCTATCTTTGTTTAATTTACTTTTCATCGTTCGCAAAGATAATAAAAATATTATAAATAGATAAAAATATATGCGTATTTAGCATATTCGTGTCAAAAGTAAACCGAAAACAGCAAATCACACGATTAGTGAGTGGCATAGTTCGCTTGTGAGGTGCACACAACGTCCCTCACGGTTAAACTTTAAAATATAGTAAGATGTATGAAATTAGATCTCCTAGTAAACCCCTGCAGCGAATATGACCGATTATTGTATAACTTTATATAAATTTTTAATATGAAATATACTATTTCTAATTTACCACCTCTTCCAACACCGGAAGAAGTGAAACGTGAGCAATCAAAGGCTGCTTCAGCCACAGTGAATAACCCATTCTGTCCTGATGATATGATAAATCTCGACAATGAGAGTGCAGAACTTGAAAAAGATCTTGTTACGAGCAAGACTGAGGTACCACCTCTACAGCCAATCATTGAAGTTGATGGTCATGGAATCTTCACCAAGTCAGACATTCACCTTGTTAAAGCTAAGGCCAAAGCAGGTAAGACAAGCATGTTGAAGATAGTGGCTACCGCCCTTATACTTGGGGCTTATTTCAGATTGAGGGCGGTATTGGAGAATCTGAAGATAGTGTGGTTCGACACCGAACAATCCATGGCTGACACTTACAGGATTATTGCTGACATTATAAGGATGAGCGGTAAATCGCCCGATGAAGTCGAAAAACGACTAAAGGTATATCATCTGCGTAGGTATTTCTACGACGAATTGCGTAATAAGCTTGTAACAGCTCTTAATGTACACAAGCCAGATGTTGTTATTATTGATGGTGTAGTTGATATGGTAGAATCGTTTAACGACGAGAGGGAGTCAAGGCAGTTCTTGCGTGTGCTATTGTCACTTAGCGAGCAATTTGATTGCTCCATCATCAATGTATTACACACAAACATGTCCCAAGAAGTTCACAAACCTCGCGGTCATCTTGGAACCAATGCAACTAACGCCTCGGAAACAGTTCTCGAATGCGAGAAAAACAACGATATCTTCACTGTTAAGTGTACGGATTCACGTCATGAAGGAATGCCCACCTGGTATTTCATGTACGATGCTAATGGGAATATTGTCGATGGAAGTGAACAACATAGTTATTATGTTAAGTCGGAAGATGAAAAGAAAAATGCTGAGAAATCAAAAGAAGTTGCAAAACAAGTGGCTGATGTGCTGAATATTATCAACAAAAATGGTGGAAGAATGAAGCGTAGCAAATTGAAAGAAGCGATGATTGAATCTTGTGGATTTCATAGGACAAGGGCTTACGGATTCATAAATGAGCAAATTGGCAAAACGATATTTGCTGATGGTGATTTTATTCAAGTTTCCCAGCAGACACAAATCCAGTTTGAACCCACATCAGAATAAGGGGGGTGTCCCTGTCCGTCCATCCGTGGCAATATATATATTGCCACGGATGGACGGACAACAGCCACCCCCCAAGTATACCATGAATTTTTTCAATGAAAAATAATAAAGAAATAATTTAATAAAATATAGGTAAAAATTTGTGTATATGAGAATTATTTCGTAACTTTGATGTGAGATAAGACAGAGGCCTTTAAGCATAGAAACGGGCCCTTTCTCTGCTGGAGCTTCGCTCTTATTCTCACCTCGAGTGTTGGCTGCACCTCGGCAAAATTAAGCGAGCTTATTCTGCTCTCGGCTTGCACAACACTTGTATTGTATTAGAAGGGCCCAAAGAATGGGCAACCTGAGGCGCCAAGTTGGACAACCTGAAGGCCCAGATAGTACAACCAGGAACCCCCACCTGGCCTCCCCGCGGGGAGGTGATAGAGAACAGAAACCAAGCTTACCCTTCCCCTTGGGGGGAGGACGGAAGGGGGCTTATAAACCATCAAAGAATTTTATCCGTATGGCAAAAACAACAATCGGGAAAATCCCTTACAGCTTGGGCCTCCGCCTGAGCAACCCTTCGGAGAAGGACAGCGCGAAGAAAATCTTCGCCTATGCACAGTCGCAAACCATCAACTCGCGCCAGCTGGCCAACCACTGGGCCTCGCACACCTCCAGCTTCTCGCGCGGAGAGTGCCTGGGCATCATCGAGGACCTCTGCAGCGAGATTCAGGAGATGCTCTTGGAGGGGCATGCCGTCCTGCTCGACGGGCTTGGCAAGCTCTACATCACGCTCTCCAGCGAGGGTGTGGACGATGTGACGGAGTGGGCTCCTGCCAACATCAAGGGCGTGAACGTCCGTTTCCGTCCCGACCAGTCGCTGACGGGCCGCATCAACTCGGATGCCCAGTTCGAACTCGTCACCTCCCGCGAGGCTCAGGCCGCCGCCATCAAGGCGCACAAGGAGGGTCTGAACGAGGAACTCGCTAACGGCGGGACCTCTGGCGACGGCACCTCTGGCGGCAACTCCGGCGGCAGCGGAAGTGGCGACCCGGGGGACGTGACGCCCTAAAAAGCCTCTCCCAAAGAAGCCCCTCTCCCCGCTCCCCCGTGGGGGGAGGGCTTGCCTTAGACACCGGGAAGACCCCTCTCCCCCATAGGGGGAAGGGCTGTGAAGGGGAGTTAAAAGGGAGTTAATGCCCTTTGGGCAAGGAGTTAAAAGGACGAATGTATTAGACTGGCTGACATCCTCTCAAGTCCTGATGTCCCTTTAACTCCCCTTTAACTTCCCTTTCGCTCGGCCCGCAGGGACGTTTGCGTAGCAGAGCGGAGCAAGAACTCCCCTTTGAAAACTTCAATTATAACTTTTTTTAAACTTTCCAGTTTGGTGGGTCGGCGGAAAATGTGTATCTTCGCACTCGAATTTTGAAAAGAAACTGAAAAAGAGACCGATATGAACGAATCAATCGACATCCGCGAGCTGAATGAGCGGATTGAACAGAAGAGCGCCTTCGTCACCAACCTGCAGACGGGCATGGCGCAAGTGATTGTTGGACAGAAACATCTGGTGGAGAGCCTCCTCATCGGCCTGCTGAGCGACGGACACGTGCTCCTGGAGGGCGTGCCCGGTCTGGCCAAGACGCAGGCCATCAAGACGCTGGCTGCGCTGGTCGATGCCAAGTTCAGCCGCATACAGTTCACCCCCGACCTGCTGCCTGCCGACGTGGTGGGAACCATGATCTACTCGCAGAAGGACGAGCGCTTCGTGGTGGAACAGGGCCCCGTGTTTGCCAACTTCGTGCTGGCCGACGAAATCAACCGCGCACCCGCCAAGGTGCAGTCGGCCCTGCTCGAAGCCATGCAGGAAAGGCAGGTGACCATCGGCAAGCAGACCTACCAGCTGCCCGACCCCTTCCTGGTGCTGGCCACGCAGAACCCCATCGAGCAGGAGGGCACCTACCCGCTGCCTGAGGCCCAAGTGGACCGCTTCATGCTGAAGGTGGTCATCGACTATCCGAAGTTGGAGGAGGAGAAAAAGATTATCCGCATGAACATCGGCGGCGAGCGTCAGCCCGTGAAGCCCCTGCTGCGCACCGAGGAGATTCGCGAGGCGCGCGAGGTGGTGCGCCAGGTCTATATCGACGAGAAGATTGAGCAGTACATCACCGACATCGTCTTTGCCACGCGCTATCCCGAGAAGTACGGACTGAAGGAGCTGGGGGACTACATCGAGTTCGGAGCATCGCCCCGCGCCAGCATCAACCTGGCCCTGGCTGCCCGCGCCTATGCCTTCATCAAGCGCCGCGGATACGTCATCCCCGAGGACGTGCGCGCCGTGGCCCACGACGTCATGCGCCATCGCATAGGCCTGACCTACGAGGCCGAGGCCAACAACGTGGTGAGCGAGGAAATCATCAGCCAGATCATCAACAAGGTGGAGGTGCCCTGATTATGGAAGGGTCTTCCGATTTACTCAGGCGAGTCCGGCAGATTGAAATCAAGACGCGAGGACTGTCGAGCAACATCTTCGCCGGCGAATACCACTCGGCTTTCAAGGGCCGGGGCATGGCCTTCAGTGAGGTGAGGGAGTACCAGTACGGCGACGACATCCGCGACATCGAGTGGAACGTCACGGCCCGCTTCTCCAAGCCCTACGTCAAGGTGTTCGAGGAGGAGAGAGAGCTCACCGTGATGCTCCTGGTGGACGTGTCCGGCTCGCTCAACTTCGGCACCCAGCGCCAGCTCAAGCGCGACATGGTGACAGAGATTGCCGCCACGCTGGCCTTCTCGGCCATACAGAACAACGACAAGATTGGCGTCATCTTCTTCACCGACCGCATCGAGAAGTTCATCCCCCCAAAGAAGGGCCGCAAGCACATCCTCTACATCATTCGCGAACTGCTCGACTTCCAGGCCCAGAGCACACGCACCGACGTGGGGCAGGCCGTACAGTACCTCACGCAGGCCCTGAAGCGCAGGTGCACGGCTTTCGTCCTGAGCGACTTCCTGGACCAGCGCGACTTCCGCCAGCCGCTGACCATTGCCAACAGGAAGCACGACGTGGTGGCCATTCAGGTCTATGACCGGCGCGTGGAGGAGCTGCCCGACGTGGGACTCATGCGCGTCCGCGATGCCGAGACGGGATTCGAACGGTTCATCGACACCTCGGACAAGGCCGTTCGCCAGGCACAGGCCCAATGGTGGCGCAAGCGCAGCGAGCAACTCCGCGACACCTTCTCGCGCTCCAGTGTGGACGCCGTCTCCGTGCGCACCGACCAGGACTACGTGGCTGCCCTCATGAACCTGTTTGCAAAACGAAGCTGAAACCGTTATGAGAAGATTAAGCATACTCCCCCCGCTGTTCACAGCCCTGCTCTTCATCGCCGCCCCCATGAAGGGGCAGGTGACCGTGGAGTCGGGCATCGACAACATGCAGATACTGCTGGGCGAGCTGGCCACACTGAAGGTGGACGTCAGCTGCGACGCCAAGGCCCGCGTGGAGCTTCCGGCCTACCAGCCCGGACAGGCCCTGGCCGAGGGGCTCCTGGTGGAGGTGGACGCCATGCTGCCCGCCGACACCACCCTGCTCAACGAAGGCCGCCGCATGACGGTCAGCCAGCAGTACAAGATTACCTCCTTCGACGTGCGCCCCATGGGCGACACCCTCTACAGCCTGCCACCCCTGACCGTAAAGGTGGACGGCCGCGACTACCACACCCAACCCCTGGCCCTGAAGGTCTATTCCGTGCCCATCGACACCGTCCACCTCGACCAGTTCTTCGGTCCCAAGGACGTCATGCGCGCCCCCTTTGCTTGGGAAGACTGGCGCTGGGTGGTCTGGGGCAGCCTGCTGTTCATCCTGCTCTGCATCTGCATGGCCGTGCTGGCCATCTCGCTGCGCACCGGGCGCCCCATCATCAGCATCATACGCCGTAAGGTGAAGCTCCCCGCCCACAAGGTGGCCCTGTCCGAGATAGAGAAAATCAAGGCCGAGCGCACCTGGGCCCAGGAGGACTCGAAGGAGTACTACACCCAACTGACCGACACGCTGCGCACCTACATACAGGAGCGCTACGGATTCAACGCCATGGAGATGACCTCGGGCGAAATCATCGAACGGCTCACACAGGAGAACGACGAACAGGCGCTGGCCGAGCTGCGCGAACTCTTTCAGACGGCCGACCTCGTGAAGTTTGCCAAGTGGCAGACCCTCATCAATGAGAACGACGCCAACCTGATGACAGCTCTCCAATACATCAACCAGACCAAGCAAGAGGAAGACCCCAACCAGCCGCAGGAGGAAATCATCGTGACCCCCGAAGCCCGGCGCCAGCGTGCCACCATCTGGGGCATGCGCCTCACCATAGCCCTGGCCGCCCTGGTAGCCTGCTGCCTGCTGGGCTGGATAGTCTTCCGAACCATCGACTTACTGCTATGACATTCTCCAACCCCCTATACTTCAGCCTGCTGGCCTTGCTCGTGCCCTATGTGATATGGTACGCGCTCCGGTGGCGACACTCCCATCCCGTCATGCAGGTCAGCAACACCTACGCCTTCCAGGGCCTCCGTCGCTCGTGGAAGGAGTATCTCGTGCATGCCCCTTTCCTCCTGCGCATGGCCTGCTTCGTGCTGGCCGTAGTGGCTCTGGCACGCCCTCAGACCACCAACAACTGGCGCACCACCGACGTGGAGGGCATCGACATCATGCTCTGCATGGACGTCTCCACCTCCATGCTGGCCGAGGACCTGCGTCCCAACCGCGTGAAGGCAGCCCGCGAGGTGGCCATCGAGTTCATCTCGGGCCGCCCCAACGACAACATCGGACTCACCCTGTTTGCCGGAGAAGCCTACACCCAGTGCCCCATGACGGTGGACCATACGGTGCTCATCAACATGCTGCAGGAACTGCAGTGCGACATGACCGCCAAAGGCATGATTGAGGACGGAACTGCCATCGGCATGGGACTGGCCTCTGCCGTTGCCCGCCTCAAGGATTCCAAGGCCAAGAGCAAGGTCATCATCCTGCTCACCGACGGCTCCAACAACCGAGGCGACATCTCGCCCCTCACGGCAGCCGAGATAGCCAAGAGCTTCGGCATCAGAGTCTATACCATAGGTGTCGGCACCAACGGACTGGCCCGCTATCCCATGCCCGTGGCAGGCGGAGTGCAGTACATACAGGTGCCCGTCGAAATCGACTCCAAGACCCTCCAGAGCATAGCCCAGAAGACCGAAGGCGAATTCTACCGCGCCAAGGATACCCAGGGGCTGCATGAGGTGTATCGCGAAATCGACAAGCTGGAGAAGACCAAGCTCAACGTGAAGAAGTTCTCGAAGCGCTACGAAGCCTTCGCCCCCTTTGCCCTGGCCTCGGCCCTCCTGCTGCTGCTCGAGCTCCTGCTTCGCGTCACCCTGCTCCGCCGCATCCCATAATTATAAAGAAGAATAAAAAGCGTAAGAAACTACCATAACCAAACAGCAACCCGGCAACATGTTTCGCTTCGATAATCCCCAATACCTCTATCTGCTCATAGCCATCCCCCTGCTGGCCGTGCTCTACTACTACGGCCGCTATCGGCGCAGCAGAAACATTCGCCGCTATGGCGACCCCACACTCCTGCGGCAACTCATGATTGACGTCTCACTGTGGCGCCCGCAGGTCAAGGTGTGGCTCTTGTTGGGAGCTCTGGCCGCGCTCATCCTGGCAGCAGCACGCCCCCAGTTTGGCACCAAGATAGACACCACCGAGCGCAACGGCATCGAGGCCATCATAGCCATGGACGTCTCCAACTCCATGCTGGCCACCGACGTACGCCCCTCCCGACTCGACAAGTCGAAGATGCTCGTCTCCAACATGGTGGACGAGATGACCAACGACAAGGTGGGCATGATAGTCTATGCCGGCGAGGCCTTCGTGCAGCTGCCCATCACCAACGACTACGTCTCGGCCAAGATGTTCCTCGACGGCATCGACCCCTCCATGATACGCGTCCAGGGAACTGACATAGCCACCGCCATCAACCTTGGCGTGAAGAGCTTCACCCAGCGCAAGGACGTCTCCCGGGCCATCTTCCTCATCACCGACGGCGAGGACAACGAGGGCGGGGCAGTGGAGGCCGCCAAGGAGGCTGCCAAGAAGGGCATACATGTCTATGTCCTGGGCGTAGGCAGCCCCGAGGGAGCCCATGTCCCCATTCCCGGCACCACGCACCACTTCATCGACGAACAGGGCAACCCCATCGTCTCCCGTCTGAGCGAGGAGATGTGCCGCCAGATAGCCAAGGCCGGAGACGGTGCCTACATCTATGTCGATAACAGCAGCTCGGCACAGAAGGAACTCTCGCGCTACGTCGATAAACTGGCCAAGGCAAAACTCGAGAGTCAGGTCTATAGCGAGTTCGACGAACAGTTCCAGGGCTTCATCATCCTAGCCCTCCTGCTGCTCATCGCCGATGCCTGCCTGCTCGAGCGCAAGAACCACATACTGAAGAACTTCCACCTGTTCAGCAAATGACACCTATGAAACGCATATCCCTATTCCTCGTCCTCTGTTCCCTGTTCGCCGCCACGGCCACGGCCCAGAACTATCGCGACTACATCCGGCGCGGCAACCGCCAATATCGCGACTCGGTCTATGACAAGGCCCAGGTGCAGTATCAGAAAGGCTTCGAGAAGGACTCATCGAGCGTGCAAATCAACTACAACCTGGCCAACTCGCTCCTCCTGCAAGGCCAGCCCAAGGAGGCCATGCGCCTCTATGAGAAAGCCCTCAAGCAGGACAACAACCCCGTGCGCCTCCACCAAATCTATCACAACATGGGCGTCATCCTGCAAAGCCAGAAACAATTCCTGCAGGCCATCCAAGCCTATGTCATGGCCCTGCGGCTCGACCCCTCCGATCAGGAGTCGCGCTACAATCTTGTCGTCTGCCAGTATCAGCTGAAAAACAATCCGCAAGGCGGAGGAGGCAACGGCGAAGGGGAGGACAAGCAGGACAAAGACCAGCAAAAGCAACAACAGCAGCAACAGCAGCAAAAGAAGGATGACAAGCAGCAAAAGCAACAGCAGCAGGAAAACCAGATGAGCAAGGAGAATGCCGAGCAGATGCTGAACGCTGCCATGCAAAACGAACGCCAAACCCAGGACAAGGTAAAGAAACAACTGCAACAGGCCCAACCGCGCCGGCTGCAGAAACAATGGTAAAATCTCTCATGCGACTATGAAACGAACAACGATACTCCTCTTCATCCTTTCCTTCCTCCCCAGCCTGATGGGGGCACAGGTGCGTGTGACGGTGCAAGCCCCCTCGCAAACTGAGGAAGGGCAGCGCATACATGTGAGCTACGTCGTCAACACACAGGACGTCGATGACATAGAAGTGGGCGAGTTCCCGGGCTTCGAAGTCCTCTTCGGTCCCAGCACCTCCACGTCCAGCAGCTTCTCCATGGTCAACGGAAAGACCAGCCACACCAGCCAGAAAACTTTCACCTACACCCTCATGGCCAAAAAGGCAGGCACCTACAAACTGCCCGTGGCCGTGGTCAAGAGTGGAGGACAAACCTACAGGAGCAACCAGGCTTCCATCCAGGTGCTGCAGGGCAGTGGCAATGGCAATGGCGGCAACAGCGGGGCGTCGGCAGGCGGAGCCACCCGTCAGCGATTGCAGAATGCCGGCGAGCGCATCACCAAGGACGACCTTTTCATTACGGTCACAGCCAGCAAGCGCCGACTCTATGAACAGGAGGCTGTGCTGCTCACCTACAAACTCTATACGCTGGTCTCCATCGACCAGTGCATCGGCAAGATGCCGGAACTTGACGGCTTCCATACCCAGCAAATCGAACTCCCGCAACAGAAGACCCTCAAGTATGAGCGCGTCAACGGCCGCAACTATGGCACTGTGGTTTGGAGTCAGTACGTCCTCTTCCCGCAGAAGACGGGCAAACTCACCGTGCCTGCCATCAACTTTGAGGCCGAGGTGGTGCAGCAGGACCGCAGCATCGACCCCTTCGATGCCTTCTTCAATGGCGGCTCTTCACTCGTGCGCATCCCCAAGACCATCGTTGCCCCGGCAGTAGAATTGCAGGTTGATGCCCTGCCCACGCGTCCGGCCAATTTCTCTGGGGCAGTGGGTACGCAATTCAACATCAGCGGTACGCTCACGCCCGAGCAGGTTGATGCCAACGATGCCGTCTCGCTGCGCCTCGTGGTGAGCGGTGTGGGCAACATGAAACTCATGAAGGCTCCCACAGTGCAGTGGCCCAAGGACTTCGAGTCCTATGACCCCAAGACCAACGACAAGACCCGCGTGGGCACCAATGGGGCTTCGGGCAACGTCGTATATGACTACACGGCCGTGCCTCGTCATGGAGGTCGTTACACCGTTCCGCCCGTCGAGTTCTGCTACTTCGACACCAACAGCAAGTCGTATCGCACCCTGCGCACCGATTCCTTCCATCTGGCCGTGGCCAAGACTGCAGGTTCCGCAATTCGCCGCTCAGTCAATCAGGAAGACCTCACGGTGCTCAACAGCGACATCCGCTACATCAAGACCTCGCCCCTGAAGCTCAAGTCCTCTGCCACCACCTTCTTCGGCACCGCGGCCCACTGGCTCAGCTATGCAGGTTCGCTGGCGCTCTTCCTTCTGATGGTGGCCGTCTTCTATCGTCAGGCCAAGGCCAATGCCAACGTTGCGCGACGCCGAGGCAAGAAGGCCAGCAAGGCTGCCACGAAACGACTCAAGAGTGCAGCCAAGCTCCTGCGTCAGGGAGAGGCACGCTCGTTCTATGACGAGCTCACCCGTGCCCTTTGGGGCTATGTGGGCGATAAACTCAACCTGCCCGTGGCAGAACTCTCGAAGGACAACGTGGGTTCGCAACTCTCCGAACGCGGAGTGAGCGATGATGCCATCCAACACTTCCTGAGCGTGTTGGGCGAGTGTGAGTTTGCACAGTATGCCCCAGGCGACCCCTCTGCCACCATGGACAAACTCTACGCCGAAGCCACTGAAGTAATCAACGAATTAGACTCAAAACTATGAAACGCATAGCCCTACTACTCATATTCGCATTGTCGCATGCCCTCACTTCCTACTCTAATGTCGATAGTCTGAAGGTGGTGGCCGACAGTGCCTATGCCAAAGAAGACTTTGACAGTGCTGCCCGTACCTACCAGCGTATAGCTAAGCTTGGCGAGAGTTCGGACGTGTGCTACAATCTTGGCAACTGCTACTATCGCAAGGATGACATGGCACGGGCCATCCTCTGGTACGAGCGAGCTTTGCTCCTCAGTCCTGGCGATGATGACGTCCGTTTCAATCTCGACATGGCCCGCTCCAAGACCATCGATCGCGTCACGCCTCGCCATGAGTTCTTTTTTGTCAGTTGGTGTCGTTCGCTCACCAATCTCATGAGTGCCGATGGTTGGGGCCACCTTTCCGTCCTGCTCTTCGTGCTGTGTCTTATCAGTTTGGCTCTCTACATCTATGGGCAGCAGATGTGGCTTCGCAAGTCGGCATTCACGCTTGCCGTGCTCCTGTTGCTTGCCACCCTGCTCTCGGCAGCTTGTGGTTGGGCTCAGGCCAGTCGGCAGGCAAGGCGCTCAGGGGCCATAGTCATGTCGCCGGCAGCTGTTGTCAAGAGCACTCCGGCTCATTCTGGCAGCGATCTCTTTGTCCTGCACGAGGGCACGCGGGTCGAGATTCGCGACAACTCCCTGTCTGATTGGGTAGAGGTCACCCTGGCCGATGGCAAACAGGGATGGATGGAACGAAAGCAAATCGAGGTGATATGATGGGGGATTCCATGCATGATGCCCTCAGCCAGCTTTCGCAGTTCGACAACGAAGCCCTGCTGGCACTCAATGGCAGCAATTCTGTCTATTGGGATGCCGTCATGTGGATAGTCACGCAGACCGTCACTTGGATTCCCCTGCTTCTGGTCTTGCTCTATGTGGTAATGAAAAATAGCAGCTGGCGCAGCCTCTTACTCTTTGTGCTGGCTATGGCGCTCACGGTGGCGCTGGCCGACCGCCTCTCGAGTGGTGTCATCAAACCTCTCGTCATGCGTTGGCGTCCCACCCACGATGCCACATTCCTCCACACCATCGACACAGTCTTTGGGTACACAGGTGGACGCTTCGGCTTTGTCAGCAGTCATGCAGCCAACACATTTTCGCTTTTCGTCCTGCTTTCGCTTATCTTGCGCAGCGGCGTGATGTCGGTGGCTCTCTTTCTCTGGGCCTGCCTGTCTTCTTACTCGCGCATCTATCTGGGCGTCCATTTTCCTGGAGACATCCTGTGTGGAGCTCTGCTTGGCATGGCTGTGGGGTTCATGGTCTATCTGCTTTATGCCTTTCTCGCCAGCAGACTTGACGTCAGTCGGCAGTACTATTCCACAGCCTATACCTCCTCGGGCTTTCTGCAGAGCGACATGCACGTATTGCTGCTCACCTTCGCTGTTACCTATGCAGCCATTCTCCTCCTGGCCATACCGCTGGCGGCAGGAGTTTTCACATTATAAAAGGTTATTGTTTACCTAAGACGCGGTCCATGACCCAGTTGACGGTGGTGGCAGAGATGCTGTCGCAGGTGCATTGTGCCGTGCCCTGAAGGTGCTGCACCACCTGTTGGATAAGGGGCATCTGCACAAGTTCGGGGTTCTCGGGTCTGAACTCGTGGACTCCAGTCTCATTCTGAAGGAGGATGGGCTGGTAGGTGAAAACGGAAAATGATAGACTGCCTTGATCGCCAGTGAGCAGAATGCGGTCTGTGCGGGCCGACTGATGGGCCACGAAGCACCACGAACCCGAGGCTGGCAGTCCGTCGGCAAACTGGAATGAGGCCGAGACGGTGTCCTCGGTCTGATAGAGATTCCCTCGGTTGCTATGGTAGCCATGGGCTCGCAAGATTGGGCCGAACATCTGTTGCAACAGGTCAATCTGGTGCGGGGCAAGGTCATAGAAATACCCGCCGCCTGCAATGTCGCGCTGAACGCGCCAAGGTAGATTGTCGCGGTTGTAGTCGAGGTCGCGAGGGGGGACGGCAAACTGGATCTGGGCATTAATAACGCGGCCAATGGCCCCCTCGCTTATCAACTGGAAGACTTGCTGGAAGTAGGGGAGCAATCGCCTATAATAGGCCACAAAGCATGGGACACCCGTCTGCTCAGAGATGCGATTGATGCGCTGGCACTCGGTATAGGAGGCTGCTAGGGGCTTCTCTACATAGCAGGGCTTGCCCGAACGCATGGACATGATGGCATAGGTGGCGTGCGACGAGGGTGGGGTGGCAATGTATATGGCATTGACATCGGGGTCGTCGATGAGGGCTTGGGCATCGGTGTACCAGCGTGGGATGTGGTGACGTGAGGCGTAGTCGCGCACTTTCTCAAGGTTGCGACTCATGACAGCTACCACGTGAGAGTTGGGAATAAGGTTGAATGCGGGGCCTGACTTGCGCTCTGTGACTTCACCGCAGCCGATAAATCCCCAGTTGATTTGTTTCATTTTTGCCGTTTTGCTTGCAAATATACAAACTTTTTATTTATTTCGCACTTGAAAAAAGAAGAAAAACGATATGGAACCGATTGTAGTTGTGAAAGAGCGCACCGCTTTGGAGTGCGTGAGTGACGGACTTGAAACTTGCATGAAACTTCTCGGCCGCTGGGT
This sequence comes from Prevotellaceae bacterium UBA4301, assembly GCA_002395775.1. GTDB lineage: Bacteria > Bacteroidota > Bacteroidia > Bacteroidales > Bacteroidaceae > Physcousia. The sequence continues at coordinate 43,296 of DGUV01000005.1, forward strand.
GCGCATCCTGTGGCCCTTGCTACTGGTCTATTCGCTGGCGGCACCTTTGTTGTTGGTTTGGGGCATGCGTCGCTCCTTTGAGGCCATCATGGCAGGCCCTGGTGCAAATGCTGCTCTTGCAGACAATCCCGGTGCATTATGGCAGATGTCAAACCTGATGGTAGTCTTTTTGGTGGTTGGCCTCATGAGCCTCGTCGTTCAGGCAGTGATTGTGGTTCAGCAAAGGCACTTGGCCGAGCAGGGATTCCTTCCTCGCGTGGCATGGCGTGCTGATGCTGCTCGTGTCGGGAAGATGGTGTTTCGTCTTTTCCTCCTGATGCTCGTGATGGCGATATTGCTTATCCCGTTCTGCATAGCTCCCGTCTTCATGATAATGGGTTCGGCCTGGCTGGATGCAAGGTTGTCGTTGGGCTGGTTGGGCAATACGGGCATCCTCCTCGTGGGTTTCCTGCTGTGGTTGCTTTTGCTTACCTATGTGTTCTCGGCCTATACGCAGTTGACAATTGAATATCTGTATGGCGAGAAGTCGCTGCTCGCTTCTCTGAAGAGTATCGACTGGGGACGACGTGCCTGGGGGCATACGACGCTGGTGTTGTTTCTTGCCATTCTGGCTGCATTGCTGTGTGAGGTGCTGTTCAATATTCCCATGGCTGTCGTGCAACTGGTTGATTTCCTTTCCGTGCAGTCCACCTTGATGGGCGATGGTGGCCAGTTGCCCTCTTACATGCCAGTGGTTCGCTTTGTGGTCAATGCGCTTTCCTGCCTGGGTTCGTGTCTGGGTGGCGTGGTAGTGTTGTTCCCTCTCCACTTTCTTTGGGGAAGTCGCAAGGCATTGGCCCAACCCGCATCCGAAGTCTAATTAAAGAAGTTCCACGACACTCCGAAGTGGAAGGTGCGAGGGTCCATGGGGTAGTGAGGTGCCCAGAACATGTGCCCCGAACCTGCATTGACATGATTCATGGCCACATAGAGCCGACAATGCTTGATGTGGAGATTGGCATAGACATTGACGATGGGATAGTTGCCTATGTGCACCCGAGAGAACTGAGTGTCCTGAACGGCGAATTGCTGTAGGGCGGGGAAGTAGTCTGGGGCATAGTAGCGTGTGAAATAGCGCACATCGCCTCCCAGTTGCACGTTGAGGACCTTAGCTATGCGGAATTGCAGGTAGAGGTTGCTATAGAGTGAAAGTTTGGGCAGGGGCAATGCCGATGGACGGCTTGAGGTCTGGTAGGTGATGTCGTTGTCCCAGTGTAGAGGCCCAGCCTTGACGCGTTGGCGCAGAGTGGCAGAGAAGACCTGTATGTGGCTTGACTCCTGAAGAACGGCTACGCTGTGGCTGAAGTTCTCAGGCAGGGCAGTGGAGATGTCTTCGCCCGTGAACGTGTTTTGCATGCCCAGATAAGTGTAGTCCTTGATGTTCTCGAACCCCACATTGATTTCGGTACCAAAGCGCGGAAAGCGCAGAGTGCCCTGAACCTGGGCACGGAACTCATTGGAGAGGTTGTCCTGGTCCCACCAAAGAAATTGGCTGTGATAGTGACGCAGATAGAAGTCGGGGCTGCTGTTCTTGATGAAGCCTTGGGCTACGAATTGCATGGTGTCGCGACGGGAAAGCGGGATGGAGAGGTCGAGGTTGCCCTTGACGTTGAAGTCTCCTATCTTGTCACCGACAAGAGAGATCTGTCCGTTGAAGTTGTAGTGCAGCAGGTCGCCCTGCTCGCGGTTTATCTCACCTCCGACGGCAAGATCGTTCTCAGTGAATCGTTGTGTGCCCAGTAGGTCGTTGATAAGTGAGGGCATGGTGTATGACGTCAGTTCGTGACTGACGAAGGCAGCAATACCCATCTGGGCCCATTTCTTGAATCCTTCACGCAGAGCCAGGCCCAGGGTGTTGCGGATGCTGATGCCCTTTGTGCGGTCCTTCACGTCCGTCAGAGTGCCATAGTAGTTGTTTGTGTAGTAGCCCTCAGGTGTGGCATGGCTGTAGTAGGTGTGGCGCAGATTGTTGACACGCACGGTGTGAATGATGCTGCTGACAGGGATGAACTCAGTGGGCACTATCTGCTCAGCTTGCCAGCGTTGCTGCAGACTGTCGAGTACCACGGCCCGGCGCAGCGTGTCGGCAGCAAGTGTTTGGCGCACGCTGTCCGATAGCTGGGCAAGCAGGTCGCGGTCGGAGGGCATCTTGGGCTTGAGGCTGTCGGGAATCACTATTTCGCGTTCGAATCCCAGATTGTAGCGATGGGTGAGGAAGGCGTCTTGATTCTCGTTGCGGTTCCAGGTCTCGCTGAGCAGGGTGGGGATGTCCTTTGAACTTGGGTCTTTGTAAGCCTCGGGACGGGTGATGTAGTAATCGCTCTCTATGCCTCCGTTTTCAGCCATCTTCAGGTGATTGATATTGACGTAGGCGTGCATGTTGTAGCGATCGCCCAGATAGTAGCCGAAGAGCGTGCCTCCAAACTGGCTGTTGGCTTGGTTGTTGTAATAGCCACGTCCGTAGAGGTAGTCGAACTTCATGCCGATGCCGGCCTCCTTGTTGATGTTTGAGGCAAAGTAGGCCCGGACACGTTCCTGCCCGTTGGTGCGGTTACCCACCTTGTGGTAAGCCAGGTTGGTGAGCGGGCTGAGCGTGTTGGAAAAGCGGAAATCGCGCAAGCCGCCCAGGAAGAAGTCGAAGGGACGCAGGAAGAGGAAGGGATTGTCGGCATTGCGGTGGATGTAGATTCGGCTCAGGCGGGGCGAGCCCAAGTTGCCCAGGATGTTGTATTCGCCGTTGTAGCCTGAGGTCTCGTTGTACCACTGGAACATGTGTACCACGGTGTCGTTGTTTTCGGCCGAGATGATGCTCCCCAGCCGTTCGTCCACCGTCCACTGGGTTACTCCGATGGGCACCACAAAACCGTCGTCCTTGTCAGTGGTGTCGCGGCCCCATGTGTTGCGGCTGTTGCTTCCGTTTGCAGCTCCTCGTCTGCTGCTGTTGCGGGATGAGGTGGAGGTGCTGGCTTGTGAGTCCGGGTTGGTGCGCAGACCTAATTGTGCACTGGCCATCAGGGGACAGAGCAAGAGCAAGAGGTAGGAGAGTAGTCGCTTCATTGGCCGTTGACTTCGTGAATGACTTCAGCACCTTTTTGTAGGGCCTTCTCGTTGAGGGGGATGAGATGGTGGTGGCGCTGTGGGAGCGTTTTCTTCAGGGCTTGAAGGATGTTGGCATTCGACACCACAGGACAGGCCTTGAGCATACCGCCCAGGACGAGCATGTTGTAGGCCTTGACATCGTCGAGTTGGGCCACGGCGTCCATGGCGTCGATTTGCAGCACGCGGATGTCGGTCCGGCTGGGTGGGTTGATGATGCCGTAGGGGTCGTAGATGAGTGTGCCCCCGGGCTTGATGGCCGACTCGAACTTGTCGAGCGACGGCTGGTTGAGAATGACGGCCGTGTCATACTGGCTGAGTATGGGCGACGAAATGCGTTCGTCGCTGACGATGACTGTCACGTTAGCTGTCCCCCCGCGCTGTTCTGGGCCATAGGAGGGCATCCAGGTTACTTCTTTCCCTTCAAACAGGGCTGCGTAGGCAAGAATCTTTCCCATCGAGAGGACGCCTTGTCCGCCAAAGCCCGCAATTATGATTTCGTGTTTCACGCCTTAATATTCAATTGTCAGTTATCATTTGTCATTTGGCCGCAATGTCCTTCAGGTCGCCCAGCTTGTAGTAGGCAAACATGCGGTCTTCCATCCACTGGTTGGCCTCCTCGGGCGACATCTTCCAACCCGAGCTGCAGGTGCTCACAATCTCCACCAAGGAACTGCCTCGTCCCTGCATCGAATACTCGAATGCCTTGCGAAGGGCAGCTTTGGTGCGACGGATGTAGGCTACGCGGCTCACGGCTTGGCGGGTGACGTAGCAGGTGCCTTCGAGTGTGGCGGCAATCTCGGTGAGCTTCAGGGGGAAGCCGTGGAGGTCGGACTGTCGGCCGTAGGGGCAGGTGCTGGTCTTCATGCCCATGAGGGTGGTAGGAGCCATTTGGCCGCCTGTCATGCCATAGATGGCGTTGTTGACGAAGATTATGACGACGTTGTCGCCGCGGTTCAGGGCGTGGATGGTTTCGCCCGTCCCGATGCAGGCCAGGTCGCCATCGCCCTGATAGGTGAAGACGAGGTTGTCGGGCCACAAACGCTTGGTGGCACATGCTATGGCTGGTGCGCGTCCGTGGGCGGCTTCAATCCAGTCGATGTCAATATAGTTGTAGGCAAAGACGGCGCAACCTACGGGCGAGATGCCTATGGTGCGCTCTTCGAGGCCCATTTCGTCGATGACCTCAGCAATCAGTTTGTGCACCACGCTGTGGCTGCATCCCGGGCAATAGTGCATGGGATTGTTGTTGAGCAGTCGGGGTTTCTGATAGACGAGGTTTTCGGGTTGTATGATTTCTTGGTTGGTCATGTTTCGGTCTTAGAACATAAATCGGATGAAGAACTCAATGATTTTCACCACCATGCCTGCGCCAATGACGCTCATGCCCCAGAGGCGATGGTCGGGGTAGGCAAAGTAGAGTATCACGCCAATGAGTGCAAGAATGAGGAACAGAATGTTGAGCACACGGCGGATGGACTCCGTATCGTGGTTGCCGCCGCGCTTCTTTCGGATGCGTTCCAGTTCGCGCTGCTGTTCGGCCAGTATGTCGTTGATGTCTTCCATAGTGCGGTCAGTTTATCAGTCTTTCTATTTCACTCACTATCTCCTCGGGTGTGGGCACGATGCCTCCCATGCGTCCGTAGTGGTGGACGGGGCAGGTGCCGTTGACGGCCAGTCGGATATCGTCCACCATTTGTCCGGCATTAATCTCCAGGCTCATGATGAAGCGCATGCGCTGGGACAGGCTGGCCACCTCCTGCGAGGGGAAAGGCCACAGGGTGATGGGGCGCAACATGCCCACCCGCATTCCGCGCTGGCGACACAGTTCGATGGCTTTCTGCCCGATGCGTGAGGCCGAACCGAAGGCCATGATGAGCATGTCGGCATCGTCGGTCATGTATTCCTCATAGCGCACTTCGTGTTGGCGGATGGTCTCGTACTTTTCCTGCAGGTGGATGTTGTGGGTTTCCATGACAGAGGGGTCGAGTTCGAGCGAGGTGATGATATTGTTTTTTCGTCCGCGCTTGCCTGTTGTGGCCCAGGGACATTGCTGGCGCACCTCGTCGTCGGTCCTGCGGGACTTGAAGGGGGGCAGGACGAGCTTTTCCATCATCTGTCCGATTACACCATCGCTGAGCATGATGACCGGGGTGCGATAGCGGAATGCCAGCTCAAAACTGAGGTCAACGAAATCGGCCATCTCCTGCACGCTGGCCGGGGCGAGGACGATGACATTGTAGTCGCCATTGCCGCCTCCCCGGGTAGCCTGGAAGTAGTCGCCCTGACTGGGCTGAATGGTGCCCAGGCCTGGTCCGCCGCGCTGGACGTTGACAATGAGTCCTGGTATCTCGGCACCTGCCATGTAGGTGATGCCCTCTTGCATGAGTGCTACGCCAGGGCTGCTCGACGAGGTCATCACGCGCTTGCCGCATGCCCCGCCGCCATAGACCATGTTGATGGAGGCCAGCTCGCTTTCGGCCTGTACGACCACCATGCCGGTTGTCTCCCATGGCTTTTCGGCTGCCAGCGTCTCAAGTATCTCGCTCTGCGGGGTGATGGGGTAGCCGAAATAACCGTCGCAACCACAGCGGATGGCTGCGTGGGCAATGGCTTCGTTGCCCTTCATCAGCAGTATTTCTCTCTTTTCTTCCATAAGTCGTTTGTTATCTGGTCCGATATACGGTGATGCACCCGTCGGGGCACACGATGGCACAGCTGGTGCAGCCCGTGCACATGCCTTCCACCACCTGTTCGGCATAGGGGTAGCCCTTGCGGTTAACGCTTTTTGCGCTGAGGTGGATGATGTGCAACGGACAGGCCACGGCACACAGGTTGCACCCCTTGCACCGTTCCGTGTCAACTACGATAGCTCCTCTCATATCTTAACTATTTGCTTTGTGTATGCTATATTTTCCTTGTGGCCAAGGTTGCCCAACCTTGTGGTCAAGCTTGCCCAACCTTAGGGCTGAGGTTGCCCAACCCAGGGTCAGGGGTTGAACATGTCCTTACAGTAGTAATTAAGAATGTTATACACCATCTCCCTTGCTTTCAGGGCTGGGGAATGTGGGTCGAGCTCAATGGCTTCGTTGTAACATTCTATGGCGTGCTGCCAGTCGTTCTGCCTGCGGTATGCATTTCCCTGCAGGTAGAATGCTTCGGCACGCGAGGCTGCTGAAGGACTCTCCATGTCTCAGTCCTCGATGACGGCTTTACGAATCTTCATGGCAGGAACGGCTTCGGGAACATCGAAGGCATCCATGGCATCGTCAAAGATTTCGTCCACGCGGTCCACCGTCTTGCGGCGGAACTTTCCACTCTTGGGATACAGTTTGGTTTGGGCCTTGTTGAGCGCTTCGCTGTCGGAAATCCATTCCTCGGCCTTGAAGATGACACCATTCTCGCCCTCGTTGTCCTCGCCGTAGTAATAGGTGATGTTGGAGAGGGAGAGCGTGACGCGATTGCCGTTGACGACGGCCTTAATCTGATAGCGGAAACGGGTGCGGTCGAGGTAGAGAGGTTTCTTCTTGAACACCATCCACTCGCATGCACGTGCCACGATGCTGTCCTGCTCGGCTCCCATAATGCGGGCATAGTTGCCGGGGGCGGTTATTGAGTTTTCGACAAGTCGGTTGAAGTACGTCTGCAGCGTCTCCGAAATCTGTTGTGCCGTCTTGCCGGGCACACTGAAGCTCTTGGTGAAGGTGACTATGCCGTCCTTTTCGGGCACGGCACCAGCCAGGTACTTTGAATCATCCACTGCGGCTGCACTGGTGGCAACCATCATTGCAAGGCAAAAAAGAATCTTTTTCATAATGTCATATATGTTTTTGTTGTTCAACTTCTTTATTCGTATCGCAGGGCCTCAATGGGGTCCATCGTAGCAGCCTTGTGGGCAGGTATGTATCCAAACATGAGGCCGATGAGGGCACACACGCCAAAGCTCACCACCACGCTCCACAGGGGAACGGTGGCAGGGAAACCGATGATGTTGGCAGCCCAGCTGAGCAAATAGCCCAGGCCTATGCCGATGACGCCGCCCGAGAGGCTGATTACGATACTCTCAAGCAGGAACTGGCGGCTGATGTCAATGCCTCGTGCTCCCACCGACATGCGCAGTCCTATTTCCTTCGTGCGCTCCGTGACGGACACGAGCATGATGTTCATGATGCCTATGCCGGCCACCAGCAGTGAGAAGGCCGCAGCCACCACAAGAACGGTTTGCAGGGTGGTCATGGTGCTCGACATGGTTTCCATCATCTCCTGCTGTGAACGGATGGTGAAATCGTCGTCGTCACCTTCCTTAATCTTATGGTTGCGGCGCAGGATGGTTGTCAATTCGTCGATGGCATCGTCGCTCAGTTCTTCGCGCAGGGCACTTACGTTGATGCTGCTGAAGAAGGTCTGTGCAGCTATGCGTTTCATCACTGTGGTGTAGGGGGCAATCATCACGTTGTCTTGGTCCATGCCCCATGAGTTGTAGCCTTTCGACTTCAGTATGCCCACGATGCGGAACGGGATGCTCTTGAAGCGTATGGTCTTGCCCACGGCATCAAAGTTCTTGTCGCCAAAGAGCTCTTCCACTATGGTGGTTCCCACCACGCACACCTTCGAGCTCTTCTTGATGTCCTCCTCGGTGAAGCAGTCGCCGTCCTTGATTTCCCACAACTTGATGGCCAGATACTCGGGGCTTTCGCCATAGACGGTGGTCTGGGTGTTCTTGGCACCGTAGATAACCTGCCCTGCGGCGTTCACTTCGGGACTGACGTGGGTGATGAGTTTAGCCTCCTGCTGTATGGCCTCGAGGTCAGCAGGTTTAAGAGTTTGCATGGCCGAGGGGTCGAGTCGCACTCCACCACGCATTTCGCCTCCCGGGCGTATGGTGAGCAGGTTAGTGCCCATCTTGGAGAGTTCCTTGCGTATGCTGTCTTTCGAACCCTGTCCGATGGCCATCATGGTGATGACAGCCGCAACGCCGATGATGATGCCCAGTGTGGAGAGCAGTGTCCTCGACTTGTTGCTCATGATGGCCGTGATGGCCACTTTCAACAGATTAGTTAGGTTCACTTTTTCTTCTTTTTAATATAGTTTTCTCAGTCTTCCTGTTTCGGCAGTGCAGCAAGTGCGTCGGCTGCGTTCAGAATGTTGTGATTCTCCACGTCCTCGCGTATCTTGCCGTCGCGCAGCATAATGTTGCGGCTGCTGTATTGCGCTATTTCAGGGTTGTGGGTCACGAAGATGATGGTGCGTCCTTGGCGATGCAGTTCTTGGAAGAGCACCAGTATCTCGAAACTCGTGCGCGTGTCAAGATTACCTGTAGCCTCATCGGCCAGGATTACGGCGGGATTGTTCACCAGTGCACGGGCAATGGCCACGCGCTGCATCTGTCCACCTGACATCTGGTTCGACTTGTGTTCCAGGCGGTCGCCCAGCCCTACGGCTTTCAAGGCTTCGATGGCTGCCTCGCGGCGTTGCTTGGCTGAATAAGCGCTGTTGTACATCAACGGCAGTTCCACATTCTCCACGGCCGTGGTTTTGGCCAGCAGGTTGTAGTTTTGGAAGATGAAACCAATCTTGCGGTTGCGCAACACGGCACGTTCCCTGCGGCGCATCTTTCTGACGGGAACCCCGTCCAGAATGTATTCACCCGAGGTTGGCGTGTCCAGACATCCCAGTTGGTTGAGCAGGGTGGATTTGCCCGAACCCGATGTGCCCATGATTGTCACGAACTCGCCTTCGTGAATCTTGAAGCTCACGCCACGCAAGGCCTTCACCACCTCGCTGCCCACATGAAACTCTCGTCGCACGTCTTGCAGCTCTATGACCACCTTTCGTTTGTCTTCGGTCATCACTTCTTGTTTTTGTCGTTGTTCTTGTTGTTACGGGGTCGGGGCATGAAGGGGTTTCCTGCCTGCTCTTGGGTTTCGGGCTCTCCGCCACTCTGGACGTCGGTGAGAACTTCAAGTCCGGCCGATGCACCACGAGTGATTTGCGTCAGAGTGCCGTTGGTCATGCCTGTTTCCACAGCCACAGCCTTGATGTTTGGCCCTTCCTTTACCCACAATTTGTGGGCCGACTGTACATCGGTGATGGTTTCGCCCTCGTTCAGCATGGCCTCGTTGGGAGTGAAGCGCAGAGCCTTCGACGAAACAGCCAGTACATCATTCAGTTCAAGCGTAAAGATGGTCACGTTGGCTGTGAGTCCGGGTTTCAGCTTAAGGTCATTGTTGGGGGCACTTATTACCACTTCGTAGGTCACCACATTGCTCTCCGTGGTGGCCTGCTGGCGCACCTGTGTTACGCTTCCCTCAAACACATCGTTGGGGAAGGCATCCACAGTGAAGGTCACACGCTGTCCCTCGGCCACTTCGCCTATGTCGGCCTCGTCCACGTCTGCTATGACGCGCATATTCGTAAGGTCTTGTGCAATCTTGAACAAGGTGGGCGTGTTAAAACTCGAGGCTACGGTCTGGCCCTCTTCCACCTCCTTCGAGAGTACCACGCCGTCGATGGGGCTGGTGATGGTGGCATAGCCCAGATTGGTTTGTGCACGTTTCACGCTTTCGCGTTGCTGGGCCACTGTCTGCTGTGCCCTGACGTAGCTCAGTCGGGCTTGGTCGTAGTCGTTGGCCGAGATGAGTCCCTGGTCATAGAGGTTCTTGTAACGTTCGTAGTTCGACTTCTGATAGTCAAGGTCGCTCTGTGCACTACGCAGGTTGGCCTGTGAACTGGCCAGGTCACTCATGAGGTTGGTGCGGTCTAATTCCGCAATCACCTGTCCGGCCTTTACCACGCTGTTGTAGTCAACATACAGTTTGCTTACTATGCCACTCACCTGCGTACCAACGTCTACGCTGGTAACGGGTTCGATGGTGCCCGTGGCGGTCACGCTGGTTGTCACGTTTTGTTTTTCCACCTTTGCTGTGGAGTAGGTGAATTCCACCTTCTTCTTACAACCTGTCATCACAAGCGCGATGAGCAGGAAGAACGCAATCCTTTTCATTTATCTTGTTTTTATCTTTCTATTTCATTTCTATCACATCTCTATAACTTCTCCGCCATAGAACTTCAGCAATTGCAGGTTCAGCAGAGCCATGTATTTGCTTTGCAGTTCGTCCTGCTTAGCGCTGATGAGGTTGTCGTAGCCCTGTCGCAGTTCTACGATATTCTTCAGCCCATTGCGAAACTGAGCGTCAAGCAATTCGTAGCTGACCTCGGCGCTTTCAACTTTGGCGCGTGCCGAGCGGAATCTTTGCTGGTAGCTGTTGGCGTTAAGCCAATAATTCTCGATGGTGCTGGCCAGTGCGTTTTTGCGGTCCTGCAGGTCCAACTGGCTATTCAGTTTCTGCAACTTGGCCATTTCCACGGCACTCTTGTTGCGGCGGTTGTCAAAGATAGGCACACTTATGTTTACACCACCACTCAGGTTCACGTTCTGTTTCATCTGCTTTCCCACACCGTCCCTGCTGGCACTATAGTGGCTGTCGCCAGCGCTGGCACTTACGCCTATGGAAGGGTAGTATCCCCGGCGGGCAATGTCAATGCTCATATCGGCTGCCTCAATGCTCAGCTCTGCCATCTTGATTTCGGGACGTGTGTTCAGAGCCAGTTCATAAATGCTCTGTGCCGAAGGAATGGGTAACAGGACCTGATCGTCCGAGGGTACGTTGCCAGCCACGTCAAAGGGTGCGCCCAGCTCCAACTCCAGCAAGGCCTTCAATTGTCTCTTGTAATTCAGAATTTGTGTTTCGGTGCTGACAATATCATATTCTGCACTCTTCCATTGCGCCTCAAGTTGGGCTACGTCGGCCTTCGACATCTGACCCTGACGCATCATTTCTTGCCCGCGCTCATATTGGCTTTTGGCTGTCTGTGCAAGTTGCTCGTTCACCTTTTTTGCCTCAGTGCTATAGAGAATTTGTACATAGAGTTGGGCAATTTGCTCTTGCAGACTCTGCTCACTCTGTTGCGTGCTAAGTTCATTAATTTGGTTCTGCAATTTCTGTGCCTCAATGTTCTTGTGGTTGATGCCACCGTTCCATACCGTCCAGTTTGCGTTCAGACCATAGGATCCCTGTTCTGTGACTTTCTTCGTAGTGTTAGTAACCTGTCCGTTCTGCACGATGGCAGTGCTTTCTTCAAAAGGCCTGTAACCCACACTCTGACTGGTGCTGAAACTCAGCGAGGGCAGCAATGCGGCCTTGTCCTGCAACAGGTTTACCTCGCCTTGCGCCTCGCTTACACGGCTCTTGCGTATGTCGATGTTATTCTGTAAGGCATAGTCAATGCACTGGCGCAGCGTCCATGCCTCTTGGCCCGCACAGCACGCCCAAGTCAGGCATGCAACCGTAGCGAGCAGGATATTGTTCTTCATATTGGCTATTTAATGATTTGTGTCCTAACGAGTTGCAAAAATACAAAAAAATCCCCAATCATCCAACTCCCATCTCTTTTTTTAACATTGTTTTCATTTTTGCATGTGAGGAGATAAATCATGTTATCGGTGTCAATCTTCTTTGAGTGGGGAGTTAACGGTTGTCCCCTTTTCGCAGTAGTTGATGAGGCGACTGTAATCGGTTGAGAGCCGCAGTAGTGATAAGTTGCCAATGAGTAGGAACTGGTGGCGGGCACGTGTGATGGCCACATTTAGTTTGCGGTCGATGCGCTGGCCATCGCTCTCGACTGGAGCAGACAGCATTGCAACCTGATAGGGTTGTCGCACAACGGTGGAGAAAAGTATGACATCACGCTGACTGCCTTGGTAGCGTTCAACGGTGTCTATGGTTATTTCGTCAGCTTGTGGGATACATAGCTGGTGGAGGTGGCGGCGAACAAGGGTAATTTGTCCACGAAAAGGAACGATGATGCCGATACCTGTGCGTGGTTGCCAAGGCAGGTGGCTGCGAAGGTAAAGCTGGTGAAGACTGGCTACAAGGAGGGCACAGAATTTGGCTTCGGATTCATTCGTTTTGTTATTTATGCTGGGCTGGAGGTTTGATACGTCGAAAGCGACCATGTGTTGTGTGGCAAGGCGGGACATAAGCGGGTCAGAGAGTCCGTTGACAGTCCACGGAAGAGGTTGTTGCTGATGGGGTAGAGGGACGATGGAAAGCTGGTCTGCATAATAAGCGTGGGAGACGTAATTGTTAATATCGACATGCATGCGTCCTTGGTGAGTGAGCATTTGCTCAATGCCCGTGTATCCGCGGTGGCGGATGAGTATGTGGAGGCGTTCGAAGAGTGAATGGCGGCAGTCGGTGAGTCCGATGTCACGCAGGGCTGGGGAGGAAACACGGCTGGCAGATTCGGGTTGCATCACTACAGCGGGCAGTTGCTTGTGGTCGCCAATGAGCACGAACCTGTGAAGTTGTGGGAGCAGGGGCAGTAATTGTGGTTCGAGCACTTGTGAGGCTTCGTCAAGGTAGGTTGTCGCAAACTGCTTGAGGCGAAATATGTTGTGGCTGCCACAAAGACTGGCAACAGTACCGCATACAATTCGTACGGGATTTATGGCGGCGAGGAGTTGCTGGCGGTTGAGGCAAGAAGAAATGTAGTTGTATAGTAGGTGTGGGCGGAAGTCAGGGGCACATGTTGCCTCCTGTCCGATGCGAAGGAAGGCTGGTTTTCCAGGCAGTGAAGCAAGCATCTGACAGATTTCATCGACAGCGCGGTTGGTGTAGGCCATGAGCAGAAGTGTGTGGTCGGTCTGCTCGAGTTCTTCCCATACCATGTGGCGCAATGTTTGGCTGGTTTTCCCGCTGCCGGGAGGGCCAATGAGCAACTGATAGTCGGTGCCGTCGGGGGATGGTGGCCGTTGGGCCAGGAAGAGATTTCGGGTGGCATCGTCACAGGTGAGTATGCCGAAGAGTCCACGGTATTGAGTGTGGAAAAGGTTGTCGCTATGTGAGGGCTCAATGGCGTAATGACTTGTGGGGTGTACAAAAGAGGTGTCGCGCTGTGGAAAAGGTAGGCGCAAGAGCAGGTTGTCGGGAGCAAATGCCTCAATTTGACAGCGTAAGGACTGGTGGTTGCTTAATAAGTCTGCCTCACTATTGTGCTCATAAAGCACTACACTGTCGCCCTCGCGGAAATTGGGCTGACCTTGATTGTCAGAATCGAAACGGGCCAAAATATGGGTCATCATTCCCTCGTCGTTGACGACGGGTTGCAGGGAGAGCTGGACCATGATGTTGCCGTGGATGAGTTTGGTCTCTATGTCGGAGAGCCAGGCCTGTGCAAAACCGCGGTCGCTGTCAGGACGGTCGTCGCCTACCTTCGCGTGGAACTGCTCACGTTGTAGAAACGAGAGCATGGTGGAAAAATAGTCGAAGGTTAGTGGTGAAGCCGTATGGAGGGTGTGGAGAAATCCATCGATGTTTGGTCGAATGTAGTTCTTGTAGAGTTTACTATTACTTCCTAAGGGGTTGAAGTCCGTCTCGTTAAGCGACATGAGGAACTCGTGCGGACGGAGGCGTAATTGGCAATCGATGTGAACGATGCCGTTTCGTGCGTTGAGAGCTTCCACTATTGCTTGGCGCCCCAAGCGGATGTCGTAGAGTTCGGGATAGCGAGAATAGAGCAATAGTGTACGCACTTCACTTCTGGGCTTTTCAAGACAGTAGTGGAGAACCTCCTTGTAGAGAGCCATTTGCCAGGCGTGTTCCATGCGGAAAGTGTTATGGAACTCGTCTCGCTTGCCACTCTTTAGTTCTACAATGGTGCGACAATCGGATGTGAGCAGGTCCATGCGTCCTTGCAGACCCAGCTGTGGGCAGATAAAGGTGGGCTCGAGCATAACCCCGTCACGCTCCACATCTATTCCAACTTGGGGAAAGAGGTGGCGCACTGTGTGCAGGATGTTCCTGTGGTGCTGTCGGCACTGGCGGAAAAAATTCTCGTCGATGCCTTCGAGGGTGCAGTATGTGAGCGGGTAGTCGCGGAAACTCTTCTGCATACTTTGTAGGAAGTCATCATTCGAACGCACGGCATCGTCGAGAAATTGATTGGCTACATTTCCTAATTGGATGGCCGGTGTATCTTCCTTAGGCTGAAACTTGGATATAAGGTAGTGGAGTGGGGTGATGCCGCTCTCTTTGTAGCAAAGACAGACGGAAGTAATGTCCACCAGATAGTCGGGTTCGAGGATGATGAATTGTGGGTGAAGCAGCCCGTCGTCATCAATGGTAATGTCGAGTAGGTTGAGTGTAGCCAAGGGGTAAAGCTGACGGGCAAGACTCCACTCGTGGCTGTAGACTATGGTGCGCTCCTCACCTCGTTCGTCATAGCCCTGGATTTGACATTCGTCCCACTGGCTAACGGTGAATCGCATGTGTTGGCCAGTTTCTGTTGTTTCGCTTTCCCATTGTCGCCAGTGGTTGGGCAGTAATTCAGCAAGGGCTTGTGGAGGTGGGGCTTGGTAAAAGGCTTCGATGGCTTGGCAGAGCGCTTTGGCATCGAAGAGCAAATCGATGGGCTGGGGATGATATGCGTTTCGTGAAACGCGTTGGATGTTGTTTCGAAGTACGCATAAGGCCTGATGTCCAATGCCGTGACGTTGACATAGCGCAAAGATGCGTGGAGAGTTGCCGTGATAGACTATTGTATCCTCGCTGGTGCGCTCCTTTAGCATTCGGTCAAGCAAACGTCCAAGTTGGCGATAGCTTGCCAACATGTCGGTGTCGGAACGGAGCAGGGTAAGCACGTCGGCATACAACTCTTGAGGGTAGGTCATAGCGGGTCGGAAGGATAGAAGTCTGGACGGCGAATCTGGGTGGGATTTTTTGAGCGTTTGGAGGGGGCTGGGGTGCTGGCCTTGCTATAGTTGCGTGCCTGGCCACGATATTGTGCCCAGCGCTCCATGATAGAACGTACATACCCATGTGTCTCTGCACCGCGAAGATATCCAGAGGTGACAACGGGGTCGCGGTAGTAAAGTGGCTGGCTCAATTTGAGAATGAAATCCTCCACATTGCGCCACTGGTGGTCATCGAGTCCGTGTTTGCGAGTAAGGGCCATTGCGTCGCGCACATGATTGACTCCGCCGTTGTAGGCTGCCAGGATGTAGGGAATGCGTGCTACTTGTCCAGGGATGTCGTTAAAAGTAAGGTTGAGTTGTTGCAGATAGCGTACACTTGCCTCGATGTTGGTCTCGGGGTCGAAGATGTCGCCCTTTACGCCTAAATGTACAGCTGTGGCAGGCATGATTTGCATCAGGCCTTGTGCACCGGCCCAAGAGACAGCATGGGGGTCGAAGGCCGATTCCTGATAACATTGTGCAGCCAGCAGCCGCCAGTCCCAGCCAATGGAGGAGGCGTGGCGCTGCAAAAGAACATCATATTGGCAGATGCGACCAGCTGAGGCATCGAGCATGACGGGACGAGGAGTACGTCGCACTGGGGCCGGTGATGAAGTTCGCTTCTGTACGAGTGTCACAAACTCGGGCTTATACCATTCGTTGATGGATTGGTGTAGCTGTGTGGATTCTTTGTTGACAAGCCAGCCGTTGATGCAACGCAATGTGCCTGGGGCGGGATTGAGTTGTATGGCGGCTATGTCAGCTTCGTGTTTCCTGAGGCGTGAGATGACTTCGGCTGTATCGTGGGCGACCTCCATACGAAGTCGTACTCCAATGTGTCGGGAATAGAGTTCGGCAAGGTCATTTTGAAGGCCAAACCCTTTGCCTTTGAATTCGAAGTATGTATCTGGTCCAGAAATTGTTATACAGATTAGTTCGCCTGATTCTTCAATTTCGTAGAGGTCGTAGTCTTGAGCGGTGCTGTCAGCCTGTTCCGCATCGCTGAACACGGAGGAAAGCTGCCTTTCCTTACTCCCTTCTTTACATGAGCTGAGCAGGAAAAACACCAGGCAGGTGACAAGTATTGGTTTCAACTCCACATGGGGACTAATTGGTAGCGCTCGGACGCAGGCGGTGAATGATGTAGGTGCGCATGATTTCAATGGCCTTCGAGTTGTTCCCTCCCTGTGGAATAATGAGGTCAGCATAGCGCTTGGTGGGTTCTATGAACTCCTCGTGCATGGGCTTCAGTACTTCCAGATAGCGGTCAATAACCATCTGTGTAGTGCGCCCGCGCTCCACTGTGTCGCGTTGGATGACGCGTATGAGACGTTCGTCAGGGTCGGCATCGACAAAGATTTTTAGGTCCATCAGGTCACGCAACTCACGTTTCCATAAGGCCATGATGCCCTCAAGAATAATCACTTCGCAGGGCTCGACATGTACGGTTTCGGACTGACGGTTGCTTTCGATGTAGGAATAGGTAGGCTGTTCGATGGCGCGTCCATGTCTGAGTTCTTCGATTTGGTGGGTCAATAAATCCCAATCGAAGGCGTCAGGATGGTCAAAGTTGATGCGACGGCGTTCTTCCATTGTGAGACTGGTTGTGTCGTTGTAATAAGAGTCCTGTGGAATGAGCGAAATCTTGTCGCCAGGCAGTGCCTCGATAATTTTCTTCACAACGGTGGTCTTGCCGCTCCCTGTCCCACCTGCGATGCCGATGATGTACATAATATTATATTATATTTTAAGTTTGTTCAAGAGTTCATTATTGATGCGCTTAATGCGCTCGTTGGTCTGCCGCACTTCTGTTTGTATGTCAGAGCGAAGTCGGTCGACCTCAATTTGCATGTTGTTGTAGATGTCGGTAAAGGTGCTGAAAATGGGCAGGCTCAGGCGCTGCTCCTTGGGATTGACCACCATATTTATGCCATGGCTGATGAGCTTGACATCAATGTCTGTTCCGCATTGCATGGGGTCTCCATCGAAGTGGACAACGCCCGGATTGTTACGATGGATGTGGACTTGTTTGCACTGAAATGTGCGTGTATGCTGGTTTTTGTCGATGGTTTTGTTGAGTAACTGTACTACCACTTGAGGCGCTTCCAGCAGGTTGAAGGGCTCGAGGATGGTGACATCCATGAGCCCGTCGTTCATCGACGCGGCAGGGGCTATATACACATTGTTGCCATACTGGCTGGCATTGGCACAGGCGATGAGGAAAGCCTCGTAGGTTTCCTCCTGTCCGTCAATGCTGATCTTGTAGGTCTCAGGCTTGTATGTGAGACTCTGTTTTAAGGTATTGTCAACGTAGGTCATGAGGCCGCGCTTACCTGCTTCGGCAAATTTCTGGCTGATGAAGGCATCGAACCCAATCCCACAGGTACAGAAAAAGGGTTGCTCATTGATGAGTCCATAGTCGAGTGTCTCAATGTGGCATTCGGCCAGGATTTTTAGAGCTCCGATGGGGTTGATAGGGATGAACAGGTGGCGTGCCAGCCCGTTGCCGCTTCCACAGGGGATGATGGCAAGTGCTGATGGAGTGTGGGTGAGCGAACGGGCAACTTCGTTTACGGTGCCGTCACCTCCAACAGCAACCACCACATTTATGCCTTGGTCTGCTGCTTCATGGGCGAGTTGGGCTGCATGACCAGAACACTTCGTATAGACAATGTCATATTGAAATTTCTCGGCATCCAAGTATTCTGGAATGAGCCTGACGATACTTTCCTTACCTCGTGTGCCCGAAATGGGGTTGATGATAAATCGAACGCTTCTTTTCATAACTACTGCCGACAAAGATAACAAAAAGTTTAGGATTGGTAGTTGGGAAAGTACAATATTCTTTGTTTATCCTATATTATCTTTTTTTTTATCTTTACAATTTTCAATATTCAACTTTTTGTAGTATCTTTGCAGCCTGTATTGAATATAGAATATGGGTTTACTACAGGAAAAACTATCTCATTATACTCTGCCACAGGAGTTTATGGCGCAGGGTATCTATCCTTATTTTCGTGAAATTGAGGGTAAGCAAGGCACCGAGGTCATTATGGAAGGCAAGCGCGTGCTGATGTTTGGTTCGAACGCCTACACTGGACTTACAGGCGACCAGCGTGTCATAGATGCCGGTTGTGCTGCCATGCAGAAGTATGGTAGCGGCTGTGCAGGCAGTAGGTTCCTAAACGGCACGCTCGACATCCATGTCCAGCTTGAGAAAGAACTTGCCGAGTTCGTCGGTAAAGAGGAAGCGTTGTGCTTTGCCACAGGCTTCACCGTTAATTCGGGTGTTATCAGCCAACTTGTGGGCAAGAACGACTATGTGATTTGCGACGACCGTGACCACGCATCAATTGTTGATGGACGACGTCTTTCATTTGCTACCCAACTGAAGTACAAGCACAATGATATGGCTGATCTGGAGAAACATCTCCAGCGTTGCGAGCCCGATGCCATCAAGCTTATTGTAGTGGATGGTGTGTTCTCAATGGAGGGTGACCTTTGCAAGCTTCCCGAGATTGTGGAACTAAAGAAGAAGTATCCCGGTACCGCCATCATGGTGGACGAGGCTCATGGTATTGGTGTTTTCGGCCGTCAGGGCAGAGGTGTGTGTGACCACTTCGGACTTACGAAAGATGTTGACCTCATCATGGGCACTTTCTCTAAGTCGTTGGCTTCCATCGGTGGCTTTATAGCAGCTGATCACAGTATTATCAACTGGCTTCGCCACACCGTTCGAACCTACATATTCTCGGCATCGTGCACGCCAGCAGCTACCGCGGCTGCGCGTGAAGCATTGCACATCATCCAGCAGGAGCCCGAGCGGCTACAAGCCTTGTGGGATGTCACCAACTATGCCCTGAAGCGTTTCCGTGAGGAAGGTTTTGAAATTGGCGACACGGAGAGTCCCATCATTCCCCTCTATGTCCGTGACACGGAGAAGACCTTCAAGGCTGTTGCTATGGCTTTCAATGAGGGCGTGTTCATCAATCCGGTCATACCTCCAGCCTGTGCTCCTCAGGACACATTGGTGCGCTATGCGCTCATGGCCAACCACACGCACGCTCAGGTGGATGAGTCAGTCGAGAAACTTAAGAAGGTATTTAAGGAACTCGAAATCCTTTGATTAGCCTGTCGCATTTGGGCATTGATGCCCTCAACGCTATGCAACAAGACACCGCTGCGGCCTATCGCCGTAGTGGTGATTTGTTGTTGCTCAGTCCAACGGGCAGTGGAAAGACACTGGCCTACCTGCTTCCGTTGCTCGAGTCGTTGGACTCGGCTTCCAGTGAGGTTCAGGCCGTGGTTATCGTTCCCAGTCGTGAGTTAGCCATGCAGACCTGTAAGGTGGTTCGTGACATGAAGACTGAGGTGCGTGCCTTGCCTCTTTACGGTGGTCGGCCTGCTATGGATGAGCATCGTCAGTTGCAGTCCGTTCGTCCTCAGCTTGTGGTTGGGACCCCGGGGCGCCTGCTTGACCATCTGCAGAAAGGAAACTTTATGTCAAACTCCGTCAGAACGCTCATCATCGACGAGTTCGACAAGTGCCTTGAGCAGGGCTTCCGCGATGAGATGTCAGCAGTGATGGCCCATCTGCCGCGTGTGGGCAAGCGCATGTTGCTCTCTGCCACTGACGACATCTCTATCAGCCAATATCTCACCTCGTACACTCGCCTCGATTTCCTTTCAGACTCCAACAATGGAGAGCGCACGAGCGAGCTTTTCGTCAAATCATTAGAAAAGGATAAGCTCGGTACGCTCTCTTCATTGCTCATATCGTTGGGTGCCGAGTCGTCGTTGGTCTTTGTAGGATTTCGTGAGAGTGTGGAGCGTGTCGCTGATTACCTGCGTCGTCAGGGCTTTTCTGCTGCAGCCATGCATGGAGGCATGGAACAGCGCGACCGCGAGCGTCAGCTCTTCCGATTTGTTTCAGGCTCATGCAACATCCTTGTGGCCACCGACCTGGCCAGTCGCGGTCTTGACATTGACAATCTGCAAAATGTCATCCACTACCATTTGCCCCTTACTGACGAGGTGCGTACTCATCGTAATGGACGTACAGCCCGCTGGGATCGTCTGGGACGAATCTTTTACCTCGTAGGTCCAGAAGAGCAGCCGCCCTTGGATGTACAGGAAACATCATTGCGGGTGGCGCATCAGGGTGAGCATGCCCCCTTGCCGCTTTGGGAAGCACTCTACATCGGCAAGGGACGCAAGGACAAGCTTTCGCGTGGCGATATTGCAGGTTTCCTTATGAAAGTTGGAGGGTTGCAGCGCGAGGAGGTTGGGCTCATAGATGTTCGCGACCATCAAAGTTATGCAGCCGTCCGCCGCGATGGTGTGCACAATCTGATTAAGCGTTTGGCTGGACAGAAAATCAAGGGCATGAAGACCATCGTTCAGGTGGCCTCTCTTGCCTGAATTCTATGTTTTTAATGATTACTATTAATGCTTGCGCGGCTTGCGTTATCTTAGGCTTAAGGTTGGGCAACCTTGTGCCTGAGGTTGGGCAACCTTGTGCCTGAGGTTGGGCAACCTTACTTCATGCCGCGGGCACGATAGATGCGGTCCTTGGCATCGGCAATGGCTTGGAACTTCTTTTCTGCGGCACGTCGAATGTCTTCCCCCAACGAGGCTACGCGGTCGGGGTGGTTTTCGCGAGCCATGCGTTTGTAAGCCTGACGCACCTCGTCATCAGTGGCATCGGGGTGGATGCCCAGCACTTGATAGGCAGCTTCGAGAGTCTCTTCGCCTAATCCCATCATCTGGTCGGCAGTGTTGGCCTCGAGGCCCATGTTCCGGCAGATGGTCTTCAGTTCTTCGCGTTCCTGTGGGTGTATGGTGCCGTCGGCCTTTGCAATCTCACAGAGGAAGGCTATTAGTTGCAGCCTTTGTTCCCGTGGCATGGCAAAGGCCATTTGCTGGCAGATGGCCATAATCTGGCTGTCCCAACCTGCTCCCATGCGTTTCTTTTCTTCAAAAAGGCGGAGCAGAATCTGTTCACCTTCGGTCTCGGCCTGTGCGGAGAAGTTTTGGCGAAGGAAGCGGCGCACGAATTCCATCTCGCTGTGCATGATACGTCCGTCAGCATGGATGATGTGGGCGGCCAGTGTCATAAGAGAGAAGAGAAATCCGTTGCGGTCGCCTTGTTGCTGGCGTCGGCTTGCAGTTGAGCGTTGTTCTTGTTGGTTAAGTTCTTCGGGAGTGAAGTAGTTGTCTTGGTCAAAGACGGAGTCGAAGAGTGCTCCGAGCACAATTCCGGCGAGCATACCTAATGGGCCGCCACTCATGAGGCCCAGAAAGCCTCCAATCCATTTTCCTATTGCCATGTAATTCAGGGGTAATGTGTGTTATCCGATTCGGTGACGTCAGCTAAAGAGCAACAGCTGGCGGCTTTCGTCGCGCTTGGATGGTTTCGAGGGGCGCTCCTCATCCTTAGGCATGTCTATGAAGAGGTCCATCTGTACTGCTACGTCCTGTCGCAAGGCGTATTGTCCCCTGCGCAGGTGCAGAAAGGGTGAGTGGCGCTGGCGCGATTGATAGTAGAGATAGTGCCGAACTTGTTCGTAGAGCGGTTCGTAGATTACATCATGGGAAAAGATGCCACTATGCAAATTGTAGAGCTGGCGAGAAAGATGCCGCACATTCATACCCTCCCGTCCAGAGCGTAAGAGCATGTCCATGATGTCGGTGTGATAGGCGTTCTTCATCGCATATGTAGCATTTACGAGACAAATGTACGAATAATTTCACAATTTACAATGGAGTATTCATAATTATTTCTTAACTTTACGGGCAAATCAACTAATTGAATATAACTAATAAAATAAATTATGATATGAAAAAGACAGTTTTGACACTGGTCGCAGCTGTGGGCCTGATGCTTGCCTCCTGCGACACAGAAAGCAGTTATCACACCATGGGCATCGTATATCCCACGCAGTCGAGCGTAGTTTATGCAGACCAGCAGGTGGATTCCATCAAGTTTTATGTTACCGATGATTTTCGGCTTACTCCATTGACATCCTGGCTCTCTGTGCCCGATACGTTGCGCGAGATGAAGGTGCAGAATGTTTATCGTGTTGTCTATGAGCTCACATTCCCCGTCTTATTTGAGGCTAACACCTCGGGCGATATCCGCCATGGTCAGTTAAGCATCACAAGCACTGGGGCAGATAAGTGGGATCAGACTGCCACGGCCAACTATACCCAGGTTCCCTGGCATAACATCACTTGCCCGGCACCAGCCTTCTCCTACAGCGACCGCCTCATCACGGGTGCAAAGTTCGAAGTGACAGACTCTGCGACTCAGGTGACCGACACACTTCGCTTTACTGCCTATGACAGTTGGACACTGAGCAATGGCGAATTTGCCCATCCTGACAAGTCAAGCGGAACGGCTGGCAAGCAGGAGGTGGTGCTCGCCATCGACGAAAATGTTGCCACGACGGAACGCGAGACCAGCATTGCACTTGAGAGTTGTGGCGTGAAGACTCCCATCACCATCAAACAAACAGGTGCTAAATTATGAATAAAGTTCGTCTCGCTTCGTCATTCCTGACGTTATTTGTGTCGCTCTCACTGCAGGCTGCTGTGCCCGACAGTGTTTGGCTTCGGCCTGCGGCCATGTCTGGTGGCGGAGGCATGCTGCTGGAGTGGAGTGGCAATGGACAACAATGGCAGTCTGTGAGCTCGCAACGCGTGTTGGGAAGTGACTATGGCACTTGGGGCGGTGAGAAGAAACTCTATGCTCCAAGTATGGCTCAGGTGGCCGATGGCCGTTGGGTAGTAGTGTTCCAGGTCAACGACCGCAATCCTCAGTTTGCTGTCACTGTCACACGCGATTTTGTGCATTGGCGCCCTCAGGATTATCCTTTGATGCAAGGAGTTTCGCAATGTCTCAATCCCGTTGTTAGGACTGCAGGCGAGGGCGTCGAGGTTGTCTTCAATGACCGCGAAGGGAGATACTACAAGACATCATCTTCCGATTTCGTCCATTTTTCATCTCCTGTTCCAGCCCTTCGGCAGACACCAGCCCTTGCGCGCGTTCCTTATTTATTAATAGAACGATTGCGTGACCATCAGCTCGCCCAACAAATCCGAGGCGAGCGCGAAAGCGAATTGGCTCGCGATAATGAACGCCGATTTGCAGGCCTGAAGGATTTGCGTGCGGAAGTGCGCATAGATGGTGCTCAGTCCAAACCCATCAGCGACATGCTTATGGGCATCTTTTTCGAGGATATTAATTATAGTGCCGATGGAGGGCTGAATGCTCAACTCATACAGAATGGTGATTTTGAGTATGATCCGCATGACCGCATGGGCGATAAAAACTGGAATCAACTGACTGCATGGAAACTGCATGGCGAAGCCTCGCTTATCACAGACTTTGAGGGTGTGAGTGCAAACAACTGCCACTCTTTGGCGATGGACTTGAAATCCCTTGGGGCCTCGTTGCAGAACACAGGTTTCGATGGTATCGTACTCAAGCGCGGCGAAAAGTATGATTTGTCACTTTACTTGCAGGGTGGGAAGGTGCGCGTTTCATTGAAGGATGGTGACCACACACTTGCTTCGACGGTGCTTTCCGGTGGCCATGGAAAATGGAAACAAGCCAAGGCCGTGCTCACTCCCAATGCTTCATCGCAACAGGCAACAATCGATATTTGTCCTCTTGAGACGGGTATCACAGCTATCGACATGGTGTCACTTATGCCCAGAGATACCTACAAGGGACATGGTTTACGTCGTGACTTGGCCGAGGCTCTTGAGGCCTTGCATCCCCGTTTTATGCGTTTCCCTGGCGGTTGTGTGACTCATGGAGACGGCATCCAGAACATCTATCATTGGAGCGAGACCATAGGTCCACTTAAGGACCGCAAACCACTGCGCAATATCTGGGGCTATCATCAGAGCCGCCAGTTAGGTTTCTATGAGTTTTTCCAGATGTGTGAGGACATGAACATGGAACCCTTGCCCGTGCTTGCTGCAGGTGTGCCCTGTCAGAACTCCAGTGACGGAGGCGCAGGCCAGCAGGGTGGCATACCGATGGATGAAATGCCTGCTTACATACAGGAAATCCTCAACCTCATTGAATGGGCCAATGGCGACGCAACGACGGAGTGGGGCAGAAAGCGAATTGAACAAGGTCACAAGCGTCCCTTCAATCTGAAGTATCTTGGGATAGGAAACGAGGACCTTATCAGCCCCACCTTCGCTGAGCGCTACCTGATGATATGTAAGGCCGTGAGGGAGAAATACCCTGATATTAAGATTTGCGGAACAGCAGGTCCTTTCTATTTTGGTAGCGACTATGATGAAGGGTGGCGCCTGGCCACGGAGCACAGTGACATCATCGACCTCGTGGATGAGCACTATTATGTGAGTCCTGGTTGGTACATCTATAATCAAGACTATTATGATCATTATGACCGTTCTGCTCCTAAGGTTTATCTGGGAGAATGGGCAGCCCATGGTCCGGGTAGGAAAAGCACCATCGAGACAGCGTTGAGCGAAGCTCTGCACTTCTGTTCGTTGGAGCGCAATGGCGATGTGGTGGCCATGTCCAGTTATGCTCCGCTGTTGGCCAAAGAAGGACACACGCAGTGGAATCCCGACATGATATATTTCAGCAATACTGAGATAAAGCCCACCGTAGGATATTATGCACAGCGTATGTGTGGACAGAGTCAGGGAAACGAATACTTGCCTTCGACCCTCACGGTCAATAGTCGTCAGCAGGGAGTGAGGGAACGTTTGGCAGTGAGTACGGTTCGTGATGCGAAGTCGAAGCGCACATTCCTGAAACTTGTCAACATTTTGAACCATCCCGTCACGGCCCACTTGCACCTTCAGAGTCTGCTCATGGGCGAGAAAACCTGTAAACGAACTATCCTTACGGGCAATTATGACAGTACAGATGCGCGTCCGCAGGAGGATGAGATTGTACTAAATCCCGATTGTGAATACGTGATGCCTGCATATTCCTTCACATTGATTGAACTATGACAAAGACACGGAAACTGATACTGACGGTCTTGCTCCTGTGTGTGTGCTTGGTGCTGGCTTTGCCCATCAACATGCTGAGGCCATGCACGCGGTTTGGTGAGGAAGAGCGTTATGTTTACATTTATCCAGACCATACGTCGAACGATGTCGGTCAGTTGCTTCGCCAACAAGGTGTTAGGAGCATGGCAAGCTACAACTTGTTGTGCAAGGTCCTGGGGTATAAAGTGCGCCCAGGTCGCTATCGCATTGGGCGAGGTGATAACATGCTTTCCCTTTTCCGACGCTTGCGCAATGGGCAGCAAGAGCCCGTCATGCTTACCATTCCCTCAGTGCGAACGATGGACCGCATGGCAGGGTATCTGGGCAATCACCTAATGGTTGATTCAACCGAACTTGCCACCCTGTTTTCCGACTCTCTGCAATGTGCCCAACTGGGCTACACTTGCGAGACGTTGCCAGCCCTCTTCATTCCCAATACCTATGAGGTTTATTGGAACATAAGCAGGGAAAATCTAATGCAGCGCCTCCAGCGCGAGAATGAGGCTTTTTGGACAACAGAGCGTGAGGGCAAGGCAAAAGCCATGGGCATGAGCCGCAAGGAGGTGGCAACGCTCGCAAGCATCATAGACGAGGAGACTGCCAACAATCAGGAAAAGCCCATGGTGGCAGGCATGTATGTCAATCGCCTGCGCGTGGGAATGCCTTTACAGGCCGATCCTACGGTGAAGTTCGCCTTGGGCGACTTTTCCCTTCGTCGCATCTGGGGCAAGTACTTAACCATCGACAGTCCTTATAACACTTATCAGAACCTGGGCTTGCCCCCCGGTCCCATTCGCGTCGCTTCGGTGGCAGGCATTGATGCCGTGCTCAACTATGTTCGGCACGATTTTCTCTACATGTGTGCCAAGGAGGATTTCTCAGGTACTCACAATTTTGCACGTACTTACGGAGAACATCTCCAGAATGCGCGTCGATATGCACAAGCCCTTAATCAAAGAGGAATAAAATGAAAAAGTCACTCTTCATTGCCCTCATGCTCTTCTGCATGCCACAACTCAGTGCGCAAACCATTACTCTCGACTTGCGTGACAGTCTCTCGCAATCCAGTTACTATGTTTCTGTTCAAGTGCCCGATGGCAATTACCGTGTCACCGCCACTTTAGGTCACAAACGCTGGTCCGGAAGTACGACTGTGAGGGCTGAAAGCCGTCGCCTGTTCATTGAGAACGAGCCTACTCGCAAGGGTGAGATAAAGAAAATCGCCTTTCTCGTGAACAAGCGCAACCCTCGCATCAATGAAAAGGAAAGCGTGAGAATCAAGGAACGTGAACGCACAAAACTTAACTGGGATGACCTGCTGACATTTGAGATTACGGGCGACCGTCAGGCCGTGCAGCAAATTACCATCGAGCCCGACACCGTGGCTCCTACAGTCTTCCTTTGTGGAAACTCAACTGTTGTTGATCAGGACGACGAGCCTTGGGCATCGTGGGGTCAGATGATTACGCGTTGGTTTAATGATTCTGTTTGTTTTTGCAATCTGGCCGAGAGTGGCGAGACAGCATCAACCTTTATCTCAGTGGGGCGCCTGAAGAAGGGACTCTCAATGATGAAACCCGGCGACTATATCATCATGGAGTTTGGGCATAACGACCAGAAGCAGAAATTCCCAGGTGCAGGTGCATACTATAACTTTGCCACTGCCCTGAAAACCTTTGTTGATGAGGCCCGCAGGCGGGGGGCAACACCCATCTTTATCACGCCCACGCAACGTCGTATGTTTGACGATAAGGGTCACATTCGCGAGACTCATGCCGACTATCCTGAAGCCATGGCCTGGGTAGCAGAACATGAGGGTTGTCAACTCATCGACCTCCATCAAATGACGCGAACCCTTTTCGAAGCTATGGGCGTGGAAGGTAGCAAGCGTGCCTTTGTCCACTATCCAGCGGGTTCCTATCCCGGTCAGACGAAAGCTTTTGCCGACAACACCCACTTCAACCCCTATGGTGCCTATCAGATTGCCAAATGTGTTATAGAGGGGCTCATCGAGAAGCAGGTGCCATTCGCACGATACCTCCGACCCGAATATCCTCGTGGTTATAATCCTGCTCACCCTGATGATATCAGTTTATTCCATTGGACAGACAGTAAGCACATTGACCTCGTGAAACCAGACGGCAATTGACACTCCTTATTACCATGAATTTACGAAAGACATACCGACGTTTCTGTGAGTTTGGAGGCTCACGTCTTATCCTTGCATACTGGCGTATGGGGGTGTCGGGCACAGTCTTTTCCGAAATCTTTCGTTATCTTTTGGGGCAGTGCGACATTGGAGAACTCTATGTTCGCATACAGCGTGAGGTGACTCCCGTCCTGCGCCGTCGCTACTATCCGCTTCTGCTTGCCCTGAAGGAGAAGTATGCCCAGGTGCAACTCCCTCATGAGCAAAGCAACCGCGTGTGGTTCTGTTGGTTGCAGGGGATGGAGAATGCCCCTGAGCTTGTACGAGCCTGTCTCCATTCTCAACAGGCATTGCTAACCGACAGGGAGATTGTCG
Organism: Prevotellaceae bacterium UBA4301; assembly: GCA_002395775.1. Classification (GTDB taxonomy): domain Bacteria; phylum Bacteroidota; class Bacteroidia; order Bacteroidales; family Bacteroidaceae; genus Physcousia. Next base: position 70,796 of record DGUV01000005.1, read on the forward strand.
TTATTACACTCGAGAACTACCGGCAATATGTCACATTGCCCGACTTCTTTGTGGAGAAATATGAGAAAGGGCTTATCCCTCATGCACTTTTTTCCGACTTGCTCCGACTTGAACTGTTGCTGAAGTATGGCGGAACATGGATGGACGCCACGCTGCTTGTGACCAGTCGGAACTATCCGCCTCATGTGCTTAATTGCGATTTGTTCATGTTCCAGTATTTTAATGAGAAGGACCGCAGGCCCTGCGGCGTATCAAACTGGTTTATCACTTCCTGCACCAACAATCGACTTTTGCTCATTCTTCGCGACATGCTTTTCCAGTATTGGCGCGACTACAACTGTACGGTCAACTACTACATCTTCCACCTCTTCTTCTCATGGATTGCTTGCGAGTTTCCTGAGGAGTATCGTTCCATGCCTCGGGGCCATGCAGCTGTGGCCATTGAACTTGGGCGGAAGATGGAGAGCGGCCAGCCCTATGATGAGACTTGGATGAGCGAGAAACTTGCACATTGTTGCTTTCACAAACTTTCGCATCGCACCCCCGGGCGCCTCAAGTCAAATCCCGATAGCTATTACCAACACATTCTAAAGTTTGCCCAAGATTTATGAAACATCGTATTCTCCTTCTTGCCCTCCTCGCGCCGTCGCTGCTCTATGCTCAGCGCGACATCAACTTCGACGCTGATTGGAGCTACATCCACCGGGGGCAGACCCACCAGGTCACTCTGCCTCGAGCCTGGAACGAGGACTATGCTTATCGTGTCATCATCGATGACCTTCCCACCGACACGGTGCGTTATGTGAAAGATTTCACCCTTCCCAAGTCGGCACAGGGTAAGAAGGTGCTTATCGAGTTCGAAGGTGCCCGCCAGATGGCAAAGGTATGGCTTAATGGTCATTTGCTTGGGATGCACGAAAACGGAATCACCGCTTTTGGTTTCGACCTGACACCCTATGTGAGGTACAAAGACACCAACCATCTTGAGGTGCTTACCGATAATAGTTGGAACTATCACGAAGAAGCTACGGGCTCGACCATCCAGTGGAACAACAAAAACTTTAATGCCAATTATGGTGGTTTGCCCAAGCATGTTCGCCTGCATATCGTCAACAAAATTTACCAAACTCTGCCGCTATACAGCAGTTTCCATACTACGGGAACCTATGTCTATGCTCGCAACATTGACGTCATTGGCCGCAAAGCTGACATCCATGTCGAATCGCAAGTCCGCAACGAGACTACCCGTTTCCAGAAAATTGGGCTTGAGGTTGATATCCTCGATATTGATGGCCAACGGCTGGCGCGTTTTGAGAGTCCCATGCAGGTTATTGAGCCACAACATAATCTCATACTCGAGGCCCAACACTCGCTTTCGGGGTTGCACTTTTGGTCGTGGGGTTATGGCTATCTCTACACTATCGTAACACGTATTTTTGACGATCGCCATCGTGTCATTGACGAAGCTACTCTGCAGACAGGCTTCCGCAAGACCGAGTTTTCCAACGGACTTTTTAAACTCAACGACCGCACGTTGATGGTGCATGGCTACGCACAGCGCACAAGCAATGAGTGGCCAGCCGTGGGCATTAGTGTGCCCGCCTGGTTGAGTGACTATTCAAATGGAGAAATCGTCAAGAGCGGTGGTAACCTGGTGCGCTGGATGCACATTGCACCTTGGCGTCAGGACGTCGAATCATGCGATCGCGTAGGTCTGCTTCAGGCCATGCCTGCCGGCGATGCAGAGAAGGATGTCACTGGGCGTCGCTGGGACATGCGCAAGGAGGTTATGCGCGATGCCATCATCCTTTTTCGCAACAATCCCAGCATCGTTTTCTACGAATCAGGAAATGCAGGCATCACCGACGAACACATGCAGGAGATGAAAGCCATCCGCGACGAATTTGACCCATGGGGCGGTCGAGCTATAGGCTGCAGGGAGATGTTGGCCTCCGATGTTGCCGAGTATGGCGGAGAGATGCTCTATATCAACAAAAGTGGCCGCAAACCCGTTTGGGCTATGGAGTATTGCCGCGACGAAGCCCTGCGTCGCTACTGGGACGATTGGACCTATCCTTATCACCGCCATGGTGACGGGCCACTCTACCGTAATGCTGATGCTTCGGCCTACAATCAGAATTGCGATCAGTTTGCCATTGAACATGTCCGCCGCTGGTTTGACTATTGGCAGGTGCGTCCGGGGACGGGCAAGCGGGTGAGCAGTGGGGGAGTGAAGATAGTGTTTTCCGACACGAACACCCATCGCCGGGGTGAATCGAACTACAGGACAAGCGGCGTTGTTGATGCTATGCGTCTGCCCAAGGACTCCTACTTTGCTCATCAGGTTATGTGGGACGGATGGGTTACTCCCGAGCGCTCACACACTCACATCATTGGACACTGGAACTACAAGCCAGGGACGGTGAAACCCGTCTATGTGGTCAGTGATGCGCCAGTAGTCAAACTCTATCTCAATGGTATGCTCCTTTCCGACACCCCGCGAGTTGACTACCATTTCCTCCATACCTTCCCTGATGTTCCGTTCCAGGAAGGTACGCTCAGGGCAGTTTCCTGTGACACCGACGGACGCGAGCTCTCCTCCCACAAACTCGAAACCGTGGGCGAAGCCATTCACCTGCAAATGTCGGTCATGACAGCTCCCCATGGCATGCAGGCCGATGGGGCAGACCTTGCTCTGGTTACAATTGAGGCCGTTGATGCTCAGGGCCGGCGTTCGCCCGTGGACTTCAGTACTGTGAACTTCACACTCTCGGGGCCTGCTCAGTGGCGTGGTGGAATCAGCCATGGTGGCGATACATCCAACCCCAATTGCATTCTCTCTCCGACGCTTACGCTGGAGTGTGGAGTTGCCCGCGTGCTGGTACGCTCGACACGTCAGACGGGTACCATTACCTTGCAGGCCCAGTCTCCAACCCTTCTGCCTGCCACGGTTCAGTGGGAAAGCGTTCCCCCTGTTCCTTTCCGGCCAGCTTTCCAACCCCTGCGCAGTGAGACGCCAGACAGCCCTTCCTTTGTGCCTGTCAAACGCTCAGTGGCGGTGGCGTCAGTCACTGCAGGCAGCAATGAACACGAAGCACATTTCAGCATCGACGACAACGAGGCTTCGCACTGGCAGAGCGACGGCCATAAATCAAATGCTTGGATTTGCTATCAGTTTGCCCAGTCCACTCAGGTTGATGAAGTCAGCCTGAAGTTGCGTGACTGGCGTAGCCGCAGTTATCCTCTGGAGGTTGTGGCCGACGATGGCTCCCTGCTTTGGTCAGGCACTACGCCCCTCTCTCTGGGCTATGTCACCCTGCAACTACGACCCCAGTCCACCCGCAGCCTCACCTTGCGCCTTCGTGGTGCGTCCACTGCCAGCGATGGATTTGGACAAATTCGCGAACTCGATTCCTCTAACGACGAACGCCAAGAGCGCGGTCAGCGCCATGACCTGCGCATCGTGGAATGCGACTTTCTTCAGCACCTATGAAACACAGACTTCTCTTCCTACTTATCCTCATTCTTTTCCCTCTTTGCTCCGCAACCGCCACTATGGTCCGAGGAGACCGCGAGAGTTGTGTCGTTGCTTCGTGGTTGCCCTGCGTGCTCCAGCATGACTCCGTAGCCATGCCTGTTACAGACACCCTTCTCCGTGTCTGGAAGGGCGAGCGGGTGGGGGTGCGCGCCATGGTCCGTGGTCATCGGGACGGTGTCCCTTTGCGTCTTGAACTACACCCACTTGGTCGCCAGGCCCGCAGTTGGTTACATACGGCTCATTTCGTGCAATCCGTTCTCACTGACAGTTTCAACACCTGTGGCGAACATCCTCTCACGCTACCAGCCTTCGCTGCTCCTGACATTCTCGACGATGCCCCCTTCCAGGTGCTTAATTCTGGAGAGACGCGCCAACTATGGTTCACCATCGAGGTGCCACGAAACACCATTTCTGGTGTCCAACACTGGGAAGCGCGTCTGGTCAATGCCCATACCTACCAGATTCTCCAGCGCCTGCACCTTACCCTTCGCATCGGCCCACGCCAGCTTCCGCCACCCGGAGAGCAAGGGCTGCACGTCGATTACTGGCAGCAACCCTATGCCGTAAGCCGTTACCATCAGGTGCCCCCTTGGAGCGAGGCCCATTTCCGCCTGCTCCGGCCTTACCTCAATCTGCTTGCCAGAGCTGGTCAAAGTGTGGTCACCACGATTCTCTTCTATGAGCCCTGGGGACGGCAGAGCAATGACAAGTTCCTGCCTATGGTTCAGACTACCCTTCTTGCAGACGGCACCTGGCACTATGACTATAGCGTGTTTGATCGTTACGTCGAGCTTTGTGACTCTTGTGGTATCAGGGGGCAAATCAACTGCTATTCCATGGTGCCTTGGGACATGACCTTCCGCTATCGCGACGAGCGACTGGGACGCGACGTGGAACTCAAGACTACTACCTCATCGGACCAGTACACTTGGCTTTGGACCCCCTTCCTGCGCGCGCTAGCCCGCCATCTCAGGGAACGAGGATGGCTCCATCGTACCTGTATAGCCATGGATGAGCGCCCCTTGGCTGCCATGCTTGATGCTTGGCGTATATGCCATGAGGCCGACCCCGAGTTGCACATGGCTCTGGCCGGTAATTACCATTCCCAGCTGGTTCCCCTTTTGCAGGACTACAGTATAGCTTATGGCCAGCATTTCGCACCTGAAGAATTGCGTCAGCGACGGAGCGCAGGTTGCACCTCCACCGTTTACACCTGTTGCTCCGAGTCCCGGCCTAACACTTTCACCAATAGTCCCCCTGTTGAGGCCCAGTACCTGCCCCTTTATGCCGTGGCCAATGGATTTGACGGTCTGCTCCATTGGTCGTGGATGAATTGGACAGACCATCCGCTCCACGATTCGCGCTTCTTCCTCTTTGCTCCCGGCGACACCTATCTCATCTATCCCGGTCCGCGCAGTTCTTTGCGCTGGGAGGGCATTATAGCCGGTCTGCAGCTGGCCCAGAAGGTGTTGCAACTTCGCACTCAGTTACCCCCAAACTCGTCCCGGCTGGCAGCCCTCAGCGAAGCGCTTGCTCCCTTCCGTAGCGAGGACCCCGGCACTCCCGCTCAACTGTCAGCCCGTCTGAACTACTTAAGTAAAGTTGTCAACGAAGAAGACGTCCCGTCCCCGAGTATCGGGGAGTGAGCATCGTCTTGTGGCCCTCAAATAGGTGGTAGGTATTGCAGATGAACAGGATTACTTTGATTGAAAATAATGATTGAGATAAAGGATGCCCGGAAAGAACAATCCGCAGAAATAGCCCGGTTGATTATGATGGCAATGACGGACGATTGTTGCTTGCATTTCTGTGGAGTAGGGGAAGGTTCGGGAGACATAGCTTCCAATCGAGGCTGTTCTTGCTCGGCCGAGCAAGAGAGTTTGCTTCGCTCTCGCTTACTTGTAGACTTTCACAGGATGATGACCATGCTTGTGGAACAGGAAGATTCACAATACAGTTATAGGAATACACTGGTGGCGATGGATGAGAATCGGCTGGTTGGCATTGCTGTCAGCTATGATGGTGGCCGCTTGCATGAACTGCGTCAGGCATTCATTCAGGCCGCTAAGGAATATATCGGCATGGACCATTCAGGAATGGGTGACGAAACTCAGGCTGGCGAACTCTATCTTGACTCGCTGGCTGTCTTGCCTGCATATCGCCGCCAGGGCATCGCGCGACGTCTTCTGAAATCAACGAAGGAGAGGGCTGACCGTATGGGCCTGCCTTATGTGGGATTACTAGTGGATAAGGGCAATCCGTCAGGCGAGGCTTTGTATGCCTCTGTCGGTTTTCGCTATGTGAATGATAGTTGTTGGGGTGGCCATCCGATGAAACACTTGGTTTTATGATACTTTAGGCGTTCGGGACTAAGGTTGTAGAGCCTCGGGCTCACGCTTGGGCAACCTCGGGCTCATGCTTGGGCAATCTTGAGTTCATGTTTGGATATATTGTGAAGGGAGATTAACTTTGTGTCCGGAAAACATCAAATAAATTTGCGTTTTCGCTCGATTTGCACTATCTTTGCAGGCGAATTGTGTAAAAACGTTAACGTACAATGATAAACATTACTTTTCCGGATGGTTCTGTGCGCCAGTACAATGAGGGCGTGACAGGACTCGAGATTGCTGAAAGCATTTCGTCACGATTGGCGCAGGACGTGCTTGCTTGTGGTGTGAATGGCGAAACGGTGGAACTTAACCGCCCCATCACAGAGGATGCGCAGATTCATCTCTACAAGTGGGATGACAAGGAGGGTAAGCATGCCTTCTGGCATACCAGTGCCCACCTGATGGCAGAAGCCTTACAGGAGTTGTATCCTGGTATTCAATTTGGCATCGGTCCTGCCATCGAGCAGGGCTTTTACTACGATGTGATGCCCCAGGAGGGTGTGAGCATCCGTGAGAGCGACTTCCCTGAGATTGAGAAGAAGATGATGGAACTGGTGCAGCGCAAGGAGGCCCTTGTGCGCCGAGACATCTCAAAGCAGGACGCCTTGAAATTCTTTGGTGAGCGCAGACAAACTTACAAATGCGAGCTTATTGAAGATTTGGAGGACGGTCATATCACCACCTACACGCAGGGATCCTTCACCGACCTTTGTCGTGGCCCGCACCTTGTGAGCACATCTGCCATCAAGGCCTGCAAGGTACTGAGTGTGAGTGCCGCCTACTGGCGTGGCGATGAGAAGCGCCCGCAGATGACTCGTCTCTATGGCATCACCTTCCCCAAGAAAAAGATGCTCGATGAGTACCTGACCTTGCTGGAGGAAGCCAAGAAACGTGACCATCGTAAAATCGGCAAAGAAATGGAGTTGTTCATGTTCTCGGAGCGTGTGGGCAAGGGATTGCCCATTTGGTTGCCCAAGGGCACAGCCCTGCGACTGCGTCTTGAGGACTTCTTGAAGAAGATTCAGAAGCGGTATGGTTATCAGCAAGTTATTACTCCGCATATCGGCGGAAAAAACTTGTATGTAACCAGTGGGCACTATGCCCACTATGGCAAGGATTCGTTCCAGCCTATCCACACTCCAGAGGAGGGCGAGGAATATATGCTGAAGCCCATGAACTGCCCCCATCATTGTGAAATTTATGCTTCCAAGCCTCGTTCCTACAAGGACCTGCCTCTGCGGCTGGCTGAGTTCGGAACAGTGTATCGCTATGAACAGAGCGGCGAGTTGCACGGATTGACCCGTGTTCGTTCGTTCACGCAGGACGATGCCCACATCTTCTGCCGTCCCGATCAGGTGAAGGACGAGTTTATCCGCGTAATGGAAATCATCCAGATTATCTTTGGTGCGCTGGACTTCGATAATTTCGAGGCCCAGATATCTCTGCGTGACCCCAACGACAAGGAGAAGTACATCGGTAGTGATGAGGTCTGGGAACAGGCCGAGCGTGCCATCATTGAAGCTTGCGAGGAGAAGGGTCTGAAGACCACCACCGAGTTGGGTGAGGCCGCTTTCTATGGTCCCAAACTCGACTTCATGGTGAAGGATGCTTTGGGTCGCCGTTGGCAGTTGGGTACCATCCAAGTTGATTACAACCTGCCCGAACGCTTCCAACTCGAATATGTAGGCGAGGACAATCAGAAGCACCGCCCAGTGATGATTCATCGTGCTCCATTTGGTTCGATGGAGCGCTTTACTGCTGTCCTTATCGAGCACACGGCGGGACACTTCCCCATCTGGCTTTCGCCCGACCAAGTTGCTGTGCTCCCCATCTCTGAGAAGTTCAACGACTATGCCAAGGAGGTGTGCAAGCGGCTGGAGGAGCAGGACGTACGCACCGTGCTCGATGATCGCAACGAGAAGATTGGTCGTAAGATTCGTGATAACGAGCTTAAACGCGTGCCCTACATGCTTATTGTTGGTGAAAAGGAACAGGCTGACGGCACTGTTAACTTCCGCAAACAAGGCGGTGGCGGACAGGGTACTATGACGGTGGACGAATTTGCCAAGAAGATTAATGACGAAGTGCGTGCGCTGACTGAAAAATATTAAGGAATCACGGAGATACAGCAAATTTTTAATTATTATTTATTAATTATTAATTAATTTGTTGTATCTTTGTGCCCGATTTCTAAAAAGTTAATGAAGAAAGACGACAAAAAACAACAGTATCGCGTAAACGAACAGATTCGTGTTCGCGAGGTGCGTATTGTAGGTGATGGCATTGAATCGACCGTAATGCCCACCTTCAAGGCCATTCAGATGGCAGAGCAGCGTGGCGTTGACCTTGTGGAGATTTCGCCCAATGCCGAACCGCCTGTGTGCCGACTGATTGATTACTCGAAATTCATCTACCAGCAAAAGAAACGTCAAAAGGAGATGAAGGCCAAGCAGACGGTGGTCAACGTGAAGGAAATCCGTTTTGGACCTCAGACGGACGACCATGACTACAACTTCAAGTTGAAGCATGCCATTGGCTTCCTGTCTGATGGCGACAAGGTAAAGGCCTACGTCTTCTTCAAGGGGCGTTCCATCCTGTTCAAGGAGCAAGGCGAGGTGTTGTTGCTACGCTTTGCTGCCGACTTGGAGGAGTATGGCAAGGTGGAGTCGATGCCCGTGCTCGAGGGTAAGCGTATGATAATGTTCATCGCCCCCAAGAAATTGCCTTCAACTGCCAAGAAAACCGAGGTGCAGGAGGAAACCATTGCGCCCGCTCCAGTCAAAAAGGCTCCACAGCAAAAGGCTCGAAAGGAATACACTGGGCCAAAGGTTGAGGGTGAAGATTTTGACGATTAAGAAACGTGAAGGAAAGGTTGTGCGTAACGCCCGGTATATGCGTTGCCACACCATTAATAATAACTAATTAAACAAAAACAAAAAATGCCAAAAGTAAAGACTAATTCCGGCGCAAAGAAGAGATTCGTGCTCACCGGATCGGGCAAGGTAAAGCGTCACCACGCTTATCACAGCCACATTCTGACAAAGAAGACCAAGAAGCAGAAGCGTAACTTGCAGCATGCCGACCTGGTTGTAACTGAGAACATGAAGCAGGTCCGCGACCTCCTGAACCTCCGTTAAACCGCAGTCAGAAACAGAGTTCTTTTACTAAAGTTATTAACCGAATGTTTAGCTCCAAAGAACAATCCGATTGTCGCTAACATTCAAAATCGAACAAAACTATGCCAAGATCAGTAAATCATGTAGCCAGTAGGGCTAAGAGAAAGAAAATCCTGAAGTTGACCCGCGGTTACTTCGGCGCTCGTAAGAATGTCTGGACCGTTGCCAAGAACACTTGGGAAAAGGGTCTCACCTATGCCTTCCGCGACCGTCGCAACAAAAAGCGCACGTTCCGCGCCCTGTGGATTCAGCGTATCAACGCTGCCGCACGTCTGGAGGGCATGAGCTACAGCCAGTTGATGGGTAGTCTGCACAAGGCTGGTATCGAAATCAACCGCAAGATTCTTGCCGACCTCGCTGTTAACTATCCCGAGGCATTCAAGGCTGTCGTTGCACAGGTGAAGAAGTAAGCAGGAGATTCTCTGCTGAACGAAAATAAGGACTATCCGCGAGGGTAGTCCTTATTTTTGTATGAAAGCCGCACTTGGTGATGTGATGAAACTCCGAGTAAACAAGTTTTGAGCGCCCGCATCCTTTGTAATCCGCTGGTCATTGCTGACTACCCTTCACAGGGCGCGGCCCGCCATTGGAGTGCGTAAGCATTCTCGGTTTTCAGTAATAATTTGATGAGTATCCCAGTCAAACCTTGTGCGGCTATGGGGCGTTTGCTTTCACTTAAGCTAAACTTTCATCTGTTTCTGTGGCAAAGGTACAACTTTAATTAAATACGGAAAATGAAATCCGATAAATTATGTCATTTGATTGAAAGAAAGTGAAATTTTCCGTTTTTTGCTTGCAAGAGTCAACTTTTGGTTTTATATTTGTATGCCGTATGTGGTCAAATAAAACCTATAAATTTATAAAGAAATGACACTGATTATTGTTATTGCGGTGGTTGCCGTGCTGGCACTCTACCTGATTAGCCTCTACAATGGCTTTGTAAAACTTCGCAACAATCGTGAAAACGCCTTTGCCAACATTGATGTTCAGCTCAAGCAGCGCCACGACTTGATTCCTCAGCTTGTGGCCAGTGTGAAGGGTTATGCCGAGCACGAGAAGACGCTTCTCGAGGAGTTGACTCGCGCGCGTACGGCCGCTATGGGTGCAACCACCATCGATGAGAAGATTAAGGCCGAGGGTGAACTTTCGGCAGCACTCAATGGTTTGCGCGTGGCTGTGGAAGCTTATCCTGACTTGAAAGCCAACCAGAACTTCCTGCAGTTGCAGACCGAGATATCGGACATTGAAAACAAACTGGCTGCAACACGTCGCTTCTTCAACTCTGCCACGAAGGAACTGAATAATGCCGTTGAAACCTTCCCCGGCAACATCTTCGCCGGCATGTTTGGCTTCAAGCGTGAGATGATGTTTGAGGTGGCTGATGCCGAGCGTGCACAGTATGACAAGGCACCTGAAATCAAGTTTTGATTGGAAAAGATATTCTAAAACAGAGAATAAGCGTAACGGATGAAATACGTTGGAATCCATACCCAACAGGCATCGAATAACATGAAGAGCATGTTCCTCCTAATCATGTTCCCTGTGATTCTCTTGGGCATGGTGTATGCTTTCATAGCCATCATGATGAAGATGGGCACTGACCCTTATTACTTCGACTGGCGTGATGTGACAGGCAACTTCCTCGCAGTGCTCCCCTTTGTGCTGGGTGCAGTTGCCATTTGGTTCATGATAGCATACTGGGGTAATACGTCGATGATTCGCAAGGCCACAGGTGCTCGCACGCTTGAGCGTCGCGAGAATCCGCGCGTATATAATATTGTAGAAAACCTGACTATGGCCTGTGGCATGGACATGCCCAAAATTAATGTTATCGATACGCCGGAACTCAACGCTTTTGCCAGCGGCATTGATAAGGATAGCTACACGGTGACTGTTACTACGGGTATTTGCAACCGCTTGACCGATGACGAACTTGCGGGAGTAATCGGACACGAACTCACCCACATTCGTAATCGTGACACACGACTGCTTATCGTGAGCATCATCTTTGTCGGCATCATGTCCACGCTTTCAAGTCTGGCCATACGCCTGGTGTGGAATACCTTCGTGTACGGGGGCAGTAGCTCGCGGCGTAGCAACAGCAATGACAAAGGTGGTGGAGTAAGCATCCTTATAGCCATGGCCATTGCCGCTTTGCTGGCTACTGTGGGCTATGTGTTCACTTTGCTCACGCGCTTTGCCATCAGTCGCAAGCGCGAGTATATGGCTGATGCCGGCGGAGCAGAACTTTGCGGTCAGCCTTTGGCTTTGGCTAGTGCGCTTAGGAAGATTTCGGCCGACCCAGCTTTGGCCGATGTGGAGCGGCAGGACGTGGCCCAGCTCTTCATCATCCATCCGCAGAAGTTGACGTCGAGTGTCACTGGCTTCATGAATAATCTCTTCAGCACGCACCCCAGTACGGCAAGCCGAATTGCCTATCTGGAACAATTCTAAGACATTGGATGCAAAAAAATCGGTGAAAAGCTTGTGGAAATGAGATTTTCTTCGTAACTTTGCATCCGCAAATGGGGGATTAGCTCAGCTGGCTAGAGCGCTTGCATGGCATGCAAGAGGTCATCGGTTCGATTCCGATATTCTCCACAAAGAGGTAACCAATGTCGGTTATCTCTTTTTTTATAGAATAAATTTGGCATTTCGCGCGCTTAATCGTAACTTTGCAAGGCATTATGTACAGAAACATTAAAATCTATGGATAAGATGAAACATTTACTCATGATATGTATGTTGGTGCTGGGAGGGCCAGCACTGGCGCAGGATGATTGGAGCGAAGAGGTGCAGATGTTGCGTCCCGAATGTCAGCATGAAACACCAAGTGCGGCAGGGCTACACATGTTAGGGCCACGAAAGATTGGTAGTCAGGAAACCGCTGCCATCAAGGCACGGGGTGTGAAGAAGGTGCCCGTTGTCCTGGTGGCTTTTCCCGACAAGGCTTTTACCGTAGCTGACAACGATGAGGGAGTGCGCGAGTATTATCGCAAGTTTTGCAATGGCACCATGGATGGTCACATCTATACGGGTCATGGCTCTCACGGAAGCATCCGCGATTATTTTGTGGAACAGAGTGACTCGGTATTCTTTCCTCAGTTCGAAATCATCGGCCCCGTCACTCTGAGCAATGGTTATGCCTATTATGGCCAGAATAGTGGAAATACAAAGGATGTGAACTACAGTAAGTTCACCAGCGAGTCGCTGGCCAAGGCTGTAGAGGTCTATGCTGACTGGACTCAGTTTGATAACGATGGTGACAACTCCATCGACATGGTTTTCTTCCTCTTTGCGGGTATGGGCGAGAACTTCTCCGGCGCGCCCACCGACCTCATCTGGCCCAAGGAGACCAAGCGGTCAGAAACCATCAACGGACAGGTGTTTGCAACAAACGCTGTCACTTGTGAGTTGCGCCCAAAGTCGAAGAATGAGGATGGAACTTTTGTGACTCAGCCCGATGGTGTCGGCGTCTTTATTCATGAACTGAGTCATGCCTTGGGCTTGCCCGATTTTTATGACATTAACTATGTTAACTTCGGCATGGACCTTTGGAGTGTGATGGACTACGGAGAATACGGAAACAACGGATTCAATCCCGGAAACTATACGGCCTATGAACGCGATTTCATGGGCTGGCGGCCCTTGCAGGAACTGAAGGAGCCTTGTGTGCTCACGATTCCTTGTTTTGCTGCGGGAGGCTATGGTTATAAGATACAGAACGACGCTTCGTCCAATGAATATTACATTATTGAAAATCGTCAGGCCATGGGGTGGGATGACAAGGTTTGCACCCGTGGACATGGCTTGCAAGTGACGCATGTTGATTTTGATGCTTCGCTGTGGAACAACAATCGCGTGAATACGGTGGGCACTCGTCAGCGCATGACCATCATTGCCGCTAACGACCGATATATCGGTACGAACCTCATAGACCAGGTGGCTGAGGAGAATGGGACTAAGTCTTCGGACGAATGGAAGAAAACGCTAAGTGGCAATCTTTTCCCTGGCGACACCTACAAATATGACCTTACGGATGAGAGCTCGCCTGCTGCCACCGTCTATACGGGCGGATTGTTGCACAAGCCCCTTCGTAACATTACAGAGAATGCGGACAAAACCATCACGCTTTGTTTCATGACGAATGGGCAGCTCGATGCACCTGTGCTCTCCGAGGCAGAGAATGTCATGATGGACCAGTTTGACATAGAGTGGAGTTCGACCGACAATGCCACACGCTACGCCTTTGAACTTTATCGTGACAGCATCGTGATTCGCCAGGACACAATTGCAGAAACGCAAGTGCACATCGACGGCCTCATGCCCAGCAGTGACCTGAAATTCCGCGTTCGTGCTATGGCAGACATGCCAGAGGACTATGTAGATAGTGAATGGAGCGACTTTGCCTATTTTTCCACGCTTGCAGATTTTATCGACGATGTGCCAGAGAGCGATAAGTTGGTGGACATTTATGCTTCCAATGGCATGCTTGTTTCTCGCAGCTATGCCGACGAACTCCATCGTCTCTCACTTCGCCGTGGCATCTACATTCTTCGCTACAGCAATGGTGCCTGCCGCAAGGTGATGATTCGATGACCCTTAGAGGTTATGTTCATAAGCCCTAAGGGTTGTACTCATAAGCCTTAAGGGTTGTGCTCATAAGCCCTAAGGGTTGTACTCATAAGCCTTAAGGGTTGTGCTCATAAGCCCTAAGGCAATATCCGAAACTTGCAGAATCAAATACGAAGAGGCCCCCTGATGATTATCAGAGGGCCTCACTCTTATCGCGTTCAATTTTGAGCCTTTGGGCTTCGGGATTTTATTTCTTCCCGCCCCAGAAGTCTTCCTCAGCCTTCTGCTTGGCGAGGTAAGCATTGTAGGCAGCCTGAGCACGAGCGTTGGCAGCAGCGTTGGCCTGCACCTCACGAATCTTGCTAGCCAGACGATTGGCCGAACCGCTCACGGTGATGTCTGCCGCCGAGGCCTGCTCGCAATAGGTGAGTGCCTGAGGATATTGTCCCAGTGTGGTATAGACGACAGCCTTCTTCATGCTGGCTTGGCCTGTGAGGTTGCTGTCATACTGCATGGCCTTGTCCAGATAAACCAGTGCACCAGTGTACTGCTTGCTGTTGATCAGGCTGTTGGCAATAACCAAACTTATGCGGCCGCGACGGGCATCGGTCTGGCAGAGTTCGATGGCCTTCTCGTAGTACTTGAGCATATCCTGCATCTTGCCCTGCTGCTTGCTCCAGCTGGCCATACCGATGGCTGACTCATAGGTGGGCTCAATGTTGTATGCGTACTCGGCAGCCTTGTAATAAACCTCGGTGTCGTCGCACTCGTTTGCGGCGAGCACGGTCATTGTCTTACGCAGGTAGTCCAGATTTGTCTTGTTAGCTTCAACCTTCGGAGTGAAGAGCGCAATCAGCTGCTCGCGGTTGGCGGCACCACTCTCAGCAAACACCTGCTCGATGACAGCCAGGGGACGGTCGTACTCGTCAACGATGCGCTGAGCCTTCTCGGGGTCGGTTTCCTCCTTGGCCAGCTGAAGCATCTTCTCGCACACCTCGGTTGACGAAAGATAGTCGTTGAGGAACTGCTCACGATAATACTCGTTCGATGCCTTGTACAACTCGTGGCTCACGGAGAAGAAGTACTGGATGTAGGCACCCTTCACTTCACGTCCGCCTTCCTCGTTGATGGCGTTGATGCCCTTGGCATACATGTCATAGATTTTGTTATAAGTGTATTCGTTGTCAACTCCATAGCCATAGATGTGGTAGTAATTGGCCTTTGCGATGAGCACGTCGCCTTCCGTGGCACGTCCGCGCTTGCCTTCGGGGATGGAGGCATTGAGGTATTTGAGATACTTCAGGCGAGTGTCGAAGAGGTCCATCATTTCGTCCAGATAAACCTTCTTCTTTGTGGCATCGGTTTCGGCCTTGATGAGTTCGCCAAGCATGACAGCTCCACGAGCATAGAGGCTGACGCTGGCGATAGGAGCGTTCTTGACGAGCCACTTCCAGTTCTCATACATTTCGGGCCAGTTCTGTGAGCTGTAGTACATCTGCATCATGGTGATGTATCCTCCTACCTGCTTCCCGGGATCGGCCAGGGCCTCTTCTCCGATGTAGGCCACCTTGAAGCGCGTCTCGTCGTCGGTGAAGTCGGTGTTGCCTTCATACTTTTCGTACTGAGCAAAGGTGGGCAGCACAGCGGCAGCCAGTCCCAATGTGAGTGCAATTTTCTTAATCATCTTCTTTCTTTTCTCTTTATGGTTCTTGTTAATTTGTTAGTAATCTCTGGTTTCGTAGTGCAAAATTATAAATTAATTCGCTATTGGCGTAAAGATTTCTGTTAAATAGGGTTTAAAAAACACAAAAAGTGTTTAATCGTATTTGTCATAGTGCGTCACTTCGCCAGGCTTATGGCGTTCTTCATATTCCTCGCAGTTGTGCTTAGCCTCGGCCACGAAGCGTTCGTTGAACATGTTGCACTGACAGATAATCGGGTTGTGGAACCATTGCATGAAGGTTCCGTGCTTACAGTTGAGGCACTGTATCATCAAGCCCTTCGTTGCAGCCATGTCTTCAGTTCTTGACGAAGGTAATGCGTTGGTTCAATTGGTTGGTCACCACCAGAGAGTCGTCGTCGAGCCACTCTATGTCCATGGTGTCGAGTTGGCTGATGATACCAATCTCTTTCTTTTGCTGACTGCTCAGTACGATGTGACCATTCCACAGTTTCCATCCGTCGTAGGGGGCCGTGTCAGCCTGCTTCCAGAGACGTTCCAGCTGACTCGCATTGACAGCCGTTCCCAAGGTCTCATTACCTTCGCGCAGGGTCAGTGCAAAGTGGTCGGTGAGTTCGCGGATGTCGCCCAGCAGTTTCCCGTCTTCGCCTGTATATTGGCTGGTTCGATAGACCTCCATTGTGTCGCCTTTGTCGGTGATGAATTGCAGGGCCGACATGCCAGTGTCTTCACCCAGATGGCCCCATATTGTGGAGTCCGGGATGAGAGTCTCGGGCACTGCCACCTCTGTGCTGTCGCTTTTTTCCTCCTGACTGGTTGTGTCATGTTTCCACCAATCCTTACAGCTGGTAAGCGCCAGTGCACCTAATAATAATAAGGTATAATGTTTCATTTCCATTACATTTGACGACAAAGGTACAAAATAATTGTGAAATCTGGATTGAGATTTGTGGATTAATGTTTAACTTTGCGCTCAAATTTTAAAAGATTCAGGAAATGATACTTGATATTTTAGGTGTGATACTCGGTTTGGTCTTCATCCTGAAGGGTGCCGATACAATGGTTGATGGTTCTTCATCTCTGGCCCGCAAGTTTCGCATAAGTGAGGCTGTCATCGGCCTCACGGTCGTAGCTTTCGGCACCAGTTTGCCCGAGTTCGTGGTCAGTTTCTTCTCGGCCTTGAAGGGCAGTGGCGACATGTCCGTTGGTAACATCATGGGGTCCAATATCTTCAATTCCCTGGTCATTTTGGGTGCATCGGCATTTGTGACCGTCGTTCCGGTCGGCAAGCGTGCCTTGTGCATCGACATTCCCTTGAGTTTCTTTGCAGCCCTCGTTTGTTGCTTGCTTTGCTTCGATGCCTACCTTTGGCATGCCGACGAAAGCATGCTTACGCGCTGGGATGCTCTCATATTCTGCTGCTGCTTTGCCCTTTTCATGTACTATAACTTCTGGCTTGCCAAGCGTGATAAGGCAGGGATGAAGGTAGAGGAGGTCAGCGAGAAAACCTCACTCATCCTCTTCAAGATTGTGGCAGGCATAGCCATGCTGGTGTTTGGGGGTAATGTTTTGGTTGATTCTGCTTCCAACATCGCCTTGGAGTTTGGTGTCAGCGAGGCAGTCATTGGCCTGACAATCCTGGCAGGTGGAACCTCGGCACCAGAGTTGGCCACCAGTGTGGTTGCTGCCCGCAAAGGGAGCATAGAGATGGCCGTGGGCAATGTCGTTGGTAGTAATGTTTTCAATGTGTTCTTTGTGCTGGGTACAGCAGGTCTCATCCGCCCCATGCTCATTGCCGACATCAAGCCCATCGACATAGGTATGTTCCTTGGTGGTCCGCTCTTGCTGTGGCTGTTTGCCCTTCTGTTCCGTCGCATCAACAGGTGGATGGGCCTTATTATGGTGCTGGCCTATGTAGCCTATCTGGCCGTGCTCATCCGTATGGCTACGGCTTGAGCCTCAGTTCCATCCGTGGTGGCAGCTTCACCAGTTTCTTATTGACGGCTCGTTTCACCACCACTCCGTCCTGAAGTTCCATCAAATAAGTCGAGTCGTTCTTCCAGGTGAGCCTGATGCTTTGCGTCTCACTGCCTTGGTCGTTCGACAGGCGTAGTGTGGCTGTATGGTCGTCCTTGATAGTGAATGAGGTTACCATCCAAGTTCCATACACCCCCTTACCAGCCATATATCCGTTCATAGGACCGAATATGTCCATTCCAGGCACATCGATGGTTTCTTCGTGCAGGTTGAGTTTCAGTGTCACCTGTTCTTCCTCGTTGTCGAGGTTCAGCTTCCACGGCTCGTCGGCTTGTATGGCGACGACGGTCATGAGGGGCATTAATAGAGCCAATAATCTTGCTTTCATGCGGCAAAGTTAAGGATTTAATTGATATACATCAAGAATTTTGTCGCCCATTTTGCAATCATTTAACAAATGTCTTGTATTTTAAGATTATTTCACTATCTTTGCGGCCAAATTAAGCAATCTTGATGGATAATGAGAGGATAGTCCCAACCTTCGTGTTCGAAGCCAGTTGGGAAGTCTGTAATAAAGTAGGGGGCATTTACACAGTGCTTTCCACACGAGCCAAGACGTTGCAGCAACGATTGCACGACCGTCTGGTTTTCATTGGCCCCGACTTTTGGTGTGGAAAGGAAAATCCCTTGTTTCAGGAAGATACCACCATGTGGCAGCCTTGGGTCAAAAAGGCTAAGACTGAGGGTATCAGCGTGAGGGCGGGGCGATGGAACATTCCCGGTCGTCCCTGTGTTATCTTGGTCGATTTCAAGCCCTATTTTGTGGCTAAGGACCGTCTTTATGGCGAAGCCTGGGCCGATTTTGGGGTTGAGTCGCTCCATGCTTATGGCGACTATGACGAAGCCTCGATGTTTGCCTATGCATCTGGCCGTGTGGTTGAGAGCTACTATAGCTTTTTCCTAAGACGCCGTGAGGAACGCGTAGTCTTTCAGGCCCATGAGTGGATGACAGGTCTTGGCGCACTCTATGTGAAGAAGCATGTTCCCGCCATTGCCACCATCTTCACCACCCATGCCACCAGCATTGGTAGAAGTATAGCTGGCAACAACAAGCCGCTGTACGACTATCTTTATGCCTACAACGGCAATCAGATGGCAGCCGAACTGAACATGGAGGCTAAACACTCTATTGAAAGGCAGACGGCGCACAATGTCGATTGCTTCACCACGGTCAGCGATGTCACTGCCCGTGAGTGTGAGGAGCTGCTCGACAAGCGTTGCGATGCCATTCTCATGAATGGTTTTGAAAACGATTTCGTGCCCACGGGCTCTGCTTTTACTTCGGCTCGCATGAAGGCGCGTCATCAGTTGCTTCGTGTGGCCAATGCCCTTACTGGCTGTGCTTTCCCCGATGATACTCTCATCCTTGCCACCAGTGGCCGCTATGAATTCAAGAACAAGGGAATCGACGTGTTTCTTGAGGCGATGCATCGCCTTGATTGGCAACAGGACCTTCAACGGCCTGTGGTAGCCTTCGTTGAGGTACCCGCTTGGGTGGCAGGCCCTCGTTTGGATTTGCAGAATCGCCTGGTTGAGGACAAGGTCTATGACATCCCCTTGCCCATGCCCTTCCTTACCCACAACCTCAACGATATGCCCAATGACAAGGTTCTTGGCTCGCTTCGTTGGTTTAACAAGTCCAACCTCCCAGCAGAGCGTGTCAAGATCATCTTTGTTCCTTGTTATCTCGACGGGCAGGATGGCATCTTCAATATGTCGTACTACGACCTGCTCATTGGCAACGACCTTTCAGTCTATGCCTCTTACTACGAGCCTTGGGGCTATACACCGCTTGAGAGCGTGGCATTTCACGTGCCCACTGTTACAACGAGCCTCTCCGGTTTTGGCATGTGGGCCAACAAGATTAAGGGGGATGGCAGCCATCTCATCGATGGCACAGAGGTCATTCTTCGCACCGACTACAACTACGACGACGTGGCCAATGCTATCGTCCAGTCCGTTCTGCAGTACGCAAGCTGGGACAAATCCATCGCCAGCAAGGCGCGTCGGAATGCAGCATCGCTGGCCCAGAAAGCATTGTGGAAGAACTTCATCCAGTACTACGACGAAGCCTATGACATAGCTTTGCAGAAGGCTGAACTTCGAAAGGAAAGGATGTAGGAAATGAATGTTAGAATTTACTAAACTCTATATATTAATAATATGAAAATTAAAGCAAGCAACGTCAATCAGGCAAACTTCCGCTCCATCAGCGTCCGGAGCAATGTCCCCGAGAAACTGAAGAAGATGGAGGAACTGGCCCACAACATGTGGTGGGCATGGAACCACGACGCACGCAGTCTGTTCCGCAACATTGACGAGAAACTTTTTGATGAGTGCAACGGCAATCCCGTTCTCATGCTTGAGCGCCTCAGTTATGAGAAGATGAACCAACTGGTGGAGGACAAGGCGGTCCTGAAGAAGATGGATGATGTTTATGCCCAGTTCCGTGCCTACATGGACGTGAAGCCCGACAAGAAGCGCGCCTCCGTGGCTTATCTCTGTATGGAATATGGTCTGAATCAGGTGCTCAAGATTTACTCTGGTGGTCTTGGTATTCTGGCTGGCGACTATCTGAAAGAGGCCAGTGACTCCAATGTCGATATGGTTGCTGTCGGTTTCCTCTATCGTTATGGTTATTTCACGCAGACCCTCTCGATGGACGGTCAGCAGATTGCCAACTACGAGGCTCAGAACTTTGGCAGTCTCCCCATCGAGCAACAGCACAATGAGGACGGCACTCCCATGGTTATCGATGTGCCCTACATGGACTACTACGTTCATGCCTATGTATGGCGTGTCAATGTAGGTCGCATCAAGCTTTATCTGCTTGATACTGACAATCCATTGAACTCCGACTATGACCGTCCTATCACCCACGCCCTCTATGGCGGTGACTGGGAAAATCGTCTGAAGCAGGAGATTCTGCTTGGTATCGGTGGCGTGCTTACACTGAAGAAACTGGGCATCAAGAAGGATGTTTACCATTGCAACGAGGGTCATGCTGCCTTGTGTAATGTGCAGCGTCTGGTTGACCTCGTCAAGGAGGGTATGACCTTCACCCAGGCTATGGAACTGGTTCGAGCCTCTTCGCTCTACACAGTTCACACTCCCGTTCCTGCTGGTCACGACTATTTCGACGAAGGCCTCTTCTCGAAATACATGCGTGGCTACGCTGACTTGCTGGGTATCACCTGGGACGAGTTCATCGGCATGGGTCGCATGAATCCCGATGACCACGGAGAAAAGTTCTGCATGAGCACCTTCGCCTGCAACACCTCGCAGGAGGTCAACGGCGTAAGCTGGCTCCATGGTGAGGTGTCGAAGAAGATGTTCTCCGGCATCTGGCCTGGCTACTATCCCGAGGAAAGCCATGTGGGCTATGTCACCAACGGCGTACACTTCCCCACATGGTGTGCCAACGAGTGGCGTAAGCTCTATCGCAAGCACTTTGACGAGAAACATCTTGCGGACCAGTCGAACGAGCGCATATGGGAAGCCATTTATAATGTCAGCGACGAAGAGATTTGGGACACCCGCATGCAGCTTAAGAACAAACTCACCGACTACATTCGCGAGCAGTTCCGCGACTCTTGGCTCAAGAACCAGGGTGACCCCTCGCGCGTTGTCTCTCTCATGGAGAAGATTAACCCCAACGCCCTGCTCATCGGTTTCGGACGTCGCTTTGCCACCTACAAGCGTGCCCACCTCCTGTTCACCGACCTCGATCGTTTGGCCAAGATAGTCAACAATCCCAACTATCCTGTACAGTTCCTTTACACCGGTAAGGCACACCCCGCAGACGGTGCCGGTCAGGGACTCATCAAGCGCATCTATGAAATCAGCCAGCGTCCCGAGTTCCTGGGCAAGATTATCTTCCTTGAGAACTACGATATGCAGCTGGCTCGTCGCCTTGTTTCAGGCGTAGACATCTGGATGAATACCCCCACACGTCCCCTCGAGGCCAGCGGTACCAGTGGCGAGAAGGCCTTGATGAATGGTGTTGTCAACCTCTCTGTGCTTGACGGCTGGTGGCTCGAAGGCTATCGCGAAGGTGCCGGATGGGCACTCACAGAGAAGCGCACCTATCAGAACCAGGCCTATCAGGATCAGCTCGATGCAGCTACAATCTACTCGCTGCTCGAGAATGAAATCATGCCTCTCTACTATGCCCGCAACAAGAAGGGCTATTCCACGGGCTGGATTCAGGTTATCAAGAATTCTATCGCTCGCATTGCGCCTCACTACACTATGAAGCGCCAGCTTGATGACTACTACTCGAAGTTCTACAACAAACTGCGCGATCGCTCCAACCTCCTTCGCAAGGATGGTTGTCAGTTGGCCAAGGAGATTGCAGCTTGGAAGGAGAGCGTTGCCGAGCGTTGGGACCAAATTCGCGTTGTGAGTGCCGACAAGCCTGAAGCTCTCATTCAGGGTCTGCCAATGGCAGGTCAGAAGTACAACATTCGTATTGTCATAGACGAAGCTGGACTTGAGGACGCCATCGGACTTGAACTCGTCACCCTCAGCACCGACAAGGACGGCGTTGACCACATCTACAGCGTCGAGCCTTTCAAGGTCACTGGCCATCAGGGCAATGAGTACACCTTCGAGCTCCAGCATATGCTCAACAATGCTGGCTCCTTCAAGGTAGGTTATCGTATGTTCCCCAAGAACGACCTCTTGCCCCACCGTCAGGACTTCTGCTACGTCCGCTGGATCTACTAAGTCCCCTGCGTAGCCCCAAGAGACGGCCACAGTTAAGCGCCGCTGCACTCTCTCTCATGAGTGTTGCGGCGCTTTTCTTGAATATCCTTTTGAGGCGATATGGCATGAGGTCTATGACTTTGCTTTTTTAGGAGCTATCGTTTGTTTGTATCGGAAAAAGGTCTTAACTTTGTGCAATTAAATTACAGCTGAATAAAGATAAGAATTATAAGATTCCGCACAAGAATATAATGCTAAGGTTAGAGACATAATGGAGCTGACATACATATACCATAGTGGTTTCGCTCTCGAAACAGAACAGGTTATCCTAGTATTCGATTTCTGGATGGATCCTGCTCATGTCATGGAGTATGTTCTTCAGACTCCCAAGCCTCTCTATGTATTATCAAGTCACTTTCATGAAGACCACTTCACAAGAGAAATCTTTGAGTGGAAGAAGCTAAGGCCCAATATTACATACATCCTGAGCAAGGATATACTCCGTCATAGAAGGGCGGCAAAGGGTGAAGCCGACGCGTGGTTAGCCAAAGGATCATCATGGATGGATGAAAGAATATCTGTCAGAGCATTGGGTAGCACGGATAGCGGGGTTTCTTGGATAGTCGAGACCGAAGGCAAACGCATCTTCCATGCCGGAGACCTGAGCAACTGGTATGCGAGATTTCTGCCAGAAGCAGTACCAGGACAAACCATCTATAGCGAGGAGTTTGGAGAGTATATTGACCCGATTGCCCACGAAAAGCGTTTCTTGGGAGAGTTGAAGGATATTCGAAAGGTTACAGACAGCTTTGACCTTGTGATGTTTCCCGTAGATGCTCGTATAGGCAACGGTTACACACTTGGTGGCCGCCAGTTTATCGAGCGCTTTAAGGTGGGCCTGTTCGTACCGATGCACTTCGTGGCCAGCGGATTTGCATCTGCATGGCGCATGAAGGAGTTTACAGATGGAAAGAATATTCCCTTTTGGGAGATTGCAAAAGAGGGAGAAACAATAGAACTAAAATGAATATAGAGGACTATCGTGAATATTGTCTTTCGTTGGGCGATGATGTGGAAGAAAAATTGCCCTTTACGGCCTTCAAGTATGCCGGAGGGGTATTGGTGTTCTACGTTTGTGGACACATGTTTTCGTTCTTCGATTGTGATGACTTTGGCATAATCACGCTCAAATGTCAGCCGGACCGTATCGAAGAACTGAAAGCACAGTATGCTTGTGTAGGCAAACCATTTAATTTGTCGCCAAAGTATTGGATTGGTGTCGATGCGAAAACAGCTCAGGACCATCTCCTTCAGGCATTGACACGAAATTCATACGAGATTGTAAAAGCTAAATACAAGAAATAGGCAATATGACATTACAAGAAGCCATTGAAGCCCGGCATAGTGTAAGAGCATACAAAGACCAGCAGTTGGCAGAGGATGTGGCCAAACGGTTGGAGAAAGAGATTGTTGAGGTCAACCAAACGGGTAAACTTCATATCCAGTTGATTCAGAACGAGCCAAGGGCTTTTCAGGGAACGCTGGCCAAGTACGGTAGGTTCCGAAATGTCAATAACTATCTGGTCATGGCAGGAAAGAAAACTGATGACCTTGACGAGCGCATCGGCTACTACGGTGAGCATCTGGTGTTGCTGGCTCAGACACTTGGTTTGAACACCTGTTGGGTAGGACTCACCTACAAGAAGATTCCCGACACGTATGTGCTTGAAGAGGGCGAGGTTATCAAGGCGTATATTGCCATCGGTTATGGTGAGACGCAAGGTACAAGCCATAAGATTAAGACCATTGAGCAGGTGAGCCGCTCGGCCGTAAGGACGCTTAGCTCGTCCAAGAACGCTGACTACATCGTTCCGTTGTGGTTTAAGAAGGGTGTTGAAGCAGCCCTGCTTGGCCCGACTGCCGTCAACCAGCAGAAGTTTTCTTTCGAATATCTTGGAATGAAAGATGGCCACCATCTAGTGCGAGCCAAGAAAGGATTCTCCATGATTGGTTACACTCAGATGGATTTAGGCATTGCTAAATATCATTTTGAGATTGGTGCTGGAAAGGACAACTTTGAGTGGCTATAAAAAGTATGCCAAACAGATATATCGGAAATTATGGAAGATATCAGAATATATCATTCAATTTGGAAAAACATAGCTTTGATGGCTGTATGTTTTGTGTTTGTTGCAATGGGAATTTTCATGCTTCTGCATGGAGAACAATCATTCATTGTATGGGCTTGCATCTTATTCTTTGGCGGAGGTGGACTTTTCGTATTATTTCTCATACTGAAAGAAAGAATAACCCACACACCATATTATATGATTACGGACGATGGCATCATCATGAACAGTGGTTTAAAGACTTATGAAGTTCACTTTGCTGATGTAGAATGCTTCTATCTCACGAAAGTGGGAGCAGCCAGGGGAAAGACAACGTTGATTGGCATACAATACAAAGAAAGCATAGAGTTTCTCCCCGCAGATGGTCTGACGATTAAGCCGAAGGACTTGTGCGAAATTTTGAATGAGAGAGTAAAAAAATCACGAAATATCTGATAGCAGGGAAAATTTAGAAGAAATAGTTAAGATAATGTATTTACAGGTTAACCTCTGTCTGTCAGTAAATTCCAATTTAGAGGTTGCATTAGTATGAACAAGAATGCATAAAGAAAAAGCGTACAATGTCAAACAATCAACTCATAATCATCTATCTCATAGCCATCAATGTGGCTACATTCCTTACTTATGGCATTGACAAATGGAAAGCAAAGAAATCGCTTTGGCGCGTCCGAGAAATGTCCTTATTGGGTTTGGCCGTACTTGGTGGTAGCGTTGGGGCTTGGCTGGGTATGAAAGTGTGGCACCATAAGACGGAGCACAGAAAATTCAAATATGGCATTCCGTTGATATTAGTAGCTCAGATTGTAATATTTCTCTTGACCTCATGCAAAAGCAAACAAGCGGTAGAACTATTGTCATCCATTCAAGAACATCAGACAGAACAAGAGCATTCGCCCAATGTGTTCCTCGTGATGTACGATGCTGAAGTAGGGAAAGAGCCATTACTAATGGCTATCAAAGCATATAAGTGTGAGGTCATCTATGCTTACAATATCATCAACGGGATGGCCTTGAAGAAACCTGAAGGTAGGACGCTTGAAGAGTCGATGCGATACTTCAAGAAAGTAAAGGGAGTCTTGACGGTAGAATACGACCGCATCAATCATCTGGTCGAACCCGTAAAGCCCAAGCTAGAGACAAGATGAAGGCATTCGATAATATCAAACAATGGCTGCTGGGTCTTTCGTTCCGCACGGGAGTCATCGTATTGTTGTGCTGCATTCCCTTTTATGTATTGTCCTTTGCCCAGATGCTGCTACCCATCAGTGTTGCTGCCAAGGGCGTTCTGTGGACTATTTTTTTCGGCTTGGCTAAGACTTGCCAGTATGGAGGGCTGACCATCCTCGGCGTGGAGGGCTACGGGCGGATAAAGAATTGGATAAAACGAAAGAAAATAGAGATATAATATAAAGCTTGCTATTTACTTTCCCACGCAAAAGTGCTGAAATATATTATTGAGAGTCTCCTGAGTGGAAATGGTGCCTCCTGTGATTTCACCTATGATGTCGATGACTTGACGGAGATCTTCGGCAAGGAGGTCGCCTGTGAGGTTGAGTCGGAGACCATCAAGGACGCGCTGGATGCTAGCATGAGCCCGAAGGAGAATGTCGTAGTGGCGAGCGTTGTTTACGATGATTTCATTGTTAGTGAGACCAAGACGCTGGGCAGCCTGGAAGATATGTTTTTTTAGGTTGTCGATGCCTGTGCCCTGTTTCGCGCTAATGAGAGTTAGCGGCAAGAAATAGGGGACAAAGATTTTCATATCTACAAGGTCGGCTTTATTGTGGACGCAAATGCGTTCTTTGCCTTTGGTTAATTCTTTGATGCGTTCGATCTCTTCATTTGTTGGTGGTGCATCTAAGAGCCAGATAACGATGAGTGCTTCTTTTATTTTCTGATAAGTTCGGTCGATGCCAATTTTCTCGACCTTGTCGGCGGTTTGGCGTATGCCGGCGGTGTCGATGAAGCGAAACTGCAGGCCTTCTATTTCCATCGTGTCTTCTATGGTGTCGCGTGTGGTGCCATGGATATCGGAAACGATGGCACGGTCGTCGCCGATGAGCTGGTTGAGCAGTGTGGATTTGCCCACATTGGTTTTTCCGATGATGGCTACGGGGATACCATGCTTCAGGGCTTGCCCTGCCTCAAAAGATTTTGCCAGTTGCTGGATGCGTGCGTCTATGTTTTGAGTCAGTTCTAATAGTTGGGCGCGATTTGCGAACTCCAGATCTTCATGGTCGGAGAAGTCGAGTTCGAGTTCAATCAAGGAGGTTAGTTTGAGGAGTTGTTCACGTAGTTTTTTTAGTTCAGACGAGAAATGTCCGCGCATCTGACTCATGGCAATTTTGTGTGTGACCTTGTTCATTGATGCGATGAGATCGGCCACAGCTTCGGCCTGGCTTAAGTCCATTTTCCCGTTGAGAAAAGCTCTTTGAGTGTATTCGCCTGGATTAGCCATTCGACAACCATGTTCGACAAGGAGGGACAGTATTTTGTTTAATATATATCGTGAACCGTGGCATGAGACTTCGGCACTGTCCTCTCCTGTGTAGGAATGAGGAGAACGAAAAATACTGACCATGCATTCATCGATGATTTCGGAGTCGTCCTTGATGTGGCCATAGTGTATGGTGTTTGGGGGGAGGGTAGTCAGGTCTTTTGTGAATACTTGGGACAGAATCTCAAGCGACATGGAACCTGAGAGCCTGATTATTCCGAGTGCCCCACCAGATTGGGTAGCTATTGCGCAGATGGTGTCGGAGGACATTGATGAGACTAAATTTTAGGGATAGGGGATTTATTAGTCGCACTATTTCATGAAGACAAAGTACACTGCCGCAATGATGCAGATGAAGGCAGCAAAGTGGTTCCAGTGAAGCGATTCATTTTGGAACATCATGTGGGCGATGATGGCAAAGACGAGTAGTGAGATGCACTCCTGAAGCACCTTGAGCTGCACCAACGAGAACGGGCCTCCGTTTCCGGCAAAGCCTATGCGGTTGGCCGGCACTTGACAGCAGTATTCGAAAAAGGCGATAAACCACGAGAATACGATGACTCCGATAAGCGGCCAGTTGGACGAGGTGCCATTTTGTTGGAGCTTGAGATGGCCGTACCAGGCAAAGGTCATGAAGACATTGCTCAGCACGAGCAGGAGGAAAGTGTATAACGCGTTCATGAGTGTGAGTCAAATACGGTCGAGTACAAGGCGGATGAGTGTGTCGATGGAGTTCTTGTATTCGGTGTTCATCTCCTGAGCATAACGGTTGGCTATGACCATGCAGCAGGTCATGGCCCGATGGCCCAATAGTGAAGCCAGGCCTGCAAGTGCTGACGATTCCATCTCAAAGTTGCACACTTTCATTCCGTCGTACTCAAATGACTCGATTTTCTCATTCTGATCGGGGTCGGCGATTTCGGCTCTGAGTCTGCGGCCCTGTGGGCCGTAGAATCCTCCACAAGCCACTGTGTAGCCGCGCACCATATCGTTGGCTGCAATTTGGTTGATGAGTCCTTTGTCGGCTACAGCCACATAGGGTGCTCCCTTGACGGGATTCCACCTCATGTGTTCGCAGAAGGCTTTCTCGAGTTCCAGGTCGCAAACCTCGTTGCGTCCGGCATAGTAGTTGAGCAGTCCGTCGAACCCGATGCTCTTGACACTTGCCACGAAACACCCCGTGGGTGTGAAAGGCTGCAGACCGCCGCAGGTGCCGATGCGCACGCAGGTGAGTGTCCGATGCTCGGGCTTCTCAGTCCGTGTCATGTAGTCGATGTTGGCCAGAGTGTCGAGTTCGTTCATGACGATATCTATGTTGTCGCAGCCGATGCCGTGGCTTTGTGCAGTGATGCGTTTGCCCATGTAGGTGCCTGTAATGGTGTGGAACTCGCGGCTGCTGACTTCAAACTCGATGGAGTCAAAGTGCTTGGCAACCGTGTTCACGCGTGCTGGGTCGCCTACGAGTATAACCTTGTCGGCCAGGTGCTCTGGCTTGAGATGCAGATGGAAGCACGAACCATCAGCATTGATAATGAGCTCGGATTCTGCAAATCTTTTCATGGTAAGTTCTCCTTTCTTTTTATTGTATTCCTAATTCTGCTTTTCTGATGTTGTTTTCTGTTTGTCGGATTTGTTTGTTGAGTTTTTCTTCGTCGGCCTCAAGTGCCAGGATTTCGCTTTCGAGCTGATGGCGTTGGGCGGGAGCCGAATGATGATAGCTCTTGCGCAGTCGAGTGAGAGTGGCTCTTACTTTTCGTAGGGCTTCTCTGTCGGCTTCCCATTTCTTGAGCATAGGATTGGACAAAGGTGAATGGAAATCACTTAACTGGTGGCATACCTTGCTGTCGTTGATGACGAAGTGGAGTGCGTTTGCCTCGCTCGTGGCCTGTTGGCTCTTCGTATTACGCAGTCGGAACTGTGCAGCGCGCACCTCTTGTTCGTCGGTCCAGGTATCTTGTATCCTCGTGATGCGGGCCATGCATCGCAGGACCTCTGCTTCCGTCTCCTCAGGCAGGTAGATGCGTCGTGTTTCGTTGGGGATGAAAGTGTAGATGCATACAGTGTCGCCCTTGCAGTTCCGGTCGGTGACGAACCATCCCAACTGATTTTGCTCATCAATGAGGTAGAGGTAGTCGTTGGCTGGAGAGTTGAAGGGCATCCCGATGTTCTCAGGAGCCAGAAAACGATGTTCGTCGGCATCATATCGCGACATGAAGATGTCATATCCACCCAGACTCTCGCTGCCTTGTGCTGCAAAGTAGATGGTGGTGCCGTCGGTGAGCACGAAGGGGTAGTTCTGGTTGTCGTCGCTGTTGGAAATGCCATTGAGTGGGGTAGGGGGTGACGAAGTACCGTCAGTGTAGATGTCACTCTCATAGAGGCTGATAGTGCCGCTGCCATCAGGCTTGGAAAAGAAAATCTTGTCGCCCATCTGTGACGTGAACACCATACAGCCAAGTGTGTCGATGGCGTGGAAAAAATCGGCATATCGGCTCACAGCCCCACATTCTGGACTGATGTGGATGTAGTTCAACACTTTGTCGCGCGCCACTTTGAGACTATCGATAAAAGTAACTCTCTCCACGGCATTGAGTTTCATCTGAGCCATGTGGAGCCATTGTTGGCGCTCCTCCAGTTCCAGCGTGGATTGCTTTTTGCGTCGGAGACTCGTGATTTCGCTTTCCAAGAGCGATTCGGCCGTGGCGAAGTCGTAGTCAGATATCGCCTCCTCAAGCGTAATTTTAGGCACTTGTGGCTGTGTGGACTTTCGCTTCTGTGCCCCTATGGGCATGAGCGTCAACAGCAGAGTCAGCGACAGCAGTATTCTCTTCATGCTTTCTTTGTTAGGTATTCGTTCATGGCTGCAGCAGCACGTCGGCCGTCACCCATGGCCAGTATGACGGTGGCTCCGCCGCGCACGATGTCGCCTCCGGCAAAGATGGTGGGCAAGTTGGTCTGCATGCCCTCGTTCACGACGATGGTGTTCTTGCGTCCCAGTTCCAGTCCATCGATGCTTGTAGGCACGATGGGGTTGGGGCTGACGCCTACGGCCACAATGGCCTGGTCAATCTCGATGGTCTCGGTGGCACCGGGAATGGGCTGCGGACTGCGACGGCCGCTGGCATCGGGTTCGCCCAGTTCCATCTTTTGCAGCACAACCTCCGTCACGTTGCCCTTGTCATCGGCATGATACTCGATGGGGTTGTGCAGGGTCAGGAATTCTATTCCCTCCTCCTTGGCATGTTTCACCTCTTCCAGTCGGGCCGGCATCTCGGCCTCGGAGCGGCGGTATGCTATGAATACGCGTTCGGCGCCCAGTCGCTTGGCCGTACGGCATGAGTCCATGGCCGTATTGCCACCGCCCACCACCATCACGCTACGTGCCTTTTTGATGGGTGTGTCGTAGGCAGGATTAGAGGCATCCATCAGGTTCACGCGAGTCAAATATTCGTTGCTCGACATGATGCCGTTAGAGTTCTCACCGGGTATGCCCATGAAGTTGGGCAGACCGGCGCCAGAGCCCACGAAGATGCCCTCGTAGCCCTGTTCTTCCAGTTCGCGGACCGAGATGGTCTTGCCAATGATGCAGTCCTTGACAAAGTGTACGCCTATCTTCTCCAGGTTCTGAATCTCAACGTCCACAATCTTGTTGGGCAGGCGGAACTCGGGGATGCCATACTTCAGCACGCCGCCAATCTCGTGCAGAGCCTCGAATACGGTCACCTCGTAGCCCATCTTGGCCATGTCGCCGGCAAAGCTCAGTCCGCTGGGGCCGGAGCCCACGACGGCAATCTTGCGTCCGTTCCTTTCGGCCACCTCGGGCAGGGCAATGTTGCCGCTCTCGCGTTCGTAGTCGGCCGCAAAGCGTTCCAGGTTGCCGATGGCCACGGCCGATTCCTTCATCTTCAGGTGTATGCAATGGGCCTCGCACTGCTTCTCCTGCGGACAAACACGGCCGCAGACAGCGGGCAACGAGGAAGTGCTCTTCAGCACGCGGGCTGCATCGAGGAAGTGCCCGCGTTCGATGTTCTTAATGAACGACGGGATGTTGATGCTTACCGGGCAACCCTGCATGCAGGTGGGATTGGCACAGTCCAGACAACGCTTGGCCTCCGTCATGGCTTGTTCGACAGACAGTCCCTGATTCACCTCCTCGGTGCGCGTCGTAGCGCGATAGATAGGGTCGAGTTCAGGCATCTGGCATCGCTCTATCTGGGTACGTTCCTTACCCTTCATCGACTTGCGTAGTTCCTCGCGCCAGGGGGCATTGCGGTCGGTCAGTTCTGACAGCGGGGTGGCCTCCGTGGGGGCAGCTGTTTCGATGTTCGTCGGGTTGGCATCGGCCGTTTTCTCCGTGGGGAGTGTTTGTCCGAGGTGTGCCTGATAGGCTTCCATAGCAGCCAACTCTTCGGCCTTGAAAGCACCGGCACGGCGCAGCATCTCGTCGAAGTCCACCTGATGTCCGTCGAACTCAGGCCCATCGACACACACGAAGCGTGTCTTGCCTCCGACCGTGATGCGGCAGGCTCCGCACATGCCCGTACCGTCCACCATAATGGTGTTGAGCGAGACGTCGGTGGGGATTTCGTATTTCTTTGTCAAGAGACAGCAGAACTTCATCATGATGGCAGGACCGATGGCGAAGACCTTGTCCACATGTTCGCGCAGGATGACCTGTTCGATGCCAATGGTCACCACGCCCTTCTGGCCATACGAACCGTCGTCGGTCATGATGATGACCTCGTCGCTCGAGGCACGCACTTCGTCCTCCAGGATGATGAGGTCCTTGCTGCGACCTGCTATGACGCTGATGACGCGGTTGCCCGCAGCCTTCAGAGCCTGTATGATGGGCAGCATGGGGGCTGTGCCGACTCCGCCGCCGGCACACAGTACGGTGCCGTAGTTCTCGATGTGGGTGGCGCGTCCGAGTGGGCCTACCACGTCGGCAATGTAGTCTCCTTCATTCAGGGCACAGAGCTGGGTGGTGCTTGCACCAACCGTCTGGATGACGAGGGTGATGGTTCCCTTCTCCTTGTCGCTTCCGGCAATGGTGAGGGGCACTCGCTCGCCTTTCTCGTCAACGCGCACGATGACGAAATGTCCGGCCTTGCGAGCCTTTGCAATCAGAGGGGCTTCAACGTCCAGACGGAAAACCTTCTCGCTGAACTGAACTTTTTTGATGATTTTATTCATATCCGTTGTTTGTTATCCTGTTCTAAGCAGTTTATAATTCGCGGGCAAAGTTACAAAAAAAATGCGAGACTCGTAGCCCCCCTTCCGATATTTATTCTCTTTTGGTAGCAGAATGTATGCGCTCAGGTCAGGTTTTTGCCCAAATACTTGTCTGTTCAGATAATTCTTGCTAATTTTGCTTGCGAGAACAAACAAACGAAATCGGCCTGACAGCTCCCAGCGAACACTAAGCGGGAGCGGCTGTTAAACGAATTTACACGGGAAGATGACGCAAGATGAACTCTGGAACGCTAAGTGGTGCGAGGTGAAAGCCTTCATGGAGGCCAATCGACGAAATCCGTCGAAGTACGATGATACCGAGCGCGGACTGTATCTGAACTGGATAAAACACAACAAGAGACGGTATAGCACGGGGGAGTTGAAAGAAGACAGAAGGGCAAGGTTCGAGGAACTGCTTGCCCTGAGCGAGCGATACCGGCGAAAGAACCAGTGGGAATGACGGGCGATTCAGCGGCCCGGGGAGCACGGCATGTCACGACGTCTTCATTGCTTCATCGCGAACAAGCAATT
>DGUV01000005.1:103381-103518 GCA_002395775.1 Prevotellaceae bacterium UBA4301
GATGAAGCAATCAACACGACGCGTCGGGTCTGCCACAGGCATTGTTTGCTATTTATATCGGTCCTGCTTGGCTTCTGGTGCAGCTTACTTGTCGTCGTAGTGACCATAGGCTGTGAGGACATCAACATGGACTTCGG
>DGUV01000005.1:103623-104019 GCA_002395775.1 Prevotellaceae bacterium UBA4301
TATCTGTCGGCTCCATCTACCTTCCGGCTGTCCTTTCAACGGCTCTGGATGACCTGTTCCGGTCTTGGGTTGTTCATAAAGTTCGCCGATGAACCCTAAGGCCTTCTTATATGCTTTGGGCTCAGAGCGAAGCAAACGCTTCAAATCTTCTTATGCCTCCTCTTTGATGATAACAGTGTATCGGCTCATAGGGCACGAATGTATTTGTCAAGTTCTTCGATACTTGCAAAGCTCTTGCCTGGCTGTTTCTCTGCTCTATCGACCTTTGCAAAGAACTCTTCCCTCGTCATGAGCGTAGGGTCGGCTTTCTTTGCCACAAGTTTCTTAGCATACCGTGTCAGTTGCCTCATCAGCGATTCGTTGTCGGCTATAGCTCCTATGCTTTGCCAGAGCTCG
>DGUV01000096.1:0-354 GCA_002395775.1 Prevotellaceae bacterium UBA4301
AGATGTTCGAGGCTGAAGGTTATGAAGTAGTAGCAATCAACGACTTGACAAGCCCCAAGATGCTTGCTCACCTGCTGAAGTATGACACCGCTCAGGGTGGTTTCTGCGGCAAGTTCGGTGAGAACAAGCACACCGTTGAGGCAACTGAAAATTCTATCATCGTTGATGGTAAGGAGATTACTATCTATGCTATTCCTAACGCAGCTGAACTGCCTTGGGGCCAGATCGGCGTTGACGTAGTTCTGGAGTGCACAGGTTTCTATACCTCTAAGGCTAAGGCTGAGGCTCACATCCAGGCTGGTGCTAAGAAGGTTGTTATCTCTGCTCCTGCCGGCAATGACCTGCCCACCATCG
>DGUV01000096.1:403-893 GCA_002395775.1 Prevotellaceae bacterium UBA4301
GGCAATGACCTGCCCACCATCGTGTTCAACGTAAACCACAAGACTCTGACGAAGGAAGACACTGTTATCAGCGCTGCTTCTTGCACCACCAACTGCTTGGCCCCCATGACCAAGGCTCTGAACGACTTCGCTCCCATCCAGAGCGGTATCATGACCACCGTTCACGCTTACACGGGTGACCAGATGATTCTCGACGGTCCTCAGCGTAAGGGTGATGTTCAGCGCGCTCGTGCTGGTGCTCAGAACATCGTTCCTAACTCAACTGGTGCTGCTAAGGCTATCGGTTTGGTTATTCCTGAGTTGAACGGTAAGTTGATCGGTGCTGCACAGCGCGTTCCAACTCCAACAGGTTCTACTACTATCCTTCACGCTGTTGTTAAGGGTGAGGTTACCGTTGAGGACATCAACGCTGCCATGAAGGCTGCCCAGAACGAGTCTTTCGGTTACACCGAGGAGAAGCTCGTCAGCAGCGACATCATCGGCATGAAGT
>DGUV01000096.1:1059-22644 GCA_002395775.1 Prevotellaceae bacterium UBA4301
GATGGTTCGCACCATCAAGTACTTCGCAGAGCTCTAATCGAAGAACTCTCTGAGAGTATATAAAAAAGAGGTGTTGCTCGATGCAGCACCTCTTTTCTTTTGTCTTGTTCGGACTTTAAATACCTATATATATTAAGGTATGATGAAGTTGACAAATTCTTGCTTTACGTTCACTTCCATAGGGCACTTGACATTGTTTAGCACTTGTCCGTCAACACTCACACATGACCGCCCAATCTCCTCGATGCGAATGCGCTGGCGCGAGCGGTAGGGGCGCACATTGCGGTGAGTGAGGAATTTGCCTGTCAGCAACATGTACATGCCGGCCACCAATTGCGAAATGGCAGGGTGGGAGACTGTGGTTACATCCAGCATGCCGTTGTAGGGGACTGCGTTGGGGGTGAGGCCATAGGCATGGGCATTGCCCACGCAGATGTTCATGAAATGTCCATCGATGGTCTCGTGGTTGACGACGAATCGCGCCTTGTGCTCCATGCGATGGAAGAGCATGATGAGGAAACTGCTCAGATAGCTCAGTGACGACAATCCCCAGAAGCGATAGGTCTTGTGGCGGATGTTCATGATGCTTGCCACAAGGCCGATGTTGAGGCAGTTGAGGAAGTAGTGGGTGTGGCCATTTTCATTGAGTATCCCCACGTCCACCTGTCGCGTACGTCGCCTGATAATGGTGTCCACGGCCTCGATAGGGTCGTCTTCGTCAATCCCCCAGAACTTGGCATAGTCATTGCCGTGGCCGTTGGGGATGATGCCGAGTGTTACGGATTTGGCTATCTCGGGACCCGTTGACAGCACGCCCTGCAACGTGCGATTCAGTGCTCCGTCGCCACCGACTATGATGATGGTGTTGTAGCCGTTTTTGGCCAGCATGGCACCAAGGCGTTCCTCCGAGCCCCTTCCTTCGCTTTGGATGAAATCGTATTCAATGTGCTGCTCCTTTAGGTAGCGACGAATCTTCTCCCAGCGTTTGTGCGTGCGTAGCACACCACTCTTAGGACTGTATATTATGCCCCATCTTTCTTGTGTGTCAAGTGCGGTTTCGCTTCTGCTTTCCATAGGCTTATGATTTCGTTAATCTTATCTTCCATAGGCAATGTGGCGTCTATCCAATGAATGGGTATTCCACGTCGCTCCTCCATTCCTCGGAACCACGTCATTTGTCTTTTTGCAAACTGGTGGATGGCAATCTCCAGTTGGGCAAACATTTCCTCGTAGTTTAGTTTGCCTGTGAGGTAGAGGGTGACATATTTGTATTCAAGCCCATATCGGATGAGCCGCTCGGCAGGGAGTCGCTTCAGTAGTTCCTCCACCTCTTCAATCATCCCGTTCTCCAAGCGTTCCTTAAGGCGTTTCGTGATTTTTGCCCTTCGCAATTCTCTGTCGATGCGCAGGCCGATGGTAAGGCTTTTGCGGTCGGGAAAGCGCACCGGGCCAAGTTCAAAGCTTTTGAGCACCGACTCGATGTAGAGTCCCGTCCCACCACACATGACAGGGATGCGATGGCGAGCCGTGATGTCCATGAAGGCGTTTTGGAATGCACATTGGAACTCATAGACGTTGAATCTGTAGCCAGCCTCTGCAATGTCGATGATGTGGTAGGGCACCTGTTCGCCATCAACGATGTAGTCTTCAAGGTCTTTTCCGCTTCCTATGGTCATTCCGCGGTACACCATGCGGCTGTCGGCACTGATGACCTCACCGCCAATTTGGTGGCAGAGTTGGGCAGCAAGAGGTGTCTTCCCACAGGCCGTTGGCCCGAGTATGGTAATCAGTTCATAGTTGTTCATAGCTGTCATCCCATGCGCGAGATTTTCTCCAGTTCAGGCTCGTTGATGAGTTTTATTTTTTTCCCGTCGATGGCTACCAGGCGTTCGCTTGCAAAGCCGCTTAATGTGCGAATGGCATTGCTGGTGGTCATGTTCGACAGGTTGGCAAGATCTTCCCGGCTGAGATAGATGCTCAGTGTGCATCCATCTTCTTCCAAGCCATAACTGTCGCGAAGGAATAAAAGCGATTCGGCCAGGCGTCCGCGAATGTGCTTCTGCGTGAGGTTGACAGTGCGCTCGTCCGACATCCCCAGCAGTTTCGCCAGGCTCTGTATGAAGAACCATGCCAGTTCGTTGTTGCTCTTAATGAAGTTTACGATGAGTTCCAAGGGTATCTTTGCCACAAGCGAGGACTCAAATGCGGCAGCTGTAGTAAGGAAATCCTCGCCTGAGAGATAAGCGCGATATCCGAAGTATTCAACGGGTTTGTAGAGTCGCATGGTCTGAGAGCGATGGCCCACTCCTTCCTTATACACCTTCACCTTGCCGGAAATCAGACATAGCAGTTGATCGGGGCGTTCGCCCTCGTGGTAGATGACTTCGTTTTTCTTGTACTCCTGCAAGGTGATGGAGGCCTTGATTTGTTGCTTCTGGTCATCAGTCAGATGACAACAGAGGTCGGAGAGTTTCTCCATCACCTCGTTTCTTAAATCTTGCTTCTTGGCCATTGTGCTATGTCCGTGAAAAATATGTTTTACGACACAAAAATAGCAGTTTTTGAGCGACTGAACAAGAAAAAAGTGAAATTAATTGCAGAATCTTTTCTCCATTGAAGATTTTTCAGTAAATTTGAGTGTTCGTAAATCCATAGAAAACACAAAAACATAATCAATTATGAGTTATTTACGCTTTGACAAGACTCTGATGACGAACCTACAAGAATCTCTGCCCAAGGAGATTCTTCGTTCGAATCGTAGCGGAGCCTACTCGTGTACAACCTTGGTGGACTGTAACACGAGAAAGTACCATGGCTTGTTGGTTGTGCCTGTGCCTGAGTTGGACGACGAGAACCATGTCTTGCTCTCATCGTTGGATGCAACGGTGATTCAGCATGGAGCGGAGTTCAACCTTGGTCTGCACAAGTACAATGGCGACAATTTCGCTCCTCGTGGCCATAAGTACATCCGAGAGTTTGACAGCCTGCAGGTGCCCACCACGGTTTATCGTGTCGGTGGCGTTCTGCTGCGTCGTGAGATGGTGTTCCAGCACTTTGAGAATCGTCTCATCATTCGTTACACCCTGCTCGATGCCCATAGTGAGACGACCTTGCGTCTACGGCCTTTCCTGGCTTTCCGAAGTGTTCGTGAGTACACTCACGAAAACAGTCGCGCCAGTCGTGACTACTATGATGTGGAGAATGGTATCAAGACTTGCTTGTACCCTGGATATCCTGACCTCTACATGCAAATCAACAAGGAAAACAAGTTCGTGTTCCAGCCCGACTGGTATCGGGGTGTGGAGTATCCCAAGGAGCAAGAACGGGGCTATGCAACGAATGAAGACCTCTATGTGCCTGGTTACTTTGAGTTCAACATCAAGAATGGCGAGAGCGTAGTCTTTAGTGCGGGGTTGTCGGAAGTGAAGACCGACACACTTGCTCAGTTGGCTGATTTTGAGGTGAATGTACGTACACCTCGTGACAATTTCTACAACAATCTGGTCAACAGTGCCCATCAGTTCATCATCAGTCGCGATGGTGAGAACTATGTGTTGGCTGGCTATCCCTGGTTCAAGTGTCGTGCCCGCGACCTCTTCATTTCCCTCCCTGGTCTCACACTGACCAACAATGAGGTGGAGAAGTTTGAAATTGTGATGAAGACCGCCGAGAAGGCCATTCGTAATTTCATCGGGGGCGAGCCCATCGGAGTGAAGATTTATGAGATGGAACAACCCGATGTCTTGCTTTGGGCCGTCTGGTGCATCCAGCAGTATGGCAAGATTGTGGGTTTGCAGAAGTGCGTAGAGAAGTACGGGGCGCTGGTTCGCGAAATAATGGAATGGATTCGTGCGGACAAGCATCCTGGTCTTGAACTTCACAACAATGGTCTCATCTATGCTCCTGGGGGCAAGGATAAGGCCATTACATGGATGAACAGTTCGTCGTATGGTCGTCCTATCGTGCCTCGAACAGGTTATATCGTGGAGTTCAATGCACTGTGGTACAATGCCTTGATGTTCAGTGCAGAGATTTGCCGACACATGAAGGACGAGAAGGAAGCACTTCCTCTCGAAGGCTTAGCTACAAAGGCAGGCAAGAGCTTCGTCGATATGTTCCTCAACGAACATGGCTATCTGCTCGACTATGTTGATGGCAACATGATGTCATGGGAGGTTCGTCCCAACATGGTGTTTGCCGTAGCCTTCGACTATAGTCCTTTGGATGCCAAACAGAAAAAGTCGATTCTCGACTTCTGTACGAAGGAATTGCTGACTCCCAAGGGCTTGCGCTCGCTCAGTCCCAAGAGTGGAGCCTACAATCCCATGTATGTAGGGCCGCAGACACAGCGCGACTATGCCTACCATCAGGGCACTGCTTGGCCATGGTTGGCAGGCTTCTACATGGAGGCCTGTCTGCGCGTGTTTGGTCGCAGTCGTGTTAGTTTCATCGAGCGTCAGCTGGTGGGTTACGAGGAGGAACTCTTCTACCATTGCATAGGCACCCTTCCCGAACTCTTCGACGGGAATCCTCCGTTCCACGGGCGTGGGGCCATCTCTTTTGCCATGAATGTGGCTGAAATCATGCGTGTCGTGAAGTTGCTTGATAAGTATAATGAATATTAAAGAAAGGAGGCCATCAATATGAAAGTTTTAATGTTCGGATGGGAATTCCCTCCTAAAATTTATGGCGGACTGGCAGTCGCCAGTTATGGCATCACTAAGGGCTTGAGTGTTCAAGACGATGTGGAAACCACGTTCTGCCTGCCCAAGCCTACGGGCGAGGAGGAGAAGTTCCTCAAAATTATCAATATGAGTCAGGTGCCCGTGGTTTGGCGCGATGTGCAATATGACAACATCAAGCATCGCTTCGTTGGCCACACGGCTGAGGACTATTATCGTTTCCGCGACCATTTGTATGCCGATTTCAATTATCTGCAGGGGCTTGACGACCTTGGGTGCATTGGTTTTGCAGGTGGCTATCCTGGTAACCTGCATGAGGAAATCAACAACTTCAGTATCATTGCCGGTGTGCTGGCCCGCTCAGAGCAGTTTGATGTGATTCACGCCCACGACTGGCTAACTTATCCGGCTGGCGTTCATGCCAAGATGGTCAGTGGCAAACCCCTCTGTATCCATGTCCATGCCACTGATTTCGACCGTTCGCGCGGAAAGGTCAATCCCACGGTATATTCGATTGAGAAGAACGGAATGGACCATGCTGACTGCATCATGTGCGTCAGCGAACTGACTCGCCAAACAGTCATCAACCAGTATCATCAGGATCCTCGCAAGTGCGTGGCCATGCACAATGCTGTCTATCCGCTGAGTGAGGAATATCAGGCCATCGAGCCACACAAGAATCCGAAGGAGAAAGTTGTTACCTATCTGGGTCGCATCACTATGCAGAAGGGTCCCGAGTACTTCATTGAGGCCGCCAAGCGCGTGCTGAACCGAAGCCACAACATCCGCTTCTGTTTTGCCGGATCTGGCGATATGATGAATGCCATGATTGAACTGGCTGCTGCCTACGGTATTGCCGACCGTTGTCACTTCCCTGGTTTCCAGCGTGGCAAGCAGGTGTACGAGTGCTACAAGAATTCTGATGTCTTTGTGATGCCTTCGGTCAGCGAGCCCTTTGGTATAGCGCCGCTGGAGGCCATGCAGTGTGGCTGCCCGAGCATCATCTCCAAACAATCGGGTTGTGGTGAGATTCTCCAGAATGTCATCAAGGTCGATTATTGGGACATCGATGCCATGGCCGATGCCATCTACTCAATTTGCACCAACGAGGCCTTGCACAAGTATCTGGCCGAGGAAGGCATGAAGGAGGTTGACGGCATCACCTGGGAGAAGGTGGCATTGCGCATCCGTTCGTGCTACGACCAGCTTGTCAGTCGTGGCTATTTCGATGTGAACGACTATCATGCATGAACAAATTCAAGATTAAAAACTAAAAAAATAAAAGTGATATGAAAACAATTTGTTTATATTTCGAGATTCATCAACCCGTGCATCTCAAGCGTTATCGTTTCTTCGAAATCGGTACCGACCACTACTATTACGACGATTACGAGAACGAGCGCGCCATTACCGAAACTGCTCAGAAGAGCTATATCCCAGCTTTGACCACCATGTTGGAGATGACCCAGATGTATGGAAAGCAGTTCAAGGTGGCCTTCTCACTCTCAGGTGTGGCTATTGAGCTGTTGGAAGTCTATGCTCCCGAGGTCATCGAGCTGCTTCAGCAATTGGCAGAGACGGGTTGCGTCGAGTTCCTTGCCGAGCCTTATAGCCATGGTCTTTCTTCTTTGGCCAACGAAGAGGTGTTCATCGAAGAGACCAAACGTCAGGCTAAGAAAATCAAGGAAATGTTTGGACACACGCCAAAGGTGTTGCGCAACTCTTCGCTCATCTATTCCGACGAGATAGGTTCTCTGGCTGGCCGCATGGGCTTCAAGGGTATGATTGCCGAAGGCGCTAAGCACATCCTGGGTTGGAAGAGTCCCCATTTCCTCTACCATTGTGCCATGGACCCCAGCGTGAAGCTCCTTTTGCGTGATTACAAACTCTCTGATGACATATCCCTTCGCTTCAATGATTCGTCGTGGAACGAATACCCCTTGTTTGCTGACAAGTATGTCGATTGGATTGCCCAGCTTCCTGAGGACGAACAGGTTGTTAATATCTTTATGGAACTTTGCGCCCTCGGCGTCTTCCAGCCTCTTAGCAGCAACATCCTCGAGTTCCTGAAGGCACTGCCCGCAGTGGCCAAGCAACGTGGCATCGTCTTTGCAACGCCAAGCGAAATCATTGGCAAGACCAAGTCGGTAAGTCCCATGGAAGTGGCATAT
The DNA here is from genome assembly GCA_002395775.1 of Prevotellaceae bacterium UBA4301. Taxonomy (GTDB): domain Bacteria; phylum Bacteroidota; class Bacteroidia; order Bacteroidales; family Bacteroidaceae; genus Physcousia. The sequence continues at coordinate 7,913 of DGUV01000096.1, forward strand.
CCCGTCAGTTGGAACGACGAAGAGCGCGACACCTCCTGCTGGCTTGGAAATGGCATGCAGCGTGAGGCCTTCAATAAACTCTATCAGGAGGCCGACCGCATCTTGGCATGCAAGGATCGTCGCATCAAGCAGGACTGGGACCGCATCCAGGCCTCTAACAACTTCCGCTACATGACCACAAAACCCGCTTCTGTTGGCATGTTCCGTGGGTTCTATGATAGTCCTTATGATGCCTTCACCAACTACATGAACATCCTCGGCGACTTCATCAAGCGTGTGCAGGACCTCTTCCCCATGGAGGTAGAAAGCGACGAACTCAATGCCTTATACACCACCATCCATAATCAGGGCGAGGAGATAGCCGTAAAGGACAAGGAAATCAGTCGTCTGCGTGCTCGTCTTGAGAAGTATGAGCCTGCGCCCGATGTGGCAGATCCCGTGAAGAAGATTGCCGAAGAACCTAAGAAAGAGGCAAAAAAGGCTCCTGCCAAGAAGGCTGAGAAGAAGACCCCTGCCAAGAAAGCTCCTGCTAAGGCAACCATAGCAGAGAAAGCTCCTGCTAAGGCAACCATAGCAGAGAAAGCTCCTGCCAAGAAGCCTACAGCAAAGAAGAAGTAACTAGCATTCTGTGCAATATAGTAAGGCCCTGCAAGTATTCCTTTCTTGCAGGGTCTTTTTTCATTTGACCTCCAAATAAGACTTCAGTGCCTCAATATAGCGGTCGAATGCCTGAAGGCCTGTTGGAGTGATGCGGCACTTGGTACACGGACGTTTTCCTTTGAATGATTTGGTGACACTGACATATTCCGCAGCAGATAGTTTGTCTAATTGCAGGCTTAGGTTTCCTGCTGTGGCACCTGTGCGGCCCTTGATGTCAGTGAACTCCATTTCTTCATAGTTCACCAGCAACGACATCACTGCCAGTCGCAGTTCAGAGTGAAGCAGTGGGTCAAGAGGCTTGAAAGAGTTCCCTTCGTCACTCATCTTCGTCCAGATCTATTTGCATTGTCCTGCGTTTCTCTGGGTGCTTGGCCAGATAGTTCCAACGCCATCCAATGCCTAATAGAATGATGCCAAAGCCTGCAGCGTATTTCACGCAGAGCAACCAGTCGAGGTGCAGATCCTTGTTTCCAAATATCAGAATGAGGGCGACGCACATGCTGATGTTGCCAAAGAAACCACCATATTCGTCGTCATTGGTGAAACTTGATATGGCAGCGATGGTGGACATCTCCAGCAGAATGATGGGTGGGATGAGGTTGACAATTTCACCCTTTCCCATGATGTTGCCCGTCCACATAGTCATAGCAAGGATGAGTAACCCGGTCCTCCACACCTCGCCAATGACACGGTCGGCCAATGTTTCCGCTGTTTCCTTGTCCTCGGGCAAACTGCGATACCAAAGGATTCCGTGAAGCACGAAGTACACCAACAATACCCATGTCCACGGCCCTTCGGGACGAAGCCAATAGAATAGGGCCATCAGCAGGAATACGACAACAAAACTCAGTCCTGAGTATAGAAAAGGCCGACCAGAGAAATGAGCACTCTCTTGGGCCTGACGTACCATCCGTTGCATCACTTCGACCGACTCCTGAGGAGTCATCTTCTTTTCCGTTTCTTCCATGTCACTTATTTTTTCTGTTTTCTTCCACTATGCTTTTTTGCTTCTCGGGATGTTTGGACAGATAGGTCCAGCGCCAGCCAATGCCAATCAATAGGATAGCAAAACTTGCTGCATAGAACAGGCATGACTTTGGGCTGAAACATAGCATCCATCCGTCTTTGAAAAGTATGTCAATGCTGAGCCATAGTCCTCCAAATGCAATCAAATAGGCATAAATGTCGTTGTTAGAATAACTGGAAACCATGGCTATAATGCTGAACTCAAGCATCAACACGCCTGGGACATAGACACCCTGTTCCTGACGAATCTGCAGGGTAGTCAGAAGCGAAACCATTAGGACTGTGTTCCACACCATCAATATAATATTCTCAGCCAGTGTTCGTGGATTGTCTTCGTTGTCGTTTTTGATTTGTGTCCATATCCATATCAGACCAAAGCAAACGGGGTAGGCATATAGAACGTACTTCCATTCCTTATCGGGACAGAAGGCGTACAATGCCGCCATCGCCAAAAATATGCAACCGAGGAAGACGCCGGACAGAATAAACGGACGACCCGTAAAATGTGCGGACCTTTGAGCTTCATGCACCATCCGTTGCATCACCTCGACTGACTCCTCAGGAGTCATCTTCTTTTCTCTTTCTTCCATAGTCATGATATTTAATTAAGTGCAAAGATAAACAAGTTAATTTTATTAACCAAATCTTTGGGGTCTTTTTTGCCAACCATTCACAGGTTTCCATTACGCGTATACGCACACGATTCCATATATATATAACAAAGCATCCGCAAACCACCAAGGTGTGGAATGCGGATGCCGTTTGTATTTTTATGATTGAAAGTTTGCGTTTACTTCAGCAGTTCTGCAACCTTGGGTTCAAGTTCTGCTCCGCGCAAATCACGGGCCACGATTTTGCCGTCCTTGATGAGCACGGTGGCGGGTATTGCCTTGACGCTGTAGAGGGCAGCTCCCTCACATTCCCAGCCCTTGAGGTCGGAGATTTGCGGCCATGCCATCCCCAGTTCGCTGATGGCGGCCTTCCATTTGTCGGCATTGTCGTCGAGACTCACGCCAATGATGTCAAATCCCTGGGCGTGGAACTTTTCATATACGGCTTTCACGTTAGGCATTTCGCCACGGCAGGGTCCGCACCACGAGGCCCAGAAGTCAATCATCAGCACCTTTGCTCCCTTGGCCACGTCACTCACGGCCAGCGTCTCACCTTCGGGCGTCTCTGCCTTGAAGTCGGTGAAGTCTTTGCCCACGACGGTTCCGCTCTTAGCTTCCATCTCCTTCTTCAGCACTTGCATGGCATGGGTCTTTTGGTCCTTTCCGGGTACGGCGGCCAGCATTTCGCAGACAAATGCATCGTCGAAGTTCGAAGCATAGTTTGTCAGGTAGAACTGTCCGGCAAAGTTTGTCACATTGTCGCGAATAAATTGCTTCATCGTCTCTTCCATCTTTCCGCTCATTTCCTCGGCTTTCTTCTGTAGGGCTTCCTGTTCTTCCTGCGGCATGTCGTCGCTGGCATTCTCGAAGAGGGCCATCATCTCCTTGTTCATTACCATGATGGTGTCGTACAGTGCTGTGTTGCGGTCGTTGATGAGTGTGCCGTGGGCGCTCATCGTACCTTCTTTGGCATCAATCTTCAGTGTGATGTCAGCGTTCTCCAGGAAGAACAGAGCACTTGCTATTCCTTTATAGTCGGCAAATGCGTTCACAATGCTGTCGGTCTGTCCGGCCGCTTCAAACTTGCCGTCCTTCACTATGGCTTGGTGCAGGGTGTCAAGTTCTGAGCCGTCAAAGGCCATAATTGTTATGGTGTCGCCGTCGTTTCCACCTTCAATTGTACCTTGAATCTTGTAACCCTTGGTACATCCTACCATGACCATACCAATGGCGATGGTGGCTAACATAGATTTTGTTTTCATAATTTGTAATTTGGTTAATTTATTTGCAAAGATAAGTAGCTTTATAATATAACCCAAATAAATGCTTCGAAATCTGCAAATCTTTTTGTAACTTCGCAATAAGAATGAACCATTGCCCCACGATATGATGACACAGGAACGGAAGATAATCCACATCGACATGGACGCCTTCTTTGCCAGTGTCGAGCAGCGCGACCATCCTGAGTTACGCGGGTTGCCCGTTGCCGTGGGGTACGACGGACCGCGTGGGGTGGTGGCCACAGCCAGCTACGAGGCGAGAAAGTATGGCGTGCATTCGGCTTTGGCAATGGCTACTGCCAAGCGCAGGTGTCCCCAACTCGTTATTGTTGAAGGACATTATAAGGTATATAAAGAGGTATCGCGCGCGATGCATGATATATTCCACGAATATACCGACCTCATTGAACCCATCTCACTGGACGAGGCTTTCCTCGACGTGACGAAGAACAAGCCCGGCATGGAACTGGCCGTGGATATTGCGAAAGAGATAAAGCAGAAGATACGCGAACGCCTCCAACTGACAGCCTCGGCAGGTGTGTCCTACAACAAGTTCCTGGCTAAGATTGCCAGCGACTATCGCAAGCCCGACGGGTTGACAGTCATCCATCCGCTGCGGGCGCAGCAGTTCATCGACCAGTTGCGCATCGAAAAGTTTTGGGGCGTTGGCCCGCGCACGGCTGAGCACATGCATCAGCTGGGCATCTTCACGGGTGCCGACCTCCGCACCAAGTCGTTGTCCTACCTGACAGAGCGCTTTGGCAAGATGGGACATGTGCTCTATGACTTTTCCCGAGGTGAGGATAACCGACCCGTAGTTTCGGAGTGGGAGCGTAAAAGCGTCAGTTGTGAACACACCTTTGAGCGGGACCTTTGGGATGAGGCTTCGCTCGACGAACGCCTGCACAGCATTGTTGACGACCTTGTAGGTCGCCTTCGACGTTCCGGCTTTCAGGGGCAGACACTCACACTGAAGGTGAAGTTCCATGATTTTCAGCAGATAACGCGCAGTCAGACTTTCGACCATGTGCTGCAGCCTGACGCCTCGGAACTGCTGCCCCTTGCCCAACGCATTTTGGCAGACGTGGACTATGCTCAGCATCCCATCCGCCTGCTTGGTCTGGGCGTGGGCAATCCTCCGCATGCCGACAGCAGTTTGCACGGCAATTGGGTGCAGCTGGAATTTGACTTTGAATATCCTGAGTAAAGGAGGCATTATAAAAGAAATCTGCCGGACAACCAACTATATGCTGTCCGGCAGATTTCGTCTGTCAGTAGGATATGTGTCCTATATGCTCTGATTACTTGTGGTTCAGAGCCAGGTCAACATTAACTGCGCAAGCTACGGAGCAACCTACCATGGGGTTGTTGCCGATACCTAGGAAGCCCATCATCTCTACGTGAGCGGGCACTGAGCTGGAACCTGCGAACTGAGCGTCGCTATGCATGCGACCCAGGGTGTCGGTCATACCGTAAGAAGCGGGACCTGCAGCCATGTTGTCGGGATGCAGTGTGCGACCTGTACCACCACCGCTGGCTACTGAGAAGTAGGGCTTGCCGGCACGGATGCGCTCCTTCTTGTAGGTACCTGCAACGGGATGCTGGAAGCGGGTGGGGTTGGTGCTGTTACCAGTGATGCTGACGTCAACGTCTTCCTTCCACAGGATGGCAACACCTTCGCGAACATCGTCGGCACCATAGCAGTTCACGGCAGCGCGGGGACCCTTTGAGTAGGCGATGCGCTTAACCTCTTTCAGTTCGCCAGTGAAGTAGTCGAACTGGGTCTGCACATAGGTGAAACCGTTGATGCGGCTGATAATCATGGCAGCGTCCTTGCCCAGACCGTTGAGGATGCAACGCAGGGGCTTGTCAGCTGGTCTCGACTTGTTGGCCATCTGGGCAATCTTGATAGCACCTTCGGCAGCGGCAAAGCTCTCGTGACCTGCCAAGAAGGCGAAGCACTTGGTCTCGGGAGTGAGCAGGCGGGCAGCCAATTCACCGTGGCCGATACCTACCTTACGGTCGTCGGCAACAGAACCGGGGATGCAGAATGACTGCAGACCCTCACCAATGTAGTTGGCAGCCTCTACGGCGTCCTTTGCCTTTTCTTTCAGTGCGATAGCAGTACCCACAACGTAGGCCCACTTTGCGTTCTCGAAGCAGATCATCTGGGTCTCCTCACAAGTCTTGTAGGGATCCAGGCCAGCGGCTTCACAAATCTGGTTGGCTTCCTCGATGGAAGCGATGCCGTGCTTATTCAGACAAGCAAGAATCTGCTTGATACGGCGGTCTTGACTCTCAAATTTCACTTCACGAATCATAGCAGTTCCTCCTTATTCTTTACGTGGATCAATAGACTTAACAGCACCATCCTCGGGCTTTGTGCGACCGTATGTGCCTGTAACACTCTTCAGGGCCTCGTCGGCAGGAACGCCCTTCTTGATGGCATCCATGAACTTACCCATGTGAACGAATTCGTAACCGCAAACCTGATCGTCCTCGTCGAGGAACATCTTGGTGATGTAACCCTCGGTCAGTTGCAGGTAGCGAGTACCCTTAACCTTAGTACCATACAGTGTACCGGTCTGTGAGATGAGGCCCTTGCCCAGGTCTTCCAGACCAGCACCAATCATCAGACCACCCTCGGAGAAGGCGCTCTGTGTGCGTCCATAGACAATCTGCAGGAACAGTTCGCGCATGGCGGTGTTGATGGCGTCGCAAACGAGGTCGGTGTTCAGAGCCTCGAGCAGCGTCTTGCCAGGCAGAATCTCGCTGGCCATGGCGGCACTGTGGGTCATGCCCGAGCAACCGATGGTTTCTACCAGACACTCCTCGATGATGCCTTCCTTCACGTTCAGCGTCAGTTTGCATGCGCCCTGCTGAGGAGCACACCAGCCGATACCGTGGGTCAGGCCAGAAATGTCCTTGATTTCCTTTGCTTGTACCCACTTGCCTTCCTCTGGGATAGGAGCGGGGCCATGGTTGGGGCCTTTGGCCACGCAACACATGTTTTGTACTTCTTTACTGTAAACCATAAAAATAAGTTGTTAAATAGGTTGTAACCTCTATTTCTCCTTGCAAAAATACCTAAAAATAGTTACATATCCTAACAAAAGTCTGCTTTTTTCGTTGTTGATGACCAATATTTTGTAACTTTGCCGATAATTATGAGAACTAAGATACAGGAAAACGACATCATTGAGGCCGCTCGGCAGGGTAACGGGCAGTTTGTGAGTCTCTTTTGCGAGCGCACCTTGCAAGCCATCGGTGGCGAGCTTACTGCGGAGACCATGCAGCAGCTCTCGGCCGACCAGATTACGCTCTTGGCCTACTGCATTGTCTGTCGCGAGGTCATGGAGGGCGGTTTCATACAGCTCATCCACAATGGTTATGGGCCCTTCATCTTCCTCAATCCCTTTGCCAAGGCCATGCGACTTTGGGGAGCAAAGGAACTGACGAACCTCATCTACGAAGGACGCCGGCTCTTTGAGCAATACGGCGAAGTGCTGACCGAGGACTGCACCGACGAGGAGTTTATGGCCTTGTATGAGCAGTATGAGGAGTTTGATGAACTCGACGATGCCTTCATCGAGATGGAGCCCGAGGTAACCGACATCGTGGCTCACTACATTGATGAGCACATCGAAAACTTTGCGGAGGTTGAGAAATAATGGCTGAGAAGAAGAAAACATTCGTAAGCAAGGTCAACATCAAGAACAAGCGTGCCTCGTTCGACTATCTCTTGCTTGATGACTACACGGCGGGCATTGTCCTCACGGGTACCGAAATCAAGAGTATCCGTGCAGGCAAGGCCAGTCTGGTGGACACCTATTGCATCATCATCCAGGGCGAGGTGTGGGTCAAGAACATGTATGTGGCTCACTACGAACATGGCTCGTACAACAACCATGTCGAACGGCGCGACCGTAAGCTCCTGCTCAATCGGCGCGAGATTCGCAAGATAGCTTCTGCTCTCAAGGCCCCTGGCTTCACGCTCGTCCCTACCTTATTATATATAGACGAGAACGGACGGGCCAAGTTGGACATTTCCGTGGCTCGAGGCAAGAAGGAATACGACAAGCGCGAGACACTGAAGGAAAAGGAGGACCGAAGGGAAATGTCAAGAAGCTTCAAGAAAAGCTTTTAGAATTATTTTGATATGGAAGGTAAAAGGTTGGAACAGGAACTGGCAGGGCGCATGCTTTGCCTCGACGGTGCCATGGGCACTATGTTGCCCCGTGGAAAGGGGCTTGGCGATTTGCTCTGCTTGACGGAGCCCGACATCATCCGAGACATCCACGAACGGTATCTTGAGGCCGGTGCTGACCTCATCACCACTTGCACTTTCAATGCCCAGCGCATATCGCTTTCCGACTATCAGGGCGAGCATTTGGTACGCGACATCAACCTTGCCGCCGTGCGCATCGCCCGTGAGGCAGCCGACAAGTACAGCACGCCCCATCGCCCACGCTTTGTTCTGGGCAGTGTGGGGCCCACCAACAAGAGCCTTTCCCTGAGTCCCGATGTCGAGAATCCAGCCTTCCGTTCGCTGACCTTCGACGAAATGGTGGAGGCCTATCAGGAGCAAATGACATCGCTCATAGAGGGAGGGGTAGATGCCCTCCTGCTGGAGACCATTTTCGACACACTCAATGCCAAGGCCGCCATCTGTGCAGCCGAGGAGGCCATGAAACGTGTCGGCCATGAGGTCCCCCTCATGCTCAGTGCCACCATCAGCGACCGTTCGGGCCGTCTGCTCTCAGGACAAACCATCGAGGCCTTCCTCGTCTCCGTCTCCCATGCTCCCATCCTCAGCGTGGGTTTCAACTGCTCGTTTGGTGCCCGCGACATGCTGGCCAACTTGCGCACCCTGGCCCACCTGTCGCCTTATTACGTCAGTGCTTACCCCAATGCCGGTCTGCCCAATGCCTTTGGTGAGTATGACCAGACGCCCGAGATGATGGCAGAGGAGATGCGTCATTTCGTTGACGAAGGTCTGGTCAACATCGTCGGAGGCTGTTGCGGGACCACGCCCGAACACATTCGGGCCCTATCGACGCTGATTACTCAGCATATTCCCGTTACTCCGAAAACTCCGATTATCCCGAAAACTCAGCTTCGCCTGTCCGGTCTTGAGCCCCTTGTCCTCACTCCCGAGGTGGGATTCATCAACGTGGGCGAGCGGTGCAATGTGGCCGGTAGTCGCAAGTTCCTGCGACTCATCAAGGAGAAGAACTATGCCGAGGCTCTTTCCATTGCCCGCCAGCAGGTGGAGGCGGGCGCGATGGTGCTCGACATCAACATGGACGACGGTTTGCTCGATGCCCGGCAAGAGATGCAGACTTTCCTGCGCCTGCTCACCAGCGAGCCCGACATTGCCCGCGTGCCCCTGATGATTGACAGCAGTGACTGGCAAGTCATCCGTTCGGCGCTGAAGTGCCTCCAGGGCAAGTCCATTGTCAACAGCATTTCGTTGAAGGAGGGAGAAGAAGCCTTCCTCGCCCATGCCCGCGAGTTGCGTCAGTTGGGTGCAGCCGTTGTGGTCATGCTCTTCGACGAACAGGGACAGGCCACCACCTATGAGCGCCGCATCGAGGTGTGCGAGCGTTCCTACCGGTTGCTCACCCAGCAGGCCGGCTTCCCGGCCGAGGACATCATCTTCGACCCCAACGTCCTGGCCATCTGCACCGGCATGCCCGAACACGACACCTATGCGCTCGATTTTCTGCGCACCATCGATTGGATTCGCCTCCACATGCCTTTGGTGCACATCAGCGGCGGCATCAGCAACCTCTCCTTCGCCTTCCGCGGCAACAATTTCCTGCGCGAGGCCATGCATGCCGTCTTCCTCTTTTATGCCCGGCAGCGTGGTATGGACATGGCCATCATGAATCCTGCCTCCAAGGTCATGTATAGCGACATCCCATCCCACCTGTTGCAGCTCCTCGAGGATGTCATCCTACGTCCTACGGCCGAAGCCCGCGAACGCTTGGTTGCCTATGCCTCCGAGCATTCAGATTACTCTGAAAGCTCTGAAAAATCAGATTCTTCAGCCTCTCCCGATAGCTCAGCACCGTCTCTTGAAGAGCGCCTTATCGATGCCCTGCGTCGAGGCTTTAGCGATCATCTGGAGGCCGACCTCCAGGAAGCCCTTCGCACTTATCCCAATGCCGTCAGCATCATCGAAGGCCCCCTCATGCAAGGCATGAGCCTCGTGGGCAAGCTCTTTGGCGAAGGCAAGATGTTCCTGCCTCAGGTGGTGAAAACCGCTCGTACCATGAAGCAGGCCGTTGGGTTCCTCTCCCCAGCCCTCTCTCGGGGGGAAGGAGTTAAGTCGGCAGGGCGTGTGCTACTGGCAACCGTCAAGGGCGACGTCCACGACATTGGCAAGAACATCGTCTCCGTGGTCATGGCCTGCAACGGCTACGACATCATCGACATGGGCGTCATGGTGCCCGCCGAGGACATTGTGCGCAAGGCTCAGGAGGTCCACCCCGATGTCATAGGACTTTCGGGACTCATCACGCCCTCGCTCGACGAGATGGTGCGCACTGTCAATCTCCTGCACGAGGCTGGACTGTCCATTCCCGTCATGATAGGCGGAGCCACCACCAGTCCGCTTCACACCGCATTGAAGATAGCTCCCGTTTATGAAGGCCCTGTCATCTGGGTCAAGGATGCCAGCCAAAATGCCCCGCAGGCAGCCCGTTTCCTTTCGGAAGAGACGCGCGACGAGGCAATAGCCCAACTTCGCCATGAGCAGGAACGCCTGCGGGAGCAGAACTTGGGAGAAACGTCCGATATGCTCTCTTTTGAGGAAGCCCGCCGCCGCAGGCCCAAGTTCTTCTGATGGTATAACGCGCCTTGGCACGCGATAAATGGTAAATGTAAGATGGAAGATAAAGCGACACTCAGGAAGGAGATAAGAAGGCTGAAGGGACTGCATCAGGAATCTTTCCCATGTTGGTCGACCGACATTTGCCAGAGGGTGGGGCAGATGGCCCGATGGCATCAGGCCCGTACCGTTCTGCTCTATCATGCTCTGCCCGACGAGCCCGACCTGCAAGCCCTGCTCGACGAAGCCTTCTTGTCTGGTCGTCAAGTGCTGCTGCCCGTGGTGGTTGGCGACGACCTCGTACTGAGGCATTACGAAGGCCGAGAGAGTCTGCGCGAAGGCGCTTTCCACATCCTCGAACCCCAGGGCGAGGACTTCCCCTTTGAGCAGTACCACCAGATAGACCTTGCCCTCATCCCCGGCATGGCTTTCGACCGCGAGGGGCATCGCTTAGGCCGAGGCCGTGGCTATTACGACCGTCTCCTCCCTCGCATCCCCCAGGCTCACACACTGGGCGTCTGTTTTCCTTTCCAGCTACTGGATGCCATCCCCAGCGAGCCTCACGACATCCCCGTCTGTGAGGTACTTGGTTTCTAATTGTGGCGAATTCGCCATAATTAAAATCGAGATTGTAAATCGTTCCCATACGCCAAGGAACACTCCATCGTATTGCGATTGCAAAGCCAGTCGGTCACGAAGAAGTCCCCGTCAGCGAGGTGTTGGATTTCACAACGAGGTAAGTAGAAAAAGAGGGTGTCCCTCAGTAGGCTTACGTTACTTTAGTCGTGCTATTTTGTCTTCAACCTACTTCAACACCCTTCCCAGGAACGTTTCCCAGAAAAATTTGCCGATGTGTTCATCTATAAAATGATTAATATTATTTATTTCCGAGGCGCATCTTTTTATTGTCTCATTCGTTTCTGGTGCTCGGCTTTCTGGTCGTTGAGTTTTTTCCAGGTTTTCTTTCTTATGTGGTGTGGTTTTTGTAATTTTGCATACGTGTTGACATAAGAAACAGGAATATCATGAATATGAGGAATCTGATGTTGTCGTTGTTGCTCTTTGTAGTGACGGTGGCAAGTGCCCAGACCATAGTGAAGGGCGATATGAACAGTGATGAGCAGGTGACCATCTCGGACGTAACCTCGCTTGTGAATGTGATTCTGGGCAAGTCGCCCATGGAGACCATCGACGTGGGTGGCAAGCCTTACGGGGTGGACAATAGCATGGTGGTGGGGACGTGGTACACGCCCGAGGGCTCTTCGTTTACCCTGAACGAGGACGGGACGACGGACTATGGCGAGGGCTATACTTTCAGGTTCCGTCCCTATCAGGGTACGCTCATGATGTTCAACGCTCAAGGGCTGCCCGTCAGGACCATCGTGCTGAACGAAGTGGAGGAGGACTACCTGCTGGCGGTGGATTATGCAAGCCAGACCTACATTAAATATACGAAGGAACCCACGGCCGTGAGTACGCACTTGTATGTGGATTTGGGCCTGCCCAGCGGCACGTTGTGGGCCAGTTGCAACGTTGGGGCTACCAGCCCGGAGGACTTTGGCGACTACTTTGCCTGGGGCGAGACGGAAGTGAAGGCGAACTATGACTGGAGTACATATAAGTATTGTAAGGGGACAACGAGCACCCTGACCAAGTACTGTCAGAATAGTTCAAATGGATACAATAGCTTTACAGACGAGTTGACTGAGCTGGAACCAGCCGATGATGCTGCCAGTGTCCGTTGGGGTTCGGAATGGCGCACGCCGAGTGATGAGCAATTTGGGGAACTCCTTAATAGTGATTATACTACGGCGGTGTGGATGATGTTGAACAGCGTCTATGGCCTAAAGATTACGAGCAAGAAGAACGGTAACTACATCTTCCTGCCCGCTGCGGGGATGTATAACAGTACTGTTTGCCAGGGTGCGGGTTCTACAGGTAGCTACATGACTCGTACGCTTGCTTCACCTCCATCTCAAGCACGACGATTGTACTTTCTCATAAGTGGTTTCGTCATTAATAATACTGACCGCCGCTATGGCCAGCCAGTTAGGGCTGTGAAATGAAGCATTTAGAAGCATGGGGTTGTGCCACCAATGGCACAAGCCTGTGCCACGAATGGCACAAAGTCGTGCCACTAATGGCACAGGGGGAAACAATTAACTGAATCAGTAGAAGACAATGTTCTGTACCACCTGGGCTCCTACCTCGTGATTGAGTTTGCGGATGAGCTGGGTGCGGCCCATCATGAGGTCCTGTCGCAGGGCTGGGCGGAGAATCTTGACGTAGAGGGTGCCCTGACGAAAGGAGACCTCGCCTGTCAGACGGGCAATGGCAGGACCTGCAACCTCAGGCCAGAGGTTGACGGCACGGACCTCGGCCAGCGGTGTTTCCAGACCTTCCTGGCGCAGGAACCGGCGAATGACATCGCCCAAGCGTTCGGTGTTGCGGCGTTTCATAGCGTAAAGTTACCTTGGTGGACGTGGAATAGGCGATGCTCGCCTGGCATGAGGCGCAGGATGTGGTCGAGGTGGTCGCGGTTGGTGTCGGTGATAAAGATTTGTCCGAAGTCCTCGCCCGAGACCAGGCGCACGATTTGTTCCACGCGGGTGGCATCGAGTTTGTCGAAGATGTCGTCGAGCAGCAGGATGGGAGTGGTTTGACTACCCGTTCGGCGAAGAAAGTCGAACTGGCTTAGTTTCAGTGCAATAAGGTAGGACTTGTTTTGTCCCTGACTGCCCTCGCGCTTGATAGGATAACCACCGAGGGTCATCTCCAGTTCGTCCTTGTGAATGCCATGGAGCGAATAGCCCACGGCACGGTCTTTGTGGCGGTCGCGCTGTATGACCTCCAGCAGGGGCCCTCGCTGGCAATGGCTGGTGTAGCGCAGACCTACGGGTTCGGCGCCCTGGGAGATGATGTCGTAGTAGCGTTGGAAAGTGGGGATAAGTTCCTCGACATAGTGCTGTCGGCGCTGGAAGATGAACTCTCCCTCGCGGGCCATGGCCTCCTCCCATAGCGAGAGCAGTTCGGGGTCGGGTTCCTGATTCTCCATCTTCAATAGGGCATTGCGTTGCTGCAGGGCCTTGTTGTAGCGGAGCAGGGCCTCGATGTAGGGTGGTTCGCACTGCGAGATGACGATGTCCAGGAAGCGGCGCCTCTCCTCGCTGCCACCGCTGATGAGGTCGCTGTCCGAGGGGCTGACCACCACGAGAGGGATGAGTCCGATGTGCTCGGCCAGCCGTTTGTAGGCCTTCTTACCCCGGCGCATAACCTTCTTCTGTCCTACCTTCAGTCCGCAATAGATTTCCTCGGGAGTGCCGTCCTCACGTTCGTACTGGCCCTGAAGCATCATGAACTGCTCGCCGTGGCGCACACAGGCACTGTCGATGTTGGTGAAGGAACTCTTGCACATGGACAGAAAGTAGATGGCGTCCAAGAGGTTGGTCTTGCCCTCGCCGTTGTGGCCGATGAAGCAGTTGATGCCTGGCGACAGGTCGAGCTCGGCCTGCCCGATGTTCTTGTAGTTGAGTATGGAAAGGTGGGTCAGTATCATTGCGAAGACAAAGGTACAAAAATAATTCGTAATTCGTAATTCGTAATTCGTAATTTCTTTGTATCTTTGCACGACTTTGTGCATAAAAACAAATAAAACTAAAATAAAATGGCAGAAAACAAGACGAATGGTATGGCCCAGGAGGCCGTACAGGAAGAAAGCTTCGTACAGAAGAATCTGAAGATGATTTCAATTTGTGTGGCTGTGGTGCTGGCTCTCATCATTGCAGCAATCCTTTGCAACAACTACCTCGACCGCCGCAACCAGAAGGCAGCTGAGGCCCTGTTCCCCTGCGAGCAACTGTTCCAGCAGGGTCAGTTCGAGAAGGCTCTCACGGGCGACGGACAGCAGGTGCTGGGTCTGGCAGAGGTGGCCAAGAAGTATGGCTCGACAAAGGCCGGCAACGTGGCCAAGCTCTATGCTGGTCTGGCCAACGCGCAGCTGGGCAAGTATGAGGAGGCTGAGAAGTACCTGAGCGACTTTGATACGAAAGGCGACGAGATGATTAGCCCTGCCGCCATCGGTGCGCTGGGTAACGTCTATGCTCAGCTGGGACAGAACCAGAAGGCAGTGGAGACCCTGAAGAAGGCCGCTGAGAAGGCCGACAACAACGTGCTTTCGCCCATCTATCTGGTGCAGGCTGCTGAAATCCTTGAGGCTGACGGCAAGGCTGCCGAGGCCCTGAAACTGTACGAGGAAGTGAAGGCTCACTACCGTGCCAGCATGCAGGGTCAGGAAATTGACAAGTACATCGAGCGCGCTAA
>DGUV01000067.1 GCA_002395775.1 Prevotellaceae bacterium UBA4301
TGTTGAATGTCGGACACACTCTTAGTTCTAATTCGACTGTGCAAATTTACGAATTATTATGTGATATCGTTCCCTTTGCCTATACCTTTTATGTATTATTAGGTGAAATAGGTTAGTTTTACCAATTATATCTTGTACTATTGTCATTATGGCCCATTCGTTGATATTGGTGTTGCAGCCCATCTTAACATTTACGTTTTCTATTTTTTATTCAGATTAGTTTGAAAGAACAAACAGCCATATAAGTATGATATGTGTGAGATTTTCCTAGTCTGTTGACTCCGTGGGTCACTATTTATGCTTTGCAACGGTAAAAAACAAGTTGTTTGATCTTCTCCTGTCCATACCCACAGTATGGTATTTATAGGTTCAACTTATTAAATACAAATGTTCCATCCTGTCATACTTTTTTAATTCATTTTTATGCTCAAATCAATGATTTCGAGCGTTTTATTGAATCACAATGCTACCAATGCGAAATGACGGAATGAGAGTGGATGAATCATTGGGGGAAAAGCACAAGACGAAGGGGCAATTTAGGTTAGATGAGTATAAGCAGCTATAGCGGATTATATAGTCCGCTATAGCCGATTATGTAATCCGCTGCAGCGGATTATTCTGAAATGGCCTAAATGACACCGAAGAACAGGACATTTCACCCTCAAAAATATGAAGAAGTATCCCACAATCGATAATGAAACAAGGAAATATCTTACAATCGATGATGACATAAGGGAACCTCCTACTGAAACAAAGAAGCCTCCCACAACCGATGGTGAATCGCTGTGGGAGGCTATAATAAAAATAGGTATAGGGGACGAAGGAGCTATTTCACTTCTGTGTATATGAAAGCATGCCCCATGCGAATGCGCTTCAGCTGGGGACGAGGGCCCTCACAGAGCTGATCGAGATAGCGCTGGGCAAGATGACGACTCAGACCGCTGTGCTCCTTGAAGAAGGTGACGGTGGTGCTGCCTCCGTTGCTCTTCAAGCTCTGGAGCAGGGCTTTCTGCAACTGCTTCTCATCAGGACGACGGTCGGTGTTCGGAGAGGTGGGGGCGGCATGGAAGCCATTGTTCCAGCGGAGCACCTTATCCATGAATGCCTTGGAAGGCTGGAAATCGATGCCACGAAGACGCACGTCGTCGGCATGCACCTCAGCAGGATTGACGAACTGGCCTTCTAATGCGAGACGAGGCGCGAAGGTTCCCATCGGGGTGACGATGCGCTCACCACGAGCCAGATGCTGGGCAGCGGCATTGACGAAATAGTTGAACACGCTGACGAGCTGATTGCGCGACAGTCCGCTATTGGTGCAGCATAAGTCATCGAGCTCATCGAGTGTGGTGGAGAGCCGCTGCATGGGTATGGCGTAGAGGAGGTTGCGGCCCTCAGCATTTTTCATGGGTGAAGGATGCACCTCAAAGGGCATCCCAGTTTCTTTCTTAGGCATAAGTCTATGCTGTTTTATTTCGTTAGTTAATCGTTACTATTTCACGGGTTCTACGATTGTGCGCAATCCTTTTATCTTCTGTCCCTTGACGGCTCTCAACAGGGCATCCAGTCGAGTACGGCTGACGGCTGCATAGGCGTAACGGTCGCTCACGTCGATGCGCCCTATCTCCTGCGGAGTGAGTCCGCCTATCTTGCAGAGGAAGCCCACGATGTCGCCTTTCGAGATTTTGTCCTTCTTACCCTTGCCGATGTAGATGGTGGACATGCGGGGCTGGGGAGTCTTCTCTCCATCCGTCCCGGAGGGAGAATGCGTGTTTGTCGTCAGATCCCAGTGCTGCAGGCCCTCGCCACTTTGGGGGAGGTTGGAGAGGGCGGTAAGCTCCTCTTCAGGTCCCACGAGAAAGAAGGTGCGGCCCATCTGATCCCATCGGGCGGTGCGTCCCACACGATGGATGAGTGCCTCTTCGTTTTGCGGCAGGTGATAATGAATGACGTTGTCGAGATGAGGAATGTCGAGACCGCGCGAAGCAAGGTCGGTGGCAACGAGCACAGTGGCCGAGCCGTTAGAGAACTTATAGAGTGCATCCTCGCGCTGGCGCTGTTCCAGTCCGCCGTGGAAGGCGCTGGTGACGAAGCCCTGCTGGCGAAGATACTGATCGACACGCTCCACGGAGTCGCGATAGTTCAGGAAGACGATGCTCTGCTCGTCGCCCAGTTGCAGGAGCAGACGGCGCAACGTGCCGAGCTTGTCTTTCTCAGGACTATCTACCTGATAGATCTCTACCCTACCCGATACGGGCTCTTCTTCGACGAGATAGTCGAGTCGCGTGGTGCGCCCCATCTCAACGAAGTGAGGCAGTTGCTCGGCATCGGTAGCCGAAAGCAGTATGCGGCGCTGCAAGGCGGGCAGCTTCTGCAGGAGCCGCTGCATCTCGTCGTGGAAGCCCATTTCAAGACACTTGTCGAACTCGTCGATCACGAGTATCCGAATCTTGTCGGCCAGGATGTTGCCTTTGTCCAGATGGTCGTTGAGTCGGCCCGGTGTGCCGAACACCACCTGCGGACGGTTCTGCCGCAACACGCGGTGCTCGTCCATGGCGGCTCTTCCACCGTAGCAGCTCTGCGAACGGAGTCCTGTTCCCATCGACTTCAACACGCGGTCGGACTGCAACGCCAGCTCGCGGCCAGGCACGATGACAAGGGCCTGCACCTCGTCGATTGAAGCATCGAGCAGTTGGACCAAAGGCAGCAGATAAGCCAGTGTCTTGCCAGAGCCCGTGGGCGACAGTACAACCACGTCGTTGCGACTGTGCAGGATGGCTCCGGCAGCCTCGCGCTGCATGTCGTTCAGGCTGTCGATGCGAAGCTTTTGTAAAATATGTTCTGGTTTCATGATTTGTGCTATTTTTTAGGGGGGGGGATTTTGCTGGGATGGGCTGGGACTTTGATGGGATTTTGCTGGGACGGGCTGGGAGATTGCTGGGACTTTGCTGGGAACTGGAGTTGAGGCATCACCTCTTTTTCTTTACGTCCTCTCCTTTCTTGGGAAAGGGCGGCACGAACTTCATTTCGCGCTCTATGCGCTTCTGACGCTTCAGCATGTAAGGGCTGGGATTCTTCGAACTGAAACGGCGCGGATTGGGCAGCGTTGCTGCAATGAGCGCACACTGGCTGCGCGTGAGCTCCTGAGCCGAACAGCCGAAATGCTCCTGCGCCACGGCCTCGGCCCCATAGATGCCCTCGCCCATCTCGATGGAGTTGAGATAGACTTCCATGATGCGACTTTTCGACCACATGAGCTCAATGAGTCCAGTGAAATAGACCTCCAGCCCCTTGCGCACCCATCCGCCCCCGGGCCAGAGGAATACGTTCTTTGCCGTCTGCTGGCTGATGGTGCTCGCTCCGCGCTGGCGTTTGCCCTGCCGTCGCTCTTTGATGGCATTGCCAATCTCGCCGAAGTCGAATCCGTGGTGCTCCATGAATCGCTGGTCCTCGCTGGCCATAACAGCCACGGGCAGGTGGGGCGACATGTCCTCGAGCGCCACCCAATGGTGCCTGAGGCGGATGGGTTCGCCACGCTTCACTTGTTGGACACAGCGGATGACCATGAGCGGAGTGACATAGACCGGACACCAGCGCAGCGCAAAAACAAAGAGGATTGTGCTCCCGAAGAACAGGAACACAATCCATCGTAAGAATCTTCTCAGTTTGCGCAACATTACTGAAGCGTTCCGGCTTCAGCGGCCTTGATCATGGCCTCGCTGGCATAGAGGTAAACCTCTACGCGGCGGCTGGCATTACGATCCTCCTTGCCGTTAGCATCGTAGATGAGATAGTTGGGGTCCTCGCCGTAGCCGGTGCTGCCCTTAATCTGACGACCAGCCACGCCGCAATTGCCTGTCAGGAAGTTCTGGACGGCATTGGCACGGCTCTGGCTCAGGGTCAGGTTAGTCTGGTCGCTGCCATCGGAGCTTGCAAAACCGCAAATCGACACGTCGCAGTCCGTATAGACGTTCAGCACGTTGGTGGCAAACTTGCGCAGGGAAGCCTGAGCAGCGGGAGTCAGCGTGGACTTGCCCACAGCAAACAGAATGCCGTTGTCGAAGGTCACCTTTACGGCGTCCAGACCGTTGGAGTCCTTCGTCTTCTCAACCTGAGCAGCCTCCAGGGCACGGGCAGCCTCCGCAGCCTTGTCCATCTTGCGGCCAATCAGCGTGCCGGCAGTTGCGCCCACAGCCGTACCGGCGGCGCTACCGATGATGGTGCCCAGTTTGGTGTTGCCAGTCAGGTGGCCGATGAGGGCGCCCAGGCCAGTGCCTGCTGCACCACCGGCAGCCGTACCAATCAGTGCACCTTTACCCGTGTTGCTCATGTTGCAACCCGAGAGAACGAGGGCCAGGCTCATTACGCCAGCCCAAAGTTTCAGTGATTTCATAATCTTTACTGTTTTTATGAGTTAATAAAAATGATTGTCTGCGCAAAGTTACAAAATAATCCCTAATCCCTAATCCTTAATCCCTATTTTTTTCGTAACTTTGCACGCAAATTAACAAATAACAACTAAAATCAAATGGCAAAAGAACTGGATTTCCTCACTAAACGGAGCGAGGATTACTCACGATGGTATAATGAACTGGTAGTCAAGGCCGACCTTGCTGAACAGAGCGACGTGCGCGGTTGCATGGTTATCAAACCCTACGGCTACGCCATATGGGAACGCATGCAGCGACTCTTGGACGATCGTTTCAAGGCAACTGGGGTACAAAACGCCTACTTCCCCCTGCTCATCCCCAAGTCCTTCCTTTCGCGCGAGGCCGAACACGTCGAAGGCTTTGCCAAGGAGTGCGCCGTGGTCACCCACTATCGTCTGAAAACCAACGAGACCCACGATGGAGTGGTGGTTGACCCTGCCGCAAAACTTGAGGAAGAACTGATCATCCGCCCCACCTCCGAGACTATCATCTGGAACACCTATAAGAACTGGATTCACTCCTACCGCGACCTGCCCCTGCTCATCAACCAGTGGTGCAACGTCATGCGCTGGGAGATGCGCACGCGCCTCTTCCTGCGCACCAGCGAATTCCTTTGGCAGGAGGGCCACACCGCCCATGCCACCCGCGAGGAGGCCGAGGAGCGCGCCAAACTCATGCTCAAGGTCTATGCCGACTTTGCCGAGCAGGAGATGGCCGTCCCCGTCATCCAGGGTGTGAAGAGCGAGACCGAGCGCTTCGCCGGGGCCTTGGACACCTACACCATCGAAGCCATGATGCAGGACGGCAAGGCCCTGCAGTCCGGCACCAGCCACTTCCTGGGCCAGAACTTCGGCCGCGCCTTCGACGTGCAGTTCCTCAACAAGGAGAATCAGGCCGAATACGCCTGGGCCACATCGTGGGGCGTATCCACCCGACTCATGGGAGCCCTCATCATGACCCATTCCGACGACAACGGCCTCGTCCTGCCCCCGCGTCTCGCCCCCATCCAGGTTGTCATCATCCCCATCGGAGGCAAGCCCGGGCAGCTGGCAGCCGTCGATGCCGCCGTCGCCCCCATCATGGAGGAACTCCGCCAGATGGGCGTCAGCGTCAAGTATGACAACGCCGACAACCGTCGTCCCGGCTTCAAGTTTGCCGACTACGAGCTCAAGGGCGTCCCCGTCCGCCTCGTCCTCGGCGCCCGCGACTTGGAGAACGGTACCGTAGAAGTCATGCGTCGCGACACGCTGGAGAAGGAGACCCGCCCCCTGGAAGGCATCGCCCAGTATGTCCGCGCCCTGCTCGACGACATCCAGCGCAACATCTTCGAAAAGGCCCGCGCCTATCGTGATAGCCGCATTTATGAGTGCGACAACTACGACGACTTCAAGGCCCGCGTCAAGGACGGAGGCTTCTTCCTTTGTCACTGGGACGGCACGGCCGAGACCGAGGCCAAGATTAAGGAAGACACCCAGGCCACCATCCGCTGCATCCCCTACGGTTTCGAGCAGACCCCCGGCACCGACATGGTCAGTGGCAAACCCGCCGTGGCCCGCGTCCTCATAGCCCGCTCGTATTAATCTTCTTTTTCTTTAGGCACACACATGGCGGACCGTGCTTTGCTCCGAACTGGAGCTCTTGTTGGTTTGTTGTTCATGACCCAGTCGCTGGTCGGGCAAGTTGCTGTCCGGGTGCAATCTTCCCAATGGGAGGAATTCCCACTGGTGAAGAAAATTGGGCTTTACCAGACCCCACTGGTATCAAGGGCATGGCTCGACCGTGACATGCCTAAACTGGCCGAGCTGGAGGCGCGTTCCATGCGTTACGAAATGGCCTGCGGGAAGGATGACCTTTACGGACAGCCCTGTGTGCTGGGCACGGCAGAGAAACCTAGTTATTCTTTAGGAGACATCGACTATCTGCTGACCCAGGCTCAAAAGAATTGTCCCGTCCTCGTCATCTCCCACGGCTACACACCCACCATCCTCCAGAGCAGGCCCACGGAGTGGAGCGGATTCATGGACCCTCCCACAAGTCTCGACACATGGGCCACTATCAATGAACGTTTCGCACAGGAGTGGAAGAACAAAAACTACACCAACAGCTATGTGGAGGTGTGGAACGAACCCGACCTTACGGATGGTTTCTTCACGGGGACGGTTGACGATTATCTCAACATCTATGAGGCTGCTGCACCTGCCGTGCGTAAGGGCTATGCCGACATAAAGGTGGGCGGTCCCTCAGGGGCCTTCAGTGGGTGGCATCAGTCATTGGTGGACCGAGTGAAGGCAAAGAATCTCCCTCTCGACTTCCTTTCGGGTCATGCCTATGGCCCTGATTATGCATGGCAATTGGATGCCATGCGCAATGCCCTGACCCGCCTGGGACGAAACGAAGCAGAAATGCTGCTCACAGAGTATTCGCCTTACGCTCCGGCCGATTACCAGAAAGATGGGCCCGTGGAGCATGCTGAAGCCGCCATGACTTTCTTCAATGCTCTGCCAGGCATGTTGGAGCGTACCGACCTTACTCATGTCAATTGGGCACAGTACATCGACCCAGGTTTCTATGTTGGAGACAAACTGGGACTTATTGATTGTGAAAGCGGTTCGCGCAAGGCTCTCTTCAATGCATTCAAACTCTATGGCATGATGCCTGCCGACCGGTGCAAGATGACGATTGTCGATGGGAGTGTCAAAGGTATGGCCTCGGCATCTGCCGATTGTGTCGCTGCCGTGATGTGGAATACGGCATCCGATGAGCAACAACTCACATTGACACTTGACGAAATCCCCTTTACCAAGGGAACACTTGAAGTGTATCACATCGACGAAGGACACAATAGTTGGTACGAAACAAAAAAGGGAACGCTTGTGGCAAGTCGTTCGGAGTTGGTTGATGTGGCGGATGGAACCATCCATGTTGAGGATGTTGTCCGTAGTAGGGGCGTTTGTTTCGTGCGTATCGTTGCCGACGGAGCATCTGACCTATTCCCTCAAGTAAAGTTCTGCAAGATTATTCGCACACATCAATGGTTCCCCAAGCGTACGAACACGGCTTCATATGCATTGTTTGACCCCAAGACTTGGACGGTGCGCCTCTCGTCGAATAAGGAGGCATCGGGCAGGGCACTGGTGGGCATAGAAGTTCAGAACTTGCCTCGCATCCTGAACGTGCAGGGGCTCACAAACACGAGTGTGAGGAGGCGCAATCTGAACTCTACTCTCAACATCCGTCTCGACTATCAGAATAAGGAAGGAGAATATGCCAAATCTGTGCTCTATCATGGTGGTGTTTATACTGCAAGTCGTTCCTCCTTGCTCCCATGGGGCACAAAGCGAGTACCCGATGAAGTCGTTGAGGTGGAGGACCTGAACAACTTTTTCATTGATGTCAGTGCATACAAGCCTGCCGATGCCAGTGGACGTGTCCTCATATCGTTTGAAATGGAGGCAGTCGGAACTGGGGTGAAGCAAAACTTCCAACTGACAAGAGGTTCGGCCACAGTAGTGGAGGAGGTGCCAGATGCCATGTCAGGCGATGGCTGTGCTCACCCCGAGGTCATATACAACCTCAGTGGTCAGCGTATTTCTTGCCCAGAGCGTGGTATAAACATAATTCGCCATCCCGACGGATCTGTTCGCAAGGTACGCGTACTCAGATAATAGTTGCAAATGACAGTTTATAAAAGGACGAGGCTGTGTCTTTCGGCACAACCTCGTCCTTTTGGCTTGTATGAAGTTTCAGTGCGCCAGTACTTTCTTACCCCCTTTGATGTATAGTCCCTTCTGGGGAATCTCCGAGAAGGAAGTATCGGTGCCATCAACCTTCCCAAGGTATCGGCCGTTTAGATCGAAAACATCCGCTTTGACAGATGCTGATGTGTCGTGAGGGTCTTTATCTCGGGAACTTACTGACTCGATGCCGACGCTTGGGTCAGGTTTCTTGTCACCCAGGCGGAAGAGGCGTACGCCGTGGCTGGGTACCGTGGTGGTGATGGCGCCTGTGACAGTGCCCAGGTCGGCCTTCTCCCATATGTCGTGGACAGGTATGGCCTCGTTGGCACCATATCCCAGTGTCGTGAGGTCGAAGGTGAACTCTTCTTCCTTGGTGACGTAGATACAAAACTCCATGGTCGTGCCACTCGTGGAGGTATTGTCGGTGTCACAACTGGAATCGTAGCCGCACAGGGCACGGAATGTCTTGTAGGTGTGGCCATCTGGCAGGTCATACACCAACGTACACTGGGCGTTCATGCCAAGGCCAGTGGTGTAAGTTTTCCCTTCTACGCGCAAAGGTCCGTTCTCCACATTCCGGTTGATGTGCAGGCTTCCCCATTCCGACACGTAGGATGAGGCTGTGAGGGTGGTGAGTGAAATTTCGTTGCCTTCGGCATCGATGAGTACAGGGTTGACCAGGTCGGCTCGGTCATAGGCAAAACCGTCGCCATAGTTGTTGACCACAATCTTCAGTTGGCTGGCACCTTCGATGTCGGCCTCCAGGGTCTTGGAGCGGGTGCCACTGCGTGAGATGAGTCCGGAACGAGTCACAGCATCGTCCTGCTCTGCGGCCAGGGGATTTTGGTCGAACACAAAGAAGCGAATGCTGGTGGTGGCACCAGGTTGTGTGATGCCAGAATCGTCGGCAGCAGCTTTGGCCCGGAAGCGCACGACATCCATCTCTTCGGGAATCTGGAAGAAGATGGCGGCATTGGCATCGGTCGAGAATCCTCGGTCGTAAGTGGTGCCCAGCACTTTCATCTTTCCTCCGTGGTCCACGTTGGCATTCTCGCGCACGCGATTAAAATAGGATTCCGTGTAGTCGCGTGTCTTGTAGGTGCCAGTTAGGGGCACCTCTGAACCATCGCGCAGGATAAGGGTGGGATTAATCCAGTCGCCATGGTCATAGTTGAAGTTGTCGCCACCATCATCTACCACCAGCACCAGTGTCTTGCTGCCTTCAGGCCAAGGAATGTCCACGTCCACGGCATGTCCGTCGGTGGTGTAGGCTACGGTCTCAGAGCGGAAGATGGCTTTCTGTCCTACAATCCATCGTGTGTTGTCACGCTGGAAAAGAGCAAGGTAGCGATTCCCTGTGGCGGGGTCAACCGATGTCCACACCACGCGTCCGTTTTCTTCATTGCTCATGACCTGATGGGCATCCTGTCCGTACTTGTGCATTTGGTGATATTCTTCGTTGTTAAGTAACGAGAGTGTAAAGGCATCGTTCTTGGTCATTTCACCGCCAAAGAAGAGTGGCGAGTGACAGATGCCCCACAAAGTCATCATGGTGTATTGCTCATTCTTTGTCAGGTTGGTCCAGTGGCCGGCATCAGCTTTCGCATACCCAGGGTCGGCAATGGTGGCTGCAATGTGTCCCAAAGGCAACATGTCGCAGTCGGCAAAGTTCCCGGGGCGTGTGTATTGACTCCAGAAGTTGGCTTCGGGGAAGACGGCGTCCACGGCACTCCAATTGTCCCAGAGGTCGTCCATCATGCGCCACATGTTGGCGTTATCGAGGCAATCCTGTGCACTGGAGTATTGCGTCTTTCCAGGGCTGAGCGAGAGCACGATGGGACGTCCCGTCTGGTCGATGGCGCGACGTATCATCTTTACTTCGTCCGTATAGAAGGGACGTGAGAGGTCATCAATCTTCAGGAAATCCACGCCCCATTCGGCATAGAGATCCATGATGCTGTTGTAATAAAGCTGGCCGTATTGGTTGTTGCGCACAAGCAGGTTGTCGCCAAGCCATCCGCAGGGTGACTGTGTGCCGTTATATACTTGTGTCCAAGGCGTGTTTTCGCTTCCCTTCAACCGATAGTTGCTTCCGACCACCACCTTCGGTACGCCTCGCATCAGGTGTATGCCCAGTTTCAGTCCCATGGCATGGAGCTTGTCGGCCAGTGCCTTGAAACCTTGGTTCTTTCCGTCCACCATGCATGAGGGAAAGCGAGTGGGCGAGGGCAGATAGCGTCCGTACTCGTCAAGCACATAGTCTTGCGTGCCTTCCTGATTATACCATCCGCCACCCAATGAGGGATGGTTGCAGTACCACCGGATGTCGATGACAACATATTCCCATCCGTGGCGGACAAGGTCGTTGTCAACCAGATATTGTGCATTCTGCATCACTTCCTTTTCGGTAACAGAGGAGAAATAGCAATCCCATGAGTTCCATCCCATGGGTGGTGTTATGGCCCAGGTCCGGAAAGTGGCAATTTCGTCTTGGGCTTTTGCCCCGGTGAACAAAAGTATGAATGCTAAGGCAAGGGCGCTCAGTCGTGTGAGAAAATGGTGTGTGAACATGGTTGTCAATGTTATCCTTAATAATTATTTTAGCAGTAGTTTCTTCCCTTCTGTGATGTAGATGCCTTTGGGGAGTGATGAAGTGACGGGGCGGCCCGAGAGATCATATAATCTGCCATTTGAACATTTACCGTTTACCTCTTGGTCATCGTCAATAGAGCGGATGCCGGTGATGGTACCCAGATAGCGGAGTTGGAAGTGGTCGTAGGCCACCCAGTCGGCATCCACGGTTTGTGTCTTGCGTATGCCCAGTCGCAGGGGCTGTCCGTCGGTCTGCAGGGCAAAGGTGACGGTGTTTTCCCCATAACGCCCGGCGGTGTTGAAGGCTTGTGATGCACTTGCCAGATTGTCGGGATAGTTATAGGGATCGAAGGTGTAACTTTCGCAACTGTACAAGTTGAGCAGGGGGACAGACACATCGCCCAGATAGAGTTGTGCATACTGTGTCGTGGCATCCCCGTTTTGCCATGCGGCATAAGCCGGCTGAATGGCACCGGCACGATAGAAGGCATTGGCCGTGAGCTCATAGATGCCTGATGGCATGTCGGTCAGTTCCTGCCAAATGTCGAAGGGACGGGAAAATTGTTCTGTCGTCTCGTTGGCGTAGCCCACATAGGTGGCGTTGCCCGAGCCGGTGACGTTGGGGGTTCCGACGCCTTGCCATCCGACGTTGTAGCGGGTGAAGGAACTATTGCGGATGAGGAAGGTGAGGTTGGCGGGCTGGCCGGAACGGGCCAGGGCGAGTTGCTGCTCCTGATAGTTGGCCACGGCCTGAAGCAGTTGCTGATGGCGCTGTGCCTTGAGGGCGGCGGTTCCGCTGGCAAGGGCGCGCGAGGCGTTGTTGTAGGCCTGCGTGAGTGCTGTGTTCTGGGCGTCCTTGTAGTAGTTCTTCACCTCCTTCACCAGGTTTTCCATGTCCTGCAGGTCGGCAAGCCCTTCGTAGCGGGCATCGTCCTGCATGGCTGTGGCCTGCGCGGCAATGTCGCGGACCTGCAGGGGGGAGAGGGCACGGTCGAAGATTTGGAAGTCGTCGAAGAGGGCGTGTTCCATGATGGCGTCGGCGCTGTAGGGCGAGTGGCCGATGGTGGCCTTCGTGAGGTTGCCCACCAGGGCGGGCAGGGCGACCCGGGTCTGCTGCGTGTTGCGCAACTGGCCGTCGACGTAGAGGCGGGCGGTGGTGCCCTCTTGCGTGAGGGTGATGTTGTGCCATTCTCCGATGCGCAGGCAGGAGTGGGAGGGGACGTTGTCGGTGGCGGTCCCGTCCTTCAGCTCGCAATACCAGTTGCCGTTGCCTCCTGCACTGATGAGGCCAAAGTACTGACTGGTGCCGCTGTCGAAGTCCAGTGCCCAGGAGAAGCGGTCGGAGTTGTTGCCTATGCGCAGCAGCAGGTTGAGGCTGATGGTGAAGTCGGTGACGTCCTTGAAGGCGTTCTTGATGGCTGTGATGGGAATGCCCATGTAGCTGCTCTCGCCCAGCTGGCCGGTGGCGAGCACGTGGTTGCCGTCGGCTTGCCGGAGGATGCTGGCCTTGCCGTAGAGGGTGCCCTTGTAGGCGCCGGAGTCGTCGGTGGCGGTGCCGGAGTCAAACGAATAGCGCAGGCGCGGCTGGGGCAGGGGCTCGGCCACGGGGCTGCCGACGTCCGCGACGCGCAGGCGGAGCACGTTGACTGAATAGGCTCGTGCCTCGTAGCTGATGGTGCCGTCCGGGCCGATGCTCACGTTCTGGGTTTGCGGTGTGATGTAGAAGGGGCTTTCCACGGTGTTTTCGTCAGAGCCATTGGGGGAGGAGAGCACTTCGGCCTGGCCTGAGAGGACGCGTCCGTTCCGGAACGAGAGTGTCACATTAGCGGTGTTGCTATTTGGATTGACAAGTTTTACATAGAAGATGCCCTGCTCCTCGTCGATGTTGGCACTGGTGAAGACGAGGCGGTCGGCATAACTGCGGAGTGTGGTGTCGATGATGAGTTCGCCGTCGAGGTAGCAGCGCACGCGTTGCCCTTCCTTCAGGACGCGGATGACGTAGTCGCGGTTGGTGGCCAGGGTGCCTTCCTTCTCGGCAAGGGTGGTCTTGGTGCCGTTTTTGCATTGTTCAACGGCGTGCTTGGTGTTGCCCCATCCTCCCAGGTTGAGCCAGGCATAGTTCTGGGCGTCCTTGTAGTCGAAGATGACGAGGAAACCTTCCGACCCGCCGTTCTTGGTGGCGTGGACGGTCATGTCCAAGTTGGTGTTCCCGAGGGGGCGGTTGAGGAGGCAGGTGACGTTGGTGGCCGTGTTGTTGGTCTGGCGGAAGGTGTTGCCGCTGAGGGTCCAAGTACCGTTTCGGGTGGTCCAGTCGGCGGGGACCAGTTGTTGGGCTTCGAAGGTGGTGTCGGTGGCCGTGACGGTGAGGCCCGTGAAGGTGGCACTGGTGGCCCAGGTGCCGAGTCCGATGGCGCCGCGACTGGCACGGAGCGAGGGGTCGTTGCCGGTCTCGGTCCAGCGAATGTTTTGCCGGCCCACGTTGTTGCTGAACATGCGCTGGACGTAGTAGGAGGGCGTTCCGTAGCTCAGGGACGAGTTGAAGCGAATCATGTCGGGGTGCCAGACGTAGTTCTCCTCGTGGGTGAAGATGGGTGCGTAGCTCATCATGGTCACGGCTTCGCTGTTGTTTTCGCATCCCTGCATGAACACGGCCTCTCCGATGGCGGCGTTGAGGTTGCCCCACCAGCCGCAGTCCTTGGTGACGGCGTATTCGCCCACGTAGATGCGGGTCGAGGACTTGGACTGGTTGTCGTAGCGGGCGTATTGGCTGATGAAGAAGTCGGGGGTGTCGTAGTAGTGTTCGTCCTTCAGCTCTACGGGTTCGGTGACATTGTCGAAGTAGTAGCTGTCGGCAATCAGGTGGAGGTCGGGCCAGCGGGTCTTTATGGCTCGGTAGAACTGCATGTAGCGGCGCATGTAGTCGTCTCGGTTGAGCATGAACTCCTGTTCGTTGCCAATCTCCAGATACTTCAGGTCGAAGGGTTCGGGATGGCCGTTGGCGGCGCGCATGTGTCCGTAGAAGGTGTCGGTGGCCGAGCCTCGGGCATATTCAATGGCATCGAGGGCCTCCTGGATGAAAGGGTCGATGTCGTTCTCGTCCACCTTCCATTCGTGGCCGATGCCCATGTTGACGACAAACAGGGAGTGGGCGCCCAGATCCTCGGCCAACTGCAGACATTCGTGATAGCCCAGTCCGTCGGTCACCTTGTAACCCCAGTTGCGGTTGAGGTGGCCGGGTCGCTCCTCAATGGGGCCCACTGACTTTTTCCACTCGAAGCGGTTGGTCTGACCGTCGCCATAGAAGCCTTCGATGTAGCATCCGCCAGGGAAACGCACGAAGCGGGGATGTAGGTCGGCCAGCATCTGTGCCAAGTCCTGCCGGCAGCCGTTGGGACGGTTCTTGAAGGTGGGCGGGAAGAGGCTCACCACGTCGAGGCAGATGACGCCCTTGGCCGACCCCCTCAGGGCCAGGTAGCCACGAGGGTCGTCGCCAGTGGCCGTGATGGTGGCGGTCAGCTTCTGCCATTCTCGTGTGGCGCTGACGGGAATGGCTGTGCTGCCGATGCGGCGCCCGGCGTTGCTTTGCAGTTCGGCGGTGATGGTGCCGTCGTAATTGTCCTCGGCGCGGAGCCAGAAGGAGAGGGTGTAGGTGCGTCCGCTGACGACGTTCACGCCCCAGTAGCCCTCGTTGCGCACGCCCCCGTTGGCCGACTTGATGTTGACGCGCAGGGCCCGCTGCTGTATGGTGTTGAGCATGTGCTGGCTGGTGAGGGCGATGTCAGTGTTGCCAATTCCAGTCCAGCAGATGGGGCTGTTCATGTCTTCCTCAAACGAGCGGTTGCGCACCAGTTCGGCATACAGTCCGCCGTCGCCGGCGTGGTTGATTTCTTCGTAGAAGATGCCGTAGTGGTCGTCGGTCACAAGTTGGCCTCGGTCGTTGAAGTCGAAGTCAAGCTTTACTTGTCCCTGCAATGCGACGGTACATAACGAGAGTATCATCAAGAAGAGGAGTTTCGTTGTTTTCATAATATCAAGTCTTTCAGTTTTAAGTGTCTTCACATGCAAAATTAAGAAAAAATAGGGATTAGGGATTAAGGATTAGGGATTATTTTTGTATTTTTGCAATCAAAACCAAGCTATTTCAGGCAGGAATCATGCAGAAAGGAACGAGAAACAGCCCGGCGGGCCATTGGTGGGTGGGCACATTGTTCGGTGCCGAGGAGATTCCCGCTGCCATCGTGACCTATGTGGCGATGCTCATGTTTCTGCAAGCCGATGCGGGGGCGGCCTTGGCCACGGGCTATTGTGGTCTGTTGTTCCTGCCATGGGTGTTGAAGTCGTTCATGCGGCAGCGCGTGAGGCGCTTGGGCTACTTCCGCCTGCAGCTGCAGTGGCTCGAACTCTCCTTGGTGCTACTGCTTATGTTGCTGGCCTTCGTGTTTGTGGGTTACTATCCGCGTGTGCTGACCTACCACTTTTCCATCTTTGCCAACCTCTTCCTCATCTCCCTTCTTACGGCCTGGCACGAACTGGCCGCGCGCATGTACTACGAACGCATGTTCCGTCCCCGGCTGCAACGGTTGTTCAACGGACCTAAGATAGTGGCCTCGCAGTCTGCGGCGGTGCTCACATACGGCTTGCTCATCATGTTCGTGGGCGCCTTGCAGGTCATCTATCGGCGCATTCCGCGCTCCTGGAACGAGGGCTGTTACTTGGCGGCAGGCCTGCTACTCATCTTTGCTCTTTGGCATCTGTATGCACTGCGTCGCCCCCCTGTCGGCGACCCCCATCTCCAAGGCAGTGCCATGCAGGCCGTGAAGGCCGAGATTGAGGTTATCGACCGCATCCGTCGCAAACCCTATTGGCTGCGCTGCGTGGGGGTGTTGGCCTTGCTGCTGTTGCCTCAGGGCCTCATGTTCTACAGTCGCGTGCTCTTCCTCCTGTCGCCTACCAGTGGAGGCGGACTGGGCTGCACCCTCATCGACCTCGGCTTTGCCCAGGGCACCATCGGTGTCATAGCTTTCTCGGTGGGGCTTTTGCTGGGGCGCCAGCTGGTGCGGTGGGTCGAGATGCAGCGCGTCTTCTGGTGGATGGCCGTAGCACTGGGCCTTTCTCCGCTCATCTACCTGCTCATGACCTTCGAGCCTCCCACCTCGTTGCTCACCCTGTGCATGGCCACCTTCCAGGCACAGTTCTTCTTCGGTTTCGGACTCAACCTGGCCATGCAT
Source organism: Prevotellaceae bacterium UBA4301 (assembly GCA_002395775.1). Classification (GTDB taxonomy): domain Bacteria; phylum Bacteroidota; class Bacteroidia; order Bacteroidales; family Bacteroidaceae; genus Physcousia. The sequence goes on from DGUV01000067.1 coordinate 15,985, forward strand.
TTCGTCCGCTACATCAGTGGCGAGCGCTATCGCAACACCATCAACTACCTCTACATTCCCCTCATCGCCTTTGTCCTATTGCCGCCCATGGCTCTTTCCGGCTGGCTGGTGACAGAGTTGGGCTTTCGTCACTTTTTCCTTCTCGATGCCCTTTTAGCCCCCCTTGCCTGGCTCGTAGCGTGGGCCTCGCGTTGCCGTTTTATCTTGTCATGATGTTTTTTTTCCTTTTTTATTTGTTTCATATTTACTTTTATTTATAACTTTGTGCGGAAGTCTAATGAAAACCTTAAACTTTAAACCTTAAACTTTAAACTTTATCTATGGTATGAAAACTACACTTTTCAAATCGTTCGTGGCCCTTCTGGCTGGTCTGTTTGTTTCGACAGCAGCATGGGCGCAGACCGAGGAGGAGGAAGTCACCTATGACGTCCCCACCCCCGCAACTCTCGTCGAGAGTGAACTAAACGTAGTGGGCACCACTGAGGTGCTTGTCGAGCAGTATGTCCGTGCGGATTACACGGCCGACCCCTTCGAGTTCGACTTCACCGAAGTCATGACCAAGCTGGGCATTGCCAGTGCCGAGGAGTTTTCGGCCATTCTGCCCCAAATCCTTTACAGCACCAAGTACTTCATGGGTGACGAAGTGCTGCCTGGCGGCCCCAAACTCGACACTCTTTCCAACGAGTTTACGGCCAATGCCCCCGGTTTCTGGCTTCGTCCCGTACTGGACGAGGAGGAGAACGAAACTGGCGAACTGGCATCTGCCCCCTATGCCGAGGCCGACAGATTCTATGCCGAAGCCTTTGCCCTCAATGCTGAGACATGCGTGCTCACGTTCAATGTCGGGCAGTATCCCAACCAACTTCGCGGCGGTCAGAGCTACACGGCCAGCATGTATATCGTCTATGCCGATAAGGCTTGGCGTCTGCACTTCACTTTCAATGTGCTGAAGGAAGACACTGGAACACTTGACGAGATGAACAAGGTGGGTGAGGCCACCAAGATTGTGGAGCAAGAGCCCAAGAGTGACTATTCGACAGTTGCCGTAACCATCGACATCGAGGCCATTGCTGCCGAACTGGGTTGTGAAGTGAGCGCCGTCACGATGAAGGCCCTCACCGATGCTGGCGAATTTGGCGGAACCACCGCAAACAATGGCGGTTTCTGGTTCAATGCCGACGGTAAGGTCGTGAATTGGAACTCAGGTAGTGTCATGTTCATCGAACCTGCCACACAGGGCGACTTCTCCCTGCTCAATGTCGGTCAGTTCCCCGATGCTCTTGGCACAGGCGACGAAATCAGTTCCACCGTTTACTTCATTGGCAATGGCAACTACTACGCCTACACCATCACGCTGCAGGTGACCGAGGCACATGTCATCGAAGGCGATTTTAATCTCGTGGATGAACGCGGACTCGTGGCCCAGACCCTAGCTCGCGACAACGACTACCTCTGCGACCAATATCCCCAGATTCCCCTTGCCACCATCGAGGAGGTCCTTGGTACCACCACTCCCAAACTCTATGGCTTGGCTACCGATGATAAGGCTGAGGCTGCAGGTAATCCCTACAGTGATTCCTACAGTTGCGACCCGAAGCCTGGTTTCTGGCTCAATGCTGAAGGTCGTGTTTCCACTTGGGGCGACTCCAATGCCCGTGTCGGCATCAGCTATCTGGCCGATGGCACATTCCAACTCTTCCAGCATCCTGGTCGCAATGCCGTAGGTGATGTCTTCAAGACTCAGCTCTTCCTTGTCAACCCCGCCACAAACGACATGATGAAGGTGAACGTCTCCGTGCAGTTCGTCACCGAGATTGAAGAGAAGGAAGTTGTGGGCCAGGCCGACATCCTCATCCCCGTTGGTGCCGACAATATTGCCGTTCCCGTTGACCTCAGCGCTGCAGCCGACTCGCTTGGCGTCACCCTCGAAGACCTGCTCAATGAGGAGAACGCCTGTCTGCGCGGTTTCACCAAGGACGGTGTCTATGGCGAGGCTCAGCCCGCTTCCACCGGTCTCGGCTTCACGGCCGAAGGCGGCTACGACCCCTATGGCAGCATCTATTTCATCATCGAGTACGACGCCATTCAGGACGAAGTGCTCATGACGACTGTCAGCGACATCGAAATTCCTGCCGACTTCAATGTACCAGCCCAGTTCTGTGTCGAGATGAACGGCAAGCAATTTGTCTATAATGCTCGCCTCGTTTCCGAGGACATCTACACGGGCATTGATGAGGTGAAGAAGGCAAAGGCCGACAACAGTGTCTTCGACCTCAGCGGACGTCGTGTAGAGAAGGCCATTCATGGTGTTTACATCCAGAACGGCAAGAAGGTGATTAAGTAATCATTGGGATTTCTCCCATCGTTCCATAAGCGTCCTGTCTCTAACGGCAGGGCGCTTTTTTGTGCCGATAACTAAAGTATGTGCAACGATGTTCCTTCGTGTTAAGCCTTCCTAATTTTCATTCGTCCAAAAGCATACTAAGGCTCGAGGTGCTTTGAACATAGGTTTGAGGCGTGATGAACCTAGGTTCGATGCGCATTGAATATAGGTTCGATTCATTAAGCCTTTAGGCTTTCCGAAATAAGCCCTCAGGGCTTCCGGGAGAGGGCCTTAGACGTTATGCTTAGAGGTTGGACAAGCATGTGTCGGAGATTGTACAACTATAAGTCCAAGGTTGTACAAGCATGAGTCGGAAGTTGTACAAGTATAAGCCCAAGGTTGTGCAATCAGAAGGCGGGGCATATAAAAGCACGAGCCACCGCATAAAGATGCGATGGCCCGAGCATTATAGTTTATGAAAGTCTGTTTATTTTACAACAATTTTCTTTCCGCCCTTAATGTATATGCCCTTCGGGAGTGAAGGAGTGATGGCGTGATGAAGTGATGAAGAGAATATGCGACGTCCATTGAGGTCATAAATATCATTCTTCATTCTTAAGCTTTCATTCTCGATACCCTCAATGCCCACGGTGGGGTCATCATAGTCGATGGAACGAAGGGTGGCCGACGAAGTGTTGCCCACAGTGACGTTGAAGATGAAACGGGCATTGGCATAGTGAGTGAGGTTTTTGCGATAGCGCAGTGCCTGACTGATAACATAGGTCTGGCCTTGGGTGAGACGGGCTGGATACTGGCCCACATAGAAGGTGAGCGACGAGGGTGTGAGTTCGGAATAGAGATAGCCTGAAGCGTATTCGCACACGACGCCGGAGGCATTGAACCAGTGGCCATAGCCGTTGGCGGTGGAGCCGCTCTGCGAGAGGGCACCGCTGGGTGTGGTGGCATAGAACATGATGCGGTTGTTGGTGGGGCCGTTGGCACTCCAGGTCTGCAACTTGCTGCCGATGGACGAGGGCTGCAACTGGAAGGCTGTGCCCAAGGCTGCAGCTGCGCGGCCCGAGATGGTGATGGAGGTGCCGGTGTAGTTCTGGCTGTCGTAGGGGATGGTGACATCGTAGGTAAAGGTGATGTCAGCGATTTCGCGGTCGTCAATGGTGGGGCTGGCATAGACAAGAGCCGAAGAGGAAAGGTCGGTGCCTTCGATGCTGAACTTGTAGGGCCACATGTCGTCGGCCTCAATCGTGTCGTCCCACTTGTGGCGGTAGTATGTCTTGAGTGAAGGTACTACGACGAGCCAGAGACGGCTGACGCCCTCAGGTACGGTCATGGTGATGTCGTCAGTGACGTTCTTGATACCTTGGTTATAGATGGTGTCCTCGGCAAAATAGCGGCGAGTGCCGTCCTGCATGAGGGCTACATACCCCACGCGGAAACCACGGGCAGAGCGAGTCCCGCCGTTGACATAGTGGCGCGTGTCGAAGGTGACATAGCGCGAGTCCCCATTGAGATACTCGCCAGGGTCGTTATCGAGCAGTGCTGCTCCCACATTGACGCCTGTGAAGTGGGTGACAATCTCAGTGCCAGCGGCTGGAACATTTAGCGGGATGACATTGAACCCCGTAGATTGGGGACAACTGGCAAGTGCCACTTGATACTCATCGTCGTCGGTGAGGACACAGCGATACTCGAAACCTCCGATGTAGGGGTCGCGATAGGGCGCACAGACATCGAGGTCCCATGTGACAAGTCGGCATGCATAGTCGAAGTAGAGTTTGTATAGCTCACTGGGGGAGAGCCCCTTCAGGGCCATCAGTGCCTCGTTGAAGTCGGATCCATTGCCCTGACTCTGATTCTTCATGGGTTGTTTCCAAACTTGTGCCACGGTGGTGATGTCGTTGTAGTGCTGACAAAGGTAGTAGTGAAACCAGTAGGACTGGTAACGATGCCATTCGTGGGAGAAAGCGTAGTTGTGGCTGTTGCGGAAGATCCCCATGCTTTGGGAGTACATCAGTTCAGGATAGGCTTGGTTGGCCTGCCACTGGGCTGTTTGTTCCCAGATGGCTTGTCCGTTTCCGCAGGAAAGGTGGAAGCCCGTGTTGTCGGTAGGTGAAGAATTGTGGTTGTATCCTGAGGCTTCGGCGTAACACATGTAGTGGAAAGAGTGACCGACCTCGTGGGCCAGCGAATGCCCGGCAGGACTGACGGCCGAGGGACCTATCCACAGGGCGCTGCACTCGAAGTCGTAACCGCCTCCGTAGCACACCCAGTCCGTGGTGTAATTCATGAGTATCATGAGTTTGTACTTCGTGAGCATGTTGCTATTTGAGAAACCCAGCGTCCCGACGTTAAGGGCGTAGCATGTTTCGGCCACTTTGAGCACGGCATCGACGTCAAAAGAGGGCGAACTGGTCTTGGGATTGCTACCAAATCCCTTCTGCCAGAAGACGATGCAGTTCTCGGATTGTTTACTGCGGTTGAATGACCACTGGAGGTCGGGGTTTCCGCCTTCGGTGTACTCCTGAGTCGTGGCATCGTATGACCAAGATGCAGGAATGTAAACAGTCTTCTGTGCAGCGACTTCGTTACTGCCAATGAATGCTGCCAATAGCAGCAGATAAGTAAGAATTTGTTTCATATTTATAGTTTTTTACATTCTTAGATTTCAACTCTTAATCAGACATAGGCTCACGCATTACCACCAACCGCCATTCTGCTCGATGGTGAAATGGACTTCGATGTTCACCTTCAGCAGGACGCCGCCCTGGGGATATTGGTATTGCATGGTGACGGTATGGCTGTCGTCCCAGCACTGATACTGGTAGAGGCCGCAGTTCCAGTTCCAGAGGTCGTCGAAGACCTCGATATAGACATGCCCGTTGGCATAGGCACCGGGGTTGCCATCGGCATCGAACCATCCGCCAAAGGTACCATTGGTGCCATTTGAACCTTCGGAGCCATCGGTGTTCAGCGGAATAATGGAGAGGTTGGCCTCGGAGAAGTCACTTTCGGCAATGCCCATGAGCTTGAGCACCTGTTCCTTGCTCACACTCACCTTGTTGCTCTGGTCGTAACCCTTGCTCCATTGCATGGTGGTGCTGACGGGGATGGTGCCGCAGAGTCGTCCTTTGTTAGGTTCTTCGCTGGGCATGGGGATGTTCTGGATGAGCTGAGTCATGAAGTTAGCACGGTTGATGAGCCACTGGTGCATCTTTTCGAGTTCGGTCTCGAAGTTCTTGCCAGAGATGGTCCATTGGCGGTCTTCGCGCTGCAGGGTGCCATTCTGACGCAGTTGCTCGACATAGCGCATGCACTCGTCCCAGTTGCGTGTGACGATGCTGTCCTTCACGGTTTCCCACTGGGCCTTGTAAGCCTCGACAAATTGGGGACAGCCAAAGAGGTCGGTAAAGAACTGGGGAACATAGTTGTAGTTGCCGTTGCGCTTCAGGGGATTGGAGCCCATCACGGTCTCGCGATAGTTGGAGAAGAAATTGTGGCCCGTGTACATATCGCTCCAATCGAAGTCGTAACCAGCATCGAAGTCCCAGAGGGGACCCATCACCCACTTGCCGTCGCCGTCCTTGTGCATGTAGATGGAGCGGGGGGCCGAGAGTTCAACATTGTAGATAAATTCCTGAATCTGCAGGTATTTGATGAACGAGGGGATGTCGAGCATGGAATCGACGCGCGGAAAGTCCTTGTCTTTGATGGCCTGTTCGAGTTCGGCAAAGACAGCTTTCACGGAGTCAACAGTGTTGGCGGTAAACCATTCGTCATCGGGGTACTTGACGCAGACGGGCATCTTATAGACCTTTGACGAGAAATTGTCGCCGGCCGATGGACTGAGCGATGGGCCGTCGTCGGCATCGAGCGCAATGATGATTCCACGGTCGTCGCTCACGGCTACGCGGCTGGTGCCTTGCTGAATCTGTTCGGTGAGCTGATAGACACCTTTGTAGTCGCCATTGAGAAACAGTTCGACATAGCGCGTGTGGTTGGTGTAGGGGAGTCCCATCCAGCGGCCCATCTCAAAGACGAAGGTGTTCATCATGTCGGTGATGTCACGATAGTTGGCCAGCAAGACCCAACTCTTGGCCTTGCCCATGCCCAGCACCTTGTGTTTCTGATTGAGCTTGATGCGGTAGGGCTTCTTGGGATACCAGTTGAACGAGCTGTTGCCACGCCCCCTGATTTGGGCATTGGCCGAGTAGCTGGTGAACTGTCCGCGGGCATTGAGCATGAGGTGGCAGTCGGTGTAGTAGTCCTTCGAGGTAATGTCGCTGCCGTCGTTGGTGGTGATGTAGAGTTGGAACACCTCGTAGGGGTTTTTCCCTTCGACGAGCGGTTCGCGTTCAATGGTGAGACTGTCGATGCGGGACAGGGGAACGGGTACGGCAATGTTGCCATGGACGTTGAAGAGCAGCTCGTTGTCGGACGAAATGGTCATATCCACAATGCTGTCGGCCACGACGGGGAAACGCCAATGCTGCGAGAGCTCGGTACGATTGATGAAGACGCGTTGCTGGGCGCGAGCTTGCATGAAAAAGGCTGCCATAAGAACCAGCAGCCACAAGCGGTTGGTTGTTTTCACGCGTATTTATTTAAGAATTCGGTACAAAATTACAAAAAATTCCTTTTATGTAATTCTCAATGTGTCATTTTTTTGTAAATTTGCGTGCATGAAACCTTACGCATGGATTCCGACGCTATATTTTGCTGAAGCATTGCCTTACATGGCAGTGATGACGCTCAGTGTAATCATGTACACCAACCTGGGGCTTACAAACACCGAACTGGCCCTTTATACCAGTTGGCTTTATCTGCCCTGGGTCATCAAACCCCTGTGGAGTCCGCTCATCGACCAATGGCGCACCAAACGCTGGTGGATTCTGGCCATGCAGGTGCTGGTGGGCGCCGCCTTGGCCGGTGTGGCCTTGACGCTGCCCACGACCATGTGGCTCAGAGCCTCACTGGCTTTCTTCTGGCTGATGGCCTTCAGTTCGGCTACTCATGACATTGCCGCCGACGGCTTCTACATACTGAGCCTGTCGCAGGAGGATCAGGCGCTGTATGTGGGCATCCGCAGTACTTTCTATCGCATCGGCAGCATCTTCTGCCAGGGCATACTGGTGATGGTGGCCGGCTGGCTTATGGAGCGCCACTCCGTGCCCGTGGCTTGGAGCATCACGATGTTGCTCATGGGCGCCATCATGATAGGGCTGGCAGGTTGGCATTTCATGAGCCTGCCTGAAGAGCATGCCGAGCCTCGGTCGGAAGGCTTAAGTCTTATGGACTACACCCTTAGACCTTTTGCCGAAACCCTTAAGGTCTTCTTCTCGAAGCCCCATATCTGGGCTGCCCTGCTCTTCATGTTGCTTTTCCGATTGCCCGAGGCACAATTGGCCAAGATGGCACAGCCTTTCATGCTCAGGACAGTGGGGGAGGGCGGACTGGAATTGGGTACGGCCACTGTTGGCTTCGCCTATGGCACCTTGGGCGTCATAGGACTGCTGGCTGGCGGCATCATCGGTGGTTGGGTCGTGTCGAAACACGGACTTCGCCGTTGGCTATGGCCCATGGTGCTGGCCATATCTTTGCCCGATGTGGTCTATGTCTATCTGGCCTATGTCCAGCCCACGAGTTTGTGGGTCATCAATACCTGTGTTTTCATTGAACAGTTGGGCTATGGCTTTGGCTTCACAGCCTACATGCTTTTCCTTGTCTATTTTTCTCGGGGCGAGCGTTCAACATCGGTCTTTGCTTTCTGCACTGCTTTCCAGGCCCTTGGAATGATGCTCCCGGGCATGGTGGCAGGCTGGTTGGCCGACGAGATGGGCTTCCGCCACTTCTTCATCTTTGTGTGCCTGTGTACGCTGGTCACCTTCCTCGTCTCAGGCCTCATTCGGCGTGATTTGAAATAAGAAACATTCAATATTAACTTAAAAACTGACACAAATGAAACAGAACTACATGAGAATGACTCTGCTGAGCCTCTTGATGGGAATCGGTTCGATGCTCTATGCCGTCGATTATCCCAACTATCCCACACAGGTTCCCGCTGATGGTGGAAAGTATGTACTTTGTAACTTGGCCGTGCCCACGGGCTACATGACTCGCACCTCATGGGACGGTGCTTACTATTTCCTGGGCAAGGACGACTCGAACTATGCCAGCTATGCCCTTACTGCACATCAGGACGAGGAAGGACGTTGGTACTTTGTTACCAGTGAACGGTTGGTGGAGGAAGAGGGTGAAGAACCCTACACCGCCTATACCTATGCCGCCGTGCCTAACGGAACCAATAACATCCGTGGCGGACTGAACGATATCACCGAACCTGGCCTGTTCGAATTATCGGCAGGCAGCCACACGGGTTTCTACCGCGTGAAGGCTCTTGAAGGCAACTACGAACCCTGTCAGGGTGTCTTCATGCACCTGAATGCCGGTGGCCAGTACTTCATTTTCAACGAACCCACCAACTCATGGTATCCCGACTTCTATGGTGGCGTGGTTCGCGACGAGTATGGAGAACCCGAATACTATTACAACGAGGATGGCTTGGAATGTCAGATAATGGCTGACTCCACCAGCTTGAACTGGGCTTTTGTTCTGGTTGAGGACTTGCCACAATTCGTGCTGTTGGGCAATGCCTATGCCGTGATGGACAACTATGAGAAGAGTTACTGTTCCATTGAGGGCTATGCCGACGGATTCAAGGCTACGCTGGAAGCTGCCATGCCCTTGTACAAGGCTGCGGACTTCACAGCGGAAACCCTGACACAGCTGAAGGCCCAGTTGAATGCGAAGGTTGACCTTTACACCCAAATCCTGAAAGCCGAGGAACTTGAGGCCGACGAATTGGCTGAGGCCATTGCTACGGCCAAGACCGCCTTCCAGACCCTGACGGCAACCGACGATGTGGTGGCAGCCAATGAGGCTCTGACCAAGGCCTGCAACGACTACAGCATGGGGCTTGGCGACATCACTTCGATGGGTCAGAACATGAGTTTCGAGGACCTCTCGAGCCAGAACGGCAACCAAACCTCGGGCTGCATGCCCGCTCCGAAGGGTTGGAACGTCTATGTCAACGGCAACAAACTGGAGGAAGGCAGCACGACTGGCCTCAGCAACTGGCATGGCGTCAACAACGACTGCACGGGATACAAGGATGGTGAATACGGCTTCGGCCTATGGATGCCAACCGTTCCCAAGTACGAAATCAGTCAGACTATCACCGGCCTGGACAATGGTACATACACCATCACGGCTGGCTTGATGGTTGACCGCCGCCGCACCACCCAGCGCATCTTCGGTAACCTCAACAGCACCCTCTTCTCTTATGCTGAGAACTACGAGGAAGGCATCCTGCCTGCCGAATACAAGACCTACGCAGGCCTGACCGAGGTCAATGACGACCGCACGATGCAGGAAATCAGTGTCCGGGCTTATGTCTATGACGGAACACTTACCTTCGGCGTGAAGACCGACAACGACATCGCAGCTGCCCTGCGCACAGGTGGCGAACAGGGCGACGGATGGTTCAAGGTGGACAACTTCACCATCAGCAAGGACGGCTACATCGAGAGTGACGCGCAAGAACTCTATGACTACCTTTCCAGCACCCTCGAGGAAATGGCCAACCAACCCATGGATGCCACTTATCGTGAGAAATGCAATGTGAACTACACCGACCTGAACGAAGGTATTGCTGCCTTTGCCCAGTTGGTGCCTGAGGTTCAGGTCCAGATTGCTGCCTACGAGCCTCTTGGCGTGGCCCTGAGCCAGGCATTGGAGCGCCTTGCTCTTTGTGAGGAAACCGGTTACATGGGTGTTGACGACTATTCGACAGTCATTGACGAAGTGACGGGCAAATACGAGGATGGCGAATACACGGCTGAGGAAATTGCTGACGCACTGAATCAGTTGGAGGAAGCCTATCAGACCTGCCTGCGCAGTGGTGTTGACGAAGGCGTTGACGTGAGCGACCTCATTCAGAACCGTTCGTTCGAGAACCAAAGCAACCAAGGCAATGCCAATTCCGATGGTGTAGTCAATCCTCCCTATGGCTGGGACCTCTACATCAATGGCGTGAAGTGTGAGACGGCCGATGACATTCGTGCCCAGGGCGTTACAGGCTGGTGTGCCATCAACAGTGGCGACAACATCAATGTTGAGGAAAATGGTCAGGTGTTTAATCACCAATACACCGATGGTACCCATGTTTGGGGCATTTGGAATAGTTCCATCCCACAGATTGAACTCTCGCAGAAGATTACAGGCCTGAAGCCCGGCACCTATGTGCTCACGGCTGACATGATGGTGCGCAACACCGACTGGTCGGGCATTAACCTCACCACGCAGCGTCTCTTTGCCAATGACGCCATTTGTCTCTATGGCGGCGAGAATGAATACTGGGCCGAGTATCTTCAGGGTACCACTTCCGATGATGTCTATCAGGCTTGGAACCTTACCGCCAACGAAGGCAAACTGCTTGACGAGGATGAGGCTTACGACTACATCAACTATGCAGAGTACGATGCCTATAATAACGACCTTCTGCTGCGCACACTGGTGTTGCACTTTGGCGTTGGCGAGGACGGCGAGGCCACTATTGGCTTCCGCACCGACAACCTCGATGGTACGACAGGCGAACCTCGTTCGGAGACTGCCGCCGGTTGGTTCAAGCTCGACAACTTCACTCTCTTCTACGAGAGTAGCAAGATTCCCACAAAGGTAAGTGACATCGACCGCAGCGCTGCTCAGGGCGACTCGCGCATCTTCGACCTCGCAGGACGTCAGGTGGGCAAGATGACTCGTGGCGTATATGTCCGTAACGGGAAGAAAATCATTAAGTAACAGAGATTCTATATTATTAATAAATAAGGAATAGAAAGTGATGGCCGAAGAAACCCAGCTTGAGTTGCACGACACTCAGTTCGTCGATCTCATGAGTCGACGCATCTTCAATGTCCTGCTGATTGCCAACCCTTATGACGCATTCATGCTCGAGGATGATGGTCGGGTGGACGAGAAGATATTTGATGAGTATGCCAAGCTGGGACTTCGCTTTCCTCCGCGCTTTGTACAGGTGGCATCGCAGGAAGAAGCTGAGAAGGCACTCCGCCGCACCAGCTTCGACCTGCTCATCTGTATGCCGGGAACCGATATGGGGAAGGGCCCCGACGATGTCTTCGACATTGCTCGCGGTATCAAGGAAAAGAATCCCAAGGTACCCATCGTAGTGCTCACCCCCTTCTCCCACGGCATCACCAAGCGCATGGAGCACGAGGACCTCTCGCTCATCGACTATGTCTTCTGCTGGTTGGGCAACACCGAACTGTTGCTATCCATCATCAAGCTCATCGAGGACAAGATGAACCTGCGTCACGACACGAAGGCCGGTGTGCAGATGATTCTGCTTGTCGAGGACAGCATCCGATTCTATTCCTCCATTCTCACTCATCTCTATAAGTTCGTACTTCAGCAAAGCCTCTCCTTTGCCACGGAGGCATTGAATTCGCAACTTGAGATGCTGCGCATGAGAGGACGACCAAAAATCGTTCTTGCCCGCACCTATGAGGAGGCATGGGAACTCTATACCCACTACAGCGACAATGTGCTTGGTGTCATCAGCGACTGCCGTTTCCCTCACAATGGGGTGAAGGATGAGCGTGCCGGACTCGAGTTGTTGTCGGCCATTCGTGAGAAAGACCCCTTCCTGCCACTCATCATGGAGTCGTCGGAGTCACACATGGCCGAGGAGGCCGAGCGGCTTCACATCTCCTTTCTCGACAAGGGCTCCAAGAAACTGCCCGTCGACCTTCAGCATCTGGTTTCTGACTATTTCGGTTTCGGCGATTTCATTTTCCGTGACCCCAAGACCATGCGCGAGATAGGGCGCGTGCGCAATCTGAAGGAACTGCAGGACAACATCTTCACCCTGCCAGCAGACTCGCTCATCTATCATGTCTCGCACAACAATGTCTCCCGTTGGCTGGCTTCGCGTGCCCTGTTCCCCATTGCTGATTTCTTGCGCCGAATCAAGTGGAAGGAGAATCCCGACCTCGACGCTCACCGCCAGATCATCTTCGATGCCATTGTGCAGTACCGTAAGATGAAGAACCAGGGCGTGGTGGCCATTTTCCATCGCGACCGTTTCGACCGCTACTCCAACTTCCAGCGCATTGGCGACGGCTCGCTGGGAGGCAAAGGGCGAGGCATAGCCTTCATCGACCACATCATCAAGCGACATCCCGACCTCAATCAACTTCCCGGCGCCCGAGTGATGATTCCAAAGACTGTGGTCCTCTGCACCGATGTCTTCGACGAATTCATGGAGCGCAACTCGCTCTATCCGGTGGCTCTCAGTGATGCCAGTGACGAGGAAGTGCTTCGCCACTTCGTAGCCGCTCATCTGCCCAATCGACTGAAAGAGGACCTCCTGGCATTCCTCGATGTCGTGCAGCAACCCATAGCCATTCGTTCGTCGTCGCTGCTCGAGGATAGCCACTACCAGCCCTTTGCAGGCATCTATAGCACCTACATGATTCCTTACACCCCCGACCGCCATGCCCGACTGCGCATGCTTGTGTCGGCTATTAAGGGCGTCTATGCCTCGGTATTCTATCGTGCCAGCAAGGATTACATGGCTGCCACCTCCAATGTTATCGACCAGGAGAAGATGGCCGTAATCCTGCAGGAGGTAGTCGGTACGCAGTATGGCGACCGTTTCTATCCCCACATTTCAGGTGTGGCTCGCTCGGTCAACTACTATCCCATTGGTGACGAGAAGGCCGAGGAGGGCGTGGTCAGTCTGGCGCTTGGCCTGGGCAAATACATCGTGGACGGAGGCCTGTCGTTGCGCGTTTGTCCTTCTCATCCCGACAAGGTCTTGCAGACCAGTGAGATGGAAATGGCCCTTCGCGAGACACAGACCCGTTTCTATGCCCTTGACCTGAAGCACATCTCGCCTGATGTCTCTGTTGACGATGGCTTTAATCTTCTTCGGCTTAATGTCCGAGAGGCCGACAAGGATGGGGCCCTGCAATACCTTGCTTCCACCTTCGACCCCTACGACCAAGTCATTCGCGATGGCATCTACGAGGGCGGGCGCAAGGTCATCACGCTTTGCGGAGTGCTCCAGCATGGAGTGTTCCCATTGCCTCAGCTGCTGTCCTTGTCCATGGCGTATGGGCAGGCTGAGATGCGCCGCCCGGTGGAGATAGAGCTGGCTGTCCGTCTCAACCCTGACCGAACCGGTGAGTTCTATCTGCTGCAAATCCGTCCGATGGTTGACAACAAGATGCATCTTGATGAGGACCTCCTCGCCATCCCCGATTCCGAAGCCCTCATCCGTTCGCATAATGCTATTGGGCATGGGGTGCTTACCGACATCCAGGACATTGTCTATGTAAAGACCGACCCCTATTCGGCAACCAGCAATCCCGCCATAGCCGAAGAGGTGGAGCTCATCAATCGCGACTTCCTCAAGGAGGGGCGTTCCTATGTGCTGGTTGGTCCCGGACGTTGGGGTTCCAGCGACCCCTGGCTCGGTGTGCCCGTCAAGTGGCCAGCCATTTCAGCGGCCAAGGTGATTGTCGAGGCCGGACTGCAGGACTATCGTGTCGATCCCAGTCAAGGTACCCACTTCTTCCAGAATCTCACCTCCTTTGGTGTGGGCTATTTCACTGTCAATGCCTATCGTGACGACGGCGTCTATCGCCAGTCGGTGCTTGATGAGATGCCCGCTGTCCATGAGACGGAACATGTGCGTCATGTCCGCTTCCCACAACCGCTGACAGTCAAGGTTGACGGTATGCACAAGGAGGGAATTATCACCATTTAGCTACTTTCCTATACTTTTTACTTACATTTTGGCCATTTCTCTTGGTGGTTAAGTGTAAAATTGTTACCTTTGCACTCGAAAAGGTAAAAGTTTGTTATAATATCTAAGGTATTAGTAAAAAGGTAATCAATTATGGACGCAAAAAAAGTGTTGGACGACCTTAAGCGTCGTTTTCCCAATGAGCCTGAGTATCATCAGGCAGTAGAAGAAGTGCTTGGCACCATCGAGGAAGAGTACAACAAACACCCCGAGTTTGACAAGGTGAACCTCATCGAGCGCCTGTGCATTCCCGACCGTGTCTATCAGTTCCGCGTAACCTGGATGGACGACAAAGGTCAGATCCAGACCAACATGGGCTACCGCATTCAGCACAACAATGCCATTGGCCCCTATAAGGGTGGTATCCGATTCCATGCCAGCGTGAATCTGGGCATCCTCAAGTTCCTTGCATTCGAGCAGACCTTCAAGAACAGTCTTACCACACTCCCCATGGGTGGTGGCAAGGGCGGTAGCGACTTCTCGCCCCGTGGAAAGTCAAATGCCGAGGTTATGCGTTTCTGCCAGGCCTTCATGCTCGAGTTAACGCGTCACATCGGTCCCAACATCGACGTTCCTGCTGGTGACATTGGTGTCGGTGGCCGTGAAGTTGGTTACATGTTCGGTATGTACAAGAAGTTGACACGCGACTTCTCGGGTGTCTTGACTGGTAAGGGCTTGGAATTCGGCGGTTCGCTGATTCGTCCCGAGGCTACGGGTTACGGTACCGTATATTTCCTGCGTGCAATGCTGAAGACTAAGGGCGACAGCGTGGAAGGCAAGAAGGTGCTCATCTCTGGTGCCGGCAATGTGGCTCAGTATGCAGCCGAGAAGGTTCTGCAGTTGGGCGGCAAGGTTATGACCATGAGCGACTCCGACGGCTATATCTATGACCCCGATGGCATCGACCGCGAGAAGCTCGACTACATCATGGAGCTCAAGAATCTCTATCGCGGACGTATCCGCGAGTATGTTGACCAGTACCCCACAGCCAAGTACGTTGGCGACGGTGCAAAGCCTTGGTTCGAAAAGGCCGACATCGCTCTGCCTTGCGCAACCCAGAACGAACTGAATGAGGAGCAGGCTAAGGCTCTGGTGGCCAATGGCGTTATTGCCGTAGCCGAGGGTGCCAACATGCCCAGCACGCCTGGTGCCATCCGTGTCTTCCAGGAAGCCAAGATTCTCTATTCTCCGGGTAAGGCTTCGAATGCTGGTGGCGTATCTGTCAGCGGTTTGGAAATGTCGCAGAACTCAGAGCGCCTGAGCTGGTCGGCTGAGGAAGTTGACGCCAAGTTGCTCTGGATTATGGAGAACATCCACGAAAACTGCGTGAAGTACGGCACTGAGCCCGATGGCTATGTCAACTACGTGAAGGGTGCCAACGTCGCCGGCTTCATGAAGGTTGCTAAAGCTATGATGGCTCAAGGCATAGTCTGAGCAATCAAAGGTTCTCCTTTGAATGGCTCAAGGCATTGTGTAAGACAATTAGGAATATTGCAGAAATAGTTGCTTTATAATGTGTGTGTGAGAGGACCGGACCGCCGTGATGGTGTTCCGGCCCTCGCTTTTTTATCGTCCCAGGCCTATTGCCTTCCTTTGTCAGGCGTGCAGCAAGCGTATAAGTTGCTGCTCGTTGGCCTTTGGTAATATTTGCCTCAGGTGGGCCTGCATGAGGGCAAGGCTGTCCTCGGGACTGCAGTCGGTTTGGCATGCCTCTCGCCCCAGCAGTTGCTCGGGCGTGGTGAGGAGCGACCATCCCCAGCCATATTCGCGATTGTGGCGGTCGCGAGGATACACGAAGTCCTCGGTGACAATGTGGCAACCCATTTGCAGCCGTGTGATGCGGGCATCAAACCGACTGCGTTCTTTAGGGCCAGTGAAACCACATAGCTGGCGCAACTGCCTGGTGATGAGGCTGCCATGTTCGCGCAAGGTTTGTAGTATGGCATCGTCGATGGTTCCCTCCTCGGGCGTGGGACTCAGGGCGCGGCGGTAGTTATAGAGATGAGGCCACCATTTCCTGCTTACAAAGCCTGCCTTCCCCGCATAGAACTTGCCATAGACGCATGGGCTTTCGGTGACGGTGGGACCTTTCCATTTCCACAGAGGCCAGTCCCAGCCCCCGTCAGGGAAGACTACATAGCGACACTCCTCGTCGGCCATCTCTTCGGCAGAGAATCCCGGTACGGTACTTCGTAGCAGGGGCAAGAAGCCGAAGTCCTGAATGCATTGAATCAGGTCTTGCTGATTGTGTATCTCAAATGGCATCATGATGTTTCTCTGGTTGCCTTTTTGTTTTCTGTCTATTTGATGAATTTCACCTTTGATGCATCGCGCGGACGGGCATCGGGTTGCTCGTCGGGATAGCCAATGGCCAGTATGTAGAGCAGCTGGTAACCGGCGGGAATGTCGAGCCGCTGGAGAAAGAAACGGGCCTTCTCGCTGGAGTTGAGCCAGCGCACAGGGCCTCCCAGGCAACAGGTGCCCAGTCCCATGGCCTCGGCAGCCAGCATCATGTTCTCGCCCAGCAGTCCGCAGTCATGTTGCGACCACATGCCTTCGTTGGCGGCACACACGCAGATGAGGTTGGGTGCATTGCGGAACATGTTCTTGAACGAAGGGTCGCGGCGCACCTGTTCGGCATTTTCCTGCCGATAGACTTCGGAGATGTCCTGAATCAGCTGCTGGTCCTCCACCACGCGCACCTGCCAGGGCTGGCGGTTGACGGCGCTGGGGGCATTGATGCCGCAACGGACAACGGCGGCCAGCTTCTCATGCTCGACGGGACGGTCGAGATACTTGCGTATGGAGCGGCGCTTCATGATGACGGAGAGGGTGGGGTTGAGTTCGAGCTGGATATCGGCCTCCACGTCGCTCATCTTGTCCGTGGGTTCATAGCGGCGGATTACGCGGCCGTCGCGCGAAACAAGGAATTTCGTGAAGTTCCACTTGATGTCGCTCGACTTGGCATACTCGGGGTCGCGCTTACTCATCATCTGGTGGAGCAGTCGGCCCAGTTCTTCCTGCTGGTCGAAGCCTCCGAAGGTTTTCTTCCCCTTGAGGTAGGTGAAGAGCGGATGGGCTTGGGGACCGTTGACGTCAATCTTGTCGAACTGGGGGAATTGGATGTCGAAGTTGGCCGTGCAGAACTGGTGGATTTCCTGGATGCTGCCAGGTGCTTGCTGGCCAAACTGGTTGCAAGGGAAGTCGAGAATCTCGAGTCCCTGGTCGCGATACTTCTCGTAGAGGGCCTGCAGCTCCTTGTATTGGGGGGTGAAGCCACAGCGCGTGGCTGTGTTCACAATCAGGAGCACCTTGTCCTTGTAGTTGGCGAGGGAGACGTCTTCGCCGAGGTCGTTTTTTACGCTGAAACCGTAGATTTCCTGTGCCTGTCCACTGAGGACGCACAGCGCTGCCAGGAGGCAGAGGGAGAGGAGCTTTTTCATGTTAATGTCAGATGTGAAATGTCAGATGTGAAATGTCAAGTGTCAAATGTCAAATGTGAAATGTCAAATGTCAAATGGTAAATGGTTAAATGGTAAATGTCAGATGGCTAAATGTCAGATGAAAGTTGTATGGCGTGCAGGTAGGCCAGCAGGGCCATCTTGCCGCGCATGGTTTCGCGGGGCGTGAACTCGCTGTTCACCCACAGGTAGCGCTGGTTGAAGTACGACTCCTGTCGGGGCCATCCGCCCGTGTCCCATGAGGGGTAGCACTGGTCGAGCAGCAGACGTGCATCGCCGCCGTTGCCTTTGCTCCACGTCTCGGTGCCGTTGAAGGGCGTCTGCCCGGGGTGGACGCCCGGCGCTCCGTCGTTGCGTCCGGTGGTGTAGGCGTTCTCGATGTGGCGCTGCCCCAGTCCCGTCATCTCCACGATGTTGCCGGGGTTGCGCCCCATGCACCATCCGGCCTCGGTGTGCATCGCATGTTCCATCTGGCTGCGCACCGTGGCATCGGTCTCGATGCAGTGGGCCAGCATGAGCAGTTGCACGTTTTCGGCCGTGTGCCAGCGGCTGTCGTTGGCGGCTCGGCGCGATGGGCGCAGGGCAAGGTGCTTGAGGTGATAGTCCTGGGCATGCCAGCGCACGCTGGCCACCGTGTTGCGATAGAGTTCGGCATAGTGGCGCGTGTGGGGGCAAGTGAGATAGGCCGCCACACCCCATCCTTGGCAGAAACGTGGGGTGGAGCGCCCGCCGGTGCGGTTGAAGATGAGTGAGCGGGCATTCTTGACCATGCTTTCTTCGGCCATGATGCGCTCCCACTGCCGGTCGGCGGTGAGGTTGTAGAGATAGGCCGCAGCCATGTGGCGCAGGTCGCGCCCCCTCATGCTCACTGACCCCATGGACTGGAGGTCGTCGAGTTGTTTCTCCCGTTGCCATTCAGCAAATCGGAAGGCGCGGATGGCTTCGTCGGTGTACTGTTTGCGCAGGGCGGCGTTGCCTGAGAGTCGGAAGGCTTCGGCCAGCATGGCACAGTTGGCAGCATTGGCCCAGGCTGCCATGGTGGTGCATCCGGCCTGGAACATTGCTCTCCAGTTGCTGCTCGGGTTCGTCAGTCCTTGCGAATAAGCCTCTCCGTCGCGGATGCTCAGGAAGAAGTCCACCTCGTTGCGGGCCTCGTCGATGAGGTCGGGAATGCCGTTGCCGCTCTCCCTAATGCCCAGGTCGTCGTCGTTGAGCTTTCCGGCAGAGAGAATGTAGGGCAGCAGCATGTCATAGATGTTGACGATGTGGGCCAGATGGCGGTCCCAGTCGAAGGCGTCCGAGTGACCGCCGCGTGCCAGCGGATTCGTCGGATTGCCGGGCAGCCGGTGTTGCCAGAAGGCCGACTCGCGGGGCAGGCGCGAGTGCGGTTCGTCCCACACGTCGCCCTTTATCCCCTTCCAGTCGGGATGCCAGGGGTGGAGGTCGGTCTTGTAGATGACAAACTCTTTGGGCTCGATGCCCTGGATGAATCGTGGCTGGCGAGGCACGGGGAAGACCCTTCCGGGCTCGTTCGGTTCTCCGATGCGCATGTAGTAGTACCCCCTGACGCAGTAGCGGAAAGGTTGGTGATAGACCGTGTCGGCAACAACGAAGTCCATCGAACAGCCCACACCCTCCACCACCAGTCGGTAGCGACCCGGGCGGCTGGCCTTGAAGTCGATGTTCCAGACGTCCGTGCCGATGAGGTTCTTTCCCCCTGCTTCGTGTCGGGCCTCGCTGTTGCGTTTCCACAGTTTTACCTTGCCTGCCTCCTGCCGCAGTCCCGTCTCGGGCTGGTAGAGCCATACGGTTTGGCCCTCCCAATCTCGGTAGTCGCGTCCGCCGCCGTCGCCCATCCACTGATAGAGGTCGGCCGCATGCAGGGCCTCCCTTGGGCTGTAGCCGATGATGTTCACATGCAGGGCCTCGGACACCGTGTTCCAGACGTCGAACCTCACCGAGGCACTCCCTCTGTCGCTCCCCGTGCCTCGGGGCAGACTCACGGTGTAGGTGTGCCCCTGCGTCATGGGTTTGGGCAGACACAGGAAGAGCCAGTGGTCCAGTTCGCTGCGGAGGTCGTGGTTGGTGTTCATGGGTTTCGACTTGCGCCAGACCGCCGTAGGACGTTGCCGCCCATACTGTCTGTCGTCGTTGCTCGTGATGCGCCATCCCGAGGCCGTCTGTGCACGGTCTGTGCGCAGCCGTTGGCCGAAGGAGAGCAACGTGTCGTCGCCCTCCACAAAGTAGTGGCCCAGATAGGCGCTGCGCCCCGTCCCGTCGTCGCGGTAGCGCACCTCGCCGTCGCGCAGATGCAGCATAAGTGTACTTTCGTCGATGACGTACAGCCCCATCAGCCTTGTTGCCTCTGCGGGCAAGGCAGAAAGCAGGAAAAGGAACAATAGGGTAGGGAGCAGGTAGCGGTTCATAGTAGCAGTCGTTAGGCGCTGAATGGTATTCACGGTTCAAAGTTACAAAATAATCCCTCCACCACAAAGGCAGAGGGATAATTAATGAGAGGAAAAATCTTTCTGATAAATTTTAGCGAACGACAACCTTGCGTCCCCCCACGATGTAGATGCCATGGGGCAGTCCTTCGAGTGAAGTCGAACTATGACGCACGACTTGGCCCGTTATGGAATAGACGTTATTGTCATTCTCCTTCATTTGTTTTCCATCGCCAATAGCTTCAATACCAGTGGGAAACGTATTGTTGTTGGTCTGTCCATAGACATTCGTCTGGTAGAACTTAACGCGGTAGGGCCACTGTTCTGCCGTACTCTCTACCCAGTTCGTCAGGTTGCGTGTCCAGTAGGTTGTTGGGGCGCCGCTCACAACCAGCCATACGTGACTGCAACCGCCTGGGCAGTCGAAGGCAATGGTACAATCAGGTGAGTTGTAGGTGGCAGGCGTTATGTCGCTGTAGACACGCGTACCATCGCTCTTGAATGCTACGAAACCTATGCGCCATCCCGCGCGCGTAGTATTGTAAGCGGTATAGCCATCGGCTCCTGCCTTGCCCTCGAACTCCACGTAGATGGTCTTGTCCTTTGCGGGGGCATTCAGGCGAATGGCGTTGTTTCCCCAGTTTTCGATGCAACCCTTCTTCTCTGGCCACCAGTAACCGTCGTCGTCCTTCGTGAGTGACGTCTGGCTGCGCCAACTGGCCTTGCCTTCGGCGATGGAGCGAATGGGGTCAAGGTCGAAGGTGGTCATGCGTGCGCCCCACTCCCACATTTCGTCTCCCAACTGACTGACCTTCTGGGCCGTGGTGCCCGTCATGCGGGTACGCATGTAGGTTTCAAAGGGGTCTTCGGGGTCTTTGCAGTCGTTCCAGAGGCGACCCACAGCGTCCCATCCATGCTTGTGTACGAACCAGTCCTGTATGAAGAAGTTCTCGTAACGCAGGTAACCCGCAAGCGGATGGCGGTGCATGCCGTTGAGCGAGTTCCAAAGCCATTCGTTGTCGTTGAGCAGTTTGTTGGGATAATAGACGTATGCCATCCACTGGGCACACATCTCCCAGAAGGGGTTCTGGGTGGATTCGTGCCAGTTGTACATCCATCCGTTCCAGTCTCCTTTGTCGCAATGAACCTGATACTGGAAGCAATGGCCAATTTCGTGTGCCACGGTCTGCCCGCCTCGTGAGGTGTAGGCCCAGCGAGAGAGTGAGAGCATGCCTATTTGGTTGTCGATGCCGCTGCCTTCGGCTTTCCATTCGCTCGTCGAGAAGAGTCGGATAATCATCTTGTAGGTGTCGCTCTTCGACTTGCCTTGGTTGATGGTGATGAACCCAAGTTTGTCGGCATACATTTCGAAGATTTTGTCTGCAGTCTCTAATATACCTGGCACAGCACTTGGTACTTCGTCGCCGTAGTCCTTTTCCCAGAAGAGCACCCAGTGTTTCGACTGGTAGGAACGCACGTACGACCACTGATTGTTGTTGTCCTTCAGTTTCGTGTCGCTTCCACAGGCACTGCCACTGCAGTAAATCTTCTTATCCACCGCCTTGATGCGCGTGTTCAGGGTGTTTGCGGCTGATTTCAGTTGGTCGTCGGTCAGTGTGAGGTCGGCATCTTGTTCCTTGGCAGTGGCAACGGCTTCGGATAGTGCCTCCCATGCCTTTGCCTTGCGTTCCATGCCTTGCCACCATTTCAGCACCTTGTTGGCATAGGTGATGCGTTCCTCCAGTGCTGCATAGAGGGCGTGCGACGCCTCGGCACTCTCCAGCGCTTTCTGCAGGGCGGTGCGTGCTTCGGAAAGGGCGGTGACGTCGTATGTAGTATGGCCTTCTTCATCGGTGCCGGTTCCTTCTAGAGCCTTCTGTGCCGTTTCTATGGCGGCGTCAAGGGCATCGCGGACAGCTTCCTGCATCTTCAGGTTTTGGAAGGTCTGGGCGTATGTCACTAAATCCTTCAATGCTTGGGCCATGTCGGTGACATCGGTTTCGCCTAGGTAGTAGAGATGGAAGTCATCGACGCAAAAGTAGTTGCCCGTGGGGTTGGTGGTCTTTGCGCCCACTTCTATGGGTTCCCCCGCCTCCACGATAGAGAAATCGACGGCGTACGTCTTCATGCTTGTGACCACGGTCTGCGACAATCCGGCATAGAGCCATGCTCCCGTCTGCACTTTTCCTTGGTTTGTGGTACTGCCACTTCCGCTTTGCTGTATGTGCAGGGCATTGGCTGTCAGACGATAGCGTCCGCAAGGTAGGTTGCTGACGGTCTGGGCGAGCAGCACGTCGCCAATCTTGTTGCCGATGCTCGTCCAGGCTTCCATGTAGTAGGTGCCTTGCTTTTTGGTGAAGATGTTGTTGCTCTGTGTGCTCATGCCTTTGACGGTCCAGCCCGCTGTGCCGTCAACCTCGAACGAGGGATTCACGAGGTAGGTGGCGGTACACTCAACGGGCGAAGTCTCCGAGGCATTAAGCCAGACGAAGGTTGCCAGGGCCGTCTTCAGGTTCTCATGGGCCTGCAGGACTGCGTCCATCGGAGTCTCTTCGTCGTAGGCTTGCTGGGCTTGGTCGATGGCCGTTTTCAGTTCGTCGGCACCTCGCCCAGTTCCGTCGCCATACTCTTTTCGGGCTTCGGCAATCGTGGTGGCGAGTTCGGCCTTGCAGTCAGCCATGCTCTTTGCCATAATCCGGACGTAGTCGATGAGCAAGTTGGCGGAACTGCCCGAACCCGTGTTCTCGGCTGACCGATAGCCAATCTGTATCTTGCCCTGTGTCTCCTTGGTCAGGGTGAAGGTTATCTGGTCCAGTGTCCACTCCTTCGAGGGATAGCTGTTGAACGTCGAGACAACGGCATCGCCGCTCTGCGGAATCCATGCCAGCAACGAATGGCCTTTGGTTGCGCTTTTCCCATTATAGGTGGGTGCCGTGATAGTGTAAACCCCGGCTGGCAACGTAATGGTTTGGCTGTAGGTCATCTCTACACCCCAGCCCGTTGACAGGGCGAGCGCGCCGCCTGTTGAACCTTCGTAGCCCTGCGCGGGCACTTCTCCACCGTTGAACGTCCCGGCGAAGCCGTACTCATAAATGCCCGTGATGGTGTAATCGACGGTAAAGCCCTGGGTCCATCCCTTGATGGTTTTGATTTCCTTGTCCACCTTCGTCGTCTCGCCAGCCTTGTGATGGAAGTCGCTGTCAAAGGTGTAGTTGGTGAGGTAGTTGGCAGTGACGTCGGTCTGTGCCACTGCGAACAGAACTACCCAACTGAGTAGTAAGGTCAATGTTTTTCTCATCTTATATTTTATTAGTTGGTTGTTGGTTCCTATCGTCTTGACAATACAAAGCCGAAGTGCATGGGTTGGTTGGCATCGATGGTGTACTGCGGCAGGGTGCGCTTGCCCCATGTGTCGGTACCACCCACGCCGTGGACGTTGAGACTGACGTTGACGTTGACGAATCGTCCGCGCTCCACCTCGTGGGGATGCAGCGGTCCCAGGTCTTCCTCGCCATAGTCCCAGGCACTGACGCAGAGCGGTTGACAACCGTCGATGCGGACCGTGGCGGTGGGCGACGAGAGGCTGAGCCAACGGACATCGCAGCGGTTGCCGTTGTCCTGTGGGTGGATGTATTCGGTCTCGAAGTCGCTGAGCGGCATCTTATATCGTCCCAGCAGGGCGCTGTGCTTACGGTCGGGATAGTTCTCCCAGGGACCACGCCCGTAGTATTCCACCTGACGGAAGTCGGCAGGCAGTCGCATGTGCATACCGAATCGGGGCATCAGGGGACGGTTACTCGCCTTTCCCGTGGGCTGATAGTCTGCTTCGACGCGGATGCGCCCGTCTGGGGCGAGGGTGTAAGTGAGTATGTAGTCGGCTTCTGTTGGGAGATGCATCGGGATGGTCAACTTCACGCCCTCTGCCTCCCTTTTTACTTGCACTTCGCCAACCGTGCGACGCGCAGCAGCCTCCTTCCAGACGGCGGTGCGTTCCTCAAATCGGGCAGCGGTCTGGTTGTCGTTCATGGCCTTCCAGAAATAGGGTTCCAGGGGCGCTTGCAGGAGTTCCCGCCCGTCCGACGTCCAACTGGTGAGGGCTCCGTCCCGGCTGATGGTCACGGTGTCGTGCCCTGTTGTGAGGGTGATGTCCCGCTCCGTCTGGCTCATCTTGACAGGAAACGAGGGGGCAATTTCTGAAGAAAGGCCCTTGCAATCGGCAAAGTCCGAAGGCTGGAGTACAAATTGTTCGCGGGCTACGGCGAAGCCTTCGGGAGCCCATAGTGTTGACTTCCGCAGGTGGGCACTGACTGTCGCTGCCAGTTCGCCCTGCACGTTGGGCAGAGGAGGCAGGGTCAGCGCGTCGCCTTCCAGTGCCAGTTTGCCCTCGGCTATGGGGAGTCCGTCGCAAAGCAGTTCATATCGGTAGTCGTATTCGTCGAGTGCTGTGAACCAATCGTGATTGATGAGACGCACCTTTTGTCCCTGGTCGCGCACGAAATAGATTGGTTGATAGACGTGCTGTACCTCATAGTACTGGGGATGTGGCGTACGGTCGGGGGCTACGATACCGTTTATCAGGAATCGTCCGTCATTAGGCCGGTCACCGAAGTCGCCGCCGTATGCCCAGAACTCGTCGGGTTGAAGGCGGAGCGACGACGAGAAGCGGAGGGGCGAACCATCTTTGGGTTTTGCCAGACCTTGGTCGGCCCAGTCCCAGATGGCTGCACCGCAGATGCTGGAGTCGGCGTAGATGATGTCCCAATACTCCTGCAGGTTGCCCATGGAGTTGCCCATGGCGTGGCAGTATTCACGCATCATGAAGGGGCGGTCGCTCACACGTTCTGCCACACGGCGCATTTCTTCGGGATAGAGGTAACTGTCGTCGTAGATGTCGGAGTATCGGCGGTCGCTGTCGTAGAAGATTAGTCGGGTGGGGTCGATGCTGCGGATGGTGTCGCGCATGGCTCTTACGTTTTCGCCCGCTCCAGCCTCGTTGCCCATGCTCCAGAGCAGGATGCTCGGGTGGTTGCGGTCGCGCATGATGAATGAGACTGCACGGTCCACGTGTGCCTTGCGCCAAGCGGGGTCTTCGCCCATCTCACGGTTGCCGATGCCGAAACCGTGGCTTTCGTTGCTGGCTTCATCCATGACGTAGAGGCCATAGCGGTCACAGAGTTCGTAGATGAGTGGCGTGTGGGGATAGACGGTCGTGCGGAGGAAGTTGATGTTGCACTGCTTCATCAGCCTAATGTCCAGTTCGCACGTAGCATCGTCCACATGGCGGCCCATGCGGGGATGGTGGTCGTGGCGGTTGACGCCTCGGAACTTCACGTTCTGTCCGTTAATCTTCAGCACCTCGCCCACAATCTCTATGTGCCTCACGCCCAGGTGATAGTCGAAGTGCTCTATCGTGTTCCCCTTGCGGTCACGCAACTCGATGGCAAGGGGATAAAGGTTGGGCTTCTCTGCCGACCATAGGCGTGGGTGCTGAAGCCTGCAGGTCAGTTCCACACGAGTGGTATCGCCGGCGGCAAGTGTCTTTATGTCTCCCCGTGTCTCTTTGCCGTCAAGCAGGAAGGCGACGGTAAGGCCGCGGACCTTCTTTCGGCTGGTGTTGCACAGTTCCACCTGGGCACGGACGGTGGCCTCCTGCTGGTCGGTGCTCAGTTCTGAGGTGACGGAGTAGTCGCTGATGTGGGTGAGCGGGCGCACCCACAACTGCACCGAGCGGAAGAGTCCGCTCAGGCGCCACATGTCCACATCCTCAAGGTACGACCCGTCGCTCCACCGATAGACCTCGACTGCCAGCCGATTTTGCCCGGCGTGGAGGTAAGGTGTTACGTCGAACTCGGCGGGCGACATGCCGTTCTGGCTGTAGCCCACGCGCTGGCCATTGACCCACACGTACATGGCCGACTTGAAGCCGCCGAAGTGCAGGATGAGATTGTGGCGAAGCATCTCGCGCGTAAGATTAATAAAGGTAACGTACGACCCGACGGGATTTCGATGGTCGTAGGCATACCAGTCGTGTGGCGGTTCGCTCGTCACACTGGGCGGGTTGGGCCGGAATGGGTATCGGTAATTGGTGTAGATGGGCTTGCCGAAGTTCTGCATCTGCCAGTTGCCTGGGACTGTGATGCTGTCCCACTGACTGACGTCGTAGTCGGTGCGCCAGAAGTCGGCAGGGCGCTCCTCGGGACAGGGCGACCAGTGGAAAAGCCATCGCCCGTCGAGCGAGATGATTTCCTTACATTCCTTCTCGCGCGAGGGCAGTTGCAGGGTGGCGTGGTAGGGCAGTTTGTTGATGGCTATGGTCTGTGGGTTCTCCCAGTCGGGGGGTGCCGGCTGGGCGTGCCCTGCTGCCGAGGTAAGCATCAGGCAGAGCAACGTGAGCATGGGGCTTAAATGTCGCATGTTTTGTTTGGCTTTCACGGTTCTCGATAGGGCAAAGATAGGCAAAAATACGTAGGACGGAGCGGAAGGGAGGTGGTTTTTGCTCGATTACCTCGGATAATGACACGGAAAGTCGATATAGTGATGAAAACTGCCCCTAAATATTGTGATTATTCATAAATAATACTTATCTTTGCCGCTATAGAACCTTCTGCCATGTATTACGATTTCAAGTTACTCAACATAGGGTATGCGCGCCACCAGGGCGACTGGAACTTCGAGCACATATGCAGTCCCTTTTCGCGTATCTACTGGGTGACGGAGGGCAAAGGAGAAGTGACCCTCGTCGGACAGACCCAAGGACTGCTGCCGGGCGACCTTTGCCTGATACCCTCGTTCACTACTCACAGCGACCACTGCGATGGGCCATTCAGCCACTATTACATGCACTTTCTGGATGCCTCGAGACAGGTGTACGACCTCTACCACCAAAACCAGTTCCCCCTTGTCATCCCTGCCACTGAGGTCGATGAGCGCATTATCCGCCATCTGATGAAACTGGCTCCCGACCTTATGCTGAAGGACTCCGACCCCAAGACGTATGAGACTTCGACGCGCATCCTGCAGGGAGTCAAAGCATTTCAGCAGCGTCCCGTCGCCAAGCAAATGGAAATCAACGGCTTGCTCCATATCCTGCTGTCCCACTTCTTTGCTCAGGCACAGCCGCGCACGGTGAGCGACAAGCGCATCCAGCAGGCCCTTTGGACCATCAACAACGACCTGGCGCACGTTCCTTCCCTCGGCCAACTGGCAAGGGAAGCCTGCATGACGAAGGACAGTTTCATACGTCTATTCCGTCGTCAAACGAACACCACGCCCACCGACTACATCATTCACCGCCGCATCAACCAGGCTCAGTTGCTTTTTGTATCTGAACGGTGGTCGGTCAAGCAGGTGGCTGCCAGCGTGGGTTATGACAACACGTCGTACTTCAGCCGCACCTTCCGCCGCATTACGGGCATTAGTCCCATGGAGTTTATTAAGCAGAACCGGTAGCCTCCCTGTTTCCACAAATACGTCTTCCTGTTCCTTCTTCCCATTCTCTCCGTTCCCTTTGACGGGTCTCCTTATATCTTACGACCAATCTCCTTAGACTTTCCTGGATAACTCCTTATTCCCATTACGAAAAGACTTAGGTATTATATTTATAAGACGTACATCTTTCGCCTGTAAGACTTAAGTCTTATTGGATGCTTTGTAAGTACTTGATTTTCAGTAATTAACTAAGGCTTGTTTTTCTCGTTATTTTTTGCGGTTCTTTTTTTTGTTTGTGCTGCAAAGATAGTATGAAAGTCCCGTATATCCAAATTCCAGAGGGGAAAAAGTGAAAAAGTTAGAAAAGGGTAATCCCTTTGCGTGTCGGTTTAAAAGGTACGCATACATACGAAAAAGGGAAACGAAAAAACATTTCCGTTCCCCCAAGTGAAATAATAATTATAAACAATCTAATCCATATATAAATATATGTTCGTGGGCTGAAAAGTCACCACTTACACGAATATATTTACGTTCTCTCCTTGCCTATTTCCTGCCATTCTTAGGGCGTTTTGTTTGCCCTGCGCCTTGGGCTTGCCTTGATGGCTTGGAGGGGCTTATATTGCCTTATCCGTTGCCCTCTGTGGCTTCTTCTTGGAATCTTCCTAATTGTATTAAATCGGGTGCAAGATAGGCAAAGTTAGCATAAAAGTCAATGCTTATAACTACCTTACCATTTACCAACTGCGTGACGTTGTCCACTGTGATACTAACGGGACCCCAAAGGCCTAACACGGCCAATTTCAATGGCATATAGGCTATAAAGGGGCTTTCCATTCTGTTCTCGCAAATGGCTCGCGTGTTCAAGAATTCGCCACCTCTTAAGAGGTCATAGTTAAGCGTGTTTAAATGTTTCTTTGCCCTTGGGCTTATTACCCATACATTATCAGTCTTATTGTCGTCCCCTGTGCACTGCATACCAATGAGGTCTTCCACGCTTGCAAGTGTTTGGGGGGTAACGTCTGCAAAAATACCTTTGGGGGTGTCGGTGTCACCACTGAAGGAAGATAACATACTTTCCACGACTTTGGAATACATAGCCCTAACTATTGCGTCGGTCAGTTGCTGTTCTATTTCGTTATTTCCCATTATCACCTCACGACTGATGGAAATGGACGTTGTTAGCCTCTTGGGGCTTAGTCTCTCCGCGTTTGGGGGCGTTTGCTGCCCTTGCGCTGCCTTTCCCACTTCTTTCCATTCCACGCCGTCCGCGTCAATGTAGGGGGCGGATAAATCAAACTTCAAATTGTCGTAAGTGGTTATACCGCTAAGGAAAGAATCTTCTTTGGGTGTCGTATATTTGTCAGTTACCTTTGCCGTGGTTGTTCCGACATTAAAGCCCCCTATCAAATTGCGCATTTCAACGTTAAAAGCACCTTGCGTGCTTATGTTCGGGTACTGCGCCCTCACCTCCCTATTATACCTTATTTGGTCGTTGGTTAAGGTTTCCTTTCGTGCCATTCTCCTGATGGCGTCAAAAATAAAGTTGTTTATCATTCTTATATTATGTTATTTTGTTATTTTTCATCTAAGCAAGCCAACCAATCGTCTTCTTCTTGCTCTACCTCTGGGGCTTTTATCCCCAGTTCGTCAAGTGCTTTGTAAATCATCTTTGAGGCACTTTCTAATGCTTTGAAAAGAGGGTGTAAACCTATTGTCTTACCTCCGTTAAACGTTGCCTCAAGTCCTTTGGCTTGTATGCTTGCCTGGGCTTGTTCTGCCGTGGTTATCCACGTTGCCAAGTTGCGGAGTTTTAGCGTTGTGATAACATCTAAGTTCCCTCCGTTGTCTTTGATGTACTTCGCAATCTTCTTTATCTGTTTTTGTGTGTTGGGTGGGTGTTGTTTCACCCACTCACCTAATACTATTTTATCCACTTTATTACGTTTTTACTTCTTTAGTCTTTGTCCTACCCCCTCAATAGGTTGCCTTTTGCGTGAGGAAGAGGGGCGCGTGGTGTATTCATTGGTTTTTCAACCTTACCCCACGGGGGGAGGCTTAAAAGTACATTACCCCGTCTTCCCTTACCTCTTTGGCTTGCCTCTTTTCCACCTCGCCACTTGGCTTTAGTGTCTTGATTACCTTTTCCGCTTGCTCTTGCGTGAACCACTCCACGCTATTTAATTGGTCATAGAGTTCTCTTTTGAGTTGGCGTATCTCTTTGGTAATTGCAAGGTAGCAAAGAATTATTAGTGCCCCTTGGGCGATGTTCATAAGTTCGTTTATCATTTCCTTTCCGTTTTTATTATGTTTATTATCACTACAATGTACATACAACATATAAAGATGTCAAAGGCAGTGTTAACTTCCATATCCATTTCGTGTTTACTCTGTTTCATTTTCCCAAATGTCCCACGTCTCATTGTCTTCTTTCACGTCCATTTCTCCCACGTCCACGCCACTTTCTACGATTAAAGAAAATTGGTTTAGGGCTGTAAAGTTGTGTGTCTCGCTGTGGGGTGTTACATATACTCCTTTTATCATATCTACGCTGCGATTGAGTATGTCATACTTCTTTGAGGGTGCCGATATAGCAATAAACTTTTCGGACGTTGGTACGTTCTTATTTCGTTCCACGTTGTTGTGAAGTTGCCCACGTTGATACGTTCACTTTCTACTCTTTCCTTGGCCATTAATAGCCTTACGGCAATCTTAGTTTCTTTTTCCATTTTCATTTGTTTGGTAATAGTATCTTTTATCTTGATTTTCGTTTGTCTTGCCCTCTTGGGTTTCCATCCCTCACCCTTGGGGTTGATGTTGTTCATCCTACAAAAGTTATAGAGCGTGTTGATGTGTACCTTAACACCCATTTCTTCAAGTTCCGAGAGATTCACTTTCACGCTTTTCGTGACATCATACACTTCACCTATTCTTTGCATATTGATTTCGCCCCTTGCTTTTCCGACCATTGCCTTAGTACTTATGCCATTGGCGCGGCAATACTCTTTGTTTATCTTGTATTTCGGGACTTTGACGTTGATGGTGTACTTTGCCCCTAATGCGCTTTCCGCTATCTTTACAAGGGTCTTTGCGTCTAACACGTTGTCGCTGTTCTCATACAAGTACATCCTGTCTAATACTTCATTGTAAATAAGTTCCTCCTTGGTGGCTGATGGCTTTATCTGCGCGCGTATCTTAGCACGACAGAAAAGGGAATGCCTACGGCCTTGTCCATCCTTTATTCTTGTGTTATATACACCTTTCAATTCCGCGTATTCCGTGCATTCGGTGACTGCATAAGGTTGACCCTTGAAATCCAAATTCTTGGCCGTTATCGGTTCATATATGCGTGCATACTTATTTATGAAATCAATTGGTTTTAAGTTACTTAAGTCGGCATAGAATGTAGAATCTTCTACATTAACACCATTTCCTCCGCTTGTATGCGCTTGGTTATGGACTTGTGGCTTGGTGGCTTCTTGTGCCTCTGCTTCTGCTTGGGCTTGGGTTATGTGTCTCCGTACTTGGTCTAAGGTTATGATGCCCTTTCTACTTCTTTACTTGCTGACGCATACGACATACCTCTCTCCGAAATAATGCCCATCGTCCCACGCCCGTAGGTTGGCGTTGCCTCCGAACTGCTGTGTTATTCCCCTTCCGCAATTGTCCATTGCTTTGGATGGGTCTAAAAGGTTTTGGGGTAGTCCTTGGCTTATTCTGTCGTAAAGGCTTTGATATAGTTCTTTGTCTGTTATGAAAGAATCAAACACATAAATAAGCCGAAAACGTGCGTGTACTTCTCCCTTGCCGTCCTCTTTGAGGTTTGTCGGTGTCTTGTAAATGATGGTGGGTTTGTACTTGCAAGCCTCCCAAAAGCGTGGGAGTTTCACGTCTGCCCTAACGTTGTCAAGGTCAAAGGTTAATAGTTGCGTGCCTATCCAGTTCCTTTCTGTCTTTTCCCTTACCCCAAAGTGTTTTTTGTTATAAACGGCAGTGTAGTTGTGGCCTTGGGTCAAGAACTGATAAAAGTCCTCTCCCGTTGTTTCCACTTGCTCGTACTGCATACGCCCCCACTCCTCATTAGTGGGTTTGTTGTTGTGTTTTGTTGTACTTATGCTTGCATATATGTGCATTTGTATTAAATCGTTTATAAATATAATTTTAACTCTCTTGTTGAGGGCGTGGGGGGCTGTGGTTAGCCCCCTCCCTCCGAATAAACACGCGAATGAAAAACTGAAAGTGTTGAATGTCAATATTTTAGATGTGTCCGTGCGCGTTTACTCTCTATGTTCATATAATGATGATGTGCTCCCTCCACCACTTCCGATTTACCTCTATCCGCTGCGCTCGCTGTTCCGCTGTTTCTCGTTGGTAGCGTGCTTTTTGTCCACGGCTTATCTTCTCTTTGTGTGCTTGGCTTAGGTGTCTTTCTGTCATTACTAAGTTAGTTACTAAAAATAAATAGTAAGTAGTTACTAAAAAGTCACTACGAAAGTAACTTTTTTTTACTTTTTTAACTTTGTTTGGAGTCGTTTCCCTTGAAATTCCAACAAAGCAAAAATACAAAAAAAATATGAGAAAACCAAATTTGGGATAGGTGAAAGTGTAAAGAAATTTCTATTATGTACTCACTTACTTACTCACTCACTTACTTACTCACTTACTCACCTATGTACTTACTTAAGTACTCACTTAATAAGAACTACTTAAATAGGTACTCACTTTCTTCGTTACTTCTGTGTACGCTGTGCATAGCGTGGCACTCCTACACCCGTGCCACTTTCTCACTACTTTAAGGTACTAACTAAAAAGGATAAGGATAATATAAGTTATAAATGTTATTTTTTACATTTACAAGTATATAAAGGGGAAAAAGAAAGAAAAGAATATACTCGCTTTTGTAAAAAAGAGGTGTCAACCACCTCTTTTCCTTTTCTTCCAATACTTCCAAATATCCCGAAAAATGTAATAGACGCAAGCCAAAATTGTAGCAACTAAAAAACCATAGCACATAATGACGCCCATTTGACTAAATTCCCAAAGTGCCTCTTTCATATCTTTCTTTTTTTGCAAATATACAAATAAATATTGAGAAAAACAAATAATCAAACATCAGCCATTACACGCCTAAAGGCTTTGTAGTCTTCTTTGGCGTAATTGTTGAAAAGATTCTTTAGTTTCTCCACATCATACCCTTTTTCTAGTAACTTGCTTTCATACTTCGCTATCAATCTAAAAAGGTCTTCGCTTGTGTGTGTTTCCGCATATTCAGCGTATGGCCTCCCCATCCACGAAAGAACCTCTTTATACTCTCTTATTCTATCTTGCTCCGCTTGCTTCCTCCCTATCCTTATTATTTCCTCCACGTTGGCGAATTCTTGGGGCTGTTCTTGCTCACTCTGTTGGTGCATTGACCTTAGCAAGTTAGACGTTACCATCTGTGCAGTAAAGTGGCCATAGTTAGTTTCAATGCAGGTCGTTGTGGTATGGCCAGTCATAAACTTTAGGTCGCTAACACTTACACCCTCTTTGATTTTAAGTGTTGTAAAGGTGTGGCGTGCGCAATACATTGAAATTATTTCATACAATGGCCGCGTTAGGACGTTGCCCTTTTGGTCGGTGTAAGTTACCGACCTATCTATGTTTGCACGCTTGGCAAGTTTACGGATGTATGAGTTTATCGTATCGGCAAGGTACTCAATATTCCAATACTTGAAGCCTTGCCGATACTTCTCTTGCAGTTCACGGACACTTTCCGTTAATGGCGTGTGGGCTGTGACATTCTTCTTGCGTGTGTTGTACACGGCAAACCCGTTAACTTCCTCATACTCTTTATTGAAGATGATATGCACGTCTTCGGGTCTGCAACCCACTTCGCAAAGCATTGTGAAAATGTCGCGTGCTTCCTCCTCCTTTTCATTCTCGCAATGTACACTTGCAAAGGCTATCACTTCGTCTTGGGTCAAGGGCTGACGCTTGCGGTCGTTCTGGTTCTTCTTTACCTCGTCTTCCTGTACAAACTTTACTTCTTGAATAGGTGTACGCGCGAATTGTGTACAATACTCGTTAATCACAAGTTTTATGGCCTTGCAAGCTTTGTTAATGGCACTTGGGGAACTTCCCTTTTCGCGAAGATGGTTGCGAAATTGGTCAAGTCCCTTGGTTGATAACATACCTTGCCTGTCTTGGTTGGTGGAGACCAACCAATTTGCAAAGCGAGTCACCGCACTTTTGTAGTTCTTCTTGTTTGCTTCGCTAATGCGTCGTTCGCAATACTTCTCAAAGCCCTTAGTTAACAAGGTCGTTGCCTTGGGATTGCGTCCTTTGATAAGGTTCTCGTTATTCATTACATCTTTGTTTAATACTTCTTTCAGCGTTGATAATACTTCACTTGCTGTTGGGGTTACGCCCTCTTGTGCAAAAATACAATTTAAATTTGCGAAACACAAATTCAGTTTGTTAATAAGTGTAAAAATGTCGGTTGCGTTCTCTGCCGTTGCGGTTGGCTGTTGGCGTTTGCTGTCCCACTCCCACGGACACACTTTTACGTTTGTCGCCACTTTATATTGTTTCCCGTCAGTCCATTTGAGGATGGCGTACAATGGCGTTGCACTCTTTTTGTTGGGTTCTCGCAGATTGAAATGAAGGCTTCGCATAGTGTTCTTTTTTGTGGTTCTTTTTTTCTCGTTAATTAACTCTCTTTCTTTTGTAACTAACTGAAAACCAACTAAGAACAAAAAACTATGTAAGACTTAAGTCTTTCGCCTGTAAGACTTAAGTCTTTCGTTGTTAAGACTTAAGTCTTTATTCAACAAGACCTAAGTCTTTCATGAGATAGACTTAAGTGTTTTGATAAAGTTCCGTTGGAAACCTTCGAAGGAAATGGAAAGGCGCATCCAGCACACATGCTTGGAACTAATTCCTTGCGCTCCGAAACATCTTTTTATTCGTGCCTTGATGCCCCCGGAATATGTAAAGCGGCAAAGCCGAACGATGTCGTTTCGCTTTATTTCATCTTTTCCAGCAAGCGGGTGAGGTTGTCGAGGTCGCGAGGGTCTACGTTTAGGTCGAGGAGCTCACCGTTGTGGTTGAAGAGTTTGTATGTTGGGAAAGCGTGGACGTTCAGATGGCGCTCGATGGCAGTTTGCTGGTTTTCGGGAAGGTTGTAGTGGGCTACATTAGGGCCACTGACGTTATACTCCTTTATGACGTTCTCCCACGAGTCCTGCGGGCTGCGGTTGGCCAGATAGAGGTATTGGATGTCGAAGTCCTTCAAGCGGGCGTATTCCTCGGTAGAGTGAGAGAGGGCTTCCTTGCAGGGGGCGCACCATGTGCCCCAGATGTCGAGCAGCACGATCTTGCCTTTGTACGGCTCGATGATTTTCTTCAGCAGTGCCTCACCCTCACTGAGGTCTGCGAGGTCGTCTGATGACTTGAGCACCAGACGGTCGAACTCGCGGTTCTCGATAGCGAGGTAGTGGTCGTTCTGCTTCTCAATCATCGCCATCATTTCCGGGTTCTTAATCATTGTCTTCAGCGTGTCGAGAACGTTGGGCAGTAGCGACGTGCGCCCATAATCAATCTCGTCTAATGCCTTCCGCGTGAGCCAAATGTCCTTGATGTACGGGTCGGCATCAAGAGAGTCAAGCGTCTGCTGGTGACCTTTCACGATGTTGAGGAACAATCCTCCGTTTCTTATCTTGGAGGCTTTGGGGGTCATGAAAATCTTGTCCACCTCCTTAATCATGTCGGCGTTCAGCGAATCGAGATCATTCGATTTGCGCACCTTTGCTTCGACTGTAGGTTCAGCTTCAATCATAGGTGTTACCTCGTCTATCCACTTTGCCCAGCGTGTCAGCAGCGCCAGTTCCTCATCGTTCGAGGCATACTCCGTGTAATGGTCGCGGATGCTGTAAGAGTACGTGCCATTATTGTGTGCTTGTGCTGCATCATCAAGATAGTCGCGCAGGAATCCGCGAAGGTCGCGGTGAAGCGTGTAGGGTTTCTGAATCTTTGTCCAGAAGTTGTCGTAGGCATACTGGCGGGCATTGTCGGATAGCTGATGATTCGGACTGCGGAAGCGAGCCTGTCCGAAATCACGTGCCTGTTGCCACAGCGTATTGCCTTTCCTGTGTATGTTGAAGCGCGTGGAGAGCGTTGGATGCTCTTGGCAGAGATTGTCGATAAATGTATATTGTGCCTTGATGAGGCTATCAACTGAGGATACATACTGGTCGAAGTCGGCACCACGCTCCATGCGGATTGACTGCCAGTCGAGCGGATACTTGAAGAGTTCGTTTTGCAGGCGACAGTCGTCACCCATGAAATAGCGGCGGCCCTCCTTGAAATCGTAGAGCATGAAATAGGTCTTGCCCGGCTCCAGCATCGTGCGGATGAAGCAGCGGCGCCAGTCGCAGAAGAACTCCGAACTATTCAATGTGGGAATCTTCACGGTGAAGTGTCCCAAAGAGTCAAGGTCGGCATAGACGGACTCCTGCTCGTCGGTGATGAAGTTCTCGTAGCCGAACTCGAAAGTCTTCAGATTCTTGAAATGCTCCGGCATGTCTTTCAGCCAACCCACTACCGTCACGGTATCTGTTACGTTGCTTGTATCGACAAAGCCAGTGCGCGTGTCCTTGTTGGGATAGTCGGGTAAGAAGCGGGTAGTAATCATCGTGTAAACGGCCCTTTCATTACCTATCTGAATCTGCCGCTTGCCTTTCTTGTCCTTTCCGACCTTTACCTTCAACTCATCATTGCCATTCTGCATTACGATTTCGGCCTCGTTGGTCTTGGGATTCACGTCGCATTGCTTGTAGTTCCAGAACTTACAGTCGTAGATGGCACAATCCTCTAAGAGTGCCAGTTCCCAGTTGCCTGTCTTGTCATCACGCCAATAAGAAGGAAACAGTTGCTTCCAACGTTCCTCCACGGGCTTGATGCCTTTGATTTGGAAAGCTCGATCGCCATCGCCCTCGATGAGGTCGAACGACTTCGTACCCTGCGGCAACGCAGGGAAGTGGAAGGCCATATCGCGTCGGCCGTCTTTACCTGTTTGGACAAACTGATTGAGTTCAATGCCGTCGGCAGAGGAGATGGTATAGCGTTGGTCGCCCACCTTCAGGTAGGTATCGCCGGCAAACAGGAAAGAGTAGTCGGGATCGTCAGAACGCTGTTGGGCGGTAACATATACCACTGTCTCGTCGGCCTTCAGTTCTACTTTCGTTACATCAAGGGCGAGGTTGAAGAATCCATCGCCATAACTGGTTCCATACTCTGTAGTGGGTTGCTCCCACACG
This sequence comes from Prevotellaceae bacterium UBA4301, assembly GCA_002395775.1. Taxonomy (GTDB): domain Bacteria; phylum Bacteroidota; class Bacteroidia; order Bacteroidales; family Bacteroidaceae; genus Physcousia. Next base: position 52,842 of record DGUV01000067.1, read on the forward strand.
ATTATTTTGTCTTTAGCCTGTCCCACCATTGCAACGAGGGCAAGCAGGATGGTGATGATGGTTTGCTTGTTCATTATTCGAGTCTTGCTTTCATTTCCTCCAGCATCAGAATGAATCTGTCGTACCCTGCTTCGGCGGCACGCAGAAGGAGACCGTCTCGGACAATCCGGCCATCGGGCGTGAGGGTAACATTGAATGGGATGGCGTTGAAGCCGAATAATTCTTGGAGCTGATGGAAACGGTTGTCATCAATGGCTATGTTTTCCTCTCCCTCCAGGTTTTCTCGGACAAATGCAAGGTAATCCTCGCGATTGGGATTGCGCTCATTGGCCAGAAACACAAATTTGACATCCGAACGTTCCTGCAGACGATGCCGGAATTCCTTTGTCGCCCTAATCTCAGCCTTACAGGGTGCACACCACATTGCCCAGAAATCCAGAACAATATAGCGACCAGGGTATAGGGCAAGGATGTCTTTCACAAAGTGTGCGGCATCGCCTTCTGGCAAGGGAAGTGTGGAATCCATATTGGCCTGCTCATCAAAAATCTGTTGTGCCTTTCTTTGAAGAGTCGGATGTGTGAGGAATGATCGCGTCGAACGGAAATTTTCTTCTGCCGTGCCTGCTTCCATCCATTCGCCAATAGCCTCGTTGATGCAATGGAGCTGCAACAACTGTATTGGCAACACGTCGTTCTCCGAAGCAAACAACCTCCGTCCTGTGTCGCGGAGCAATGACAGTTGCTCCGTTACCTCATCCCTGCTGTTTCCCCATGTCATCCCACGTTTGACGAACAAGGGATAGCGGAGAGGTGCAGAAAACTCGAGATAATTCAAATACCATTGAAAGGATTTGGTGGCGAGCATGAGCGAATCATTATTAGGCAACCGCCTCAGCAGAGGATAGATTTCAGGGAGGCTGAGCCGTTCCATCATGGCATTGCCTGCGGTATACGGAGCCGCAGGGTCATCTTGCGCCATCTTGTCCTGTATCTGGCTGAAATAGCTGAGATAGGCGGTTCCGAAGACTGCTGCCATGTCGCATTCTGCCAACCGACGTTCGAAAGAGGTGAAGTGGTACGCATCGGCTATTGCGCCGATTTTACGTTGCCAAGTAGTATATAAAGAGTCGGCAAAAGCGTTATAGGCTTCGATGTCACCTTCAAAGAAACGACAGAGTTTTTGCAGGCTAAGATAGTCGTTTCTGACTTTTAGCAGTCGTGCGACTTCTGCGGAGTGTCCGCCTCTGTATCTGCAATCTGGTACATCGCCGTCATGGAAACATATCAAGATTTCTAACGTATCACCTGGACAGAGGTAGAAAGGTACTTGTTGTTTGCTGATATTTGTCTCATTTGTGTAAAACCAATTGAGGATTGGATGATGCAACAACAGCCGCTTCTCAAACGTCCCATCTTTTCGTATCTCTGCAGTCGCCGTCTTCAGCTCTCCCGTGAAGATGTCCGTCACCTGTACCGTCAGATTCTGAAAGCCCATCACCGGTGAATAGTCAACAATCCGTCCTCGGACAACTGCCGAATCTGTGCAGAAGAACGGCTCTTGCGCCTGCGCCGCCACAGCGGCGAGGGCGAGCAGGATGGTGATGATGATTTTCTTGTTCATTGTGCTATTTTTAATTAAATATCTCTTGTAGTTTCTTCTCAATTTCCTCACCTCGCAATCCACGGGCGAGGATGGTGCCGTCGGGTGCGAAGAGGATGGTTGCCGGAATTGCAGTCACACCATAGGTGCTCATTGGAGCCGACTTATAGATCTGCGGAAAAGGGATATTCATCTTCTGAACCACAGAGTCGGAAAGCTCCGGCTTGTCATTTACGGTGATACCGACCACTTCAAGACCTTTTTCCTTGTACTTCTCAAAAATCGCAATGACGCCCGGCATCTCTGCCTTGCAAGGGCCACACCAGGAAGCCCAGAAGTCTAAGAGGACATACTTGCCCCGCCCCACATAATCGGAGAGCTTTATTGGCTGTCCGTCTCGTGATATTCCTGTGAGTTCCTTGAACATCTTGCCCTCTTCGGTTTCCTGCGCGATAGTCAGATTATCTTTAAGCATCTCTATCTTGCTGCTTTCCTGAAGGTTGGGTGCCAACTTCTCAATTAGGCTGAGCGATTGAGAAGGAGTAAAGATTCCTTTGCAAAAGCCTACGAGGAAGGATGAAACTATATGGCTGGGATATTTTGAGACGACGTTACTGACGATGTTATACATGTTCTGACGGGATAACAGGAGGTCATCGGGTGCGCTCTTTTGCGCTGAGAAGACAGCCATCAGGTCGTCGTTCGCGGGTGTGCCCCCGATATGCTGCACATAGTCCTTGTTTAAGTCAATATCAATAGTTGCCGTACCTTCCTCAAGCACAAAGGCGCATATCCAACCTGGTCGTCCCTCTTTTGCTATGCCACAGACTATGGGATTGCTCAGAGTTCCACTCGTGGGTATAATCCTACCATTCCTTACTTGCAGCGTAGCTACTTCATTTTGTTCCTCTAAGTCAATGAGTAACAAAGTGTCTTCGGGATTAGCATTGGCAGCAGTCCCTTCAATCTTCCAGTTGAATGTCTGCCCCCACCCCGTCATGGTGACAAGGGCGAGCAGGATGGTGATGATGGTTTGTTTGTACATTATTCTTTTCGTTTTATATTTGTTCTTTCTATTATAATATACACCATTCAGGCGGAAATATGTCGGTCGATGGAGTTAATTCTTCTTAATCGGACAAAGAAATGATTACAAACTTTGCATGCTAAGTTACAACCTTTCCGCCAATTATAGGCAACCTACCATCTTAAAAAATGTGAAGAAGACTTTTTTACCTCATTCTGGCATCAAAACGTCACCTTCACCTTTCTTTTCTTCGCCTTTGTTGTGTGTTTTTTCATGAAAAGCACTACTTATGGATATGAATACTATGTTAATATTGAATCATTGGCTAAAAATCCTGAGGTTATGAAGGAAAATATAATGGTCAGTTATGTTGCCTAAATGCTATCCAAATTGAGAAATTGTTAAGGATTAGGAAGAAAATATAACGAATTGTTTGTCAGTTTGTTGAAATTGTGTAACTTTGCAAGCGAAACCAATAGAAACCTAAAGATGAAGCAGACAAGAAACCTTTGGTGGTGGCGTGGCTCAGGATTCAGAACAATCGTGAGAAGATAGCCGCGTACCCAGAGGAAAGGAGATATAGAAACGCTGAAGGCCTGTCGTTCTTGCGACAGGCCTTTTCTTTTAGAAATTAAGAACGAAGAAATAAGAGTTAAGCGCTCGGCATCCCGTAGGGTGACGCTTGCGTAATAACATGGAGCAAGAATTAAGTATATGAGCAATTATCAAGTGGACAAGAACGGCTTCTACGGCGAGTTCGGCGGAGCCTACGTGCCAGAGATTCTTTACAAATGTGTGCACGACCTTCAGGAGGCTTATCTTCCGATTATCGAGAGCGAGGAGTTCAAGCAGGAATATCATGCCTTGCTCCGGGACTATGTGGGGCGTCCGTCGCCGCTCTACTATGCAAGGAGAATGAGTGAACGCTACGGTTGCCAACTCTATCTGAAGCGCGAGGACCTGAACCATACGGGAGCGCACAAGATTAACAACACCATCGGCCAAATCCTGCTGGCTAAGCGAATGGGGAAGACCCGCATCATCGCCGAGACGGGAGCCGGACAGCACGGAGTGGCTACGGCCACGGTTTGCGCACTGATGGGGATGCAGTGCGAGGTGTTCATGGGTGCCACCGATGTGGAGCGCCAGCACACCAACGTGGAACGCATGAAGATGCTGGGTGCCGAGGTGCATCCCGTCCGCACGGGCAACATGACGCTCTCTGACGCCTGCTCGGAGGCCATCCGCGACTGGTGCTGCCATCCTGCGGAGACGTTCTATATAGTGGGCTCGACGATGGGGCCACATCCCTATCCCGACCTTGTGGCCCGGATGCAGAGCGTAATCTCGGAGGAGATAAAATGGCAGTTGAAGGAAAAGGTGGGGCGTGACCATCCCGACTATCTGGTGGCCTGCATCGGAGGTGGTTCGAATGCTGCCGGAACGATTTACCACTACATGGACGACGAGCGCGTGAAGATAGTCCTGGCCGAAGCCGGAGGCCACGGATGGCAGACCGACCATACGGCAGCCACCATCCACAAGGGCACCACGGGCATCCTGCACGGTGCCAAGATGCTGGTGATGCAGAACGAGGACGGACAGATTGAAGAGGCCTTCACCATCTCGGCCGGACTGGACTATCCCGGTGTGGGACCCATGCACTGCAATATGGCCCGGAAGGGACGCACGAAGGTGCTGAGCATCAACGACGACGAGGCCATACGGGCAGGCTATGAGTTGACTCGCATGGAGGGCATCATACCGGCCATCGAGAGTGCCCATGCCGTGGCAGCCTTGGATAAGATGTCGTTTCGGAAGGACGATGTGGTGGTGCTGACCGTCAGCGGTCGTGGTGACAAGGACATTGAAACGTACCTTTCATTTACCATTTGACCATTTGACCATTTACCATTTACCATTTACCATTTGACATTTGACATTTGACATTTGACATTTCACATTTCACATTTCACATTTCACATTTTACCATGTTTAATTATACAACAACCTCGAGGACTATTTTGGCCGACCTCCATACACCCGTCGGCGCCTACATGCGTCTGCGCGACCTTTATCCGCAGAGTGCACTGATGGAGAGTTCCGACTACCACGAAGCCGCCAACTCCCATTCGTTCATCGGCATCCATCCCATTGCCAGTGTGGCCATCGGACACGGCGTTGCCACCATCAGTCTTCCCGATGGGAGTCATTGCCAACAACCCCTGACGCCCGACTTTGGGACGGCCGAGGCCATACATACCCTCATCGGCCACATTCAGGTCGAAGGCGAGGATGCCACCCAATGCGGACTGTTCGGCTATACGTCGTTCAATGCCGTCCGCTATTTTGAAAACATCGAAGTGAAGGACGAGACCATGGAGAAGAACGATGCTCCGGACGTGCTGTATATATTGTTCAAGACGGTCATCGTGTTCGACCATCACAACAATCTGCTGAAGGTGGTGAGCCTCAGTGCCAACGGCAGTCAGGCGGCCGAGGCGGAGATTGACGACGTCCTCCGGACGATGAACAAGTCCAACGTCCAGGCCTACGACTTCCATCCTCGAGGCGATGTCTCCTCCACGCTCTCCGACGACGAACACCGGGCGAACATCCGTCGGGGCATCCAGCACTGCTTGCGCGGCGATGTGTTCCAGATAGTGCTGAGCCGTCGTTTCGTGCAGCGCTACGAAGGGGACGACTTCAAGCTCTACCGCACCCTGCGCAGCATCAATCCCTCGCCCTATCTCTTCTATTTCGACTTCGGAGGGTTCCGCATTTTCGGTTCTTCGCCTGAGACGCATTGCCGCATAGAGCGGATGGGGGAGGATTCGTATCGTGCCTACATCGACCCCATTGCCGGAACCACTAAGCGGACAGGCAATGCCGAGACCGACCGCCAGGGAGCGGAGTATCTGCGTAACGACCCGAAGGAGAATGCCGAACACGTGATGCTTGTCGATTTGGCGCGTAACGACCTGAGCCGCAACTGCCACGGGGTGAAGGTGGACTTCTATAAGGACCTGCAGTACTACTCGCATGTCATCCATCTGGTGTCCAGGGTGAGTGGCGAGCTCGACAAGGGCGCCGACCCCATCAAGGCCTTCATCGACACCTTCCCCGCTGGCACACTCTCTGGCGCACCCAAAGTCAGGGCTATGCAACTCATTTCGCAGTACGAGCCCCACAACCGCGGAGCATACGGCGGTTGCATCGGCATCATCGGCCTGGACGGAACGCTGAATCAGGCCATCACCATACGCACCTTCGTCAGTCGCAATGGCGAACTCTGGTTCCAGGCCGGTGGCGGCATAGTGGCCAAGAGCGATGTGGAATACGAATTGCAGGAAGTAAATAACAAACTGGGAGCCTTGCGCAAGGCTATCGAAAAAGCAGAAAAATTATGAATAACCCGACGAAGATAGTCATTATAGACAATTACGACTCGTTCACCTACAACCTGAGTCACCTGGTGAAGGAACAAGGTGCTGAGGTGCAGGTATTACGAAACGACCAGTTCGAACTCAGAGCCTTGGAGGCCTATGACAAGATAATCCTGTCGCCAGGTCCAGGCATCCCTTCGGAGGCAGGCCTGCTGTGCGATGTCATCCGTACCTATGCCGGCAAGAAGCCCATCCTCGGCGTCTGCCTGGGCCATCAGGCCATTGGCGAAGTGTTTGGTGCCCGGCTTGAGAATCTCACCCAGGTCTTCCATGGCGTGGCCACTCCCTGCCAGATAGTGGCCGACGACCCCATCTTCGAGGGTCTGGAACGCACCATCACCGTTGGCCGTTACCATTCGTGGGTGGTTGCAACAGATGGATTGCCCGTATGCTTGGAAGTGACAGCCCTGAGCGACGAGGGGCAAATCATGGCCCTGCGCCACCGCCAGTACGACGTTCATGGCATCCAGTTCCATCCCGAGAGCGTACTGACACCAGAAGGTAGAACCATCATTAAAAACTTTATATCCCAATGAAAGAGATTTTAGCCAAACTCCTCAACCACGAATACCTGACCCGGGAGGAGATGAAAAACATCCTGATAGGGATAACCCATAGCGAGTTTCCCAATGAACAAATTACGGCCCTTTTGACTTGCCTGCAGATGCGTGGTGTCAGCGTGGACGAACTGCTCGGCTTCCGCGACGGCGTCTTGGAAACGGGTGTCAGTGCCATTCTCGACTGCGACCGCTACATCGATGTTGTGGGCACAGGCGGCGACCGCAAGAACACGTTCAACATCTCCACCACGGCCTGTTTCGTCATTGCCGGTGCCGGATACAAAGTAGCCAAGCATGGCAACTATGCTGCTACCAGCGTGAGCGGTGCCTCCAATGTCATCCAGCACCATGGCATCAAGTTCACCGACGACATCGACCGTCTGAACCGTTCACTCAACGAAGCTGGCATCGTCTATCTCCATGCCCAGCTCTTTGCCAAGGCCATGAAGTTTGTGGGCCCCATCCGCAAGGCGCTGCAGTTCCCCACTATCTTCAACCTGCTCGGTCCCATCGTCAATCCCAGTCAGCCCAAGTGTCAGTTGCTGGGCGTGGCCAACCTCGACCAGATGCGGCTCTATCATCAGGTGTATCAGAAACTTGGTATTGACTATGGCATCGTGAACTCCATCGATGGCTATGATGAAATTTCGCTCACAGGCGATTTCAAGGTGACGACGAACAGCTACGAGCGCATCTTCCGCCCCCAGGACCTTGGTTTCGACATCGCCAAACCCGAGGAACTCGTAGGCGGAGCCACAGAGGAAGAAGCAGCACAGATATTCGACTCCGTGCTCGAGAATCGTGCCCTGCCTGCCCAGAAGAACATCGTCCTGGCCAATGCAGCCTTTGGCATTCAGGTACTGGAGAAGGGTCAGAAGAGCGTGGAGGAATGCATGGAGATAGCCCGCGAAAGCATCGACAGCGGAAGCGCCCTGCGTACATTCCGTAAGTTTGTGGAGTTGAACAGTTAAAACCGAAACAACCATGCAAGATATCTTACATGAAATTGTGGCCCGAAAGCGTCTGGAGATGGAACATCTCTATGCCAAGAAACCATCCCTACGCCAGGCCTTGCTGCAGAGCCAGACAGGCATCATCGCCGAATTCAAGCGCCGTTCGCCCTCGAAGGGCTGGATCAAGGAGGACGGGCGGGCCGACACGATTCCGCTGTCGTATCAGCAAGGCGGTGCGGCCGCCCTCAGCATCCTCACCGATCAGTCGTACTTCGGAGGCAGTGACCAGCTCATCCGCAAGGCACGTCTCAGCGGTGTGACCCTCCCCATCTTGTATAAGAACTTTGTCATCGACGAGGCCCAACTCTATGCGGCCGCCCTCTGTGGAGCTTCGGCAGTCTTGCTGATAGCCGCATGCCTGAGCAAGCAGGAATGCCGGTCGCTGTTGGACAAGGCTCACCAACTGGGACTCGAAGTGCTCTTGGAGATGCACGACGAACGCGAACTGGAGTATGCCGAACTGGAGCCAGACCTCTGTGGCATCAACAATCGCAATCTCGGCTCCTTCGTTACCGATGTGGAACACAGTTTCCGCCTTGCTGAGTTGTTGCCCCGCGATGCGGTTAAGGTCAGCGAAAGCGGCATCAGCAATCCGCGGACGGTCAGTCAGTTGCGCGAGGCTGGTTTCCGTGGTTTCCTCATAGGCGAGACCTTTATGAAGACAGACAATCCAGGCCAAACCCTGCAAGATTTCATTGACCAATTATGAATTGTAAATTGATTAAGGTTTGCGGTATGCGCGAAGCGGAGAACATCCGCGAGGCGGAGGCGTTGGGCATCGACTGGATGGGCTTCATCTTCTGGCCCCAATCCAGCAGATACGTTGCAGAGCGCCCCTCCTATCTGCCAACGAGATGCAAGCGTGTTGGCGTTTTCGTCGATGAACAAATCGAGCAAGTCCGGCAAATTGCAGAAGACTATGCCCTCGACATCATCCAGTTGCATGGGAACGAATCGCCGGAGTACGCCCGAACGCTCGATGGACGCACCCTCATCAAGGCATTCAATATCGCCACTGCCGACGACCTTGCACAGACCCGGCCCTACGAAGGCATCGTCGACCTCTTCCTCTTCGACACGAAGGGCAGGACGGTAGGCGGCAACGGAGAGAAATTCGATTGGACGGTGCTCGAATCCTACCAGGGGGCGACACCTTTCCTGCTTAGTGGAGGCATAGGTCCCGACGATGCCGAGCGCATCAGGGCCTTCCGCCATCCCCGTTGCATCGGCATCGACCTCAATTCCCGCTTTGAAGTTTCCCCTGCCTTCAAGGACATAGACAGACTTAGGGGATTCGTTAAACAAATCAGATCATGAATAAGATAAATAAACTGTTTGCCGAAAGGCCCAAGGACAAGAAGTTCCTGAGCCTCTACTTCTGTGCAGGTGCTCCGACACTGGAGAGCACGACACAGACTATCCTCACCCTCCAGCGTCGTGGCATTGACTTCCTGGAGGTGGGCATCCCCTTCAGCGACCCGTTGGCCGACGGTCCGGTCATTCAGGCGGCAGCCACCCGGGCCCTGAAGAATGGCATGAGCGTGCAACTGCTCTTCGACCAGTTGCGGAGCATCCGCCAGGAGGTCACCATCCCCCTCATCCTGATGGGCTATCTTAATCCCATTCTCCACTACGGCATCGAGCGCTTCTGCCAGTCGTGTGTCGAAAGCGGCGTTTCCGGCATCATCATCCCCGACCTGCCCTTCCGCGACTATCTGGAACAGGTGAAGCCCGTGGCCGACCGCTACGACCTGCGCGTCATCATGCTCATCACACCCGAGACCAGCGACGAGCGCATCCGCTTCATCGACGAGCACACCGATGGCTTCATCTACATGGTTTCTTCAGCTGCTACGACCGGTGCACAGCGCGAGTTCGATGAGAAGAAACAGGCATACTTCCGCCGCATCAATGAGATGCAACTGCGCAATCCGCGCATGATAGGTTTCGGTATATCGAACCGCCAGACCCTGGAAGCTGCTCAGCAGAATGCGGCCGGGGCCATCATCGGTTCGAAATTCGTTACCCTGCTCGATGAGGCAGAAGGCAATGCCGACGTGGCTCTCGACCATTTGTTCGAGGCTCTCAATTCGTAGGTGGACGGGGGGCTTAGTGTCAGTCTTTGGTGATGTCCTGCACCACCAAGCCAGCCAGCATGAGGCCGAATATGGCAGTGACGTGGCTGACCGTACCGTTGATTTGGGCTTTATGGAAAGGGTTGGCCTCGGCTGCAGGGCTGATGGCGGTTCCTTTGTTTTGCAGGAGCTCGTCGGAATAGATGCACTGAAACTTGCGGCTGGGGAACTGATGCTGGCGCTTGAACAGGTTGCGCAGGGCCCTTGCCAGGGGGTCGCCCTGAACCTTCCAGAACTCGGCCACGCGGATGCGGGTGGGGTCCATCTTCAGCGCCGCGCCCATGGAGGAGAACAGTCTGGCTCCCGACTGGCAAGTCTGACGGATGAGGAGGGCCTTGTCGCGAAGCGAGTCGATGGCATCGATGACGTAATCGTAGTCCTGCAGGGGAAACTGTTGGGCTGTGGTCTCGGTGAACACCTGCTGCAAGGCTGTGATTTCGGCATCGGGATTGATGGTGAGCAATCGCTGGCGCATGACTTCCACCTTGGGCTGGCCCACAGTCAGGGTGGTGGCCAGGAGTTGGCGGTTGATGTTGCTCTCGGCCACGCTGTCGGCATCGACGATGGTGAGCTGCCGGATGCCTGAGCGCACAAGACTCTCGGCGCACCACGAACCTACGCCACCCACGCCGAAGACGATGACGCGGCTCTTGGCCAGCCGCCCCATGGCCTCGGGGCCGACAAGCAGCTGTGTGCGCTGAAAAATATCATTCATTTACCATTTACCATTTAATCATTTACCATTTCACCTTTTCCTTAATCATCCTACAATCCACTTGCCCACCTTGGGGATGCGTTGCACCACCACGCAGGCAGCGCCTACTGCGGAGAACGTCAAGAGGGCGGTGAGAAGTATCTGTATCGGTGTGGTCCATATTCCCAGTAGTCCGTCGTGCCCCGTTCCCAAAGCCCCGCGCAACCATCCGCCAAGCATGGCCAGCACAACCATGTGGCTCAGATACATGCCATACGAAGCCTTTGAGACGGGGAGCAGGACGTGCTGATAGAAGTGTCCTGAGAACGAGAATTTCCGGAACAGAAGAATCCAGCCCAAGGCCATGAGGGCCACGCCGGTGGTATCGTTAATCCAGGTGGTTTCCCACACGGCCACCATGCCCATGGGGCCGGTCACGGGAAATTGGCCCTGGGCATCGTTCATCACCATGGCGAGGAAGCCTCCGAAGGTGATGGCAAAGCCGGCGAGCCACAAGGGCAGTCCGATGCAGAGCGTGCGCCGCCACGATAGCGGTCCCACGAAGCGGCGGAAGTAAAGTCCCAGCAACAGGTAACCCACGAAACCGCTCAGATAGTAGAAGAGACCATAGGGATTCCAGCTGGCCTCGCCCCACAACGGATAATGGGCCGGGTTGGGGAGTCCCATGGGGCCGTAGATGATGGGGGGATAGGGTTCGGCCCAGGCTCTGACGAAGGGGATGAGGGTGGTGAGGAAACAGAGCAGGAGATAGAACTGGAGCTCGCGCTTTGTCACTCGTTCGGCCCAAGGCGAGAGCAGGGGCATCAGCAGATAGAGCCCCACGAGCATATAGACGAACCACAGATGGCCGGCGGCGTAGTTGAAATTGAGCAAGAGCGAGCGCAGATTCTCGGCTGGCTGGCCCCACAGAAGGGCATAGACCAACGTCCAAACGGCAAAGGGAACGAGCACCCTGACTGCGCGGCGGCGGAGAAACTGGCTGGTGGGGTAGTGCAAGGGAAACTGCAGATAGCTGCTGGCCACCACGAACAGCGGCACGCAGGAGCGCACAAGCGAATCGAAGAACGATGCCCACCAGGCATCCCCCTCGGTCAGTATCTGTGCCCCAGGGCCTCCGATGTAGAAAGGTTCGGTGGCATGCACAACCATCACCATGAGGCAGGCGGCAACGCGCATCCAATCCACCCAGATTTCCCGATATTGAGGATTCTTTTCATTCATAATGCGACAAAGATACGAAAGAATTCACAATTATTTTGTAACTTTGCGCAAATTAATGAGAATTTTTATAGCCATGGAAACAAAGAAAGAGCTAATACTACTGCGCATTACGGGCGAAGACCGCCCTGGACTGACGGCCAGCTTCATGGAGATACTGGCCCGCTACGATGCCGACGTCATGGACATCGGCCAGGCCGACATCCACAACACCCTCTCGCTGGGTATCATGATCTACGTCGATGAGCAGAACTCGGGCCAGGTGATGAAGCATGTCCTCTTTAAGGCCTCCGAGCTGGGCGTTACCGTCCATTTTGCCCCCGTCAGCGAGGAAGAGTACAATGCCTGGGTGGGCCGTCAGGGCAAGAACCGCTCGATACTGACCGTCTTGGGCCGCCGGCTGGAGGCCAGGCAGATACAGGCCGTGACGAAGGTCATTGCCGACCAGGGACTGAACATCGACTCCATACGCCGACTCACCGGCCGCCCCCCCTTGCACGAGGACAAGGAGTCGGCCAAGGCCTGCATCGAGTTCTCGGTGCGTGGCACCCCCAACGACAAGGCCCGGCTGCACGAGGAACTGATGCGCTTCTCCTCCGAGATGGAGATGGATTGCTCGTTCCAAAAGGACGATATGTATCGCCGCATGCGCCGACTCATCTGCTTCGATATGGACTCCACGCTCATCCAGACCGAGTGCATCGACGAACTGGCCGAGCGCAACGGCGTCGGGGCCGAGGTGCGTGCCATCACGGAGAGCGCCATGCGTGGCGAGATAGATTTCAAGGAGAGCTTCACCCGCCGCGTGGCCCTGCTCAAGGGGCTGGACGTCAGCGTCATGCAGGACATTGCCGAACACCTGCCCATGACGGAGGGCGTGGAGCGACTGATGATGGTGCTCAAGCGCTATGGCTACAAGATAGCCCTGCTCTCCGGTGGTTTCACCTTCTTTGGCGAATATCTGCAGCGCAAGCTGGGCATCGACTACGTCTATGCCAATGAACTGGAGATTGGCGAGGACGGCAAGCTGACGGGCCGCTACGTGGGCGACATCGTGGATGGTCACCGCAAGGCCGAACTCCTGCGCCTCATTGCTCAGGTGGAGAAGGTGGACCTGGAACAGACCATTGCCGTGGGCGACGGAGCCAACGACCTGCCCATGCTCTCGCTGGCCGGACTGGGCATTGCCTTCCATGCCAAGCCCCGCGTCGTGGCCAATGCCCGCCAGAGCATCAACACCATCGGCATCGACGGAGTCCTCTACTTCCTCGGCTTCAAGGACTCGTACCTGCACATGTAAGGAAATCGTAAAAAAAAACCGACCGACTACTCATTGCGAGCGGTCGGTCGGGGGGGGGTATGCCTTAGTCAACCACATTGGTTGCAGCTTGTTCCTTTTTCGGCAACTTAAACATTACGGGCAGGACATAGCGCATGCGCACGGGCTTGCCCTCTACCTTGGCAGGACTCCACTTTGGCATTGCTTTTACCACGCGAATGGCTTCGTCCGAAAGTAATTTGTCGGGTGAACGGAGTGCCTTTACCCCGGAAACACTGCCGTCCTTTTCAATAACAAACTCAATAGCTACGCGCCCCTCTATATTCTTATCTTGAGCTTCCTTCGGATAACTGATGTTCTGCCCCAGCCACCCATAGATGTCGCCAGGGAACTCTGCCATTACTTCGGGGATGTCGAAGATGATGCTGTCTGGTGAAACGGTGGCCTTTTCACCTTTTTCTTCTTCTTTCATCATGGTGATGTTTATCACACCCTTCATCTTGCTTTCGTCGAAAAGTTCCTTGTGGATTTGCTTGGCCACTGATCCGCGTTCGACCGAGATGCTTGCAATGTCTCCCCATTGGTCTTCGCTTACAATCGTGCTGAGTGCATCAATGCTTTCTACGCTACCGGCCACCTTTTTATCGACAACCACGAGGTAGGGCTTATTGTCCGTGTTGCTTGGTGTCTCTACTTCCTTTTCAGGAGTGATGGTTGTAAAGACGTTTATGGTGGTTCCGTCGGACAATGTCTTGACCTCGCCGGATATTTGCTTCCCACGCACGAACTTGAGGGCTTCCTGTTCGGTCATTTCCTTGCCATCGACGATGAATCGCATGGTGCCGGGCTTAATGTGAATGAACTTTTCGTTCGCGTCATTTGGCTTATCGGCTTGCTGGGCAGCGGGTTCCCATTTCACGTTCTTCATTACGATGGTCTTTTCCACTTTGTCGATGAATTTCTGACTGGCCATTGCCCCAAGGGCAACGAGGGTCAGGGGCACTGCGTAGAGGACTTTCAGGCGTGCCCAACGGGGGGATTTCTTCTTTGTCATCATAGTGATACGGTTTTTGAGTTGGCTGTGGCGGAACGCGTGCACCATTGGGTAGGGCGTGTGTGCCACAGCCTTCTCGATTAATAAAAGTTGATAATCATGTGCCGAGATGCCTCTGCGCAGTACGGCGTCGTCGGCTTCATATTCGTGTACTTCATACATCGATGCTTCGAGCATCCAAATCGTTGGGTTGAACCACTGGAGCACCTCCACCAGGGAGACCGCGAGCGTGTCCCACGAATGTCGCATGCGGACGTGGGCGAGTTCGTGCTGGAGAATGGCTTCCCCCTTGGGGGAGGACGGAAGGGGACTCTCTCCGATGACTACGCTCCGCATCCACGTGAAGGGCGACACCTGTCCGATGTGGCAATATACGGTCGCCCCGTCCACCTTGTCGGTCCACAGACATCCGCTTGGGATGAAGCGCACGAGGCGCACAAACCCGACGAGTTTCCATAACAGACACACGACCATACCTATCATATATAGGAGAACAAGATTCCTGCCCCAATCCTCGCTAAGGAGGAGGGAGGATTTCTCTTCCTCAGGGGAAGGATAGGAGGGGCCAGCTCCCACAACAAGCGTGGGCAGCGTGATTTGTCGCAGGGCCTCCTGTTGGGGCTCAAGCATGGCAACGACCGTGTTGTCCCAGATGTGAAGATTGATGCAAGGTACCACCAGCGAAATAGAAACAATGGCGAGCAGCATGGCGCGATTGAGCCTGAAGAAGGTCTCCCTCCTCAGCATCATGGCGTATGGCAGATAGAGCAAGGCCAGAGTGATGCTACTTTTGATGGCGTATAAGGTAAGGGTGCCCATGGTCTTGGGATTAGGGATTAAAGGATTAAGGATTAGAGATTAGGGATTAGGGATTAGGGAGAGCAACTCCTTGATGTCGGCCTCGCTTAGCGACTCGTTCTCCACAAAGAACTGGACAAACCTGGAGGCGCTGCCACCGAAGAAGTTGTCCTTCACGTCCCGCATCACGCGACTGGTGTATTGCGCCCGCGAGACGAGCGGAAAGTAGAGATATTGCTTCCCGTTGCCCCGTTTGTAATCTACGAAACCTTTAGTAGAAAGTATCTTCAGGAAGGTGCTGACCGTGGTGTAGGCAGGCCGGGGTTCGTCGTATCGTGCCACCACTTCGTGTACGTCCAGCGCCTTGCCGGCACTCCAGAGTATGTTCATGACGGTCATCTCGCTTCTCGTCAACGTGTATTCGCCTTTGCTTTTCATATTACTAAAGTTTTAGTTATCCGATGCAAAGATATAACTAAGCTTTTAGTAATAGCAAATAAGAACGGAGGTTTTTTCCACGAACCCCCGTTATTTAACATTTATTATTAGTTATTCATCAGTATTCCCCATACAGCCACGATGTGACACACCGAACCCGCCAGCACGAAGAAGTGGAAGACGGAGTGCATGTAGGGTCGTTGGTGCAGTGTGTAGAACAGGGCTCCGGTGATGTAGCAGACCCCCTCGGCCACAATCCATGCAAAGCTCTCGGGGATGACGTCCAGAAGGGGCTTCAGGGCCACGAGACACGAAAGCCCCATCAGCACGAAACAGCCCGTTTCCAGGTTGCTGTGCTCACGCAGCCGACGGAAACTCATGATGGTGCCCACGATGGCGCATGCCCAGACAAAGCCAAATAATCCCCATCCCCATAGCCCCTGCTGGCGCAAGGCGATGAGCGTGATGGGCGAGTAGGAACCGGCTATGTGCCAGTAGATGGCCGCATGGTCCCATTTCCTGAGCGTCTCTTTCAGTGCCCACGAAGAGGGCAGGGCATGATAGACCGTCGAGGCAAGGTACGACGACAACATGCCGAACAGGTAGAGCCACACGCCAAACTGCGCCCAACCGTCGCCCTGACGATAGACCCAGTACAGGAACACGGCTCCCACCGCCATCCCCAGCACGATGCCTGCACCGTGGGACGACGAGTTCAGTATCTCCTCCTTCTTCGTGTAGTGTATGGCCATTGGGTGGATGTTAGATGTTGAATGTCAAAAGGATTCCCTGGCAGGCATCTTCCAGCATCTCGATGACTCGTTCGAAACCCTCTGAACCCCCATAATAAGGGTCAGGGACATGGTCGGCTCGCACGTCCGTGAAGTATTCCGAAATCTGGTGAATCTTTGCGTCAGTCTCCAAGTCGGGCGACAGACGATGCAGACGTTCGATGTTCGAGTCGTCCATGCCGATGATGAGGTCGAAGTGGCGGAAGTCCGATGTCCTTATGGGGCGCGAAAGATGAGTAATCCTGTATCCGTGGCGACTGGCGTGCGCCCTCATGCGAGGGTCTGCCTGCTCGCCCTCGTGATAGTCAATCAGTCCGGCCGAGTCAATCTCAAAATCTCGCGCCAGTCCCCGCTCGTCCACCATCTTCTGCATGATGGTTTCCGCCATCGGACTGCGACAAATATTCCCGAGGCAAATGAAGAGAATCCGTTTCATGGTTGCAAAGGTAACAAAAAAACTTTGCGGGTGAGACGATATCGAAGAAAAATTGTATCTTTGCATTCGTAATGCAGGTGGACTTGTATTTCAACGAAGCTAATGACAAAGTATCAACGAAAAACGGAAAATGTATGCAAAAGTTCTTTGACAAGCAAGGCGACGCAAACGTCGAGCGGGAAATGACGCAGGAGTGGGACAAGGTGTT
>DGUV01000092.1:0-196 GCA_002395775.1 Prevotellaceae bacterium UBA4301
CCGTATCGTCGTTCCCCATCGCTACTGGAACCTATTACAAGATGGACTACTCGGCAGGTGTAGACATTTCGAACTACAAGAATATCTTCGTACCAACCAGTTACATGGGCGTCAACTCGCGCTTCAACTTCGAGGGTGGATACGAAAACGACACCCGTGCCGGTATGCTGCATGTAGCCTCACACCATTTCTCGCC
>DGUV01000092.1:292-3715 GCA_002395775.1 Prevotellaceae bacterium UBA4301
GGTGACTTCGGACGTGCCTGGGACCGAAACCTCACGGATGACTCTACCGAGGAAGAGCGCCAGAAATGGGGATTCACGGAAAAGGGCTTCCGTCCCTACATAGAACTGATGGCAGGTGTCTATACCGAGAATCAGCCCGACTTCACGTGGCTGATGCCTTACGAGGAAAAGATGTTTACGCAGTACTTCATGCCCTACCGCGAGCTGGGCGTAGTGAAGGAGGCCAGCAAAGACCTCATATTCAACATCAACAGTCTCCCCCCTGCCCACTCTCCCAAGGGCGATGATAACAGATCCCTTGTTGAGTTCAAGGTTTTTGCAACTAACAAGCAGGATGTTTGCGTCATTCTGAGAAATGATAGCGGTGAAGTATATTACAAGAAAGATCTTACCCTCACGCCTGAGAAGGTGTTGGTAGAGAAGGTCGATGTGCGGGGTGCCAAGTTCAATGAGCTTAGCTTTGAAATAGTCAAAACCTTTGTCTACGGACAGCGTACCGTACTTCAGTGGCACGCTGAAGCAGACGAGATACGCCCCATACCCGATAGTGCCGAAGCTGCTTTGCTGCCTGAGCAGATTAAGACCAACGAACAGCTGTATCTTACGGGTTTGCACCTGGAGCAATATCGTCATGCGACCTGGATGGCCACCGACTACTACGAAGAGGCCCTGCGCCGCGACCCCAACGACATCCGCTGCCTCAATGCTATGGGACTGTGGTACATTCGCAAAGCTCGTTTTGCTAAGGCCGAGGAGTATCTGCGCAAGGCTGTCAAGCTGTCGATGAAGCGCAATCCGAACCCATACGATAGCGAGTCTATCTATAACCTCGCCCTGGCGTTGAAGTACCAAGGAAAAACGAACGAGGCTTACGAACTCTTCTGGAAAGCCACATGGAGCAAGGCTTGGGCTGACGCCGGCTACTTCGAAGCTGCGAAAATCAGTACCATGCAGGGACGCTACGAGGATGCCCTCGACGAGATTGAACGCTGTCTGAACAACAACTGGCACAACCACAAGGCTCGTGCCCTGAAAACCACCATTCTGCGCAAACTGGGACGAACCAGCGAGGCGCTGATTCTCATTGATGAGTCACTGAGGTACGACCTCTTCAACTATGGTTGCCGTTATGAGAAATATCTGTTGAAACAGGACGACGCCGTACTGGCAGATCTGAAAACGATGCTGCGCAAGTGTGCCCAGAACTACGATGAAGTGGCTCTCGACTATTGGGCTGCCGGTCTTGCTGACGAGGCTCGTGCTATTTGGCAGATAGCCATTGACGAAGGTGCCACCACGCCAATGACATGGTATTATATGGGTAGCCTCACCCCCAATGGCGACGGGTGTGACCTCTTCGAACTGGCAGAGGAAGCCGACTCCAACTATTGTTTCCCCAACCGTGCGGAGGATGTCATCGCCCTCGAAGTCGCCAAGAAGCACCATCCACGTGGAGCCAAGGCTCCTTACTATCTGGGGTGTCTCTACTATGCAGCCCGCCAGTATGACCTCGCCATCGAGAACTGGGAACTGTCGGCCAAGCTCGACCCCAGCTTTCCTACCGTCTGGCGCAACCTCGCCCTGGCTCGCTTTAACAAGCAGGACCGTCAGCAGGAAGCTCTTGAATACATGGAACGCGCCTTCCACCTCGACGAAAACGACGAGCGCGTGCTGATGGAACTCGACCAACTCTATAAGCGTCTGCACAAGCCGCACGCCGAGCGCCTGGCTTTCCTACAGAAATACCCAGCACTTATCCTGCGCCGTGACGACCTCGTGCTCGAAGAAGCCACCCTGCTCAACATGCTGGGACGCTACGAGGAGGCCAAGCAGCTGATAGACAACCACACCTTCCATCCGTGGGAGGGTGGCGAAGGTAAGGTGAGCGGACAGTATCAGATGTGTCGCCTGGAGATTGCGAAGCAGTTGTTAAAGAAAGATCCTGCCGACAAGCGTGCCAAGCAACTCTTGGAAGAGTGCCTCGAATTCCCGCCTCATCTGGGTGAGGGAAAACTCTTCGGCGCACAGGACAACGATTTCCTCTACTTCCTCGGACGTTACGAGGAGGGTAAAGAAGGACCTACCGAACCGGCAGCAGCGATGTACTATAACGATGCGAAGCCCGACAAGATTTTCTACGCTGCTCTATGCTACCGCAAAATCGGCCAGGAGGACAAGGCTCGCAGTCTTTTCAACAAGCTCATCAATTACGGCAAGCAGCACATCTTTGAACACCAGGTAATGGATTACTTTGCCGTCTCGCTGCCAGACATGCTCATCTGGGAAGACTCTCTTGACCAAAAGAACATCATCCACTGCAAGTACATGCTCGCCCTCGGCTACTATGGCATGGGCGACAAGGAGAAAGCACTCCGTTATCTTGCTGAGGTCGAAGCCCTCGACAACAACCACCAGGGCATCCACCAGTTCCGCACATTCATTGACGCAGCGTCATAAGAGAGAAAGCCTCACTCCTATTCGGATGTGAGGCTTTCTTTATATTTTGTCGGGCTCATGCCCATAACTTTCGAGAACAGACGCGAGAAATATAGCGGATCTTCTATGCCTACTTTATAGCATATCTGGTTTACTTTCAGGTCGGTGGTTTTCAAGAGATAGCTGGCATGCTCCATTTTCAGATGATTGATATAGCTGAGCGGACTCATGCCCGTTCTGTTTTTGAACAGCGTGGAGAAATGGCTCTGCGAATAACCTACGTAGTGAAGCACCTCTTTGATGGAAATGCTATTCTCTATGTTTTCACGCATATAATGTATAGCCTGCTCCACGACATCAATATCAGTACTTGCTGAGAACGGCTGCTGACCAGCTTTGGCTCTACGGAACTGGCCTATATAGCGCATGGAGGCCAGAAAGCGAATCAGCAGACTGCTGGCATAGCGCAAATCGTCGATGCCCTCGCCGAAGTGTAGCGTTGTCAGTATCTCCTCGAAGATATTGATGCGGTCGCTGATACGTGAGTTCATCGTCACATTGATGGTCTGTGGCGTGTTGGCACCTTCAGCAAAGACGGGAGCCGCGATGCCTCGGAAGTGTACCCAGTAGATTGTCCACCCCTTGCCTTTGTCTGCTCCATACTCATGTGGCTTATAAGCCGGGAGCACGAAATACTGGTTTTTCTTCACCTCATATCGCTTGCCATCAACGACATAGAATCCACTGCCGTCCACGCAATAGATGAGTACATATTGATCTACCCCCTGGTCACGAACACGGTAGTGATGTTCGGCCTTAGGGTAGTAGCCGATGTCTGTAATAAACAGTCCTTTACACATCAAGTCCTGCTCTTCCATCTCTACCAGCATCGGAGGTAGCACTACTGCCCGTTCGCCCTGAAATCCGTCTTTCTTCTTAATCATTATTTCAGTCGTTTGATGTAGTCATCGGCTGTTGCCTTGTCCA